>NZ_MPSB01000002.1 GCF_001981525.1 Sphingomonas jeddahensis | reverse complement strand
CGGCGCGTCAGCCCACCCCCGCCACCCCGATCGCGCCTGTCCCGAGCGCGGCCGTGCCCAATGCGGTCACCGCCGTCTCGGCCGGTCTCGCCGCCGGCCCCGCGGTATCGCGCTTGCCGATCACCAGCGACGCTGCCGATCGTGCTTTGGCCGCCTTCCGTATCAGCTGCCCCTCGCTCGTCCGCCGCACCGATCCCACTGGCCTGACGCGCGGGGCGGACTGGAAACCGGCCTGCGACGCCGCAGCGCGCGGCGGCGACGCCCGCGACTTTTTCGCGCGCTGGTTCGAAACGGTGCAGGTCGGCGACGGCAAGGCCTTCGCCACCGGCTATTACATCCCCGAAATCGCCGGCTCGCGCTCGCACCGCCCCGGTTATGCGCCGATCTACGGCCGTCCGTCCGATCTGGTCGACGTGGACCTCGGCGCCTTCTCGGAGGCGCTGAAGGGCAAGAAGATCCGCGGTCGCGTCGAGGGCAGCAATTTCGTGCCTTATTACGATCGCACGATGATCGAGGAAGGCGCGCTCACCGGCAAGGCGCGCATCCTCGGCTATGCGGTCGACCCCGTCGAATTGTTCTTCCTTCAGGTCCAGGGATCGGGCCTCGTTCGCATGCCCGACGGCGAAATCCTGCGCATCGGCTACGAAACGCAGAACGGCCGCGATTATACCGGCATCGGCAAGCTGATGCTCGATCGTGGGCTGATCGGCCGTGGGCAAGCGAGCATGCAGGGCATCGTCGCCTGGCTCCACGCCAACCCGGAACAGGGCCGGGAGATCATGCGCGAGAACAAGAGCTACGTGTTCTTCCGCGTCCTCGATGGCCCCCCTCTCGGTGCGATGGGCCTGCCGGTGTCGGACCAGGCGACAGTGGCGGCCGACACCCGCTTCGTGCCCCTGGGCGCGCCGGTGTTCCTGTCGATGGACCGCACCGACGCCACCGGCCTGTGGGTGGCGCAGGATACCGGCGGCGCGATCAAGGGCACCAATCGTTTCGACACCTTCTGGGGCGCAGGCGCGGAGGCGCGCGCGATCGCCGGCGGCATGAGCGCGCGCGGGACCGCCTTCCTGTTGGTGCCGGTCGGGACGCTGGCGCGGCTCGGTGTCGCGCGGCCTTGATCCAAGCGAAGCCGCGCTTTGGGCGCGGGTGATGGCGACGGTTCGGCCCCTGCGTGCAGCGGCCACCCCGGCTGTCACCAAATCCGCGCCGGTTGCGGCCCAGGATCCGGCACCGGTCGCCCGAAAGCCGTCGCGGATCGCCGCTCCGCCGCCCAAAGTCGTCAAAGATTCGCACACGCCGGCCCGGCCACTACCCGGCGTTACGCTCGATGGCGGTTGGGACAAGCGCCTGTCGCGCGGCCTGGTCAGCCCCGACACGACGATCGATCTCCACGGCCACACGCTCCATTCCGCGCACGATCTGCTCGATGGCGCGCTGGCGCAATCGGTCGCGCGCGGCGATCGCGTGATCCTGCTCGTTACCGGCAAACCGCCTCGCCCCGAAAGCGAACGCCCCCACGCCCGCGGCGCAATCCGCGCGGCGATCGGCGACTGGCTCGCCGGCTCGCGCCATGCCGGCTCCATCGCCGCCGTCCGCAACGCCCACCCGCGCCACGGCGGCCAGGGCGCGCTCTACATCATCCTGAGACGTAGCCGCTAAGTCACAGAAAACTATACGGATCCACATCCACCGCGACGCGCACCTTCGCCGACCAGTCGAGCGCGCCGAGCCACCCGCGGATCACATCCTGCACATCTAGCGCCCGCCGCGCATGCACCAGCAACCGGAACCGATGCCGTCCGCGCAGCATCGCCAACGGTGCCGGCGCCGGTCCATAGACGTGCATGCCCTCCACCTCCGGCGCACTCCGCCCGATCGTCCTGGCGACATCCTGCGCCAAGCCCTGATCCTCGCTCGACACGATGATCGCGGCATAACGCCCGAACGGCGGCGCCCCCGCATCGCGCCGCGACTCGGTCTCCGCCTCGTAGAAAGCGTCCGAATCACCCGTCACCAGCGCCTGCATCACCTGTGCGCCCGGCGAATGCGTCTGGATGAACACCCGCCCCGGCTTTTCGCCGCGTCCCGCGCGCCCGGAAACCTGCCGGATCTGCTGAAACGTCCGCTCCGCCGCCCGCAGGTCGCCACCCTCGAGCCCGAGATCGGCATCCACCACGCCCACCAGCGTCAGGTTCGGGAAATGGTATCCCTTGGTCACGAGCTGCGTACCCACGACGATGTCGATCGCGCCCGCCTCCATCCGCCCCACGAACTCCGCAGCCTTCGCGGGCGACCAGATCGTGTCCGAGGTGACGACCGCGACTCGCGCCTCCGGGAACAGCGCGGCCGCCTCGTCCGCGATCCGCTCCACTCCCGGCCCGCAGGCGACGAGGCTGTCCTCCTCGCTACACTCAGGGCACGCGCGCGGGATCGGCTCGATATGCCCGCAATGATGGCAGGCGAGCCGCCGTGTCAGCCGGTGCTCCACCATCCAGGCGGTGCAGTTCGGACATTGAAAGCGATGCCCGCACGTCCGGCAAAGCGTCAGCGGCGCATAGCCGCGCCGGTTGAGGAACAGCAGCGACTGTTCGCCGCGTTCCAGCGTCTCCTCCAGCGCCTTGACCAAAGGCGGCGCGATCCAGCGGCCGCGATCGGGCTTGTGCTCAAGCAAGTCGAGCGCCTCGATCGCCGGCATCTGAGCGGGGCCGAAGCGCCCCGGCAGCTTCACCTCGGCATAGTTGCCAAGCACCACCTGCTGCCGCGTTTCGATCGCCGGGGTGGCCGAGGCGAGGATCACCGGGCAACCTTCGAACTTGCCGCGCATCACCGCCACGTCGCGCGCATGATAATGGACGCCGTCCTCCTGCTTGAAGCTGGTCTCATGCGCCTCGTCGACCACGATCAGCCCGAGATCGGCATAGGGCAGGAATAAGGCCGATCGCGCGCCCACGGTCACGCGCGCCTCGCCGCTGGCGATCGCCCGCCATGCCCGCCGCCGCTGAGTGGAGCGCAGCCCCGAATGCCACGCCACCGGCTCGCAGCCGAAGCGATCGTGGAAGCGCTTCAGGAACGGCTCAGTCAGCGCGATCTCCGGCAGCAGGACGAGCACTTGCCGCCCTTGCCGCAGCGCCTCCGCCACCGCCTCGAAATAGACCTCGGTCTTGCCCGATCCTGTAACGCCGTCGAGCAATGTCGGGCGAAAGGCATGCGTTGCGACGTCGGCGACCAGCGAATCGGCAGCCGCGCGCTGATCGTCAGACAAGGAGGGCGGCGCATGGTCCGGATCAGGCACAGGGTAGGGGCTGTCGATATCGACCTCGACGCCCTCGATCGCGCCCACCTTCACCAGCCCGCGGATCACCCCATCGGAGACATCGGCGATCGCCGCCAGTTCGCGGATCATGCCTTGCCGATCCCCTATCCGCTCCAACGCCTGCTCACGCTGCGCCGTCATGCGATCCGGCACATTTCCCGTCGCACGATATTCGGTGACCAGCCGCGACCCTTCCAGCGCGGAGGTGGAGGACAAGGCCATCCTCACCACCGCCGCGGGTGGCGCGAGGTAATAATCCGCCGTCCACTCGACCAGCCGCCGCAACGCCGGCCGAAGCGGTGGCGCATTGGCCACGGCGAGCAGGTTGCGCAGCCGATTGTCGCCGACCTCAGCATCGGACGGCATACGCTCCGGCTCCCATATTACGCCCATCAGCTGCCGCGGCCCGAGCGGCGCGACGACGATCGAGCCCGGTTCGACCTGCATGCCATGCGGCACACGATAATCGAGCGGGCCAAGTGCGGAATTGAGGACAAGGACGCGGGCACGAGACATGCGCGCCGCATATGGGGCGCAGGCGACTCGTAGGGAAGCCGGTGATAGAGCAAGCGGCATGGACGAGCTGCCGATCCTCTACGCCGCGCATCTGACCCGCGACCGGCGCCGCTCCGTCCACACGGTCCGCGCCTATCGCGCGACGGCCGTGCGGCTGCTGGCGTTCCTGCGCAACCATTGGGGCGGAGCAGTCGATCGAGCCGCTCTGGCAAAGGTCACACCGGCCGATCTGCGTGCCTTTCTCGCGCAGCGCCGCGGCGAGGGCCTGTCCAACGCCTCCGCCGCACGCGAACTCTCCGCCGCGCGCGACTTCCTTAATTGGGCCGGAGGCGAAGGAAGTGCCCCCCGTCTCAAGGCTCCGCGCGTCCGCAAGGGTGTGCCGCGCCCGATCGCGCCACACGAAGCGGTCGCGTTGGCCGAAGAGGTCGGGGAGGGCGCGCGCGTCGAATGGGTCGGCAAGCGCGACTGGGCGCTGCTGCTGCTGCTCTATGGCGCCGGGTTGCGGGTCGGCGAAGCCCTGGCGCTCACCGGCGCGGCGCTGCCGCTCGGCGAGACGATCACCGTCACCGGCAAGCGCGACAAGACGCGCATCGTGCCCCTCCTTCCGCCAGTGCGCGCCGCGATCGAGGCCTATGTCGCCGCGTCACCCTGGCCGGCGGCGCGGACCGAATCGCTATTTCGCGGACTGCGCGGCGGACCTCTATCACCCGGCGTGATCCGCGCGAGTGTGCGATCCGCCCGCGCGACGCTTGGCCTGTCGGACCGCACCACCCCGCACGCGCTGCGCCACTCCTTCGCGACGCACCTGCTCGGGCGCGGCGCCGATCTGCGGGCGCTGCAGGAACTGCTTGGCCATGCCAGCCTGAGCTCGACTCAGATCTATACCGCCGTCGATGCCGCGCACCTGCTCGACGTCTATCGCCACGCCCATCCGCGCGCCTGACGGAACGAAGCCAACTTGCTCTCCGTTGTTAACATAGAGCTACAGGAGGCGACGATGGGCGAGTTGACCGACAAGATCAAAGGCAATGTGAACGAAGCCGTTGGCAAGGCCAAGCAGGCCATGGCCGACAAGGATCCCGCGACGCGCACGGCGCGTGACGATCGGCTGGAAGCCGAAGGTGCCGGGCAGGAGCTGAAGGGCAAGGGCCAGCAGTTCGCCGGCAAGGTGAAGGGCGCGCTCGGCGACGATATCTGATCAGCTGCTACCCCCATCGCAACCATGATGCGGCGCGGTTATAGGTTCATGCATGAAAGGGCCGCGTCGGCATGCCGGCGTGGCCCTCATGCTGTTCGGCCACTGGCGAAGCACCGTGACGACTTCTATGTGGTTTCGCCTGATACCAGGAGATACCCATGCGCGTCGGCGTTCCCAAGGAAATCAAGAACCACGAATATCGCGTGGGGCTGACGCCCGGCGCGGTCCGCGAATATGTCGCGCGCGGGCATGAGGTGCTGGTTGAGACCGGTGCGGGCGCCGGCATCGCGGCCGATGACGCCGCTTATGTAGCTGCCGGCGCGACGATCGTGCCGACCGCGGAGGAGGTGTTCGCCAGCGCGCAGATGATCGTGAAGGTGAAGGAGCCGCAGCCGAACGAGTGGGTCCAACTGCGTGAGGATCAGATCCTCTTCACCTATCTCCATCTCGCGCCGGATCCCGAGCAGGCCAAGGGGCTGATGGCCTCCGGCGTGACCGCCGTCGCCTATGAAACGGTGACCGATCGCAGTGGCGGCCTGCCATTGCTGGCGCCGATGAGCGAGGTGGCGGGACGATTGTCAATTGAGGCAGCGGGCTCGGCGCTCAAGGCCTATAATGGCGGCCGGGGCGTACTGCTGGGCGGCGTGCCCGGCGTGGCACCGGCGAGGATCGTGGTGCTCGGCGGCGGCGTGGTCGGGACACATGCCGCGCGCATGGCGGTTGGGCTGGGTGCTGAGGTGACGATCGTCGACCGTTCGATTCCCCGGCTGCGGCAACTCGACGAGCTCTTCCACGGTCGCGTGCGCACGCGCGTTTCGACGCTCGAATCGATCGAACAGGAGATTGGAGAAGCCGATGCGGTGATCGGCGCGGTGCTGATCCCCGGCGCGTCGGCGCCAAAGCTCGTGACGCGCGATATGCTCCGCCACATGAAGCAGCGCTCGGTGCTGGTCGATGTGGCGATTGATCAGGGCGGTTGTTTCGAAACGAGCCACGCGACCACCCACGCCGACCCGACCTATGAGGTTGATGGCGTAATCCATTATTGTGTCGCCAACATGCCCGGTGCCGTGCCGCTGACCTCAAGCCACGCGCTCAACAACGCAACTCTGCCCTATGGTCTTGCGCTTGCCAACAAGGGTGTCGCGGCATGCGACGAGGATCCCGGTCTGATGGCTGGCCTGAATGTCCGGGCGGGCAAGATCGTCAATGAGGCGGTTGCGCGCAGTCTCGGCTAAATCGCTCGGCGCTGCAAAGCCAAAGAATTCATCCAAAAACATATAATACGTAAAAAGCCCCCGTACCGAACCGGTGCGGGGGCTTTCTTTGTCGCGCCTAACAAAGACGCGTCACAATTCTGTAAGATCGGATCAACCGAACAGTTCGTCAGCAATGGTTGCAATTACCTGCCTAGCCGCAGGAACCCCAACGCTTCACCGCCGAACTCAACCCTTACCAGGGCTTGACGTCGGTGCCGTAGATCAGGGCGAGAATGAATGCCAGCATGTCGGACTCCCTAGTTTTATAGCGTCTGGCAGACGCGAGGGTGCATTTAACGATTTGTTTACCATTCTACAAGAGCGTTAACGCCGGTTAATTCTTTCAACGCGCGGGGCGCCTCCGGTTAAAGGTATCTTCAGTCCTTGCCCCTTAAGGTGGCTCGGTATGGCTGCTTTCGGCTCTCAGATGATGCATGCGTCCCCATCGCAACGGCGAGGGCTGGCGACACTATCCTCCCTAGTGGCGCATCGCCCGGCGTGGCGCTTCTTGGTGCTGGCCGAGATCGCGAACTTCGCGGCCGTGAGGCGTCATGTCGGCTGTACGCGCGCTGGCATGCTGGTCGGGGACGTGCTGACGCGACTGGGCGGGGCGCTTCCTCATCTGCGGCTATCTGTCGCTGGTCGCGCGACGATCGAGATCGCTTTCGAGGGAGACGACGCTGCAGACCTCGACAACACCATCGACATCCTTCGTTGCGCCTGTGATTCGCCGTTCGACCTCGATGGCGAGATGCATCGGTTGGAGATTGCGTTCGGGGCTGCAGCCGGGCGCGTGCCGCAAACCGATGATGTGCGACTGGTCGAGGAAGCAGAGGCAGCTCTCTCCGAGGCGCGCGCCGCCCACTCGCCCGTGCGGCACGACCTCTCTGGACCGGGCGCACGAGAAATCCGGCGCCTTGCCGACGAGCTTCGAACCGCAATCGATGAAGATCAGCTGCTGCTCGCCTATCAGCCCAAGATCCACGTGCGGCGGCAAGAGATCAACAGCGCCGAAGCGCTGGTGCGCTGGGCTCATCCCGAACGCGGCCTGATACTGCCGGGCGACTTCATCGGCGCAGCGGAAGATGGCGACGTCATCGATCTGCTCACCTTGTGGACGATCCGCCGGGCGATTATCGACCAGCGTAGCTTGCAGGCAGCCGGACACGATCTGCGCATCTTCATCAACATTTCAGGTCAGTTGCTGGCAGACCAGGCATTCGTTGATGCCGCCTGCCATCTTGTCGCCGAGGCTGACGCGAAGCTCGGCTTCGAGGTCACTGAAACATCGGTGATCCGAGATCCCGATTCGGCCATCGCCAATCTGCAGCGCTTTGCTGACATCGGCATCATCATCGCCATCGACGATTACGGGGCAGGCTTGTCGAGCCTCGCCTATCTGAAGCAGCTGCCGGCGCGTGAGCTGAAGATCGACAAGCTGTTTGTCACGCAGTTGACTAGTTCCAATCGCGATCCGCTGATCGTGCGCTCGACGATCGATCTGGCGCACGCGCTGGAGATGGAGGTCGTGGCGGAAGGTGTGGAGACGCATTCGGCTCTGGCGCTGCTGACGGTGATGGGCTGCGACATGGTGCAAGGCTTTCTGATCAGTCGCCCGATCGCGCTTGAGGCCTTGCTGACCTTCCTGGAAGAAGATCGGCATCACCATGTGTCGCAGGACACGCGCGCTTCTTTCACCAACCTTGCGACCGCTTGGAAGCGCGGGTGATCCGCTTCAAGGTACGCCGGGGTTTTGGCGTCCTGACTTTCCTGTTGTTGATCGCGGCAAGTCCGGCCGGAAATGATCAACGCTTTGATGCAATGACCGCCGATGTCAAAGCGCAGATGCAGAAGGATCCCAGCACCGCCGTCGGGCAAGCCGAGGCGGCACTTAAATATGCCCGTGAGGTAAGATCTCCGATAATGGAGGCGACAGCGCTCTGGCTGAAGGGAGAAGCGTACAGCCGTATCGTTCAACATGAACGGGCGGCAAAGATACTGGCGGAGGCACGCCGGATCGTCGATCGGGCGGCGCCGGGTTCGCAGCTCAATGCCGATATTCTGCTTTCCGAGGGCGGGGCACTCTACGCCAAGGGCGAAATCGGCGCAGCGCTCGCCGACTTGCGGCGCGCACATGATATGTTTCGCGACGCGGGGGGCACGCGCAGTCGCGCGAAAACACTTATAATGATCGCGTTGGTGCACGCGACCGGTAACGATCACGCCGGTGCGCTCCGCTATCTCGATCAGGCGCTCGACGCCTATCGCGCTGACCCAGGTCTAGCGGTCGCCATATATAACGGCCGCGGCTTGGCCTTCAAGGAACTTGGAAGGCTCCAGGAAGCAGAAGCCGAGCTAGCTAAAGCATTGGCTATGGCACGGCAGATGAAGAGCGTTGTGGTTTATGCTCAGATATTATCGAACGTCGCTGACGTGCATTTGGACGATAATGATCTTCGAGCAGGGAATCGCACGATCGGCGAGGGATTGGCGCTAACCACAAAGCCAGAAGCAGCAGCGTACCGTCCAACCTTCATCGCCCTCGCCGCTCGAGCCGCCTTCCTCCGCGGTGACATTCCCGCGGCGGAACGCCTCATCGCGGAGCGTTTCCAAGGCGTCGATCTCACCGCCACGTTGCCACCTGACCGTCCGGCGCACGACGTCGCTTACCGCATTTACAGCAAAATCGCGCGCGACGACCTCGCCCTCGCGCACCTTGCGGCGCTGAAGCGGCTGGACGACCAGGCCACCGCTACCGCGCGATCGAACAGTGCCGCCATCGCCGCCGCCCGCTTTGATTTCGCCAATCAGGAGCTCCGCATTGCGCAGCTCAAGGCGGCAGACCTGCAGAAGACCGTGGCATTCGAACGCGCGCGCGCGCGGGCGCAGCGATGGGTGTTCGTGGGCGTCGCCGCGGCTACACTTATCATCATCACGCTGCTCGCCTTCGGGATCGTGACGCTCCGGCGCAGCCGCAACGCGCTCGCCCGTACCAACGTTGCACTCGGCAAGGCGCTGGCGGCGAAGACGGAATTTCTGGCCACTACCAGCCACGAAATCCGAACGCCGCTCAATGGCATTCTCGGCATGACTCAGGTGATGCTCGCCAATCCGAAAACCGATGCAGAGATGCGCGATCGTCTGTCGGTCGTGCACGGTGCCGGGATCACGATGCGCGCCTTGGTCGACGACATCCTTGACGTCGCCAAGATCGAGACGGGCAAGATGACGATCGAGAAAACGCCCACCGACATCCGCCGCACCATCCATGAGGCGGCCCGGATGTGGGAGGATCAGGCGCGCGCCAAGGGGCTGTCGTTTAACGTCGATCTCTGCAGCGGCCCGCATTGCGGCATGGCGGACAGCACAAGGTTGCGCCAGATCGTGTTCAACCTGCTGTCAAACGCGGTCAAGTTCACGCCGGGCGGTAATGTCATCGTCACCGCGACAGTTATTGGCGATCGGTGGCGCCTCACCGTGGCAGATACGGGCATCGGCATCGCGCCGGACAAGCATGAGATCATCTTTGAGCCCTTCCGCCAAGCCGACACCGGGACGACACGGCAGTTCGGCGGCACCGGTCTCGGCCTCTCGATCTGCCGCAGCCTGTCGCGCGCGATGGGTGGCGACGTGATCGTCAGCAGTGTGGAAGGCGAGGGCGCGACCTTCACGCTCGATCTGCCCTATGAGCCGGTCGAGGCACCGGAAGCAGCCGCTGCGGCGCCCGGCGCAGGCGTGCTGGTGGTCGATCGCAACCCGATTACCCGTGCGATGTTCAAGGCGTTGCTGTCGCCGATCGGCGGGCCGATATTCTTCGCCGGCAGTGCCTCCGAAGCGCTGGAGGCACTTGCGACGAAGCAGCCCGCGACCTTGTTGATCGACGACGCCACGCTGCGCGTCGAGGATGACCCCATTGCGGCGACTCGCACCATCGCTCAGGCGGCGACATCGGCGCATATCGCCTTGCTCGGCCCACCACTGGAGCGCGGCGAGCAGGGGCGGCTGAACGAAGCCGGCATCGCCCAGTTCATCGCCAAGCCGATCGGAAAGGAAGCGCTAGTTCAAGTGTTGTTCAATGATGAACGGCATGTAACCGCTCTTGTGTCCGAGGCGGCTTGAGACGATACTGGTGACGGCGATGAAACGGTCATACTGCCTCCCCGGCCAACGGCCATGAACGTCCTGTTCATCGAGGACGATCGGATGAACCGCCGGGTGGTCCGCGATATGCTTAACGTGGCCGGTGCGGACATGATCGAAGCGGAAAGCGCGGAGGAAGGCCTGCGCCTGCTGGACGGTCAGGATTTCGACATGCTGCTGGTTGATCTGCGCATGCCCGGCATGGATGGGATCACCGCGATCCGGCACATTCGCGCACGGCCGGACGCCAAGGGGCGGGTGCCGATCATCGTGGTCACGGCCGATACGGCGATCGACCTGCGCGAACGCTGCCTGGCCGCTGGCGCAGACGATGTGATCTTCAAGCCGGTGGCGATGGATAATTTGTTCGACGCAATGGGGCGCGTGCTCGCCGCGGACGAGGACGGCATGATCGGCTGATCCTGCCGATCACGCCCACGCCTCAATAGCCGCGGTCGAGATCCGCGATATTCTCCATCTGTTCCCCCGCGCGGAACGCCGACAGGTTGCGGAGGAAGAGCGCGGCAGCGCGGTGGAACATCTTGGTCTGGCTGCGGCCGGACAGATGCATCGAGATCATGCAATTAGGCGCCGTCCACAGCGGATGGTCCGCCGGCAGCGGCTCGGGATTGGTCGGATCCAGGAACGCGCCGCCGATCGTGCCGCCGGTCAGCGCGGCTAGCAGCGCATCGTCGTCGATCATGTCGCCGCGCGCGATATTGATTAGCCAGGCGTCGCTTTTCATCGCCGCCAGCTCCGCCGTGCCGATCATCGCCTTGGTTTCCCCGGTTGAGGGGGCGGCCAGCACCACCCAGTCGAAATCGCCAACTCGTTCCCGCCAGGCATCCGGCGTCAGCGTGCCGTTGCTGCCGGAGCGGGTGACACCAGTCACCTCGACGCCGAACGCAGCAAGCCGCTCGCCGATCAGCCGGCCGATCGCACCATAGCCGATCACGATCGCCTTGGTCTCGGCCAGTTCAATCTTGCCCGGCGAATCACGCAGCCATTCGGCGCGGTCCTGCGCGCGTACCACCTGGTCGAAGCGCTTGGCGGCAGCAAGCACGCCCAGCACGGCATATTCCGCCACCGCGATGGCGTTGATGCCAACGCCATTGGTCAGGATCGCGCCGCGTTCACGCAGCGTGTCGAGCGGAAAGGCGTCGAGCCCGGCGTAGAGAGTCGACACCCACTTCAGCTTCGGCCCCGCGGCGCGGATTGCCTCTTCGGTCAGGCTGGTCGGCTGCATGTCGACCCAGGCGATATCGGCGTCCGCGGTCATCGCCTTGGCATCGGCTGGGCTGGACCACCAGGCGACCTCAAGGTCAGCGGGAAGCTGCGCTTCAAGCAGCGGACGGGCGATCGCGGGGAGAACGGCCTTCATGGCATGGGTGATAGCGCGCCGCGCGGCGCTCGCCTATCGGGATGTTGTGATCGCGCTCCTCCTCGCCGCTGCCGCTCCGGCAAGTGCCGCCCCGGCTGGCCTCGACACCGCCAGTCTTGAGTCGCTTCGCGCCATCGACTTGCGCCTCGGCGCTATCGCCCATCGCCTGGTGACCGCAAACGCTGCCTTGTGCCGCGATCAGGCACCGGCGACTGGCCTCATCCTCCACGCCGCCACCCAATATGATGCCGACACGCAGGCAGCAGCGCGCCAGGCCTTCGGCTTTGCGACGCCCATTGGGGTGGAAGCGGTTGTTCCTGGTTCGGCAGCAGCGACGGCCGGCGTGGCGGCCAATGACGGATTGATATCGATCGGCGGTCGTCGTCTCGAGGCGCGCGCAACCGCCCCATCTGCTGCGGATCGTGACGCCGCGCTCAGCCTGCTCGAAACCGCGCAGTCGCCCGTGCGCCTCACGGTTGCGCGTGCCGGGAGGGGTCGCGAGGTCGCGGTGCCGGCGCCGATGGGCTGCCGGGCACGATTCGAGGTGTTGCTCGGTCCCGCCATGACTGCTCAGTCGGACGGCAAGGTGGTGCAGATTGGTGTGCGTTTCTTCGAACGTTACCGGGACGAAGATGTCGCGGTGATCGTCGCCCACGAATTGTCCCACATCATTCTGCGGCATCGCGTGCGTTTGGAGGCTGCAGGCGTGAAGGGCGGTCTGCTGGGTGAACTTGGCCGCAATGCTGCACTCGGACAGAAGGCGGAGCTGGAGGCGGATGTGCTCGGCGTCGCGCTGCTGCACAATGCCGGTTACGACACTGCGTCGGCACCACGGTTCTGGCGCGAGCATGGCGGCGATCTCGACGGCGGCCTGTTCCGCAGCCGAACGCACCCGGCCACGAAGCGGCGGATCGCGGCGATCGAAGCAGCCGCGGCGGCGATCCCGGCGGGAGAAAAGCCTTATGTGCCGCCGGTGCTGGTGCAGCGCGACGTGCCGCTGAACTAGGGTCTCGGGCAGCCGCGCGCCGCTGCTCCGCGTCGCTCCGGCCTATGCCGGGGTCCGGGGTCCGCAAAACTCAGCAGCGCCGAGTGTGTGGAAGTCTGGATGCCGCACGAGGCCGGCATGACGGCATCGAATAGGGATGTGTCACTCGACAGGGCATCGCGACGACGGCGTCAGATCGTCACGCGCCAATCCCACCCAAGCGGATCACCGTCCATCACCTCCACACCCGCCACCGCCAGCTCATCGCGGATCGCATCCGATGTCGAGAAATCCTTCGCCGCCCGAGCCGCCTGCCGCTCGACCAGCCGAGCCGCGATGCCTGCCTCGTCGATCCCCGCAGACACCGGCCGAACCCGAAGATCCTCCCGCCGCAATCTGTCGAGCGGCAAGCCAAGCACCGTCACGAAGTCGCCCAGCGCGGCCAGTCGATCCGCTGGCGACACCTTCTTGTCCGCCACCAATGCATCAAGCACCGGCAAGGCACGCGGGGTGGCCAGATCGTCAGAAACCGCCGCGTCCAGCTGATCCCGATAGGCCGCAGCCGAGCCTTTGGCCGGTGCATCCACCCGGGCGCGCAAGCCCTCGACCGCTTGAACCAGCCGCTTCAGCCGCACCTGCGCCGCTGCCAAATTCTCCCAGGAGAATTCCAGTTCGCTGCGATAATGCGCCTGAAGGCATAGCATGCGGTAAGACAGCGGGTGAAAGCCCCGGTCGACCAGCGATTGCAGCGTCAGGAACGCGCCCGACGATTTGCTCATCTTTCCCGCGCGTTCGACCAGGAAGTTGTTGTGCATCCAGAACGCCGCGCCGCTGTCGCCGCAGCCGCAATGCGCCTGGTTCTGCGCGATCTCGTTGGGATGGTGAATTTCGCGGTGATCGATCCCGCCCGTGTGGATATCGAACGATTCGCCGAGATACTTCTTGCTCATCACCGAGCATTCGAGATGCCAACCCGGCGCCCCACGGCCCCAGGGTGAATCCCACTCCATCTGTCGATTCTCTTCAGGCGCGGAGGTGCGCCAGATGGCGAAATCCTGCGCATGACGCTTGCCCTCGACCGGATCGATGCGGCTTTCGCCAGTGTCGTCCGCCGACCGCGCGAGCCGCCCGTAATCGGGCACGGTTGTCACGTCGAAGTACAAGCCGCTGTCCAGTCGATAGCAATGCTTCGCCTCGATCGCCTTGGCGAATGCAATCATCTCCGCCACGTGATCGGTCGCGAGAGGTAGGTGCGTCGGCGTGCGGATGTTGAGGTCGGCCAGGTTCTGCTTGAACGCGTCGGTATAATGGCGCGCGATCGCCCAGATATCAGTGCCGGCCCGCTTGGCTGCAGCCTCCATCTTGTCGTCGCCGGCATCCGCGTCGGAGGTCAGGTGTCCGACGTCGGTGATGTTGATGACGTGGGTGAGGTCATGCCCCTTCCACGTCAGTACACGCGACAGCGTATCGGTGAAGACATAGGCGCGCAAATTGCCGACATGGGCATAATTGTAGACGGTCGGTCCGCACGAATAGACGCGCACGCCGCGGGCGGGATCAAGCGGCGCGAAGGGGCGCAGCGAACGCGACAGGCTGTCGTACAGGGTAAGCGTCGTCATTGGCGCTGCTCTAGCGATCCGCTAACTTCCCGCAAAGGGAGCGCTGTGGCGCGATAGCCACAAGTCCGCGGGTTGCGCTGTGATTGGCGCGGTGATAGACGCAGCGGGTTCACGGCGCGGGCTATGCTCGCGGCCGCCGTTTCCGTTTCGCAGAATCGGGCTGTTTTTAGATTTCGGAGAAGTGTCGGTTTTATGCAGATCATCGTTCGCGACAACAACGTCGACCAGGCCCTGCGCGCGCTCAAGAAGAAGCTGCAGCGTGAGGGCGTGTATCGCGAAATGAAGCTGCGCCGGCACTACGAGAAGCCGTCGGAGAAGCGCGCTCGCGAGCGTGCAGCCGCTGTTCGCCGCGCTCGCAAGCTCGATCGCAAGCGGGCGGAGCGCGACGGCGCTCGGTAAGAACCGCGCGATCGTCTCAACTTTCTCAACATTCGCTGTTTCCGGGTGCGGTGATTCGCACCCGGCCTGACCGGGGATCGCCATGTCGACCGTCACCGCCGTTCCGATCGCTCCGGTCAAGCGCAGCTATGTTGTTTGGCTGATCGTCGGCATCATTGCCGCGGTGATGGCCGCTGCGGCGCTGGCGGTACAGGGTGACGATTTCCTGACGCGCAACGCTCGCGCAAAGGGCGTGGTGACGACCGCCTCGGGCCTGCAATATCAGGTGATTGAGCCCGGCTCCGGGCCCAAGCCGACGGACACCGACGTCGCGCTGGTGATGTACGAGGGCAAGCTGCTCGACGGCACCACCTTCGACAAGTCGCAGCAGCCGACGCCGTTCCCGGTGACGGGTGTGGTGCCCGGCTTCTCCGAAGGCCTGAAGCTGATGCCCAAGGGCGCCAAGTACAAGTTCTGGATCAAGCCGGAGCTTGGCTATGGCGCGGAGACCAAGGGCCCGATCCCAGGCAACTCGACCCTCGTCTTCGATGTCGAACTGATCGACTTCCTTCCCGAATCGGTAATCCGCCAGCTCCAGCAGCAGCAGATGGGTGCCGCCGGCGGGATGCCGGGTGCGCCTCTGCCGGGCGCTGGTGCGCCGGGCACGGAAGCGCCGCAGGGCCGCTAAGCCGTTCAAGCGATAGGTGAGAAGCGGGCGCTTCGGCTTTGAGCCCGGGTGAGCTTCGTCGTCATCTGCGACGGTAGTGAAAGGCGTCAGGGTCCGGACCGAGTCCGGGGTGGCCAAAAAGGAAACGCCGTTGCCTGCACAACGGCGCTCCCGTCAGGTCAGAGCGTGCGCCCGACCATGATCGTCGGCGTGATGTCGGTGAAGTTCGGCACATCGGCCTGAAGTTCGCCGATGCGCGAATTGGCCATTGCCTGGCCCATCGCTTCCGGGGAGGCGAAGTGGAAGTGCGCGATCAGCGCGAACGGCGCCGCGCCGCCGCCGGGCGCCTGGCCCTCGATCAGTTCGACTTTTTCCGGATTCCAGATCTCACGCGCCAGCTCGGCATGCTTGGCCTTGTAGTAGCCGGCGTCGAATTTCGCGCCGTCGTGGTTCGGGTACAGCACGCTAACGATCATATTCCCTCTCCCCATAAAAAAACGGGCGCCTCTTGCGGGGCGCCCGTTTGTTGTAGTCGTCAGGCGTTTTCGCCGACGATCGTCTTCACTTCCATGAAGTCGGTCAGGCCCCATTTGCCGCCCTCGCGGCCGTTGCCCGATGACTTGTAACCGCCGAACGGCGTCGCGCCGTTCGGACCCCAGGCGTTGATGGTAACCAGGCCGGCGCGCAACTTGCCGGCGATTTTCGACGCCTCGGCCGGATCGCCCGAGATCGTTGCGGACAGGCCGTACTCGGTGTCGTTAGCCATCTCGACGGCCTGCTCGGTATCGTCATAGGTGGTGATCGTCGCCACCGGCCCGAACGTTTCCTCGCGGTAGATGCGCATCTCCGGCGTCACGTCGGCGAGCACGGTGGGCTTCACGAAATAGCCTGCATTGCGGCCGTCCGGACGCCCGACGCCGCCGGTGACCAGACGCGCGCCCTCGTCGAGGGCGGACTGGATCAGCGTCTGAATCTTCTCGAACTGCGCCTTGTTGACCACCGGGCCGATGTGCGCGCCTTCCTTCTCAGGGCTGTCGACCTGGGTGGCTTCCATGATCGCCTTCACCACCTCCTCAGCCTCGTTGACTTGGCTTTTGTGGACGAGCAGGCGAGTGGGTGCGATGCAGCTCTGGCCGGTATTGGCGATGACGCCGGCGAGTGTCGGCGGCAGCACTTCACCAAGCTTCGCACCTTCGAGCACGACGTTGGGCGCCTTGCCACCCAGTTCCTGGTGGACGCGCTTGACGGTCGCTGCAGCAGCGGTCGCCACGGCGACGCCGGCACGGGTCGAGCCGGTGAAGCTCACCATATCGACGTCCTTGTGGCTCGACAGCGCTGCGCCAACCGTTGGGCCGTCGCCGTTGACGAGGTTGAACACGCCCGCCGGCACGCCCGCGTCATGCAGGATTTCGGCAAAGATCATCGCATTGGTCGGGGCTTCTTCCGACGGCTTCAGGATCATCGTGTTGCCGGCGGCGAGCGCAGGCGCGACCTTGGCGCAGATCTGGTTCAGCGGCCAGTTCCATGGCGTAATCATCGCCACCACGCCGATCGGCTCGTGCACCACGCGCGCGCCCTTGGCGGCCTGTTCGGAAAAGCTGAATTCCTTCAGCGCCGCCAGCGTGCCCATGAAGTGGCCAAGGCCTGCCGGAGCCTGCGCCATGTTCGCAAAGGAGATCGGCGCACCCATTTCGCGGCTTGTGGCGGCGGCGAGATCGGGGATGCGCGCCTTGTAGCCGGCGATGATCCGCTCGAGCAGCGCAATCCGCTCCTCGACGGTGGACTGCGACCAGGTCTTGAACGCCTTCTTGGCGGCGGCCACCGCCTTGTTGACGTCAGCCTCGCTGCCCAGCGTGATCTCGGTGGTGCCCTGTTCGGTGGCCGGATCGATCACCTCGTGGCGTTTGCCGCCGTCGCTTTCGACCCACGCGCCATCGATATAGTGCTTCAGGTAGCTTTGCATTGTGCCTCTCCGCCTCTTGGAATCGACGTTTCGGTACGCTTGTGCGGACCAATTAAGTCAGTTGCAACAGGAAACGAGACCCGCTGCAACCGTGCCGCGACGGGACACAGGCGTGCCTCGTCAACGCGCATGGCACACCGCTGATCGGATTAACCGCGATTGTGGGTTACGGCCCGATCATGCGCGCGCCAGGACAGCCGGCGAAAGGAACCATTTATGCGTTTCGCACCCGTTCTCCTCACTCTTGCGCTCGCGGCACCCGCTGCGAGCCAGCAGCGGGGGGCGCCATTCACCATTGCTGAAACGGGTGAGAGCTACGCCACACTGGAACAGGCGCTAAGTTCGAACCGCGGGCGTGACTTCACGGTGATGATCGCGCCGGGTGTGTATCGCGAATGCGCGGTGCAGCAGGCCGGCCGGGTCACGTTCAAGGCCGTGCAGCCCGGCACGGCGATCTTCGAGGGCGCATGCGAGGGCAAGGCGAGTCTGGTGCTGCGCGGCAATGGCTCGATCGTCGACGGTCTGGTGTTCCGCGGCATCCGCGTGCCTGACGGCAATGGCGCGGGCATCCGCATCGAGATCGGCGACCTCGTCGTGCGCAACGCGATGTTCCTCGACAGCCAGGAGGGGATACTTGGCGGCACGGAGGATCCGGCGAACGTCACGATCGACCGCTCGACCTTTTCGGGCCTCGGCCAATGTCATGAGACGGAGGATTGCGCGCATTCCATTTATCTCGGAAGCACCGGCAGCGTGACGATCACCAACTCGCGGTTCGAGCGCGGGCAGGGCGGACATTACGTCAAGCTGCGCGTGCCCAAGGTGCGTATCACCGACAACAGCTTCGACGACACCGGCGGCAATCGCACCAATTACATGATTGACCTGCCCGAAGGCGGCACCGGCGAAATCGCGCGGAACACCTTCGTTCAGGGCACCCGCAAGGAGAATTGGTCAGGCATGATCGTAGTGGCGGCCGAGCAGCGGAAATACCGTTCCGCGGGGCTCAGCGTCCACGACAATGTCGCGTCACTGGCGCCGGGGCAGGAGAAGAACCCGGCGTTTGTGGCAAATGTCAGCGGAGAGAAGCTGGCGGTGGGCGCGAACAAGCTCGGTGCCGGCGTACGGGCGTATGAGGTGCGGGAGCCCTAGGACCGACAGGAAGGGCGACCGGCTCGTTCCACGCCTTCGTCATCCCGGACTTGATCCGGGATCCAGCCATCCGCAGGCACTGTCGTTCGCCAATCGGAACCAGCGCTCGCGGCACCGTGGATCCCGGATCAAGCCTGGGATGACGATGAAGGTCGGCCGTTGCCCTGCCTCAGCGGCAGGTGTCGCCGGGGCCGCTGTCGAGATCGAGGCAACGCCCGTCCAGTCCCCTCACGGGCAGGCTGATCGTTGCGGCCAGTGTCGGCACGATGTCCACCGTTTCCACCGATTGCGGCTGTTCGAAACCGGCCATGTCCTTGCGCCAGAACAGGATCGGCACGCGGCGATCGTAATCCCACGGGCTACCATGCGTCGCGACATAGCCTGGTCCCGGTGTTGGGATGCCCGTCACGCGCGGGTTGAGCAGGATCAGGATGTCCCCCGATCGCGCCGGATCGTAGGAGGCGTGCGCGCGCTGCGCGAGCGTCCAGGTCTCGGGCGGCGTCGTCGGAATAGTAGCGGCAGCGATCTCCTCCCGCGTGAACGCGGCGGCGACTTGCGGATGCGCGCGCAGCCGCTTGGCGGCTTCGGCGATCACTGCCTGCTCGCGGTTCGCCGGCACCGAATCGGCGACATAGACGTCGCCTTCCGAACCGAGCAGCACCGGCCCGGCAATGCCGAGCTGCTTGCCGATCGCCTCGCCGATCGCTTTCACCGATACGTCGGTGGTGACGCGCGCTTCCATCGGCATCGCGCGCTGCTGCTGCCGCTCGGCCACGTCGTGCCCGCCATGATCGGCGGTCAGCACGACTTCATAATCGAGGCCCCAGCTGTCGAGCGCGGCGAAGAAGCCGCCCAGCGTCTTGTCGAGCTCGGCCATTTGCAGGCATGTCTCGCCGCCGCCGGGACCGTAGGCATGGCCGATGTAATCGGTGGCCGAGGCGCCAATCGAGATGATGTCCGGCGCGCTGCCCTGGCCCAGCTTCATGTCCTGAATCAGTCCGGCGGCGATTGCGAACACCGCGCCGTCGAGCGCGGGCGAGGCGCGGAACGCGCGCGTGTCACCCGCGGCGCGGGCAAAGCGGGTGTTACCGATCGTCTGGTTGCCGACTTGGATCGGCTGCATCAGCGGGCGGCAGAAGGACGGCACCGGCAGCGGCTCCTGCGGCTGCGCGATCAGCTTGGCGACAGCGTCGCGCCCGCGCTGCACTGCCGGAGGAACGCGACGGCCGTCATAGGAGATGAAATCCTTGCCGCCCCAGAACCACAGTTCGTCCACCTTGTGGCCGCCCATCATGATCGCCGCGCGATCCTTTCCGGCAACGGAGACGACGCGGCTGGCGGGGTTCGCCGCCTTCATCATCTCGCCAAGCGTCGGCACCTTGAGGTGCAGGTCGGCGGGCTTGTAATTGTTGTGATCGGTGCCCGGCACGCTCTCGTTCTCGGCGCAATAGACTTCCTTGTCCTCGCGCGGCGCCTTCTGATTGATCCAGTTGTTGGCGACGATGCCGGTATGGTTCGGGCGCATGCCGGTGAGGATCGTCGAGTGGCCGGGGCAGGTCTCGGTCGCGGCGTGGCTCTGATAGCCCGAGGGGAACACCGCACCTTGCAGCAGGCGCGCGAAGCCATCCGTGAAACGGTTGCGATATTGCGCGAACAGGTCCGCGGAGAATTGGTCGACTGAGATTGCCACAATCAGCTTGGGCGGGGTGCGCGGGGTCCCTAGCGTCGGAGGCGCGGCTGGCTGTGCCGACTCGAGCGCCGCCTCCTGAGCAGCGGCGGCTCCGGCAGTGAGCGGAAGCGCGATGGAAGCGAGGAGGGCGGCGGCAAAAGCTTTCATGACGGACCTTGATGCAAATCGGCAGCGCGCGCGGTATGTGCGTGCCATGACGGCTAGGCAAGCATGGCTATCGGCGTTCTTTTTCGCGGTGATGACGCTGTTTGGGCCGTTCGCGACGGCGCAAAGCAGTGCGGCGCAGGCGCCGCATGTTGCGATCACTTTGGTGCCCGAAACGGCGCGACCCGCGGCAGGCAGCACGGTCACGCTGGCGTTCGACTCGCGGCCGGAGCCGGAATGGCACGGTTATTGGCAGAACCCGGGTGACGCTGGGATCGAGACCCGGCTGAAATGGGCGCTGCCGGATGGCGTTGCCGCCGGCAGCTTGCGCTATCCGGTGCCCGAGCGGCTGATCGTCGGCGGGCTGATGAACTATGTCTATGAGGCGCCGTTCGCGCAGCTGGTCGATCTGCAGATCCCGACCGGCGTGGCGCCCGGCACGCGGCTGCCGGTGAGCGTAAAGGCCGATTACCTCGTCTGCACCAAGGAGATCTGCGTTCCGGAAACGCAGACCCTCTCTACGGTGCTGACGGTCGGGGACGGCGCGATCGATGCCGCGACGCGGGCGCGGTTCGACGGCTGGCGGCAGAAGCTGCCGCGCCCGCTGGGATCGCCGGCGACGTGGCAGGCGAGAGACGGCGCGTTCCGGCTCGCCATTCCGTTCCCCGGAAGCGCACCGGCAGGCGACCTGTATTTCTACCCGCTAGCTGGAGGCGCGATCGATTATGCCGCGCCGCAGACGGTCGCGCGCGACGGCGACCGGATCGTGCTGAGCACAAAGGCCGCCGCCACGCCGGCGAGCGGGCAGATCGAAGGCGTGCTCGCCACCGGAGCGGGGCAGGGCTTTGCCATCACCGCCGCGCCGGGCAGCGTTGCGGCGATCGTCCCGGCGGAGACGGGGGTGACGGCGAGTGCGGCATTGCTGGCTTTCGCCGGGGCATTGATCGGCGGGCTGCTGCTCAACATCATGCCCTGCGTCTTTCCGATCCTGAGCCTCAAGGCGCTTAGCCTCGCCAAGTCAGGCGAGACGGAGGGAGCGGCGCGACGCGAGGCCCTGGCCTACACCGCCGGCGTGGTGCTGGTCTGCCTGGCGCTTGGCGGGACGTTGCTCGCTTTGCGCGCCGGCGGGGCGAGTGTGGGCTGGGCGTTCCAGTTGCAGGATCCGCGCGTAATCGGCGTGCTGCTGCTGCTGACGATGGGGATCGCATTTAACCTCACGGGTCTCTTCGAGCTGCCGACGCCGCGTTTCGCCGGGCGCAGTGGAGCTGGCGGCGCATTCATGACCGGCGCGCTTGCCGCCTTTGTGGCGACGCCGTGCACCGGGCCGTTCATGGGCGCGGCGCTCGGCGCGGCACTGGTCCTGCCGCCGCTGATTGCGATGCTGGTGTTCGTCGGGCTGGGGCTCGGCATCGCCTTGCCGTTCCTGGCGATCGGCTTCGTGCCGGCGCTGCGGCGGCGCTTGCCCAAGCCGGGGGCCTGGATGGGGCGGCTGCGGCGCACCCTGTCGGTCCCGATGTTCGTGACCGCCCTGGCGCTCGCCTGGGTGCTCGGGCGGCAGGCGGGGGTGAATGGCATGTCAATCGGGCTCGCTGCGGCGCTGCTCGCCGGCGTCGGCCTTTGGTGGACGGGGCGGCGGCAGCATGGTGGCGGCGAGCGGGCCTGGTGGCCCGCGGTGCCGGCGATCGCGCTGGCGCTGCTCGCGGTGGCGCTGGTCAAGCCGCAAGCGATCGCGGCCGCGGGCGCAGAGGGCATCGCCGGGGCGGAGCCGTTCAGCGAGCAGCGGCTCGCTGCCTTGCGGGCCGAAGGGCGGCCGGTGTTTGCTTATTTCACCGCCGATTGGTGCCTGACGTGCAAGGTCAACGAGCGCGCCGTTCTCGATACCGATGCGACGCGTCAGACATTCGCGAACAGGAATGCCGCGGTGCTGGTGGGCGACTGGACCGATGGGGATCCGGCGCTCGGCCGCTTCATCGAGGCGCATAATCGCGCGGGCGTGCCGTTGTACCTTTGGTATGCCAAGGGCGCGGCGCAGGCGCAGGTCTTGCCGCAAATGCTCACCACACGCATGTTGAAGGAGTTGCCGGGGGGCGAGACGCGCTGAAGGAGAGAGCCGATGCGTTTGCTTGTTTCAATTGCCATCGCGGCCTTGGCAGCCACGCCCATCGCGGCACAGCAGGTGACGGGCCGACCAGCCGGCAACTTTCGCCTGATGGACGCTGACGGCAGGGCCGTGACGCTGGGCCAGTTCAAGGGGCGCCCGGTGGTGCTCGAGTGGAACAACCCCGGCTGCCCCTTCGTGCAGAAGCATTATGCCAGCGGCAACATGCAGGCCACGCAGGCGAAAGCCAGGGCGATGGGCGCCGCGTGGCTGACGATCAACTCGGCCGCGCCCGGCAAGCAGGGTTATATGACGGGCGCGCAGGCCAAGGCGCTGATAGCGAAGGAGAAGGCGCAGCCGACCGCCTATCTGCTCGATCCGCAGGGCCGCGTTGGCAAGGGCTATGGCGCCAAGACCACGCCGCACATGTATCTGATCGATGCGTCGGGAACGCTCGTTTACCAGGGTGGCATCGACGACAAGCCGACGGCCGACAAGGGCGATATCGCGGGCGCACGCAATCACCTGTTGGCCGCGCTGGACGAGGTAAAGGCGGGCAAGAAGGTCTCGGTGCCAGAGGCGCGACCTTATGGTTGCTCGGTGAAATACGCGGGTTAGGTTCGCGTCAGTAGTGCCAAACCATCCCCGTTCGCCTTGAGCTTGTCGATGGGCGTGTCACAGGCGCCGTCGTTCTAGGCACGTGCTTCGACAAGCCAGCACGAACGGAAGAGGAGGGTCGCGGGCCCGGATAAGTCCTTCGTCTTGTGCACCGCTAACATTCTTGTGCACCATGCACCCGAAATGATGTTGAGGCGTTGAATGCCGCATGGGGATAGCTGCGTTCGACGAAATCATGGGCAACGGCAGCGCGGCGCGCCCGGAACTGGCTGACCTCGCCCGGTGGCTTGCCGATACGCCTGCCGATGAACTCCGCCGACGCCAGGAAGCCGCGGAGACCACCTTCCGTCAGCTCGGCATCACCTTTGCCGTTTATGGCAACAATGATGCCAGCGAGCGGATCATCCCGTTTGACATCGTGCCGCGCGTGTTCCTCGCGGACGAGTGGGCGCGCTTATCCGAAGGGCTGGTGCAGCGGGTCGAGGCAATCAATTGCTTCCTCGACGACATTTACGGCGAGCAGGAGATCCTGAAGGCCGGCGTGCTGCCGGAGGATCTGATCTTTCTCAATCCGCAGTTCCGCCCCGAGATCGTCGGCATCCGCCCACCGCATGGGGTCTGGGCGCACATCTGCGGCATCGATCTGGTCCGCACCGGGCCTGACGAATTCTTTGTGCTGGAGGATAATGCTCGCACGCCGTCGGGCGTCAGCTACATGCTGGAGAACCGTGAGGCGATGGTGCGGCTGTGCCCCGAATTGTTCGGGCAGTTCCGCGTGGCGGCGGTGGACAGTTACCCTGATCGGCTGCTGGAAACGATGCGGTCGGTTGCCCCGCGTGGCTGCGCGCAGAACCCGACGTGCGTGGTGCTGACCCCGGGCCATTTCAACTCGGCCTATTACGAGCACAGCTTTCTGGCCGATTCGATGGGTATCGAACTGGTTGAGGCGGCGGATCTCGTGGTGGACGATGATGTGGTGTACATGCGCACCATCGGCGGCCGGGTGAAGATCGACGTGATCTACCGCCGGGTGGATGACGATTTCCTCGACCCCATCGTATTCCGTCCCGATTCGATGCTTGGCGTCCCCGGCCTGATCGCTGCCTATGCCGCGGGCAACGTTGCGATCATCAACGCGCCGGGCAATGGCATTGCCGACGACAAGGCGATCTACAGCTACATGCCTGAGATCGTCCGCTTCTATTCGGGCAAGGACGCCAAGCTGCCCAATGTCGAGACGTTCCGCTGCCGTGAGCCAGAGGCACTGCGGTACACGCTCGATCACTTGGACGAACTGGTGGTGAAGCTGGTTGATGGGTCGGGCGGCTACGGGATGCTCGTCGGCCCCACTGCCTCGAAGGAAGAGATCGCCACGTTCCGCGCCGTCCTGATGGCGGAGCCGCACCGCTATATCGCGCAGCCGACGCTGGCGCTGTCGACGGTGCCGACGTTGGTCGAGGCCGGCGTGGCCCCGCGCCATGTGGATTTCCGTCCGTTCGTGCTGAGCGGGTCCAAGGGCGTCCAGGTGGTGCCGGGTGGCCTTACCCGCGTGGCGCTTCGCGAAGGGTCGCTGGTGGTCAATTCATCGCAGGGCGGCGGCACCAAGGATAGCTTCGTCTTGCTCGGTGGCGGCAAGCGGCAATCGCAGGTGATGGGCAGCATGACGCAGGAGCAGAGCCTGTGATCGGGGCTCGCCCTGTAATCCTCCCCGGCACGCGGAGGGGTGCGTAATGCTGAGCCGCACTGCATCGTCGCTCTACTGGCTCGGCCGCTACATCGAGCGCGCCGATTTCATCGCTCGCCTGGTGGAGGCGACGATCCGCCTCGACGTCCTTTCGGCCCGCCCGGCCGGCGAAGCGGCTTGGGCTTCCGCACTGGCCGTCACCGATACCGAGGCGCCGTTCAAGGCGACTGGCGACAGCCTGACGCGCGAGGCGGTGTCCCGCTTCCTCACCAGCGACGCCGCCCATCCCGGCTCGATCGCGCGCTGCCTCGACATGGCGCGGATGAACGCCAAGGCGGTGCGCACCGCGCTCACTCGTGAGGCTTGGTCGGCGATCAACGGAGCGTGGCTGGTGTTCGACAAGCGTGTCAGCCGCCTGGATCCCGATCGGACCTTGGCGCTGGTCGATGCGGTAAAGGCCGAGACACGCGGGTTTGAGGGCGCGCTGCACCGCATGCTGCGCAACCAGACGACGCTTTTCATCCGCCTGGGGCAAGCCACCGAGCGGGTCGACAACACGGCCCGGCTGCTCGACGTCAAATATCACATCCTCTTGCCGGAGGGCGAGCAGGTCGGCGGCACGGTGGATCGCGACCAGTGGACGACCATCCTTCAGACGGTGTCCGCGGCGACCGCCTATCGCTGGCTCTACAACGAGGGTCTGGTAACCGCGAACGTCATCGATCTTTTGCTCTCGCGTGCCGAGCTGCCGCGCAGCATCGCCGGCGCGATCGAGGAAGTCACCGATGTGCTGACTCAGCTCGCCCGCCGCACCGGCACCAATGGGGAGGCCGATCGCATGGCACGCTCCCGGCACGCGCGGGTCAGCAAGACTCGCACGGCAGAGGTGATCCTGTCCGGCCTGCACCAGCACCTTCAGGCGCTGATCGCCGAAAATGACCTGCTCCACGCGGCGATCGGCCGCCAATTCAAGTTTCACTGATGCGCCTGACCATCGAACATCGCACCCTCTATGCCTTCACCGCGCCGCAAGGGAGGGTCGTGCAGTTGCTGCGCATGACGCCGGGCGACACGCACGACCAGACCGTTGCTGCCTGGCATGTGGAAGTCGATTGCGATGCCCGCATGACCGACCATCGCGATGGCTTCGGCAACGCGACCACGATGCTCTATTGCGAAGGGCCGATCGCCCGCCTCGAATTGTCGGTGACGGGCGAGGTGGTGACGAGCAGCTCGGGCGGGGTGCTCCATGGCACCAACGAAACGCTGCCGCCGCGCTTCTTCCTGCGCACGACGCCCGCCACCGCAGCGGATGCAGAGATCGGCGCCTTCGCCAAAGGGGCGGCGACCGGAAACGACATACCCGCGCTGCACGGCTTGAATCGCGAGATCCGGCAGAGGTTCAAGGACGATTGTGGCCGCCCCGCGCCGGGGCTAACCGCGGCCGAAGCATTCGGGCGCGAGGCGCTGACCGCGCGCGACATGGCGCAGGTCTTCATCGCCGCCGCCAGCGCGATCGGTGTGCCGGCGCGCTATGTCTGGGGCTATTGCGACCTCGCCGGCGATCACCGCCCGACGCCGCACGGCTGGGCCGAGGCGTGGGTGGCCGGGCTCGGCTGGATCGGGTTCGATCCCTGGCTCGGCCAATCGCCCGAAGAGCATCACGTGCGCGTTGCAGTGGCACTGGACGCCGCTGGCGCGGCCCCGGTCGCGGGCTCGCGGCTGGGCGAAGGACGCGAGCGGCTCGAGGTGGACGTGACGGTGCAGGGCGAGGCGTAAACTTCTCGTTCCGGGAAGGGCGTGCCTGAGGCGCGCCATTCCACAAGCTTCGGACAAACAGGTAGAGGGTAGCCCGCGCTGGCGCGTGAAAGTGGCTCTCGAATATCCCGCTTCGTCATGCCGGAGCCCGGCTACGCTAGCTCCGGCAGCGCCGCATCCGCCTCGTCCATCAGCGCCCAGCCCTTGGGTCCGAGCATCTCGAGCGGACGGTAGCGCGTCTTGTACGCCATCCGCGCCGCGCCCTTCACCCAATAGCCGAGGTAGACATACGGTAGCCCCGCCGCCCGTGCGCGAAGGATGTGATCGAGGATGATGAGATTGCCTAGCCCAGCCCGCGCATCTTCTGCCGCGTCGAAAAAGCTGTAGATCATCGACAACCCGTCCGCTTGCTGATCGGTCAGGCATGCCGCAACCAGCTTGCCCGGCCGGCCCTCCACTGTCGGCTCACGATATTCCACCACCACCGAATTAACGGGCGAATGCTCGACCATGTCGGCATAATCCTGCTCGTCCATCCCCGCCATGCCGCCGCTCGGGTGGCGGTGCGAGAGGTAACGGCTCAGAAGCTGGAACTGCTCGTCGGTCGCCCAGGGGCGGCATGCGGTGACTTCGAGATCGTCGTTCCGGCGGACCAGCTTGCGCTGCGTGGCATTGGCCTCGAACTCATGCGCCACCACTCGTACCGAGACGCAAGCCGTGCAGCCGACGCACGAGGGGCGATAGGCGACCGATTGGCTGCGCCGGAATCCTATGCGCCCAAGCGCGTCGTTCAACTCGCCGGCGTGGGGGCCGTTAAGCTCGGTGAATACCTTCCGCTCCTGCCGCCCGGGGATGTACGGACAGGGGGCGGGGCTGGTCACGAAGAAACGCGGAAAACGAAAAGGCGCAGTCACCGCGGGCACATCCCCTGTCCGACGCGAAAGGTTCGTCGCGTCCGCCGTGGATATGAATGCCTGCGATTTGACTGAAAAGCCGCATTAACAGGTTTTAACGAAATCACGCATCGCCAAACCCTGTCGCGGCGCCGACCTGCCCCATATCGGGGCAGGTCGGACCGCTGGTTACGCCAGCTCGATCAGCTTCACTTCATAGCCAGCGGTGTCGAGCGCAGCGAGCAGCCGGTCGAGATGCGCGCGATCACGCGTCTCGCACTCAACGTCCAGGCTGAGCCCCTTCGCCGGCAGGTTGGTGAAGATGCGCTGGTGCGCCAGCTCCAGGATGTTGACGCGCTCCTGATCGAAGATCCGCGCGACATTGTAGAGCGCGCCGGGCTGGTCGCGCAGCTGGATGCGCAGCCGCGCCAGCCGCCCCGAACGCGCGAGATCGCGCAACAGGACGTTGGCGAGCAGCCGCGTGTCAATATTTCCGCCGCACAGCACGATGCCCACCGTCTTGCCCGCGAACCGTTCCTTGTTGGCGAGCACCGCGGCAAGCCCGGCCGCACCGGCGCCTTCCACCACCGTTTTTTCGATCTGGAGCAGCAGGCTGACGGATTCTTCCAGGCTGCGTTCGGACACCAGCACGATGTCATCGACCAAGGCCTCCACCATCTGCGCGGTAAGGCCGCCCGGCTGCTTCACCGCAATGCCCTCGGCCAACGTATCGCCGGCGCAGGGCAGGTCGGTGTGACGCAGCTTGTTGTACATCGAAGGGAACAGCTCAGCCTGCACGCCGATCACTTCGATCGGGTGATCGGCGGCGCGCGCCACCGTCGCCATGCCGGAAATCAGCCCGCCGCCACCGATCGGCACGACCAGGGCGTCCAGCGCCGGCACTTCGGCCAGCATCTCGATCGCCACCGTGCCCTGGCCGGCGATCACGCGCGCATCGTCGAACGGGTGGACGAAGGTGTAGCCACGTTCGACTTCCAGCTCGCGGGCGTGGGCATAGGCTTCGTCGAAGGTGCTGCCGTGAAGCACCACGGTGGCACCGTGGCCCTCCGTCTGCACCACCTTCACCGTCGGCGTGTTGGTCGGCATCACGATCGTGGACGGCACGCCCAGCCGGTTGGCGTGATAGGACAGCCCCTGCGCATGGTTCCCCGCCGACGCCGCGATCACGCCGCGCGCCTTCGCTTCCTCGTCGAGCAGCAGCAACGTGTTGAGCGCACCCCGCTCCTTATAGGCGGCGGTGAACTGAAGGTTCTCGAACTTCAGATAGATGGTCGCGCCGGTCAGCGCCGACAGCGTCTTGCTGACCAGAGTGGGCGTGCGGACGATGGAGTCGCGAATGCGGGCGTGCGCGGCACGGACGTCCGCAATGCTGACGGGAAGGGTGTCGGTCGTCGATTGTGCCGCAGTCGCCATCTTGGTGAATTCCTTCCCGCTCGCCCTGAGCTTGTCGAAGGGCTGTTCTTCTTTTCCGGGCGCGGAAGAGGAAGGGCAGGGCTTCGACACGCTCAGCCCGAACGGGATCTTGATTGATCCAGGTTCGCTATTGCCGTCACTAGGACCATCTGGCGCACGGTGCAAACAGCCCCTATCGATCGGCCCCATGAAGATCGCTTTCATCGGCACCGGCGTCATGGGTGCCCCGATGGCCGGGCACCTCGCCCGTGCCGGCCACGACGTCATTGTCTATAACCGCACCCGCGCCAAGGCGGCGGCGACCGGGCTGGCCGTTGCCGACACGCCGGCCGCTGCGGCGCAGGGCGCGGACGCAGTGGTCACCTGCGTCGGCAATGACGATGATCTTGCCGCGGTGACGCTTGGCACCGACGGCGCCTTTGCCGCGATGCGCGACGATGCGGTGTTCATCGATCACACCACCGTGTCGGCGAGCATCGCGCAGCGGCTTGCCGAGGAGCGCGCACTGTCAGTCGACGCGCCGGTCTCGGGCGGGCAGGCGGGCGCGGAAAAGGGCGCGCTGTCGATCATGTGCGGCGGCTCCGACGCCGCGCTCGCCAAGGCACGCCCGGTGATGGAGGCCTATGCCGCGCGCATCGTCCACGTCGGCGCCGCCGGCGCCGGTCAGCAGACAAAGATGGTCAACCAGATCTGCATCGCCGGCGTGCTTCAGGGCCTGTCCGAGGCGTTGCGCTTCGCGCAGGCAAGCGCGCTGGATCTCGACAAGGTGTATGAGGCGATCTCCGGCGGCGCGGCTCAAAGCTGGCAGATGGTCAATCGCTGGCCCACCATGGCGAAGGACGAATTCGACTTCGGTTTCGCGATCGACTGGATGCGCAAGGATCTGGGGCTCGCGCTGGATGAGGCGAAGCGCAACGGTGCGGTATTGTCGGGCACGGCGCTGGTGGATCAATTCTACGCCGAGGTACAGAAAATGGGTGGCGGCCGCCAGGATACCAGCGCCCTGGTCCGGAGACTGCCACGATGAACAATAGCCGTCCTATCCACACCCGTCATCTCGGCCACAACCGTCATCCCGGCCTGAAGCCGGGATCCAAGGCTCCGCAGGCGCTGACGCCTAAGATGCTCGAAACCCTCACCACCACCGTCATGCCGGCCGAAGTGCCGGCATCCACCGGCCCGCACATCCAACACCCCTGGAGTTCGCGGACGGGTGGATGCCGGCACGAGGCCGGCATGACGGATGGGAGGCGTAGGCGTGTCATCGTCAAGACAGCGCGCGCGGACGGTTGGACCCCGGATCAAGTCCGGGGTGACGGACGCTGGTGGAAAGCCCTCGCGCTCGCCCTGACTGCCCTTACCGCCACCCCCGCGCTCGCCGACGGCATCGTCGACAACGTCAATGGCCTCGCCCCTACTGCCGACGGCCGCGTGATCCGCTTCAAGGCTGTGCTGATCGACGCCGCTGGCAAGGTCACCCGCCTCGTCCCGCCGAACGAGGACCCCCCCAAGCTAAGCCGCAAGCAGCTGAAGAAGAACGCCGGCAAGCCGCTTTACGACTGGCGCATCGACATGGGTGGCAAGACGTTGCTGCCCGGCTTCATCGACGCCCACGGCCATGTCACCGCGCTGGGCTTCGGCGCGCTGTCGCTCGATCTGTCGACGGCCAAGTCGCTCGACGAGGCGAAATCGCGTATCGCCGCCTACATCGCCGCCAACCCCGAGCGGCATTGGATCACCGGCCGCGGCTGGAACCAGGAGGCCTGGGGGTTGGGCCGCTTCCCCACCGCAGCCGATCTGGCGGACGTCTCCGGCGGCCACGCCATCTGGCTCGAGCGCGCCGACGGCCACGCCGGTTGGGCCAACAGCATCGCGATGCGGGAGGCGAACGTTACCGCCAGCACCGCGTCGCCCGCTGGTGGCCGTATCGAGAAGGCGCCGGGCGGCGCGCCCGCCGGCGTGTTCGTCGATGCCGCCAAGGCGCTGGTCGAGCGCGCCGTGCCGCAGCCGCTCCCCAAGGAGCGCGACGCCGCCTTCCTCCAGGCGCAGCAGGCCTTGCTGTCCAACGGCATCACCGCGGTTGCCGACATGGGCACCACGCTTGACGAGTGGATGAGCTACCGCCGCATGGCCGACATCGGCGGCCTGCGCGTCCGGATCATGTCCTATGCCGCGGGGGTGGAAACCGCCAGCCGCATCGGCGGCAAGGGGCCCACGCCGTGGCTCTACGACGATCGCCTGCGCATGGGCGGGGTGAAGATCTACCTCGACGGCGCACTTGGATCGCGCGGCGCGTCGCTCAAGGCGCCCTATGCCGATGCGCCGGGCGAGCGGGGGCTCAGCTTCCTTTCCGACACCCAGCTGCAGAACCAGATGAGCCGCGCCGCGATGGACAATTTCCAGCTCGCCGTCCACGCCATCGGCGACAAGGCGAACAGTCAGGTCCTCGACGCGATCCAGGTGCTCAGCGAAACCTACACCGGCGATCGCCGGTGGCGGATCGAGCATGCGCAGGTGATCGATCCCGCCGACCTCAAGAGCTTCGGCAAGTTCGGCACGATCGCCTCGATGCAGCCGACGCACCAGACCGGCGACCGCACCATGGCGGAGGCGCGGCTCGGCCCGCAGCGGCTCGCCGGCGCTTATGCGTGGAAGTCGGTGCTGGCGAACGGCGGCAAGCTCGCCTTCGGCTCGGACTTCCCGGTCGAGCGGCCCGATCCGTGGGCCGGCTGGGCAGCGGCCTTCACGCGTCAGGACGCGCAGGGGCAGCCGCCCGGCGGCTGGCGCCCGGAGGAAGCGGTGACTCGCGAACAGGCATGGTGGGCGTTCACCGGCGGCGCGGCCTATGCCGGCTTTGCGGAAGGCAAGTTCGGCAATCTCGCGCCGGGGCAGAAAGCCGATTTCATCATCGTCACGGGCGATCCGCTGGCCGCTGACCCCGCAACGCTGCGCAGCATGAAGGTCGAGCAGACCTGGATCGGCGGCGAAAAGGTCTTCGACCGCAACGGCGGCGTAAAGACACCGGCTAAGTAGGACCGACCTCTCCGTTCGCCCTGAGCTTGTCGAGGGGCTGCCTTCCTCCCCACGCGCGCGTTGGCAAGAAGGAAGGGCAGGGCTTCGACAAGCTCAGCCCGAACGGATGTAGATCAGGCGCGCGACCTCAAACCGAAGGCTCGCTCCGCAAATCACCGCGGTTCGCCGCAAACCCCGGCGCCGGCCCGGTCGCCGGGCGCAGCGCCTCACGATCCGCCGCGGAAACCGGCGCGGTCGGATCGGGGCGGAAATGCTCCACCGTGCGGTCGTTCGGCCCCGGATGCGTATCGCCCTCCAGATCCGGCACGCGATGCCCGTCCTGCGGCGCGAAGAACCGGTCGAACAGCCCGAAGTGGATCGCGCTCGCCAGCCCGGTCGCAATCGCGCCTACCGCAGTGGCGGCCCCGATGACGACGTTGCGCTGGCTGTGATCGGCCTTGTAGCGGCCGCGACTGTCGCGTTTCTTGGTCATCCCCGCTCAACACGCACTAGACGCCGAGCGTTCCCGCGCACCCTCCGTTCGTGCCGAGCCCTATCCCGTTCGTCCCGAGCGAAGTCGAGGGACGTGTCACAAGCGAGTCGTCTGCGGCTGTCCCTCGACTTCGCTCGGGACGAACGGAGGGGAAGGAGGTTCAAAAACAGCCGCTTCCCCCCTAGATCGCGCGCACGATGCAAGGTTCCTACGGCCCCCCCGACCGGTTCAACGAAGAAAAGGCCACGTTTGCGATCCGCGGCAGCGACACGCCTGATCTCGAGGCGGGCGTCGCCGCGATCCGCAACGTCGTGCGCACGCTGCCATTGAAGCCCGGCGTGTACCGGATGCACGATGCCAAAGGCGATGTCCTTTACGTCGGCAAGGCGCGCGCGCTGAAAAGCCGCGTCAGCAACTACACGCAGTTCAAGAACCTGACGAAGCGGCTGCAGCGCATGGTGTCGCAGACCCGCTCGATGACGATCGTCACCACCAACAACGAGGCCGAAGCGCTGCTGCTCGAAGCGCAGCTGATCAAGCGCTACCGCCCACCGTACAACGTCCTCCTGCGCGACGATAAGAGCTTCCCCTTCATCCTCTTGCGCGCCGACCATGATTTCCCGCGCATCCAGAAGCATCGCGGCGCGCGGCGCGCCAAGGGCGATTATTACGGTCCCTTCGCCAGCGCCGGCAGCGTCAACAACACGCTTAACGCGCTCCAGAAACTGTTCCTGCTCCGCAGCTGCACCGATGGCTTCTTCAAGACGCGCGACCGCCCGTGCCTGCTGTACCAGATCAAGCGCTGCTCGGCGCCCTGCGTCGGCCGCATCGACAAGGCCGGCTATGACGAGCTGATCGCCGATTCGAAGAAGTTCCTCGCCGGCAAGACCACCGACGTTCAGGCCAAGCTCGGCGCGCAGATGCAGGCCGCGAGCGAGAACATGGATTTCGAGCTCGCCGCAGTGATCCGCGATCGCCTCCGCGCGCTCACCTTTATCCAGGGCACGCAATTCATCAACGCCGAAGGGGTGGGGGACGCGGATATCTTCGCGCTTGCCAGCCATGAAGGCGTGATCGGCATCCAGGCCTTCTTCATCCGCGGTGGACAGAATTGGGGCCACCGTGATTTCTTTCCCGCGCACACCGCAGAGGTGAGCGAGGAGGAAGTGCTGACGCTCTTCCTGATGCAATTCTACGAGGAAGTGCCGCCCGCGCGCACCGTGCTGGTCGACCGCGCGTTGCCCGACGTCGAGGTCTTGGCGGAAGCGCTGACCACCCAGGCCGGCCGCAAGGTCGCCATCGAAGTCCCCCAGCGCGGCACCCGCAAGCGGCTGATGGAGCAGGCCTGCCGCAACGCCAAGGAAGCGCTCGAGCGCCGCCTGGCGGAGAGCACGACACAGGCCAAGCTCAACCGCGAAGTCGCCGATCTGTTCGATCTTGCCGAACCGCCGCAGCGAATCGAGATCTACGACAACAGCCACATCCAGGGTACCAATGCGGTCGGCGCGATGGTCGTCGCGGGGCCGGAGGGCTTCCGCAAGGGCCAGTATCGCAAGTTCAACATCAAGCAGGCGGCGACCGATGACGATTTCGCAATGATGCGCGAAGTCCTCACCCGCCGGTTCGCCCGCGCGCTCGAGGAGGATCCCGACCGCGACGGGGACACCTGGCCCGATCTCGTCCTGCTCGACGGTGGGCGCGGGCAGCTCAACGCGGCCAAGGCGGTGCTGGAGGATCTCGGCATCGAGGACGTGTGCCTGGTCGGCGTCGCCAAGGGTCCGCACCACGGCCGCGAGGGGCGCGAGGTGTTCCACCTGATGGACGGGCGCGAGCTGACGCTGCCGGTCAATTCACCGGTCCTCTTCTACCTCCAGCGTCTGCGCGACGAGGTCCACCGCTTCGTCATCGGCGCGCACCGCGAGAAGCGCGCCAAGGCGATGGGTGCGAGCCCGCTCGACGAAGTCCCCGGCATTGGCCCTGCGCGCAAGAAGGCGCTGCTGATGCACTTCGGCACCGGCCGCGCGGTGCGAAACGCCAGCCTCGCGGATTTGCAGAAGGCGCCCGGCGTCAGCGCCGGCGTCGCGCAGCAGGTGTACGACTTCTACCACGCCAAATGAGCGGCGGAACGGGCGCGATGCCCCGGCCGTTGATCGCGGAAAGGAGACGATTATGTCCAACCCCCCGCTCAACCCCGCCCAAACCGATCCGCTCGCCAAGACCGATGCAGACGGCAACCCGCTCGACGAAGACGCCAAGCTCGACCTCGCGCTCGAAGGCTCGATGATCACCTCCGAACCGCCGCAGATGTCCGAGCCCAAGACCGCGGCCGAAGAAGACGCCGAAAAGAAGGCGCAGCGCTGATCCCTCGTCATCCCGGGCTTGACCCGGGATCCCGCTTCTTCTTGTCGCCGCCCAAGTAAAGCGGGACCCCGGATCAAGTCCGGGGTGACCGGGTCACATCAATCCCTTCGCCCGCAAGCTCACATGCCCACTGGTCCCCACGATCAGATGGTCGTGCACCGCAATCCCAAGCCCCTTGCCCGCGTCAACGATCGCTTTGGTGATCTCGATATCCGCTCGGCTCGGCGACGGATCGCCGGACGGATGGTTGTGCACCAGGATGATCGCCGCCGACCCCAAGTCGATCGCGCGCCGGATCACCTCGCGCACATGCACCTGCGCCTGATCGATCGACCCCTCGCTCATCACCTCGTCGCGGATCAGCATATTCCGGCTATTGAGGTGCAACACGCGCACGCGCTCGATCACATGATGCGCCATATCGGCCCGCAAATAGTCCAGCAGCGCCTGCCAATTGCCCAGAACCGGCCGCGCCGCGACCTCCGCCTGCACCAATCGAACCGCCGCCGCCCGCGCAATCTTGATTGCCGCCGCGCTGGTCTCGCCCATGCCGGAAACGCGCATCAGCGCCTCGGCATCCGCGGTCAGCAGCCCACCGATGCCCCCGAATTCGCGCAGCAACGCCTTGGCCAAGGGCTTGGTGTCGCGCCGCGGGATGGCAAGCGCAAGGAGATATTCGATCAGCTCATGATCGAGCAACGCCTCGTCCCCACCGCGCAGCAACCGCTCGCGCAGCCGCGCTCGATGCCCGTGATTATCAGCGGCGGCGGGGTCACTGTCGGCCATGGCGCACCAGGCTAAGCGGCGGATGTGACGGGCGCAATCGCGTGTGTGCTGAGATCCTCGCCATCCCGGGACCAGCCCGACATGACGAAAGGTAGGGATCGTACCGCACGCCAGCCACGCGTCTCCGTCATCTCCGCCCCACGTCGCCAGAGGCAATATCGGCGGCGGCCCCCGCTTCCAACCGCGTCGATCACGCCGTAGAGAAGCGCCCTTGCGCGTCGCGGAAGGAGCAAGGTGACGGACGTAGAGGAGGACAAGTCGACACGCCGCCGGACCATCGCGCGCGTGCTGCTCGTCCTCACCCTCCTCCTCGCCGCCGCGCTCCTCGCGCTCTGGTTCGCCCGCGTCCCGATTGCCAGCCGCTTCATCGACCGCAGCCTGGCGGCGAGCAACGTCCCTGCGCGCTACACGATCGAGGACCTCGGCTTCCGGCGTCAGCGCCTCACCAACGTGATCATCGGCGATCCGGCCAACCCCGATCTCGTCGCCGACTGGGTCGAAACGCGGGTCTCGCTTGGCAGTGGCGCCCCGGCGCTCACCGCAGTGCGTGCCGGCCAAGTCCGGCTGCGCGGCGCGCTGATCGATGGCAGACTGTCGCTCGGCGCCCTTGACCGGCTTCTGCCGCCACCTTCAGGCAAGCCCTTCGCACTCCCCGCGATCGATCTTGCGGTGGACGACGCCCGCATGCGGCTGACCACCCCGCTCGGCGTGATCGGCCTGCGCCTGGCCGGGCGCGGGCGGCTCGATGACGGGTTCCGCGGCACGCTCGCGGCGGTGACGCGCGACCTGAAGCTCGGCGATTGTGTCGCGCGCGCGCCGACCGCGCTGCTTAACCTCTCGGTGGCGGAAGCCGCGCCCAGCATTGCGGGGCCGGTGCGGCTAGCGGCGCTGACATGCGGGGACACGCGGATCACGCATCCTGAAGCGCGAGTCGACGTGGCGTTGAGCGCTGCGCTTGATCGCTGGCGGGGCTCGGCCGCACTACGCGCCGGCTCCGTTAGCGCCGCCGGCGTCCGGCTCGCGAGCCTCGGCGGGCAGATCGGCTTCACCGGCTCGCCAGCGCGCACCGAGGGCGAGGCGCAACTGCGTGGCGACGGGCTGGCGAGCAACGTGCTGACCGGCGACACGCTTGCGTTCGCCGGCACATGGCGCGTTGCGACGGGCCGCGCGCTCGCCGCAGGCCGGATCGACCTGCACGGCGCGGCTGCGACACCAGCCTCCCGCGCCCGCCTCGTCAGCCTGGGGACGAGCGCCGCCGGCACACCGCTGGCGCCGCTCGCTGCTGCCACGGGCGACGGTCTCGCCAAGGCCGCTGCCCGCTTCGATCTCGGTGGCGAACTGGCGCTCGGCACCGTCACTGGCCGGCCGCTCGCCACCGTCCGCCAGCTCTCGTTGCGGGCCGCATCAGGAGCCACCGCGAGCTTCGGCGACGGCGCGGGGCTGGTGCTCGGCGAGGCCGGGGCCTTCCGCGCCGATGGCGCGCTACGGTTCGGCGGCGGCGGCCTTCCCGCCGGCCGCATCAGCCTGGCCCAGCCACGCGCCGGCGCGCCAGCCAACGGCCTGGCGGTGCTCGCGCCCTATGCCGCAAGTGGTGCGAGCCTGACGCTGACGCCTGCCCGTTTCACCGCAACCCCCGCCGGCAACCTGCGGCTGATCACCACCGCCACGCTCACGGGCCCGCTTCCCGGCGGGGCGGTGGAGGCGCTCCGCTTGCCGCTCGCGGTTCGTGCAGAACGCGGGCGGGTGATCGTCAATCCCGCCTGCGTGCCCGCCAGCTTCCGCCGTCTCACCCTGTCTGGTCTCACGCTGGGCCAGACGCAGACAACGATATGCCCAATCGATGGCGCACTCCTGCGGCTTGACGGCGAGCAAATCGGCGGCGGCCTCCGCGTGGCCGGGCTCAGGCTCGATGGCACGCTCGGCGGCACGCCGCTCACGCTCGCCAGCCGCGGTGTCGAATGGCGGCACGCCAATACTCGCTTTACCCTCGCTGACGTCGCTGCACGCATCGGCCGCATTGGCAGCGTAACGCGACTCGACTTCACGCGGCTCGACGGGCGAGTCGCTGGCGGCGCTATCGCCGGCTTGTTCCACGGCGGGGCGGCGCAAATCGGCAATGTGCCGCTGCTCCTGTCGAACGCTGCCGGCGACTGGCGCTTCACAAACAGTGTCCTGTCGCTTGGCGGCACGTTGGCGGTCGCCGATGCGGCCGACAGCCCGCGCTTCAACCCGCTTGCCGCACGCGAGGTGTCGTTGCGCCTCGCCGGCAACACGATCACTGCGCAAGGCACGCTTTACCAACCCGTCAAGAGCATCAAGGTCGCCGATGTCACGATCCGCCACGTGCTCGCCAGCGGCGCCGGCGCCGCGCACCTCGCGATCCCCGGTATTACCTTCGGCGACGGCTTTCAGCCCGAGGAGCTGACCCGGCTCACGTTCGGCGTCATCGCCGACGTTCGCGGCACGATCCGGGGGCAGGGGGACATCGGCTGGTCGCCCCAGGGAGTTACCTCCACCGGTACCTTCGGTACCGACAGGACCGATCTTGCCGCCGCTTTCGGACCGGTGACGGGCATCAAGGGCGAGGTGCGGTTCACCGATCTTCTTGCGCTCGAATCCGCGCCCAATCAGGTGGCGACTGTGGCCGAGGTCAACCCCGGCGTCGCCGTCACCGATGGGCGGATCGATTACCAGTTGCTACGCGATCTGCGCGTGAAGGTGAACGGCGGCCGTTGGCCATTTGCCGGCGGCACGCTGGCGTTGGAGCCGACGCTGCTCGACTTCGCGTCGCCGCAGGAGCGGCGCATGACATTCCGCGTCGATGGCATGGAAGCGCGCCAGTTTCTGCAGCAGTTCGATTTCAAGAACTTGGATGCGACAGGTGTGTTCGACGGCGAACTGCCGATGCTGTTCGATCAATCCGGCGGGCGGATCGAGAACGGCCGGCTGGTGGTGCGCCAGGGCGGCGGGAGCCTCGCTTATCTCGGCGAGTTGACCGAAAAGGATCTTGGCACCTGGGGCAACATCGCCTTCCAGGCGCTTCGCTCGCTACGCTATCGCAACCTCCAGATCGTGATGAACGGGCCGTTGGCGGGCGAGATGATCACCGCAGTGCGCTTCGCCGGCGTCAGCCAGGGCGAAGGCGCCAAGTCGAACTTACTCGTTCGCCGCCTGCAAAGGCTGCCGTTCGTCTTCAACGTGCGGATCAAGGCGCCCTTCCGCGGGCTGATTGATTCGGCCGCGAGCTTCTATGATCCGAAGCGGCTGATCGACCGCAACTTGCCTGCACTTCTCGAGGAGCAGAACAAGCGCGCCGATCCGCCCGTCATTCAGCCGCCTGCAAGCGAGATTATGCCAGGAGCGAAACATTGAAGAATCACCGGGGGCATACGATTTCTACGATGGTGAAGAAGGGCGCGATCGGATTGGGTCTGGTGGCGAGTGGCTGCGTCAATGTCGCCGCGCCCGACAAGCCGATCGTGATCAACCTCAACATCAGCGTGACTCAGGAAGTGGTGTACCGCCTCGACAATGAGGCCAAATCGCTGATCAAACAGAATCCGGGGATATTTTGAGATGATGACCAAGAAGGCATTGCTGATGACGGCGGGCGCGCTAGCGCTGGCCGGCGTGTCGGCCGCCGCCTGGGCGCAGCGCGATCCCGCTTATGCCGCCGCGCGTGCCGCGGGGCAGGTGGGCGAACAGCCCGACGGCTACCTCGGCGTAGTCGGCAGCGGCTCGGCACAGCTGCGCGCTTTGGTCAATGCGATCAACATCCAGCGCAAGGCGGCGTACACGCAAAAGGCGCAGGCCTCGGGCGCGACGGTTGAGCAGCTCGCGTTCACCAGCGGCTGCAATCTGATCGCGCAGACGCAGGCGGGCGAGAAGTACCGTACCCCCGACGGCGCTTGGGCGACTCGCGGCGCCGGCACCCCGACTCGCGACCCGCGCTGCGTGTGATCGTTCGGCGCTGACTCACATCCGTCATGCCGGGCTCGTCCCGGCATCCAGGCTTCCGCACATCCGACATCGGAGAGTGCGCGGCGCCCTGGACCCCGGCACAAGGCCAGGGTGACGACGCGTAAGTGGCTGCGTAGCCGCACCTCTCCCGCCTTGCCCACACATGAACACAAGGTTGCGGGAGTGTTGACACCCCCGGACCCCCCGGCTAACCGACCCAAGCCTTGGCGGGCTCGCCACTTGGCTTCTTCGCGCCTGCCCAAAAGTACTTAGAGGGGAGCGCGCGAATGGCTGAGCAAGAGCCCGGACCAGACTCCCTCGGCACCGATGCACGCCTTACCTCGCTCGACGAGCGGCTAAAGGCGGCGCAGGCGGACGAGGCGCACCGGACAGGGGCGGGCAAGGCGGCGGCTGATGACGGATCTCGTCTCGGCAACCGCGTGCTGGCCGAACTGATCGGGGGGATGGTCGGCGGCGCGCTGATCGGTTGGGTGATCGACCGGTTTGCGGGCACGCAGCCCTGGGGACTGCTCGTGATGCTCGCCCTCGGGACGGGCGCCGCGTTCAGGAACATCATTCGTATTTCTACCAAGCGCCCGTAAGTTCGGGCGTTTTCGTTGAGGGAAACAGGCGTGGCGGAAGGCGGCGGCAAGATCGATCCGATGCACCAGTTCCTGGTCGAGCCGTTGTTCGGCACCCAGGACTGGCAGATTGCCGGCTACAACATCGCCTTCACCAATTCGGCGATGTGGATGGCGGTGGCGACGGTGGCGCTGATCGCCTTCATGTCGCTGGGCACCAAGGGCAAGGTGATCCCGGGTCGCGGCCAGGTGATGGTCGAAGGCTTCGTGCGCTTCATCGACAACATGCTGGCGTCGAACATCGGGCCGGAAGGGAAGCGCTACGTCCCTTACGTCTTCTCGCTGTTCATGTTTATCCTGTTCGCCAACGTGCTCGGCCTTCTGCCGCTCGGCGTAGTCGGTGTGCATCCGTTCACCTTCACCAGCCATTTCACGATCACCGGGATCCTCGCGATCCTGAGCTTCACGATCGTGCTGGTGGTCGGCTTCTGGCGCCACGGCCTGCACTTCTTCAGCCTGTTCGTGCCGCACGGCACGCCCTGGTGGCTGCTGCCGGTGATCCCGCTGATCGAGTTCGTGTCGTTCATGGTGCGCCCGTTCAGCCTCGGCCTGCGACTGTTCGTCGCGATGACCGCCGGGCACATCCTGCTGAAAGTGCTGGCCGGGTTCGTCGTCAATGCTGGCAATGCCGGGCTCGGCGTCGGGCTGCTGGTCGGCATTCCCAGCTTCGGTCTGATGGTCGGCATCTCGGCGCTCGAGCTGCTGGTCGCCGGCATCCAGGCTTACGTTTTCGCGCTGTTGACCTCGCTGTATCTCAACGATGCGGTCAACCTGCACTAAGTTCTTACCTGTTCTTTCCAACCGTTTGATCTTGATAGGGAGTTATTGAAATGGACGCAGAAGCCGCAAAGCTGCTCGGCGCCGGTCTGGCCGCTGTGGGTGCCGGTCTCGCCTCGCTCGGCGTGGGCAACGTGTTCGGCAAGTTCCTTGAGGGCGCGCTGCGCAATCCGGGTGCGGCGGACGCGCAGCAGGGCCGTCTCTTCATCGGTTTCGCCGGTGCCGAGCTTCTCGGTCTGCTCTCGTTCGTCGTGGCGATGATCCTGGTCTTCGTCGCCTAACAAGAGACCACCTCTCCACCGTTCGGGCTGAGCCTGTCGAAGCCTTGTCCTTCCTGAGGGCAGTTCGCCAGGTTCCGCGCGAACGGTAGGGAGCTAAGGGTTCAAGATGCCTCAGATCTCCCAACTTGCCGCAACCTGGGCGTCGCAGCTGTTCTGGCTGGTGCTGACGTTCGGCATCGTGTTCTTCGTCGTGGGCCGCGGCATGCTGCCCAAGGTGCAGAAGACGATCGACGCGCGCGACCACTCGATCGCCGCCGATCTCGCCGCTGCTTCCGCCGCGCGCGACGAAGCGGACAAGGTCGAGGCGGATTGGCGCGTGCGTGACCAGGCCAATCGTGAAGCGGCGCAGGCGTTGATCGCCGACGCCCGCCAGCGTGCCGCCAAGGCAAGCGAGGAGACGCTGACCGCCGCCGGTGCCGATCAGGCGCAGCGGATCGCGTCGGCCGAGGCAGATATCAAGGCGGCCACCGCCCGCGCGCTCGACGAGATCGAGGCGGTCGCGGCGGAGGCGGCGCAGGACATCGTCGCGCGTGTTTCCGGCGTCTCGGTGTCCACCGACGAAGCAAGGGGCGCCGTCAAGGCGGCAATGGCGCATGGCTGAGTTCATCATCATGAGCGCCGGCTCGGCGCTGGTCGCCGAGAACCTCGCGCACGCCGCGGAAGCCGAGGGCATGAACGCCCATGGCACCGAGGCGCTGAGCACCTCGATCGCGGAGGGCGGCCCCGACCATCACGTCGACCCGAGCGTGCTCGGCATGAACGGCACGGTGATTGTGTCGCTCGCGATGCTGGTGCTGCTCATCATCCTGCTGGTGAGGAAGGTGCCGGCGATGCTCGTCGGTGGGCTCGACAAGCAGATCGCCGACATTCGTCGCCAGCTCGATGAGGCCAGGACGCTCCGCGCAGAGGCAGAGGCGCTGCGGGACGAATATGCCCGCAAGATCGCCGACGCGGAAAAGTCCGCTGCCGACATGGCTGCGCAGGCTAACCATGAGGCCGAAGTGATCGTCGCCAAGGCGAATGCCGACGCCGCCGAATTGGTCGGCCGCCGCGCCAAGATGGCCGAGGACAAGATCGCTGCCGCCGAGCGCGCGGCGATCAACGAGGTTCGCGCCAGGACTGCCGCCGCTGCCGCCGGCGCCGCCGCCAAGCTGATTGCTGAGCGGCTTGGGCCGGATGCGGATCGTCCTCTGGTCGATCGCACTATCGCAGGGCTCGGCCGCCCAAACTGAGGCAAGAGTCTCGCTGGCGATTAACGGCCGTGCCCGGTGGTGCGGCCGTTTCGTTATGGTGAGACTGCCCATTCGCAGCCGGTGGCTACTCAGTTCCGCCGCTCGATATCGCGTTCCATCCAGCGAGCGGCAGCCCCATAAGCCGCAACCTTTCCGGCAGATTCGGCTGGAACCTCCGGGCTGGTGAACCCCAGTCGCTGCCAATAACCCGCGGCCCCTTCGACCGCGATCAACTCGGCACGCTCCAAGCCGTCGCGCGCCGCCAGATCGAACGCACGCAACACCAACTGTCGCCCCACGCCAGTGCCGCGGCCAGTGAGCGACACGGCCAGATCGTGGATGAACAGCACCTCGCCGACGACCGGGTCAGCGAGCACGTTGCCGATCGACGGCGGCGCGCGCGAAGGCCAGGCATGGGCAAGCAGATAAGCGATCAGAACGCCGTCGCGCGTCGCGGCCAGACAGCATGAGCCTGCCAGCGTGATCCGGCTTGCAAATGCCCGTTCGTGCTCCAGCAATGCCGCCGGGTAGGCCAGAGCTTGGATCTCGAGCGCGGCCGACAGGTGATGACGCTCCAGGGGGCGAATCGCGGTGCCAGCTCGGTCGATGGTCATGGTTCCTTGATGCCGGTCTGAGCGCCGCATGTGGAGGAACAATGTGCCCGCTGCTCTACGTCCGGGGACGTGCTACCGGGCGTGGCATGCACCGCCGCGTCGCTAAGGTTCTGGTCAGTTCGTCCGCGGTCATTCTCGCCTATCCGCTCGCCGGGCTATTTGGGGGCGCCATAACGAGCAACGCCCGTTGGTTCGCGCCCGCGCAGGGCGTTACGCTCTATATCGAATCAAACGGCGTTCACACCGGCATCGTCATGCCCAAGCAGGCCGCGGGGGTGGACTGGCGCAGCGTGTTCCCTGCCGGCGACCTCGCCGACTCGCGGTACGCCGGTCACGATCACATCTCGGTCGGCTGGGGTGAGCGTGATTTCTACCTCCACACGCCAACGTGGGCCGATCTGAAACTCTCCACCGTCCTCGCCGCCGCAGTGGGTAGCGGAAACACCTTGGTCCACGTCGATCACGTTCCGCGTCCGCCACCCGGTGGTGAGCTACGGCGGCTGACGGTCCGGCCGGCTGAGTATCGCCGCCTCGCTGCTTATATCCAGGCGTCGCTCGTCCGCGGCGGCCCGCATCATCGCGGCTACTTCGGCTATGACGTCTTCTACACCGCCCGGGGGCGCTACAGCGCGATTCGCACCTGCAACGCCTGGATCGGCGACGCCCTGCGCTTTGCCGGCATCCGCACCGGCGCGTGGACGCCATTCCCCGTCACCGTTCAATGGTGGTACCCGCGCGATCAGTGACGCGTTGCCCCGCCGATTTTTCACGGTAAACGGTTACACGTTCACGGAGGGGATTTTCTCGATGGCCTTTGCTCACGGCGCAAGCACCGCCAACAGCGCCGACCCATTGCCAGACGCCGCTGAGGGCGCGCACGTCGATGCGCCGGACTTGCGCTGGTTCGTCTTTGCGTTGTTCTTCATCTTCGGCGGCATCACCAGCCTCAACGATATCGTCATGCCGAAGCTTCAGGAGCTGTTCACGCTCAGCCACGCCCAGGCGAACCTCGTCAACTCTGCCTTTTTCCTCGCCTATTTGCTGTTCTCGCTGCCTGCCGCCGCGATTGTCCGCCGCGCCGGCTATATGCGCACCGCGTCGATCGGCCTTCTCACGATGACGGTCGGTTGTTTGCTGTTCATCCCGGCGTCCAGCTCGGCGACGTTCGGCATGTTCCTGCTCGCCCTGTTCGTGCTCGGCGCGGGCATCACGGTGGTGCAGGTCGTCGCCAACCCGCTGATATCCCTGCTCGGGCCTGCCAGCACGACGAGCAGCCGGCTCACTTTTGCGCAGGCGTTCAACTCGCTCGGTACGACGATTTTTCCCTATGTGGGCTCGACGCTGATCCTCGGCGGCCTCGCTGGCGTCAGCGCGGCGGCGCTCAGTGGGGCTGCGCTCGATGCCTATCGCGTCGAATCCTCGCGCGTGATCGTCCACACCTATATCGGTCTCGCTGTCGCGCTGCTGGTCATCGCAGGGGTCGTCTGGACTCGCCGCAACCGGCTGAACGAGGAACAGGAGCAGGGCGGCTCCATCTTCCACCCGCTGACGCTGCTGGCACGCCCGCGCTTCGCCTTCGGCGTGCTGTGCATCTTCCTTTATGTCGGCGCGGAGGTTGCGATCGGCTCCAACCTTGTCGTCTATCTCGCCCAACCCACCGTCTGGAACGTGCCGCTGGGCACCGCCGGCAGCTATGTGCCTTTCTATTGGGGGGGCGCGCTGCTCGGCCGTTTCATTGGCTCCGGCATCCTTCGCGTTGCCTCGCCGGGCAAGGTCTTGGCGATCGCCGGCGCGATCGGCATCGCGCTGATCGTCTTCTCGGCCAACACCAGTGGCGCGGCCGCGGGCTGGGCGCTGATCGCGGTGGGGCTGACCAATTCAATCATGTTCCCGACGATCTTCAGCCTCGCCTCGGAAGGACTCGGTAAGCGCGCCGCCGAGGGCTCGGGCGTGATCGCCACTGCGATCGTCGGCGGCGCTGTGGTCCCGCCGCTCTACGGCACACTGGCCGATGCTTCGGGCAGCCTTGCCTTTGCGCTGGTCCTGCCGGTGATCTGCTACGCGATCATCGCCGGTTTCGGCATATTCGCCCGGCGCCCGGCGGCCGCGTGATGACCGTCCCCCTCCCTTCTTGCGAGGGGAGGGGCAGCGCCCTTCGCCGTACGTGCGGCGTTGATGACGATAGTGAAAGGCAGCGGCTGTTCTGCTCAGCCGCCGTCACGCGAACGTGCCGCAGGACCCGTTATTCCGCCGGGTCGTTGCACGGTGGATAGCGAAACAAGCTCAGCATAACGGCGCGTATCGAAAGGCCAGCCGTTCGCGCCTGATTGAACGGCGCCCATGCCCGCGCTGTATGGACGACTATATCAGACGCTGAGGACATGATGTGGGCCCGCGCGCGCCTAAACCGGGCGAGGGGTTACGCCTCCAGCGGGTACAACGCCGCGGCGATCTCGCGACCCTCGCTGCGCAAAACGCCCCAAGCCCTGGCGGCAGCGCGGCTGTCCATCGGCTCCACCCCCATCCCGCGGGCCTCCAGCGCATCGACCAGCGCGCGCGGTGGCCGCGCGAGGTTCGCGCCTGTACCGATCAGCACAAACTCCGGCGCTGGTTCCAGGATCGCTGCCAATGCGCCTTCGTCCAGCGCGGTGAGCGGGGGCGGGGACCAAGCTCGCGCTTCCCTGATCGTCAGCAGCGCAGCCTCGAGCACTGTCTCTTCGTCGAGGCGAAAGCCAGTCCGGGTGAATCCGCGGATGATCGGCCCGCCCCCGTCGCGCTCCCGGTTGATCTTCACGCCTGAATCACTCCCCGCGCGGGCCGATGCGCTCCGCATTCTCGATCCCGCCGCGACCGGGCGCGGTCGGCGCCGGATTGGCGCGCAGGCCGAGCGAGATGAGCAGTGAGGAGGAAACGTAGATCGACGAATAGGTGCCGACGACGATGCCCAGGATCATTGCCGCGGTGAAGCCGCGCAGCACGTGCCCACCCAGGAACAGCAGCGCGCCGAGCGCCAACAGGATGGTGACGGTGGTCATCACCGTGCGCGGCAGCGTTTCGTTGACCGAAAGGTTCACGATCTCACGCATATCCATCTTGCGATAGCGGCGCATGTTCTCGCGGATCCGGTCGTCGATCACGATCTTGTCGTTGATCGAATAGCCGATGATGGTCAGCACTGCGGCAACGATGTTGAGGTCGAATTCGAACTGGGTCAGCGCGAAGAAGCCTAGCGTCATGATCAAGTCGTGCACGATGGCCGCGATGGTCGACACGCCGAACTGCCATTCGAAGCGGACGATCGCGAACAGGCCGATGCCCAGCACCGACAACACGACGGCGAGAATACCGTTGCGAATCAACTCGCCCGAAACCTTGCCCGAGATGGTGGAGTAGCGGCTGAACGTCGCGCCTGGGAACGCCTGCGCCACCGCCGTTTCAACCTTCTTCACTGCGGCATTGGTGGCGCCCTCGTCGGCGCCCTGCTGCACCGGCAGGCGGATCGTCAGCGTCTTCGCATCGCCGAACTGCTGGATCGACGCCTCGCCGAGCCCCTGTGCGCCCACTACCTGGCGCAATTTGTCGAGGTCGGGCGGCGAGGCGAACCGCTCCTCGATCATCAGGCCGCCCTCGAAATCGACGCCGAAGTTCAGGCCCTTGGTGAAGGTAATGCCGATCGCCAGCACCGACAGGAGCAGGGTCAGGCCGAACGCCCAGCCGCGCAGGCGGACGAAATCGATGTTGGTATCGTCAGGGACGAGTTTCAGCAGCTTCATGATTTCAACCCGTCATCCCGGCGAGAGCCGGGATCTTGTGCCGAAAGGGCACGCTAAGCAGCAGGGAGACCTCAGCACGCGCTGAGGTGACGATTAGCACGACAGGGAAGGCGATCATATCGTGATCGTCTTCGGCTTGTTGCGTCGCAGCCATTGCGCGGTCAACATACGCGTGAAGAGCACGGCGGTGAACACGCTGCTGGCAATGCCGATCAGCAGCACCACCGCAAAGCCCTTCACCGGGCCCGAGCCCAGCAGGAACATGATGATGCCCGAGATGGCGTGGGTGATGTTCGCCTCGAAGATCGTGCGGCTGGCTTCGGTATAGCCGAGCTCGACCGACTGGATCACCGATCGCCCGCGTCGCCGCTCCTCGCGAATACGCTCGTTGATCAGCACGTTGTTGTCCACCGCGGTGCCGATCGTGAGCACGAAGCCAGCGATGCCGGGCAGCGTCAGCGTGCCGCCGATCAGCGCCAACACGCCGACGATAACGAACACGTTGATGATGACGGCCAGGTTGGAATAGACTCCGAACCGGCCATAGGTGACGAGCATGAATGCCACCACCAGCGCCACCGCCACTGCGGAGGCGAGCGTGCCAGCCCGGATCGACTCGGCGCCAAGGTCCGGCCCAACGGTGGATTCCTCCACCACCTTCAGCGTCACCGGCAGCTTGCCCGAGCGGAGCGCGATTGCCAGCGCATTGGCGCTTTCGGTGGTGAAGCTGCCCGAAATCTGCGCGCGGCCGCCGATGATCGGCTCGTTGATGTTGGGGGCCGAGATCACCTGATTGTCGAGGATGATCGCGAACGGCTTGTTGACGTTCTCCGTCGTTACCCGCGCGAACTTGCGCCCGCCCTGGCTGTCGAAGGTGATCGCGACTTGCGGCTCATTGGTCTGCTGGCTGAATTCCTGCCGTGCGTCGGTCAGCTGGTCGCCGGTCAGGATCGCCGAGCGCTTCACCGCGATCACCGGAATGCCGGCCGGGTTTGTCGGATAGGGCAGGATCTGGCTTCCCGCCGGCGCCTGGCCGCTGGCCAGCTGCTGCGGTGAGGCGCTTTCGTCGACCAGTTTGAACTCGAGCTTGGCAGTCTTGCCGAGCAAGTCCTTCAGCGCCTGCGGGTTCTGAAGCCCTGGCACCTGGACGACGATGCGGTTGGAGCCCTGGCGCACGATGGTCGGCTCGCGCGTGCCGAGTTCGTCGATACGGCGGCGGACCACCTCGGTGGCATCGCCCATCGCGGTGTCCACAGCCTGGGTGAGGCCGGCCTGAGTCGGCGTCAGCACGATGCGGCTGGTATCGACGACCTGAAGATCCCACTCGCGCTGGCCCGTCAGGCCGACGCCGCCGCCGGTGATTGCCAGCAGCCGCTCCCGCGCCGCATCGACCTGGCTCGGATCGCGCAGCAGGAACGACAGGCGGCCACCCCGCGTGGAAATGTCGCCGATCTCGATGCGCGGCTTCTGCCGGCGCATCTCGGTCTGCACCTGCTCGCGCATCGCCTCGATGCGGTTCGCGGCGACTTCCTTCACATCGGCTTCGAGCAGCAGATAGCTGCCGCCGGCGAGGTCGAGGCCAAGGTTGATGCGCGGCGGGTTGAACCCCCAGCTATCGGTGATCCGCTGGGGGATCAGGCTGGGGATCGCCAGGGCGACGAGCGCGATGATCGTCAGCCAGATCGAGACGACCTTCCAGCGCGGGAAATCAAGCATGTGTGCCGCGTGCCTTTTAGTCGTTAGCCGGCTTGGAACCCAGCGGCGTCACCTCGGCGAGCGTCGCCTTGACGATGCGCACGCGGGTGTTGGGGGCGATCTCCACCTCGACGATCGCGTCCTCCACCTTGGTCACCTTGCCCACCAGGCCACCGGCGGTGACCACGCTGTCACCCTTCTTCACCGCGGCCACCGCATTCTGCAACGCCTTCATGCGGCGCTGCTGCGGGCGGATCATCAGGAAGTAGAAGACGATGAAAACCAGAACGAGCGGCGCGAGGCTGATGAAGCTGGCGAGGCCGCCCTGCGATCCGGCGGCACCGGCCGTCTGGGCATAAGCTGGAGAGATGAACATGCCGTCCTTGCGTGCACATGGGTCACGGGGGCCGCACGCGGACCCCGTCTTGAAGCGTGCGCCGCTACCATCGCCGCGCCCTTGGCGCAATGCGCTGCCGTGTTAAGGAAGCCGCGCAACAATGAAGGAGGAGGGGATAATGACGATCCTGGTGATGGGCACGATCAAGCTGGGCGACGGCGAGGGTGCGAAGGCCGCGAAACTGTTCGCCGATCACGCGGCCGTGGTGAAAACTGAGGATGGCTGCGAGGAGTATAGCTTCGCCTTCGACGCCGCCGATCCCGATCTGGTGCGTGTGGCAGAACGCTGGGCCAGCCCCGAGGCGCTTGGCGCACACGGCCAGGCCGAGCATCAAAAGGCGTTCGGCCGCGCATTGCGGGCACATTCGCCCGCCGCCATGTCGATCGACGCCTGGGACGGGCAGCATTGGCGCAAGCTGATCTGATCACGGCTTGCATAACCCGCGCGGCCCGCGTAGGGCCGCGCGTCTCGGTCGGGGCGTAGCGCAGCCTGGTAGCGCATCACACTGGGGGTGTGGGGGTCGCAGGTTCGAATCCTGTCGCCCCGACCAAGAAAACCAAGCAATTGCGGTGGGTTAAGCGGGCAGCGAGAGCTGCCCGTTTTCGTGTACGGGCGCCGTGTACGGGCTGTGTAAGACTTGCGTTGCGCTCATTGTTCTCCCGATCGTGCTTGTGCTCCCCTACGCTGGGAACGAATCGGTCTGGAGAAGCCCGTGACCACCGCCGACTACATCAGCACCCTGAGCTTCCAGTATGGCAACGAGGTGAACGGCGAGAACAGCCTCGACACGCTCCCTGCCGCGCCAAAACTCATTGCAGAGCGCGAAGCAGACATGCGGATTGAAAGGCTCAATCAGGTCTGGGGTCATGCCGACGCGACTGTGCGCAACCTTAGTCACAAGTATCGGCGCCTTTGGGACGGTGCGATCACCGAACTCGCAGACTACAAGGGCACGATCTACGTGACTTAGCGCGACGAGGTAAGCCGCGTCATGTTCGAGGGGGTCATACTCGGAGCATGGGAAGCTAAGGGCGAACACATGCACTCTCATTCGCTAGCGTCAGGGCGGAAGGAGTGTCGCCTACCCCCGCTGCTGCGGATGTTCGATTAACGAGGGACCGTCCGCTGGTCCTCGGCGCAGGCGGTGAATAACGCCCAGCGCAATCCCATGCTGCTACCGGGAGGCACCGTCAGCGAGCATATGCCATCACCCACAACCCGCCCTCTTCCCACGAGCGCAGAATATCAAGAATCGGGAGCCAGTCGTCGCCCAGCTTCCCCGCTTCCACCTCCGCGTAGGTCGCATCGGCGAAGGAGATCCTGGACCTCTCCGTCCCGGACAACATGCGAGTCACCTCCGGGACGGAGATCCGACGCCTCATACGCGCGTCCGACCCGCTGTGGGCGAGGTTCGTCCCCCCGGCGGTCGCGGAGATTATCGAAACACGCCTGCGCGGACGTCGCGCAAATTCCGCCGCGTGAGCGGCGGCGATCTGTAATCAAGGCTGGTGCCGACGTTTCACAAGCTCGGGCATCAACCGATTGTCGATGGCCTCCGGCTAGGCTCAGATGCCACGCGCTGGTCATAGATTACCTATGAACAAAGGGCTGCTAACGCGGGTTTGGTGCTTCGAAGCGGCCATTCCGCTTTGGGTGGGGAGCGGCCTGTCCGATCTCGGGTCTCGATCGCAAAAAGAGGACGTTCGTTCAGTTGGAAGGGGACGCGAATGCGCCGCTGGCGGGAAGCGCGGCGCTTCTTAGGAAGACGGGTATCCGCTACCGCCTCCCTACGCGCGGTCGGCTTGTCGCCTGTTCGACGCCCGCGTCGGGGGGCGCGCTCGGGTCACCATGCAACTCGACGGTCGGCGACATCGTCCTGAACAAGGTCGCGCGCTTTCTGGTTGATCGCCTGCACCTCATCATTGGTTTGGAGTGAGGATGATGCGGCTCGTTGCAGGTGCGGCCTGCCTGTCCTTGTCCCCGCGCTCGATGAGATCGGTGCGCGCCTGCTCGCGTTTCGGCAGTGTGGATGTGCCCGTGCTCGTCATAGGATGCGATCGCATGGGGCAAAGCAGCCCGGCAGCTACGCGCTCGAATGCCGGTCGTTTTGTTTATAGAACGCTGAGTTGCGACCGACGACGACCGACATTGGGGACAATGTTGTCCGCACCGATGCACTTCCGAAATGACAGCAAGACAGCCGATGCGGACGTTCGATCGACGAGCAGGCCGCCTCTACAAGCAGCGCGATCGAGGCCGATAAGCGGCCGACAACTTTTTGTCTCCGCACTTTGCCCTCGCCGTTTAGGCGGCCTGAGGGGCAGGTGACCATCTGCCCGGACCGTTGATGTCAGGGTTCGCGGGCTGCCCGATCGTCTCTCTGTCCCGGAAACTTTGTGTTAACCTTGAACGCGCTAGCCTGACGTGATCGCTCGGAAATCGCTGATTTTCGCTCCAGCTGGGCCGATCCGAAGGTACCTCAATGGCAAAGACCAAATCCGTACTCGTCTGTGATGATGATGAGCTTCTCGTCGATCTGCTGGAGTATCGGCTGCGCGCACGTGGGTTCGACGTGACGATCGCCCGCGACGGCGGTGCGGCCCTGAACGCCGTCGGTGATCGCCTGCCAGATGTCATCGTGCTGGATACAATGATGCCGGTGCTGGACGGCTATGGGGTACTGCGTCGACTTCGTTCAAAGGCGGAGACTGAGAAGGTGCCCGTACTCATGTTGACAGCGCGGAAGGGCGAAAAGGACATAGTTGGCGCGCTGGAGCTTGGCGCCAATGACTATCTGGTTAAGCCTTTCCTGCCTGAAGAGTTGATGACCCGGCTCCAGCGCCTGATCGCGTAGCCTCGATGATGCGCCTCATCAGTGTACTTCTGGTCGCGGCGGCCGCGCCGGCTGCCGCACTAGCACAGCAGTCCCCCTATGCGGCGGCGGTGCAGGCGCGACTGGCCGGAGACCCTGATCGTGCGATCGGTCTGCTAGAGCCGGTTGTCGCGTCGGATCCCGGCAATGTCGACGCACGAGTTCAGCTGGGCCTAGCCCAGCTTGCCCGAAGTGACTTTGACGCGGCGGAGCGAGCGTTCACTGCGGCTCTAGCACAAGCGCCGGACTACACGGACGCGCACATCGGGCTGGCACGGGTGGCGCAGCGGCGCGGCGACACCGCAGGTGCTTTGGCGGCGCTTAGCTCCGTGCCTGCGAACAACCCTGAGGCCGCCGCGCTGCGCGTACAACTCGCACCTCGCGCGAGCGGTCCTCGGTTGCGGCTTGATGTGGAGACGAGCCACAGCAGCTTGACCGGACCGCAACCCGACTGGAAAGAGGCGGCCGCACAATTGCGTTACCAGGCCGCGTCGGGGGCGGCGGTGACTGGACGCGTGGAATATGCCCGGCGCTTCGGCATCAACGACGTCTACATCGAAGCAGCCGTGGAGCAGCGCCTTTCGGACCAAGCCCGCGCCTATGTCTCGGTCGGTACGACCATCGACGCCGATTTCCGGCCACGCTGGCAGATCGGCGCGGGCGGATCGCTGCGGGTGCGCGGTGGAGGCAACGCCACGGTTCTGACGTTGGATGCTCGCCAGTCGAGCTTCGCGAACGGGGAGGTGCAAAGCGTTACGCCCGGGATCGAACAGTATCTCGGCGGCGCAGCCTGGCTGACCGGTCGGTGGATCAACCTCTTCGATGAACGTGGCGCCCATCGCTCCGGCTACCTCGTGCGGGGAGATCTGCAGGTTGTGGAGCCTGTGCGGGTCTTCGCCGGCTACAGCGATGCCCCCGACACGGACGAAGGCCGGGTGGTGCCGGTACGGAGCGTCTTTGCTGGCATCAGCATTGACGTCGATTCCGCCACCACCTTGCGCGCTTCGATCGCGCACGAGGATCGGGCGACCGGTTCAGATCGCACGCAGTTCGGGCTTGGGCTTGGTCTTCGCTTTTGAGCTTCCTTCAGCTTTTATGGACGGCCTCGCTGTTGCTTGCCGGCATTGCGGTGGCGGTCATGCTGGTGCTGATCGTAGCGCGCCTGCTGATCGTGCGGCGGGCACGGCAGCGCCGGGCGGAACGGCGTCGACTGGTGCCGATCCTGATCAGCAGCGCACGCGCTGACGAGGCGGCGCTACTGGGCGTCCATCGTGACGTTATCGCGGAGGTCACGCTTGAGTTGATCGACATGGTGCGTGGTGAGGAGCGAGCCGCGTTTTTGAGCAAGGCCGATGCGCTCGGCGTTCCCAAGCAGTTGATGCGGCGTCTAAAGTGGGGCTCGCGGCGGACCCGGGTGCTGGCGGCGCAGGGCTTGTCCCAGTTCGACCAGCCTGAAGCCCGCCGCGCGCTGTACCGCGCCCTGGAAGATCGCAGCAGGGAGGTTCGGCTGGCCGCCGCACTGGCACTCGGAGCAAGTTCTCAGCCGCCGGAGGCAGGCGAACTGATCAAGAAGTTGGGCCTCGGCACTGCGGAAGCTTCTTTGACAGCGGTCAGTCTGTTCAGACAAATAGCCGAGACGCGGCCCGATGAGATCCGAGCCTTGGTGCTCGACGATGCGTGCAGCACAAGCCTCCGCCTGGTGGCTCTCGAAGCGTTGGCCACCAGCGGCGATTTCTCGTTGGTGACCGTGATCACTGAGTTGGCGCTTGCAGCAGAGGACAGTTCGGAAGCTTTGCCGCGGTATCTCCATGCGCTGGGAAAGCTCGGCCACCCCGCGGCACGCCCGGCGGTGCTCCGCGGCTTGGGCAGCCACTCGATGCCCGCGCGCGCCGCCGCTGCGGGGGCAGCCGGCCGCATCCTGCTGAAGGAGAGCGCCGATCGGCTGACCGAATTGCTCGACGATCCCGAATGGTGGGTGCGGTTCCGCTCCGCCGAATCGCTGATCCTGTTGGGCGAGCCGGGCATAGCCCGCCTTCAAGAGGTGACCCGTTCAGGAGCTGAACGAGCGCGCGCCGCCGCCTCAACCGTGCTCGCCGAGCGGGGACTTGCGGGATGATCGACTTCCCGCCCTGGTCCTTCGCGGCGGCCGAGTTGATCACGCTGGTCATCATCTTGGTCGGACTGATCCAGGTGCTCTTCAACCTAGTGCAGCTGGTATTTGCCGGCGTCGCCCTTCATGAGCGGCCTCCGCTCTCATCGACGAGCGTGTTGTGGCAGCGCTACAGCGAGCTTGCCCCGCCGATCGCGCTGATTGCGCCCGCCTACAATGAAGAGCTCACGATCATCGCGAGCGTGGATGCCCTGCTGGCACTTCACTACCCGGACTTCGAGGTGGTGGTCATCAACGATGGTTCTAAGGACGCCACCTTGCAGCGGCTGATCGACCATTATCGCTTGGTGCCGGTGCAGCGGTATCACGATCAAGCGTTGGAAAGTAAGCCACTGCGCGGACTATATGCGGCCGATGACGTGCCCCGGCTGCTGGTGATCGACAAGGTCAACGGCGGCAAGGCAGATGCGATGAATGCGGGCATCAATCTCGCGCGATCGCCCCTCGTATGCGTCATCGATGCGGACACGCTGCTTGAGCCCGACGCACTCATTCGAGTCGTCCGCCCGTTTGTCGATGACCCAGTGCGCACGATCGCTGTAGGCGGCACGATCCGTATCGCGAACGGCTGTCACGTGGACGGCGGTCGCGTCATCCGGGCAGGTTTGCCGCGCAACCTGCTCGCGTTGGTGCAAGTCGTTGAATATCTGCGCGCGTTCCTGATGGCTCGGCTCGGCTTGAGCCGTATGGGAACGCTGATGATCATTTCAGGTGCGTTTGGCGTGTTCCGCCGCGGCGCCGTGCTCGATGTGGGCGGGTTCAGCCACAACACCGTTGGCGAAGACATGGAGCTCGTCGTCAAGCTCCACCGCCACATGCGCGAGCAGAAGCGCCCCTATCGCATCGCTTATATTCCGGAGCCCGTAAGCTGGACCGAGGCGCCCGAGAGCCTTAAAATTCTGGGCAACCAGCGCGCGCGATGGCAGCGCGGGGCGCTGGAGACATTCCGCAAGCACTTCGACATGTTCTTGAACCCGAAGTACGGGCGCATCGGTTTCGTCGGCTTCGGACAGATCCTGATCGTCGACGTGCTGGGACCGCTGGTAGAAGTCGCTGGCTACGCGCTGGTGCCGCCGCTGTGGCTGCTTGGGTTGATCTCGTTCGATTATCTGTTGGCGTTCGTCGCCCTGGTGTTCACCTTTGGCGTGTTCGTTAGCGTGGCGTCCCTTGTGCTGGAGGAAGTGCAACTCAGACGCCTTCCCCGAGCTCGAGACCTTGCACTGCTGACGCTTGTCGCGGTGTTCGAGAACTTCGGCTACCGTCAGCTCAACAACTTCTGGCGGCTCCGCGGCTGGTGGCAGTTCGCGCGCAAGAAGCAGGGCTGGGGAACGATGACGCGAAAGGGCTTTCAACGCTCGTGAGCGACATCGCGCAGCTGGGCCAGCAACTCGCTCCCTGACAACCGAATTAATTCTGGCGTGGCGTCCGCTTCGATCACTTGCTCGACCCGTAGCGCAATCGCTCCCAACTCGAAGAAACCGAACATTCCGGCACGGCCAGCCAGACCATGGCAAAGCGCACGCAACTCGCTCCACTCGCCAGCCGCTAGGTGGGTTTCCACCTGCCGCGCTTCTTCGGCCGCACGCATGACGAAGCGCTCCTGCAGGATTGCTAGCCGGTCCTCAAAGCGAGTCACCTCAAATGCTCGCGGACCTGATCGGAGAGAGTCATCGGATCGAAGGGCTTGGCTAGCACGCCGCGCGCTCCGAGCTTGCGATAGGCGCTGACTTCATGAGACTGCGTGCGTGCCGTGATGAACACAACCGGAATACTAGCCGTGCTGGGTTCCTCTTGTAACCGAGCGAATACGGTCGGCCCGTCCATGCCCGGCATCATCACGTCGAGCAGGATGAGATCTGGCTGCCACGCTGGCGCCGCCTCCAGCGCTTCCGCCCCCGAAGCGCAGGTCCGAATTTCAAAATCGGGGTCTAGTTCCAACGCCATCTGCGCGACCTCGCGGATGTCCGCCTCGTCGTCGACGTAGAGAATTCGTGTCATGCAGGTCGCTCCTTCTGGCCTCCTTTGACCCGCTCCATCACCTCGGCAACCAAGCGTTCAAGGCTGGCGCGGGACTTTACCAGCGTCAGGTCAACATCCTGCGCGCGGCATTGCTCCACCTCCTGCGCGGTGAAGACGACGATCGGAATACGCCTTTGTTGCTGCCGCAACTGGGGGACCAAATCCAGGCCGGAACCGTCCAGCATGCCGACGTCCAGCACCGCGGCATCGAAGGTCTTTCGGCGGATCAACGCGCGAGCTTCTTCAACACTGGTTGCGGACTGGAGGATCGCCAGCCCCTCGAACGCGCTCGACAAGACCCGTAGCACGTCGGGATCATCATCAACGTGCAGGACATGCGGGAGGGACTCTGTCGACCGGCGTTCCTTGAACGCCGTCTCGCCCTCGACAGAAAGCTCCGCAACACGCTGCAGCTCAGCGGCGGGAAGGTCCACGTGGAACGTTGTTCCAGCGCTCTCTTGCGTATCGAACGTGATGGACCCGCCGAGCCGAGTGACGATTTCGCGTACGATGCTCAGGCCAAGCCCGGTCCCTCCCTTCTGCCGCGTGTCCGAGCCGTCCGCCTGAGCGAATTTGTTGAAGATACGGTCTCGGAATGCTTCCGGAATCCCGGTGCCTCGATCAATCACGCTGACGCGATATCGCCGGTCCAGTGCGATCACCTGGACGGTTACCACTGCATCGGGCGGCGAAAACTTGATCGCATTGGAGAGTAGGTTGGTAAGCACCTGCATCAGCCGGTCGTAGTCGGCGAGTACCGCCGCGCCTGTGGGCACCGGCGCAAGTTCCAGCCGGACGCCATATTGCGTGGCAAACCCCGAATTGTCCTGAACCGCGGATTTGAGGATCATGTCGAGTGCGATCGGGCGGACGTCGAACGACATGCGGCCAGCTTCGATCTTCTCGATGTCCAGGATGTCGTTGATCAACCGGACCAATCGTGCCGAATTGCTTTGCGCGATCTGCACCAGGCGCGCCGCCTTCGGCGGGAGCTCGCCTGCGGCCCCGCCAGTGACCAGGCCAAGCGAGCCGGCGATCGAGGTCAGCGGAGTGCGCAGCTCATGGCTGACCGTTGCGACGAATTCGCCCTTCATTTGCTCGATTTGGCGGCGATCCGTGATGTCACGTGTCACGAGCAGAAAGAGGGTCACGTCTGCGAGCCGGACCGGACTGAGTGAAACCTCGAGAGGAAAGGTCGTGCCGTCCGCCCGGTGACCGACGAATTCCTTCACGTCACGAAGACGGCCCTCGGTGTGGCCTTCAAGCCGGGTGAAGAAAGTTTCCAAGCGCCCACGATCCGGGGCGATTTCAAACAAGGTGCCAATGTCACGCCGTAGCAAGGCCTTGTCGGGATAGCCGAACATACGCGCCGCGGAAGGGTTCAGGCTTTCGATGCTGCCGCTGGGGTTCAGTACGATCATGCCGTCGTTGGCGAATTCGAAGATGCTCTCGTTGCGGGCCGCTAGATCCTTGGCAGCCCGAAGTGCTACCGCGCGGGCAGCACTGCTCCGGGCGATCAGCACCACTGCTGCTACCGTAATCAGCAGCAGAAGGGTGAGCATCGCTATGGTTCGGCCCTCAAGCCGCCTGCGCGCGGCTTCCGCAGCCTCGGTACGTCGCCCGAGCTCGGCTCGCTCCAGCTCCTGAATGCGAGCAATGCGACCGCGGATCGCGTCCATCAGCCGCTTGCCCTCTCCTGCGGCCACTAACCGCCGGGCCGCTTCCACGTCGCCCCGCTCTGTCAGATTGATGGTATGTTGCGCAAAACGATGTTTCGCACTCGATTCGTCCAGCAATGCGCGAAGGTCCGTACGGAGGGCCGATCGCATTGCCAGTCGCCCATCGAGCCGATGGAATGTAGCATTCAACTCGTTGCTGGCTTCTCTGTAAGGATCCAGGAAGACCGCGTCGCTGGTGATCACGTAACCACGTTGCCCGAGTTCCAGGTCTTGATGCAGGGACAGGATGCGCTGGAGTTCCGAACGTGCTTCGTAGGAACGGATCACCTCCTGTCGGAGTGCCGCCATCTCCCCGAAGCCCCGTGCCACCGAAAGCGTCAGTACAAGCAGGATGAGGGCAGCGCCGATCGGAGCCGCAATCAAGGATCGTCGCGTCCAGCGTTGTAGGTTTCGCATCCTCGTTTCCGCTGAGTTCGCAGGTTGTTGATAGCCGCGCTCGGGCGCACCTTTGATCGTTAACACACGCGGTAATTACCGAAAGTTAGGAAATAGTGTTGATCGTCGATCAGCCTCGGCGACCGTTCGAGGGCATGGCAACCTGGATTTGGGATCCTGGCGCTTGGGAGCAGCGCGGCGCACCGCTTTTGGCTCGCGCCCGCGAGTTGGGCATCCGCCGGCTGTTCGTCGGGTTGCGCATCATCGACGGGGCGATCTGTGATCCCCACAAGCTAGACCGGTTCGTTCATGAAGCTCGCGCTGCGGGGATCTTTGTGGACGCAGTGGAAGGCGATCCGCAGATGGTGGACCGGCACGGCCTCCGCATCGCGGTCCGAAGGGCACAGGCCATTCGCGCATTTCAGAACAACACGTCGCAGGACGGCCGGCTAGGAGGCGTCCAGTTCGACATCGAACCCTATGTCGGGCCCGGGTGGCGTGGTGACGCGCGCGCCTTTTCTCGCTGGGGGCAAGCGGTGGCAGTTTTGGCCGACGCCGTCGACGAAGCGGTTGATTTGGTGGTACCCTTCTGGCTGCTGGACGGTTCCGCAGACCCGGCGGCGCGCAACATGCTGCTCCGCGTCGCAAGGTGCGTCCGGGTGTTTACCGTGATGCTCTATCGCAGCGATACAGCGGAGTTGCATCGGCTTACGGCTATATGGGCTGCTTGGGGCGGCGAAATGGGAATCCCGATGCGCTTCGCGCTTGAACTGTCACACTCGCAGCCCGCGGAAATCAGCTTCCGAGGAGACCGGATCCGTCTCAGCCTCGCTGCGCATTCGATCAGCCGGAGTGAGTTCCGACCGAGCGCGGGCTGGGCGGTACATGCCGCCCTGCCGGAGGAGGTCACACTCGAGTGAGTCAGACGAACGACAGAAGAGGGGTCAATGGTGAAACATTGATTTCCCTCCTTTCACAGGCGGAACCAGTAGCTGGTGGACCGCATAGCGCCCGTAAGCCGATGTGGTAATCGCGGTTCGAACCTATCAGGTTTCCTGCGGAAGGAGTGCCAACAGACTCGCAGCCAGGTCTGCATTCCGAAATGGCTTCGTGAGCCGAGGCAGGTCCGGCGTGATGCCTTCCTCTTCCGCATAGCCGGAGACGACAAGGATCGGTAGTGCCGGGTGAAGCGCCCGCGCATTCTGCGCCAGTTCGGCGCCGCTCATGCCGGGCATGAGGTGATCGGTGACGAGCAGGTCCGGCTTGCGACCGGTTTGCAGCAGCCGCAGCGCGTCTTCGGCGGAGCCTGCTTCCACGACTTCGAAGCCGAGGTCGTTCAGCATGTCGGCGGCAAGCGAGCCGGCATGCGTCGAGATCGTAGCCTGCGCGCTGGACGGAGGCGAAAAGGCCTTCCTTCTTCAGCTCCCGCACCCGGCGGTCGCTTAGGTCCAGGTGTGCGGCGACTTCAGCTTCGGTGGCCATGAGGAACCGGAACCCCCTTAGGCAGCCCTGGCGCTAGAAAAGTTTCGCGCTCTGCCCCCCGTATTGACCGGATCGACGGGAAGGACCCAAGGGTGGGGGTATGGGTCCGGCATGGGGCAGGCTGGTTGACGCAGGGGCCGTGCAGGCGCGATCGATGAGGCAGGGTTGCCGCGCCTCGATCAGGAAGCGGCGCGCTGTACGGCCTTCCTAGGCGCCCTGCTTAGACCTTCCCTCGCCGCAAGCGACCAGGTCTGGAGAGGATGACAGACCGGTGGACGAGGAGGCGGACCAGCCAAAGGGTAAGACGGTCGACCAAAACTGGAGAGGGCGCAGCTCACGCTGTCCACCCGCCGCACATGCGGCCGGCTCAGGGGAACGACGCGGCTGGCTTGGCACCCTTAGCTCTGCGTGGTCCGAAGCCGCTCATGCGGCCAAAACAGGAACATCGGATAGCTGATCTGGTTGCAGCAGCCAAGAGGCAATGTTGAACGTGAACGGCCCGCCGAACGACACGACGGCCTTGCCCTCGCGCATCTCGACCACGTGGCCGACCAGTCCCGTGAACGAAGGCTCATCGCAGCGCACGCCCTGGCCTTTGTCGAAGCGCGGCTGCTTGGCCTTGCGTTCAGCCAGGGCGATCCGCTCGCGCTCCTTTTCCTCCTTGGCACGCAGCGCGGCGATCTCGCGGTAGCCGATCAACGGTAGGCGCCCTCGTACGGTGCGGGCTTCGGAACCGGGAGACTGTCGTCCAGGTGAAGGTGAGAAGTCGGCATCGCGTTCGTTTAGAATTCATTCGACCACGCACCAAGCACTTGATTCTGCGGCTTCAGGTCAAAACGGCAGACGCCACCGGGGCTGATGGCGAACAGCCGCTTTGCGCCCGGCATCCGAACCTCTGTACCGTCAGCTTTTGGCGCGTAGCTGTGCGCGTGGCCGCGAATAACGAGCGTCGGGTTTTGGGGAGCGCTGAAACGCGGCTGAGCGGCGGATTGTGGGTCTCCGCTGCCGCCAGGGCGCCGGCTAAGGAACGCGTATTTGCGCGTTCACCGACGGCGGCTCACTTGCCTTCCAGTCGAGCCGGCGACCGGGCATAGTACCCGCGAGTTGATTGATTCCTGCGGCAAGCGTCTCGATTTTGTACGGCTTGCGAAGGATCGGAAACTCCCGTTCGTTCTTGGGTATGAACTGCTTGCTGCTGTAGCCGCTGGCCAGGAGCACGGGTACGTCCTCAAAGGTTTCCTTGATCCGCTTTGCGAGCTCGAGGCCGTTCATCCCCGGCATGACGATATCCGAGAACACCAGATCGACGGAGTGCGCCTTCATCAGCTCGAGCGCCTCGTTTCCGTTGGAAGCCTCGATGACCTTGCAGCCGAGATCGTCTAGGAGCTGGCGGGCAAAATAACGGACGTGCTCGCTATCTTCTACGACGAGAACCCTGAGTCCCGCCGGCACCTGGGTGTCGCCTGCGGGCACAAGGGCCCTTTCGCGCTGCCTAGCCGTTCGGGGCAACCAAACCTCAACAGTGGTACCGTGTCCCACCTCGGACTCGATACTCGCCGATCCGCCTGATTGAAGGGCATACCCATGGATCTGGGACAGGCCCAGACCGGTGCCTTTACCTGTAGGCTTGGTCGTGAAGAAGGGCTCGAACACTCGCTGAAGCGTTTCAGGCGAGATCCCGTGGCCCGTGTCACTGATCAACAGCGTGACTCCGTCTTCTCCAGCTCGGGTGACGTTTCTGGTCGTGATGGTGATCCTTCCGCCGCCCGGCATGGCATCACGGGCATTCAGGACCGCGTTGAGTAAAGCGGCTTCCAGTCCCGTCGGATCCACCTCAACGAGCCACAGGGCCGGGGCGAGATCGAGCTTTAGTTCGAAGAGGCTTCCGAGCGTTCGCTGGAGCATCTCGCCCAGTGCATCCAAGCGAACGCTGAGGTCGACGACCTCAGGTTCAAGGGGCTGGCGCCGCGCGAATGCAAGGAGCTGAGAGGTCAGACTGGTTGCTCGCTCTGCCGTCTCCAACATGACGTTCAGATAGCGATTTCGCTTGTCGACGGGCAGATCGGGCTGGCGCAGCATGAAATCAGCCGAGCCGCGCATCACCGTCATCATATTGTTGAAATCATGCGCGATGCCACCTGCTAGCTCGCCAAGCGCTTGCAGCTTTTGCGATTGGAGCAGGGCTTCCTGCGTTTGCCGAAGCTCAGCCTCGACCAGCTTGCGATCTGATATGTCGCGCGTGATCTTGGCGAAGCCGACATGCTCGCCGAGCTCGTTGTAGATCGGGTCGATCAAGACGTGAGCCCAGAACAGCGATCCGTCCTTTCGCACGCGCTGTGCCTGGGCCTCGAACTTACCCTCCCGAAGAGAGGTCTCCAGCGCGGTAACCGGTCTGCCCCGGACGCGATCTTCCTCGGTGTAGAAGAGCGAGAAATGCTGTCCCAGCACTTCTTCCTCCTCATAGCCCTTGATCGCCCTGGCCCCAGAGTTCCAGGTCGTGATCCTGCCGCGGGTGTCGAGCATGTAAATCGCGTAATCGCGTACACCCTGAACGAGCATGCGAAGCTGCAGCGCGCTATCGTAGGTCGCTTGCTCGAGGCGCCGTTTTTCGGTGATGTCCCTCGTGATCTTCGCGAAGCCGACCAGGTCCCCGTCTTCGTGGATGGCGTCGACGACAACATGCGCGAGGAACTTCGTGCCGTCCTTGCGCAGCCGCCATCCCTCCATCTCGAATCGCTTCTTCTCGGCAGCCGTCTTCAGGATGCGAGAGGGGAGGCCGTCGCGCCGATCTTCGGGAAGAAAGAACCGGGAGAAATGCTCGCCGATGATCTCCTCGGCCTCGTATCCCTTGAAGCGCCGCGCACCCGCGTTCCAGGTTGCCACGTGGCCCTGAGTATCGAGCATGTAGATGGCGTAATCGTCGACTGACCCGACGAGTAACTGGAAGCGACGCTCGCTTTCTCGCAGCGCCCGCTCGCGATCCTTGCGTTCGGTGATGTCGCGGGTGATCTTAGCGAAGCCGATCAGCCGGCCGGCATCGTCGCGGATAGGATCGAGAACGGCATTCGCCCAGAAACGGGTGCCGTCCTTGCGCACACGCCAGCCCTCGGCCTCGAAGCGACCCTCCCGTGCTGCCGTCGCAAGGGCGCGCGCCGGAAGACCCGCATCGCGGTCCTCCTGCGTGAAAAAGCGCGAGAAGTGCTCCCCGATGATCTCGTCTGAGGCATAGCCCTTGAACCGCTCGGCACCTGCGTTCCAGGTCACGATCCGGCCCTCTGTGTCGAGCATGTACAGCGCGTAGTCGGTGATCGCGTCGACGAGCCGCTGAAACGTCTCGGCAGGTGGTTGCTTCTGAAACTCGGACGTCGACAAAATCTGATCCCGTGATAGCCCCCCGGCTCAACACCCCAGACCAAAGTCCATAGTGGGTCAAGTGGAGGGTGCAACGGGAATCGCGTGCCGCCTTCTTTCAACGAGGCGGCTGCGCCGCTTACAGGCCGGCCTCGATCGCGAGGCGCATGGCTTCAGCCGTCGAAGACACACCTAGACGCTTTACCATGGCGCCTCGATGCATCTTGATGGTCTTCTCGGCCAGGCCAAGTGCCTCACCGATTTGCCGATTGCGCAGGCCGCGCGCCATCAGCCGCAAGACCGCGCGCTGCTGTGCTGTGAGATCGCTGATACGCTCTGCGGCGGCAGCCTTAACAGCCCCTGCTTGCCGCTCGTTCACTTCCATCTGGCTGCCGACAAAATATGCGAGGCGGCCTCCATCGTCGAAGACCGGCGCCACCATCACGGCATTCAGGAACGTGCTTCCGTCCTTGCGGTAGTTGACCAACTCAACCACCACCGGGCTGGCTCTTGCGACAGCGCGGCTGAGCGCTGCCGACGCCGCGTTCGAGGTCTCCGGCCCGGCGAGGATCCGGCAGTTCTGACCGATAAGCTCTGCGAGGCCGTAACCGGTGAGCTGCTCGAATGCGTGGTTGGCAGCGATGATCGGGTTGTCGCTTAGGTTCGGATTGGTGACGATCGAAGCGATCGGCGAAAGTTGGATCGAACCGACGAGCTCTCGCTCTTCCTTGGAACGCCCTATCAAATCGGTCCTCATCGCTGGTTACACGCCGCCTGGTGCTTTCGCTCGGTTTGCAGCTATCGTAGTGCGCGATTCACGTGAAGGCTCACGAGCCTGTAGGAGGCACGCAGTGGCAGTGTCGCGCCGGCTCTTTGCCACGGCATGAGCGCGAGAGGTGGACCGTCGCGACAACACGGCCGAAGCGCTCTCGGTCACGCAGGTCCCGAAGGCGCTTCGCGTCCTTGAACTTAGCCTCATCGGCGCCCACGATGACTACCGACCATTTGCATGAATGGACGCCTGCTGTCGGGAAGCTACCTGCACTACTGAATGTCACCTGGTGGGTCTTAGCACTCACTTGAGCGGCTTTTAACGCCTGGTGTGGTTGCGCAACGCGACAATGCTGGTGAACACGCGTGGCGAGTAGGCTTGGAACTCTGGGCGCGATCGGCGTTTAAAGCCGGCAGAGCTAAGGAGAGTAGCCATGCCAACGCATGCCATTTTCGACACTCACGATCATGCCACCCGCGCGGTGAACGACATGCGTGCCGCAGGGGTGCGGGACGACTCGATTTCGATGGTTGCGCATCACGGACGCACGACGACCACGACCGACGCTGACGGCAACATCACGGACGAAGATCATACCAACTTAGTTCGCGGTATCCTCGGGGGAGGGGCGCTGGGTGCCGGCTTAGGCGTTGCTGCGCTGGCGATCCCCGGGGTTGGGCCGCTTGCTGCGGCCGGCGCCATAGCTGCGTCTGCGGTTCCCGAAGCGATCGGTATCGGCGCTCTTGCGGGCGCAGCATTCGGTTCCTTCAACGAAGTGCTCAAGAAGCACGGCGTCAGCGACGAAGACGCGGAGTACTACAACCCGCGTATGAAGAACGGCGCGGTCTTCATGTCGGTCGACGACGAAAAGTCGGGCCACGACGCAGCTCGGACTGCGGATCTGATGTATAGCGCGGGCGGACACAATCGGAGCCGCCCGCGGCCGTAGCGCTCAGCCAATAATCAGGGAGGTGGTCCGCAGGACCGCTTCCCGCGAGACCTACCTGGAGATTGCAAACCGAAGACTACGGCATCCGCGAGCGCTTTTCGTCTCCAACTTGGCGTTGTTCCAGTGGGGTAAAAGGGGCATTGCGTTTCTTCGGGTTGGGAAAGTTCAAACGGATTGCGCTCGTTACGAAGCTACATGATCTCGATGGCTGTCGTGCTCGTCGGGTTGGTCTGCGCTGCTGCAGCCATTCTGTTGCACGAAGTGGCGCAATACGGACGATCTCAAACACAGGCGCAGCTTCTGTCCACCACCCGCGCGCTCGGTCTCGTTATCGACGGCGAGCTCGAGCGGTTTGAAGGTATATTGCAGGCGCTGGCGGACAAGAGGTATATCGACGAAGCGGATTGGGCGCACTTCGACGCGCGCGCCCGCAAACTTCTCGCGGACCCCGACGCCTGGATCGTGGTTGGGCAGCGCGATGGCCAGCAACTCGTAAATACGCGTTTGCCGCAGGGCGCCGCCCTCCCGCACGCATCCTATCCACGGCAAATCTGGTCTGTCCTCGATCAGGGCAAGAGCCGGACTTGTGATCTGACCCGGGGGGTGGTGGTCAACCATATCCTGTGCGTCGATGTGCCAGTCGTTCGCGATGGCCGAGCGAAGTATGTGATCTCGGTTATCTTCAAACCACGTTTTCTGCGGTCCGTGCTCGATCGGCAGCATCTTTCTGCGGGCACGTTCGGCACCATCCTCGATCAGAATGGGCGGGTGGTCTGGCGCAACGCCGATCCAGAGAGATTTATCGGAGACCTCGCCACCGCTGATCTTCGAGCCGACATCGCCGCACGCGGCGAAGGCATTCGCGAAAGCACCGCGCTATCGGGAGAGGCGACGCTCGCTGCCTTCAGCAAATCGCCGCGGTCGGGCTGGACGTTCGTCGTCGCGGCGCCTCGTGATCAGGTCACCGCGGCGGCGACAAGGGCCCTATACCTCGGGCTGCTGAGCGCCGTCGTCCTTCTGCTGATCGGGGGTGCGATCGGGCTGCTGGTTGCCAGGCGCGTGACCGAGGCGGTGAACCACCTGTGCGAAGCCGCGCTACGCATCAGGGACGGGGACGCGCCCCGCTACGAGGCGAGCGGGCTGCGCGAGATTGATGCGGTTGGCGCGGTTCTCGACGAAGCCGTTGCCGCTCGCGATCTGCACGAAGAGCGCTTCAACCTTGCGCAAGAGGTGGGAGGTATTGGCGCCTGGGACTGGGATGTTCCGGAGGACCAGGGTCACGTCTCCGATAGCTACAAGGCGATGCATGGGCTCGACCATGTCGCGGGGCCACTGTCGATCGCGCAGGTTCGACAGACGATCCACCCCGGCGATCGAAAGGCTTACGAGGAGAGCCTGATCGCTGCTCGAGGGAGGCGCGAAGCATCGACTCATGAATATCGCGTCGTCCACCCTGACGGCTCGGTTCGGTGGATTGCCTCCAAAGGGCGGCCGATTTTTGACGCCCACGGGCGCTGTGTCCGTGCGGTGGGGATCGTGCGCGACGCCACGGCGGAGCGGTCCGCAGGTCAGCTGTTGCAAGAGACCGTGGATCGCCTGGCACTGGCGACCGAGGCGGCGCAGATCGGGATCTGGGATCTGGATATCCGTCGCGGCACTCTGACGCATTCGGAAGAGGCGCGGATCATCTTCGGTCTTCCCGAAGGACACCCACGCGTGATCGAGGATGTCCTTGCCGTCATGCACCCGGACGACCGACCAGTCGTCGAGGAGCAGATGGCGCGAGCGTTGAGTCCGGCGGTTCAGGACACGGCGCCATTCGAATATCGCGTCGTCCATGCCAACGGCGCGGAGCGGTGGGTGCTGGTCCACGGGCGCGCCGTGTTCGAGGGCGGAGGCATCGATGCGGCCGCGGTTCGATATACCGGGACGGTGCTGGACATCACCGAGCGGAAGCGCGCGGAGCAGGAACTGAACCGTTTGAACGCGCTGCTCAGGAACAATGTCGACGAGCGCACCGCGGAGCGCGATCGCTTGTGGACGATTTCGCATGATCCCTTCGTCGTCGCCAATTCGGAAGGCAGATGGCTTGCCGCCAGCCCCGCCTGGACGACGTTGCTCGGGTGGAGCGAGGAAGAACTCGTCGGTCGAACATCCGAGTGGATGGAGCATCCCGACGATCGGGCGCTAACGGCGGGCGAGAACCAGCGGCTCGCGTCGGGACAGGTGACGACGAACTTCATCAACCGATTTCGCGCGAAGGATGGCTCGTATCGGTGGTTGTCCTGGACGGCCGTGCCGGAAGGCGATCGCTTCTACAGCATCGCACGCGATATCACGGGGGAACGCGAGCGTGCCGAGGCATTGCGCAAGGCAGAGGAGGCATTGCGCCAGAGCCAGAAGATGGAGTCGATCGGCCAGATCACCGGCGGGCTGGCTCATGACTTCAACAACCTGCTGACGCCGATTGTCGGCGCGCTCGACCTGCTTCAACAGCGCGGGCTTCCTGATCCGCGGTCGGGCCGGCTTGTAGGGGGGGCGATCGAAGCGGCAGACCGGGCGAGAATGCTCGTGCAGCGTTTGCTGGCGTTTGCTCGTCGTCAGCCGTTGCAGATCGGTGCGGTGGATGTCGTGGTCCTCACGCAATCGCTGCGTGGCCTGATCGAGACCACCGTCGGATCACGCATCGACGTCGACTTCGAACATCCGCTCGCGCCCCTCTGGGGCAAAGCAGACGCCAATCAGCTGGAGATGGCACTCTTGAATCTGGCGGTGAACGCTCGTGATGCGATGCCGGACGGTGGCAAGCTGTCCGTCAGAGTGGCGATGTTGGAGACGAGCGGCGACACGCACGGCGAGCTAGAGCCTGGCCGCTACGTTTCGATCGTGGTCGAGGACACAGGGATGGGCATGCCGGCGAGCGTCCTCGAGCGCGCGACCGAGCCGTTCTTCTCGACCAAAGGCAGCGGGCGCGGCACCGGCCTTGGCCTCTCGATGGTGCACGGCCTTGCCGCCCAACTTGGCGGGACGATCCGCATCACGAGCCAGCTCGGCGCCGGTACGCTCGTGCAGATCGTCATTCCCGCAGCCGATCCCCCGAGCAGCCAGCAGGAGACGGCTACCAGGGAGATGCTCGAGCCAGCGGGCCGATCAACGGTGCTGCTGGTCGATGACGAAGCGCTGGTGAGGGCAAGCACCGCTGACATGCTGGCAAGCCTCGGCTTCGCCGTCGTCGAAGCCAGTTCCGCTGCGCAGGCGGAGCACATACTGGACGATCAGCCGGGCATCGACCTGCTCGTCACGGATCATCTGATGCCGGAGATGACAGGAACCGAGCTTGCTCGAAAGGCGAAGCTGAGGCGCCCGGACCTGCCAATCCTGATCGTATCGGGCTATTCCGACGTCGATGACATCGCCCCGGACTTTCCGCGGCTTCTCAAACCATTCAGAACTGACGAGCTGCGCCGGAGCATCGCAGCCCTCAGAGCGGGTGTAGCTTCCTGAGGAGCCCTCGCTACGTTGTTGACGCTCCGGCTTTCGGCGGCAAGGTGGAGATCGGGATCAGCATCGTGGCGGTCGCCTCGTTCAACTTCAGCTGCCCCATGTAGAAGAACAGCGCACCGAGCTAATGGTGCCAGTGAACCTCGCGATGGCGAGATCGGCGTCTTTTGCTGAACGATGATGGCGCGATCACGAACACGCCCACTCGAGACTACGTCTCCGATCCGCACCTTGACCACGTCACACCCGCGCAGCTTGCTGTCGATTGCGAAGTCGAACAGCGCCCGGTCACCTAGTCGCCTGTGCTGGTCGCGCCAAAAGCGGATAGCCCAGACCTGTTTTCTGCTTCAGGGCTCGCTTTGCACCGACCAACCGGCCTTCGTTCCAAGGACGAAGTTCGTGAAAGGCAGGGTCAATCGACGAGTGACCCATCACTCATCTCCATAGCGCCGAAACGACCACTCGATAGTAAGCCAACCGGTAAAGCGACGATTGCAGGATGTGGTTGATGCGCCGGAGAGAGACGCGTGAACGAACGGCATAGCACGGGAACGATCAGAGCGTTGCTGAACGTCGCCTTCTGGGGCAACGAAGCTGCGGTTCCCGTTAACATGCCCGATTGCCATCCAGCGAGTTAAGTTAGTCTCGCCACGGGACCGACCGAGCAAGCTGCCTTCGCAAGCTCACTATCTGGCGAGTTGCTAAAGTGAGTGCGTCGAACTCGGCACGATTGGCGACCCGAGATTCTCGAGACGGCCTGGCGTCTGACACGGGTCCGAACGGAAGGTCTGGCCGAACTCGGTTAAATACGTGCCGAACGCCTCCAGGAAGAGGCGGAGCTTGGCTGGTTGGTGGCGTCGGCTCGCTAGAACGGCCCAGATGCCCTGATCCGCTAACGTTCCGTCGGCCAGAGCGACCGGTGTGAGCCGGCCATTCGCCACTTCTTCGCGCACGTTCCATTCGGAAAGGCCAACAATACCTAGTCCCGATACGCTCGCCTCGTGGAGCGCCTCGACGCTGTCGGCCACGAAGCGACCCTTGATGGCCTGGCGTACCGAGCGCCCGTTGCTATCGAAGATCCAATGCGTCGTGGCTGGTGTTGACAGGCACTCGTGATGCTGCAGATCCTTCAGCGACGCCGGCGTGCCGTGCGCAGCAAGATAAGCCGGCGCGGCGTACAGGCCCCGTGGGTTATCCGCCAGCCGCCGTGCGATCAGCCCGTTCTCACGCAGCTCTCCCAGCCGCAGCGCGATGTCGATGCCTTCCCCAGCGATATCGACCAGCGCATCGCTCAGCCGTAATTCGACTCGCAGGCGCGGGTGCATGCCAAGGAACAGCGCCAGCATCGGTGTCACCACCTTGCGGCCGAACGGCACCGACGCGGCGATCCGAAGCACGCCGGACGCCCCCGCGTTGTCGGGGGCTGCCGCCGCGCGCCCTTCTTCGGCATGGTCGAGCATCGCTTCCGCATGCGGCAGAAAGGCTTCGCCCTCGGGCGTCAGCGACAGCGACCGGATGGTACGATTGACTAGGCGAACGCCCAATTCCTGCTCGAGCGTGGCGAGCCTGCGCGATGCGGCGACCGGGGTCAGGCCCAACCACCGCCCGGCAGCGGAAAGGCTGCCCTGCCGGATCGCGTGAACGAATACGGTAACGTCGGCGAGTTCGATCATATCGCCTAATGATAAGCCGGCTTTGCAGATGGCGCCACTTATCTCGTCAAGCGAGAAGGTCCAGCTTTGCATCGACACGAGATTAAAGCAGGAAATTCGCGTGGAACACAGAGCAGAACGCGCTGGTGCATTGTCGTATGCCCGGAGGGGGCAGGGGCTCACCCTTGCGATGGCCGGTGCCGCCGGTGTCGGTGTGGCCAATATCTATTACAACCAGCCGATGCTCGGCATGATGCAAGCCGATCTGCCGGGGCCGCTCACCACGCTGGTGCCGACCGCCACTCAGCTAGGCTATGCCGCGGGGCTGTTCTTGCTGGTGCCGCTCGGCGACCTGGTGGAGCGGCGACGCCTCATTCTGATCCAATTCCTGGCTCTTGCCGCTGCTCTTGCGCTCGCCGCGGTGGCACCCGGCCCGGCACTCGTGCTCGCCGCCTCGCTGCTGGTCGGCGTGCTATCGACTGTGGCGCAGCAGATCGTCCCGTTCGCAGCGCATCTCGCATCGCCCGAGCGGCGCGGTGCCACGGTCGGTACGGTCATGGCCGGGCTGTTGTGCGGCATCCTGCTCAGCCGCACGCTGGCCGGCTTCGTTGGAGCGCATGCCGGCTGGCGTGCGATGTTCTGGCTTGGCGTTCCGATGGCGCTCGGTGCCGGCGCGGTAATGGCGGCGCGGCTGCCCCACAGCCGGCCCGACAGCAGCATGCGCTACGGTGCGCTGATCCGGTCGCTGGCTGCGCTCTGGAGGGAATTCGCGCCGCTGCGGAAGGCGGCGATCACGCAGGCATTGCTGTTCGGCGCCTTTAGCGTCTTCTGGACGATCCTGGCGTTGCGCTTGCAGCAGCCGAGGTTCGGACTGGGCGCGGAAGCGGCCGGCCTTTTCGGGGTCGTCGGGGCGGTAGGCGTGCTCGCGGCGCCGATCGCCGGGCGCGTTGCCGATCGGCGCGGTCCGCACCTGGTGATCCTGCTCGGTGCGGTGCTGGCGCTTGCCGGCTGGGCGATCTTTGGCCTGTGGGCGTCGCTGGCCGGGCTCGTTGTCGGGGTGATCCTGCTCGACTTCGGTGTCCAGAGCGCGCTCGTCTCCAACCAGCATATCGTTTACGCGCTGCGGCCGGAGGCACGGGCGCGGCTCAACACGATCTTCATGGGCGCCATGTTCCTGGGCGGGGCCGCAGGGTCCGCCGCGGCAACCTGGGCGTGGAGCACAAGCGGCTGGACGGCGGTGTCGATCCTTGGCGCGGCCTTGTCGGCGGCGGCGGTGGCGGTGCAGCTTGCCGGCGCCAGCCGCTCGACGTGATCGGCCGATCCGGGCACGATGCTATTGCGCCTGTCCGCCGCGCGGCTAGGCAGCGGCGCGACGCAGCGTTGAGGGTGATGGAACACGGCAATGGCAGGGACGCGATATCGGTTCGGCCCCTTCGTGCTCGAGCTTCCTCACCTCACCCTGACGCGCGAGGGGGTGCCGGTGAAGCTCGGCACCCGCGCGCTCAATCTGCTTGCGGTGCTGGCGGAGGCCGAGGGGAAGCTGGTCTCCCGCGACGAGCTGATCGAGCGTGTCTGGCCTCGCCAAGCGATCGACGACAGCGCCATCCGGGTCCATCTCTCCGCCGCACGAAAGGCGCTCGGGCAGGATGGGGGCGAGCCGCTGATCGTCGCGGAGGCGGGGCGCGGCTACCGCCTCACTGTGCCGGTTTTGCGCGAAGACTTAGCGGTGCCTGCTCCCGCTAACGCTGCTCGCGCCCGGCTGCCCTCGCGGGTCGGTGCCATTCTCGGCCGCGAGCCGGTGATCGCCGCACTTGTCGAGGAAGTGACCGCGCGCCGGTTTCTTTCGCTGGTGGGGCCGGGCGGGATCGGCAAGACGACGGCGGCGCTGGCGATCGGGCAGCGGGTCGCCGACCAGAACGCGATGGACGCCTGGTTCGTCGATCTCGCGCCGGTCAGCGAGGGTTCCACCGTGGCCGTGACGCTCGCGACGGCGCTGGGGCTGCCGGGCGCCGGCACCGATCTGGCCGGGCGCGTCGCCACCCGTTTTTGCGACCGGCCGGGGCTCATTCTGCTCGACAATTGCGAACATGTCGTGGACGCCGCCGCCGCGCTGGCCGAGACGCTGCTTCAGGCCGCGCCCAGCCTGCTTCTCCTCGCCACCAGCCGCGAGCCGCTGCGTGCCGAAGGCGAATGGGTACACCGGTTGGCCGCGCTCGAGGTGCCGGGGGACGCGGATCGCAACAGCCTTGAGCAAGCGGCATCCTGCGCCGCCACCGCTCTGTTTGCGGATCGCGCCCGCGCCGTGAACGCCGACTTCCGGCTCGATGAAGATAATCTGCCCGCCGTCGTCGAGATCTGTCAGCGGCTCGACGGCATTCCGCTCGCCATCGAGCTCGCCGCCGCCCGCAGCGACACCATGACCCCCCAGGCGATCGCCGCGGGACTGGACGACCGCTTCGCCCTGCTGAATCGTGGCCGGCGAACTGCGGTGCCGCGCCACCGCACGCTGCGGGGCGCGCTGGACTGGAGCTACGACCTGCTCGATCCGCCGGTACGCGCGCTGCTCGATCGCCTGTCGCTGTTCCGCGGCAGCTTCGCGGCAGACGCGGCCGCAGCGCTGGGCACCGGGCTCCCGCCATCCGGTCACGGGGCGCAGGACCTGCTTGACGAACTCGTTGCCAAGTCGATGGTGGTGGCAGCCCCCGCCGCCCGCGGCGCGCGCTTCCGGCTCTTGGACACCACCCGCCATTACGGCCTCGCGCGGCTCGACGCCGCCGGCTTCGACGAAGGCGCGCGGCGGGATCACGCCCGCTACCTGCTCGGCCGGCTGGCGGGCAGCGCAGCCGCCTGGGAGGGAAAGGCGGTACGCGAATGGCTGGCGGATTATAGCGCGCAGATCGACGATGTGCGCAGTGCCATCATGTGGGCGAGCGGCGCGGCCGGAGGCAGCGGCGATCCTTTGCTCGCCACCGAACTGGTGATCGCCGCCGCGCCCCTGTGGTTTCACCTGTCGCTTCCCGGCGATTTCCTCCGCCATGCCGAGGCGGCGATTGCCAGGATGGAGGCCGGCGACGTCGATCCCGCGCGGCAGGTCGAGCTGTTGTCCGCTTACGGCCACGCGCTTTGGCATATCCAGGGGCCGGTGCCAGCCATGGCCGATGCCTTCGCGCGGGCGCTGGATCTCGCCCGAAGCGTCGGCTCCGCGCCGCTGGCGCTCCGCGCGCTGTGGGGTGTCTGGGCGCAGCGCATCCTCGCCGGCGACTATACCGAAAGCCTCATGCTCGCCCGGCAGTTTGATGGAGAGGTCGGGCCACAGGGCATGCTGGCAGACCAGCTGACGGGCGCACACATGCTCGCGCTGTCGCATCATTTCTCCGGCGACCACGACGCGGCGACGGCGATGCTGGAAAAGGTCATGGCCGGCGACGCCGCGCCCGAGCGCGCCAACCACGCCAATCACGCACAGGTCGACGGCAAGATTGCGGTCATGAGCCTGTTGATGCGGCTGCATTGGGCGCGCGGCGATCTGGCAGGCGCGCTCGCGATCGCCCGTGACTGCGCCGAGGATGCGGGGCACATCGATCATGCGTTGTCGCTTTGCTATGGCCTCGCCATCGGCTGCATCCCGGTCGCCATCGCCGCCGGTGAACCGGCGCTGGCGGAAGCTTGGATCGCCGCCTTGCGGGCGCGCACGGAACGGCACGGCCTCGATCACTGGCAGCGTTTCGTGCTCGGCTACTCCCGCGCACTGGTGGGGGACGACACACCGGTGGAGGGCATGAGCGCCATGCAAGCCGAGATGTTCGCCGTCGCGCGCGATGCCCATGCTCAGGTGCCGTGGCGGCGCGAAGCCGCTTAACGTCTCTTCACGACGCTTCACTCGCGAGCCCGTCAGGCGGGCGGCATAACGCTCCTTGCCAAGCCGGCAAACGCCCGGCGTCAAGGTCAAGGAAGACGCCGTGCCCCAGTTCACTTTGTGCCCGATCGCCGCGCGACGCGCCGCCGCGCTGGTGGAGCCGGCGTCGGCCCTGGCGGTGCTCGATCCCGTCGTGCGTTCCTTCCTGGATCGCTGGGAAGATCGGCCTGCCGGACTTCTGGGCGCCGAGCCGGCCATGGCCGGTGTCACGCGGCTGGCGCCGGATAGCGTGCTGGTACGACCAGCCGACGCAAAGGCGCCGCTGCCCCTGTTCCTCTACCTGGCCGGAACGTCGGAGCATGCCGGCCTGCGAACCGCGGCGTTGCAGACGCTGGCGGCGCAAGCGGGGATCGCCGTTCTGGAACTCGTCGCGCCCTTCGATGCGACGCCAGCGGACTTACGGGCCATGATCGATGACCGGATCGAAGCGACGTCCGCGCTCACAGGCCGTCCGGATCGCATCGCGATCGGCGGCGACGGGCTTGGCGCGGCGCTGGCGCTCAACCTTGCGCTCCATGGCGGCGAGTACCGGCTGCTGGTGATGGCCACACCCGTGCTCGGCCCCCCCGTCGAAGGCCGGGCTGACGCATGGATGCCGCACCACCGTTCGGCCGCACTGACGGCAGCGTCGGGGACGATCGAGCCAGCGCGCCTTGCGGCAGGGTCCGCGATCCTTCCGCCGGTGCTGATGCTGACGGCGGAGGCCGATCCGTTCCGCGACAGCGCGGAGGCGCTGGCGCACACGCTGATCCGCCAAGACGTCGAGGTCTCCGCCGTCCGCTTCCTCGGCACCATTCACGATTTCACCTGGCTCCCGCCGCTCAGCGATGCTTCCGCGTCGATGGAGGCATGCCAGCTGATCGCGGGGGCGCTGCGCCAGCGCCTCCACGCACCTGCCTGGCAACAGGCGGGCTGACACCGCGCCGCGTCCGACGCGGCAGTACTGTTCAACTCTCTCGAACGATCAAACCGACTTTATCCGGATAACCCGGATGAACGGACGTGCCTATCGTCCATCCAATCGCTGACCACGACCACCACCAAGAAAGGGAAAATGACCATGACCACTGCCACTGCCACCGCCGGCTCCACCCTCCTCACGCCGACCGATCACACGCTGATCCTGATCGACTTCCAGTCGCAGATGGCCTTCGCCACCAAGTCGATCGCCCCCGAGCTGCTCCGCAACAACGCCGCGCTCGTGTCGCAGGCAGCGGCCGGCTTCGGCGTCTCCACCATCCTGACCACCGTGGCCGAGAAGAGCTTCTCGGGCCCGATGTTCGACGAGATCACCGATGCCTTCCCTGGCCAGAAACTGCTCGACCGCACCAGCATGAACACCTGGGAAGACGAGGCCGTGATCGCTGAGGTCAACCGGACGGCCAAGGGCCGCATCGTCCTCGCCGGCCTGTGGACCAGCGTCTGCATCGTCGGCCCCGCGCTGTCGGCGCTTGATCAGGGCTTCGAGGTCTACGTCATCACCGACGCCAGCGGCGACATCTCGCCGGAAGCGCATGACCGCGCCGTCGAGCGCATGATCCAGGCCGGGGCCCGCCCCATCACCGCGCTCCAGTACCTGCTCGAACTGCAACGCGATTGGGCGCGCGGCGACACCTACGACATGACCACCGGAATCGCGCGCCAATGGGGCGGCGCCTACGGCCTCGGCATCACCTACGCCAAGACGATGTTCAACGCCTCCGAAGGCGCGCACTGATCGTTACGCGGCCGACTCGACCGCGGGTCGGCCGCTCCTTTCGGCACTATTGAAAAGGACAATCCGATGAGCACGATCACCACGCAGGACGGCGCCGAGATCTTCTTCAAGGACTGGGGCCCCAAGGATGCCCAGCCGATCATGTTCCACCACGGCTGGCCGCTGTCGTCCGACGATTGGGACGCGCAGATGCTGTTCTTCCTCGCCCAAGGCTTCCGCGTGGTGGCGCACGACCGCCGCGGCCATGGCCGCTCGGCACAGGTCGATCATGGTCACGACATGGCGACCTATGCCGCCGACGCCGCCGCAGTCGCCGCGCATCTCGATCTGCGGGGCGCCGTCCACATCGGCCACTCGACCGGCGGCGGCGAAGTCGCGGCCTATGTCGCTCGCCACGGCATCCCGCAGGGTCGCGTCGCCAAGGCGGTGCTGGTCAGCGCGGTGCCGCCGATCATGGCGAAGACCGATCGTTATCCCGGCGGCCTGCCAATCGAGGTGTTCGACGGCTTCCGCTCGGCGCTTGCCGCGAACCGCGCGCAATTCTTCCGCGATGTCGCCGCCGGCCCGTTCTACGGCTACAACCGCGAGGGCGCCGACGTGAAGCCGGCGGTGATCGACAATTGGTGGCGCCAGGGCATGATGGGCAGCGCGCTCGCCCATTACCAAGGCATCAAGGCCTTCTCGGAGACCGACCAGACCGACGATCTGAAAGCGCTCACCGTGCCGACGCTCGTCCTCCACGGCGATGACGACCAGATCGTGCCATACCAGAACGCCGGAATCCTCTCGGCCAATATCGCGCCCAATGCGACGCTGAAGATCTATCCGGGCTTCTCGCACGGCATGCTGACGGTGAACGCGGATGTGCTGAACGCCGATCTGCTCGCCTTCATCCGCGGCTGACGAAAGGGGAACGGCGCCATGAAGCTTTACATCCTTTCGCTGGGCGCCGGGCTGCTGATCGGCGTGATCTACAGCCTTATGGGCATCCGTTCCCCCGCCCCGCCGATCGTCGCATTGATCGGGCTCGCCGGCATTCTCGCCGGCGAGCAGATCATGCCGCTCGCCAAGCGGATCATCGACGGTCCCGCGATCACCCGCCCGGAGCCCAGACCATGACCGATCTCACCCGCCGCGGCCTGCTCGCCGGGGCCGCCGGCACCGCCCTTGTCACCGCTACCGCCAATGCCACCGGAACCCTCGCCATGCAGACGCAGCCCGACCTCATCATCACGAACGCCAAGGTGACCACGCTCGACCGGTCCAACCCGGTCGCCCAGGCAGTCGCGATCCGCGACGGCAAGTTCCTCGCCGTCGGCAGCGAGGCCGAAGTGCGCGCCGCCACCCGCGGCAACCCGCAGATGATAGACGCCAAGGGCCACCGCCTGATCCCCGGCCTGATCGACAGCCACATCCACGTCATCCGCGGCGGGCTGAACTACAACATGGAGTTGCGCTGGGAGGGCGTCCCCTCGCTCGCCGATGCCATGGCGATGCTGAAGAAGCAGGCCGAGAACACCCCGCCCCCGCAATGGGTGCGCGTCGTCGGCGGCTTCACCGAGCATCAGTTCGCCGAGAAGCGCCTGCCGACGCTCGAGGAGATCAACGCCGCCGCGCCCGACACGCCGGTGTTTATCCTCCACCTCTACGATCGCGCTTTGCTCAACGCCGCTGCTTTGCGCGCAGTGGGCTATACCAAGGATACGCCCAACCCGCCGGGCGGCGAGATCGTGCGCGATGCCGCCGGCAACCCGACCGGGCTGCTGCTCGCCCAGCCAAACGCGACGATCCTCTACGCGACGCTCGCCAAGGGGCCCAAGCTGCCCGAGGACTATCAGCTCAACTCCACCCGCCACTTCATGCGCGAGCTGAACGGGCTCGGCGTCACCAGCGTGATCGACGCGGGCGGCGGCTATCAGAACTATCCCGATGACTATCAGATCATCGAAAAGCTGCATCGGGACGATCAGCTGACCGTGCGCATCGCCTACAATCTCTTCACGCAAAAGCCGAAGGAGGAGCTGAAGGACTTCGCCACCTGGTCGACCAAGGTGAAGCCGGGCGATGGCGACGACACCTATCGCCACAATGGCGCGGGCGAGATGCTGGTCTATTCCGCCGCCGATTTCGAGGATTTCCGCGTCGCGCGGCCCGACATGCCGCCGTCGATGGAGGGTGATCTCGAACCCGTCATTCGCCTGCTCGCCGAACGCCGTTGGCCGTGGCGGCTCCACGCCACCTACGATCAGACGATCGGTCGCGCGCTCGACGTGTTCGAGAAGGTCAATCGCGACATTCCGCTGCAGGGTCTCAACTGGTTCTTCGACCACGCCGAGACGATCAGCCATCGCAACATCGATCGCATCGCCGCATTGGGCGGCGGCATCGCCGTGCAGCACCGCATGGCGTTCCAGGGCGAGTATTTCGTCGAACGCTATGGCGCCAAGGCCGCCGAGGCGACCCCGCCGATCCGCCGCATGATGGAGGCGGGCGTTCCGGTCGGCGCCGGCACCGACGCGACCCGCGTGGCGAGCTACAATCCCTGGGTCTCGCTGTCATGGCTGGTCACCGGCAAGACGGTCGGCGGCCTGTCGCTCTACCCAATGCGCAACCGCATCGACCGCGAGACAGCGCTGCGCCTCTGGACCGAGCGTAACACCTGGTTCTCCAACGAGGTCGGCAAGAAGGGTCAGATCAAGGCCGGCCAGCTCGCCGACCTGGCGTTGCTGTCCGGCGACTATTTCTCGGTTTCCGAAAGCGAAATCGCGCACCTGCGTTCGGTTCTGACGCTGCTCGGCGGAAAAGTGGTCCACGGGGAGGGGGATTTCGCCCGCTTTGCACCCGAGATGCCGCGTCCCATGCCCGATTGGTCACCGGTGGCGACCTTCGGTGGCCTGCGCCGGCCCGATACCGCGCGCAAATTCGCCGCCGCCTGCGGCTGCGCCTCGGCCTGCAATGTCCACGGCCACGACCATGCCGCGGCGCTTGGGCAGCCCGTTCCCGCCGCCGACGTCCAGAGTTTCTGGGGCGCGTTCGGCTGCGGCTGCTGGGCGGTCTGAGCCATGACGACCAACCCCTTCGCGCCCCTGCTGCGCGACCACCGCTTCGCCGTCTCCGCCGCCACCCTCCTGACTTTACCCTATTGGACCAGTGGCTTGGCCAAACTCGCCGATCTCTCCGGCGCGCTGGCGGAGGCCGAACATTTCGGCCTCCACCCCGCCGCCGCGATCGTCGCGCTGACGGTCTTGGTCCAGGTCGGCGGCTCGCTGCTGGTAATCGCCGGCCGCCTCGCCTGGCTCGGGGCGAGCGCGCTTGGCGTCTTCACCGCAGTCGCCACGCTGATCGCCCACCCCTTCTGGACGGTCGTCGATCCGATGGCGCGCTTCCACGAGCGCAACACCTTCCTTGAACACGCCGGGCTGATCGGCGGGCTGATGCTTGCAGCGATCGTACGGGAGCAGACACGATGACCGACCAGACCGCTAAGCCACTGTCCACCCCCGTTTTTCGCGCGCTATGGATCGCCACCATCGTCTCCAATACCGGCACCTGGATGCACGATGTCGGCGCCGGCTGGCTGATGACCTCGCTGTCCGCCAACCCACTGATGGTCGCGCTGGTGCAGGCCGCGACCACCTTGCCGATGTTCCTCCTCGCGCTCCCCGCCGGCGCGCTCGCCGACATCGTCGATCGCCGCAAGTTATTGATCGGGGCGCAGCTTTTCAGCCTCGTCGCCACCGCGATCCTCGCGCTCGCCACCTTCGGCGGCATCACCACCGCGCCGCTGCTGCTGGCGCTCACCGCTGCGATCGCCGTCGGCGCGGCGCTGTCCGCGCCGACCTTCCAGGCGATCGTGCCGGAACTGGTGCCCGGCAAGGCGCTGCAACAGGCGGTCGCGCTCAACAGCCTGGGGGTCAACATCGCCCGCGCGATCGGCCCGGCGCTGGGCGGCGTCATCATCGCCGCCGCCGGCACCGGCGCGGTCTTCGCCTTGAACGCCGTCTCGGTGCTCGGCGTTATCGCCGTGATCGCCCGCTGGCGCCGCGACGTGCCGCAGCGCCATCTGCCCGCCGAGCATTTCGTCGGCGCGATGCGTGCCGGGATGCGCTACGCCCTCAGCGCGCCCGAGCTGAAGACGGTGCTGATCCGCTCGGTCGGCTTCTTCCTGTTCGCCAGCGCCTTGTGGGCGCTGCTGCCGATCGTCGCCCGGCGCGATCTCGGCCTCGGCCCGGCGGGTTATGGCGGGCTGCTCACCTTCATGGGCCTCGGCGCGATCGCCGGCGCGATGCTGATGCCTCGACTGCGCGGCAAGCTGGGCGCGAACCGCACCACGACCGCCGCATCGCTGCTGCTCGCCGGCGCGATGATCGGCCTGTCGCGCTCGCACAGCTTCCTCACGGCCGCCGCCTCGCTCGGCGCGGGCGGGTTCGCCTGGATCGCGATGATGGCGATGCTCAACGGCGGCGCACAGGCCAGCTCGCCCGGCTGGGTCAAGGCGCGCGCGCTTGCCATCTACCTGCTCGTCTTCCAGGGCTCAATGACGGCCGGCTCCACCCTCTGGGGCGCAATCGCGGGCCGGATCGGCGTGCCGACCACGCTGCTCCTCGCGGCGCTGTTGCTGACCGCCGTCACTTTGCTGCTCGCCTGGCGCCGCCCGCTCGACGGCATGGCGAAGCTCGATCTCGCGCCGTCGCTCCACTGGCCCGCGCCGATGATCGACAATGAAGTCGAGCATGATCGCGGCCCGGTGCTGGTGACGATCGAGTACCGCGTCGATCCGGCCCGCGTGCCCGAGTTCTTCGCCGCGATGCAGGACATGCGCCGCATCCGCCGCCGTGACGGCGCGATCCACTGGGGCCTGTACGAGGATGTCGCCGCGCCGGGCCTCGTCACCGAGACCTTCACCGTCGAAAGCTGGCTCGAGCACCTGCGCCAGCACGACCGCGTCACCAACGCCGATCGCGTGCAGCAGGATGCCGTTCGCGCCTTCCAGATCGGCGACACGCCGCCGCTGGTCCGCCACATGGTGTCACGGTGATCCTGCGGCTGGTTGCAGCTCTTCTCCTCGGCCTGCCGCTGGCCGCGCAGGCCCAGGTCGATCAGACCAATTTGCGCTACGATGAGGATTGGTCGGCCCTGCGCGATGCGCCCAACCGCAACGCCGATTGGTGGTATCGGCTGAAGGATCGCCCGCTCACCGACGGTGGTACGGTCAACGTCACGATCGGCGCGGAGGCGCGCGCCCGCTACGAAAGATTCGACAACAACCTGTGGGGCCAGCCGCCCGCGCCGGACGATGGCTATCTATGGCTGCGCTTCATGCCGCTTGCCGACGTACACGCCGGGCCGGTCCGCGCCTTCGTGCAGGGCATAGCCGGCTATGCGCTTGGTGTCGGTGCTGGCGCAGGCCCGGCCGACGAAACTGGTATCGACCTGCTCCAAGGCTTTGCCGATCTGCGTCTGCCGATCGGCGTCGACAGTGCGGTGACGCTTCGCGGCGGCCGCGAGCTGATCGCACTCGGTTCCGAACGGCTGGTCGGCCTGCGCTACGGCCCGAATATTCCGCAGCCGTTCGATGGCGCGCGCCTGATGATTGAGCATGGTGGCGCGAGGATTGAGGCGATGCACCTACGTCCCGTCGAGGTACGCGCCGGCGAGTTTGACGACCGCACCTCGTCCACCCGCCGCCTGGATGGCATCTACGCCACCGTGCCGCTCGCCACCCGTGCCTCGGCCAATCTTTACTGGCTCGGCTATCGCAGCGATCTCGCGCGCTTCGCAGGCACGATCGCCCGAGAGCGCCGCGACACCTATGGCGTGCGCCTATTCGGTAATTGGGGACAGCTCGGTTGGAATTGGGAAGCGATGCTCCAGCGCGGCCGCTACGGAGACGACACGATCCGCGCTTGGTCAATCGCGACGGAGACCAGCTACGCCTTCCCGCAAGTCTCACTCGCCCCCCGCATCCGCCTGCGGGCCAACATCGCAAGTGGGGATCGTGACGCGCGCGATGATCGCCTCGGCACGTTCAACGCCCTGTTCCCCAAGGGCAAATATTTCGGAGAGCTTTCCCCGATCGGCCCGCGCAACATCATGAACCTGCACCCCAGCGTCGACATGGATCTTGGCCGCGGCTTGACCGCCGAACTCGCCGCCGTCGCTTACTGGCGCGCCAGCCGCGGGGACGGGGTGTACGACGTCCCCGGCCAGCTGATCCGTGCGGCGGGCAACAGCGACGCACGCCACATCGGCAATCAAGTCGAGCTGCTGGTCGGCTGGCAGGCGAGCACCGTGCTGTCCTTCTCGCTCTCCGCCTCACTGTTCACCGCCGGCGACTTCCTGCGCAACACCGGCCCCGCCCGGCCGATCCGCATGGTCGGCGCGGAGGCGATGTTCCGCTTCTGATTCAGCGAAGACAGACACCGTCCAGATAATCTCTCCTCATAGAGGTCGTGCGTTTCCGCTCAGCTTGCTGACCGTGGCGCCCGCTCAGCCCGAGTGTCAGGGGCAGCAGTGATCGGGTGCCTTGGACCTTCCTTGCCGCAGCCTCGCATGGGGGTGAACGAACGTCCGAAAGCGGGAACTCAAATGACGTCCCGGAATGTCCATCTGGGTCGATAATGCCTCTCCGATGTTATCGCGCGAAGGGTCACACAGTTCGAACCGTTCCGCCGTCAATGATGAACTCTGCGCCGTGGATCGCAGCGGCGCGGTCCGAAGTTAGATAGGCAATGAGGTCGGCGACCTCGTGGGGCTCGGCTGCACGACCGATCGAGATGCCGCCGAGCGCGTCGAGCACTAGCTGGCGCGCGTCTTCGACCGTGCCGCCGTTCGCGGCCTGGAGGCGCTTCAGCATATCGACCGAGGACTCGGTCATGATCCAGCCGGGAGAGACCGCATTGACCCGAACGCCCTTGGGGCCCAATTCCTTGGAGAGGGACTTGCTGTAGGTCCGGAGCGCGGCCTTGGCGGCGGCGTACGCGGTGGTCGAGTCCGGCAAGGGCAGGATTGACTGGATCGAGGTGACGTGCACCACCGCGCCGGCTCCGCGCTCGATCATCTGCGGGACCAGCAGGCGATCCAGCCGGACGGTGGCGAGTAGGTTGAGGTTTAGCTCGGCCAGCCAGTGGTCGTCAGTGAGCGCAACGAAGCCGCCGCCAGGCGCGGACGAGCCGCCTATCACATGGGCGAGGATGTCGATCCCGCCCATCCGATCGAGTGCCGCTTCGGCAAGCGCCTTGCTGCCCTCCGCGGTCGTGAGATCCGCTTGCACGAAGATTGCGTCTCCGACCGGGTCGGCATTGCCGCGGGCAGCGGTGATGACTCGGGCGCCCCCGGTCAGGAAGCGCTCGACGGTGGCGCGGCCAAGACCCTTGGTGCCGCCGCTGACGAGCACCCGTTTGCCGGCGAACTCGTTGGGATCGGTGGCGACGCTCACAGCGTGATCTCCAGCACGATGATGGCGTCGTTCTCGAGCGTGAAATCGTAGGTGAAGCGCAGCGGGCTGCCCGGGAAGTCGCCATGCGCCGATCCCTCGACCACCACCCGGCCCGCCTCGTGGCGGGCGGTCTCGGGCGTGAAGATCGCCTTCACCGGCACGACTTCATGCTCGAACAAGGCGCGCACGCTGGCGCGTCCCTCGAACCGCTTGCCATTGTCGAGGATGATGGCGTCGGGCGCGAAGGGCGCCACCATCCCGTCCAGGTCGAGACGGGCGTTCGCCGTGATGAAATCAGCGACGGGCTTGGGCAGATCGATCAGCATTGTTCGGCTCCTTTGAGAGGCGAGACACAGCTAACGCGCACAATCATTTCTGATAATCAGGGCAAAGCGCCATGCGGCGTTGTGGAAAGGGGGATAATGGCGACGCACGGGCTCATCGAATTTGACGCAGTCCTGGCCATTGCACGGCGGGGATCGTTCCGCGCCGCGGCGCTGGAACTCGGGCTGTCGACCACGGCGTTGAGCAACCTGATCGGCAAGCTGGAGCGTCGGCTCGGCGTCCGGCTGTTCAATCGCACGACTCGCAGCGTCTCTTTGACCGATGCGGGGCAGACCTTCGTCGATCAGGTGCGGCCGGCGGTCCGGGTGTTGCACGAGGCGATGGGAACGGCGCGCGCGCAGCAGGACACGCCTTCGGGCACGCTGCGCATCAACGCCTTCCCGACCGGTGCGCGAGAGGTTATGCGTCCGCTGCTACTCCCCTTCTTGCGCCGCTATCCGCAGGTCCATGTCGATATCGTCACGGAGGGCCGGATCGTCGATATCGTCGCGGCCGGGTTTGATCTCGGCCTGAGAAGCGCCAACCTTGTTCCGAGCGACATGATAGCGGTGCCGATCGGACCCGCGCGACGTTTCGCTGTGGTCGCGACGCCCGCCTATTTTGAGGCGAACGGCAAGCCCAGCGTCCCACCCGATCTCCTGCGCCACGCCTGCCTGCGCATCCGGCTGCCTAACGGCGCGCTGCATCGCTGGCAGTTCGAGAAGCACGGACAGCCCGTCCAGATCGATGTCGATGGCCCGATCACGCTTGACGAGGCCAGTCTCACGCGGATCGCCGTTCTGGACGGCGTGGGCATCGCCTATGCCATGGAGTCCGACGTGCGCGAGGACATAGAGGCCGGGCGGCTCGTCCGGGTGCTGGAAGAGTGGACGCCCCCGTTGTCGCCCGTGTGCCTCTACTATGCCAACCGGCGCAATCCGTCTGCCGCGTTCCGGGCGTTCATCGACATGGCGCGCAGTCTCGCCGTTTGATCGGCGCCTAGGCGATCATCGCGTGCGATCGACCGATCACGCGAGAGCGGGGCCGAGACCTCGACAACCTCTTCGAACGACCTGAACGAACGGCAGCCTTCAGGAAGTGCCGAAGGCATGCTTAGCGTCGCCTTGGGTCATCAACGCCGAGATGCTGCGGATCCGAGGCCAACTCTGGGCGTCAGCACCTTTCGTCCGGACACTTGGCGATGGGGACGACCGATCTCTAAGCGCTAACAACCGTTTGAAGCAGTGATGGACCTGATGAGAGGCCGGCTTTCGCGCGAAGTGAGCCGGACAATCGCACTCCCGTTGCAGCGCAATCCAGGGGCAGCGTAGCGGTACGTTACCCGGTAGGCGCTCCCCGAAAGGGAACTGACGCTGGTGAGCCGCAATGGCTCGGGTAACCTGCCGTAGAAGCGTGAGATTGCATCGGCGGAATAGGCGCGGCTGGATCGCTTTTCCGGAATGACCTGCGCTGAGGCCACTTCGCCACGCCCAGCGCCTAGGGCGTTGTAGAAGGTACGCACAACGCCCTCGCCCGCTGACGCGGCGAGAGCGTCAGATCGAACGGGGCTCGTGACCGTTCGCGCTTCTGGTATCCTTGTCGTGCTCGTGCTCGTGCTCGCGGTACGGGCGCCTCGAGCCGCAGCCTCGTGCTCAGGTTCGTCCGAGCCTAAGCCGCCGAGTTCGGAAGCAGAAACTCGGCGCGGCGGCTCGGCGGTCCGCTCATCCGCGTGTGTGGTTTCGGTCTTTGGCGCGTCGGCATCGAGGGCGGGAAGCGGGCGGTAGGTCGCGTCCGAGAGGTCGAACGCAGCAAGTCTGCTAACGATCGGTTCTGCGCCTGTGACGACATAGACGAGACCGCTCCCATCTGCGGCATCCTGAGCGGTGTAGGCGATGTCCGCACTTAAGCGCCGCTCACCTCCGAGTGCCTGTTCGGAACCGGGCGGAACGTCCAGAATAAATCGCCCTCTGCATCGCGTAACGTCGAGCGTCGGGTCACGACCCTCCACTACTGGCCCTTCCATCCTGACGATGGAAAATGCTTCGAGTGTGTCGAGGTTGGTGCGGTGGCTGCTCTGTTTTCGCGCCTCATCGAAGATGACGCGCTTCATGCGATCATAAGCGGTGCCCGAAGCACAGGCGTCCTTGTGCCGCTTGGCTTCCGCGCGCGTCTGCGCAGTCTCAACCGGCTTGTCCTGCTCGATCTTGCCACACGAGCCAAGCAAGAGCGCAACGGCAAGAAATCGGGCCGAGGCGATGGACGGCTTCGCTGACGTGCTCATGACCACTCCTGAACGAAAGTCGGCCATCTAACTTCTGCAAACGGGCAAGGTTCACGCAGAGCGAGGCTGACGCATAGGACCGAAGCCGGCCAGAGGGCGCGCGAGATTGGTCCAGCCAACCGACGTGCACGGTCTCGCGAAGGTCGTGCACACAGTGGCAAGCAACATGTTGCAACGTGAACGCGACGGCAGCTTTGAGAAGAGAAGGCCACCGCAACGGCGCGGCAAGCCGCCGATGACCCGACGTTCTGACGTGACCTAGTGGCCCCCGCGCCTGGCATTTCCGCCCTGAACGGAAATTCCATGTCACTCAAGCCTGCATGAACAAGCGGCGGATCGGTAAGCTCGTCGTCCTGCTTGCTACTTTAGCCGACGTACGTACGGCCAGCGTGCTGGTTTGATCAGTCTATCAACAATCGATCCAGCCGCACGCGCCAGAACTGCGTCTCCGCACCCATGACGCCGAAATCGTTGTCGCTGACTAGCAGCAACTCCGTGGGCGATAGCAACGCCATGCCTTCCAGATCCGCGGTAACTTCGGGAAAATCGTCGCTGGTGAAGAGCAGCGTCTTGGTAAGAACCGGCACGGGTGCGTCGTCCGCCGCGCTGAGCTCCTCCAGTGTCGGACGCGTTGTCACCTTCAGGTGCTCCGCAACCACCTCCGTGTCCGTGTCGAGGACGCACCGGTAAATCTTGGTGGTCGCCGACCCGCGCTCCAGCACCAGCAGCGTGTCGGGCCCGAGCCAGAGCAGTTCACTGACCTTGATGTCACTACGCTTGAAGGCGCCGAGCGCGCAATCCCGTGCGAAGCTCTCGGGCGGGTCCAGCGGATAGATATATTGTGTCGTCACAGTGCCGGTGGCTGCGTCGAGGCGCCAAAGGCGGACGTGGCGCGCCTGCTTGTGCGCATCCTCATCCGGGTGCGCGAGCGGGCTTTGGAAAGCGAGATAGATCCAGCGCTCGTCCGCGGAGATCGTCAGCGCCTCGAAGCCGCGATTGAGCTGGCGCTTGGCGGCAATCGCCGGCAAGACGGCTCCGCTGTTCACCTGCACGCCGGACGCGCCGGGCAGCAGCCGCGCCTTAACTCTGCCATCACGGTCGAGGCGGACGAGCGAAGGCCCGAACTCGTCGCCCACCCAGAACCCGCCGTCGGATAGTGCGACCAGCCCCTCAGTGTCGAGCCCGTGCGGATCGGCAGGGATCAGTGCGCCAGAAAGGTCGAAAACCGGCTCGGCCAGCAGATCCTCACAGCCGGGATTGGCGAGCCCTGACAGGGGATGGCCGCTTGCATCGGTCAGCGGCAGCATGCGTACCAGGACAACCGCATCATCCTCGACCCGCAACTCGGCGAGCGTCGGACCTACGTCGGGACGCGGCATGATCTTGGCACCGGGAATGTCGAGAAGGTGCGCCAGATGATCGACGCCATAGGTGTCGATCAGGTCCCTGACCTTGATGTTTGGTCCGCGGTCGCCAATTGCCCAGATCCGGCCCGGCGCATCGCCGGGGCGCGTCGAGAGTCCTGAGCCGAAGCCGTATCGCAGCGTCATGACGCCGCGGGGGAGAGCAATCGTTCCGATTACCGGGTCCTCCCAAGCAAGCCGCTCGACCGACACGTCAGGCATCTCAGCTTTCCTCGTCATAAGTGACCAGCTTCACCCGCTCGCCGGGCCGGAGCGGCTGACCAGCGCTCTTGCCGTTGAGGAGCTCGAACAACGCGGCAGGTGTACTGTCGGCCATTCGGCTGATCAGGGTGGAGGCGGTGTCGGCAGGACCGACCTGAACCACGCGGACGATCCGCGGGCGGAGCTGCGCAGCCTCCGCCGCCGAGAGGCGCCGGAACGACCGGATCAAGGCGAGCACGGGTGCGGCATTGGCGTCTGCTGGCGGCGAGATGACGACCATGTGGTAGGCCTGACCGTCGCCCCCGTCATAAACGGCGATCGCGACTGGAACCGTGCCCTGCCGGACGGCCAGGCGCATCTGAAGAAGCACGGCCTGCGTGCCGTTCACGGCCGTGCGCTCGGCCGCTGCCACCTCGGCGGGCACGTCTCCGGCAGTCTGCTGCGCCAGCAGTTCGGCGTATCTATCTAATCCGCCGGGCGGCAGGGCACCGCCACCGAATTCGCCGACAATGCCGCCGGGCCCCTGCAGCCGGATCGTCTGCGGACTGTTGGTCAAGGTGAAGCCGGGAGGCGCCTCGAAAGTAACACGCATGACCGGATGCGCGAAGCGTCGCCCGGTCACAAAGCCCTGCTCGGGATCGTCGCCGTAGAGAAGCCCGTCAATTTCGCTCAGGTAAGCGTCTGTGTTCTCTGGTAGGGCGTCATCGGCGAGGCCGGTGGCGTCTGCCGTTGCACCCGCCCTGTCGATGCGGTGCTGGGTGAGCGGATGACTGAGCGCCCATTCCGGAATGCCGCGTGCTGAGTCTCGCCCCGCCCTTGCGCTCATGTAGCGCTCCTGCCGGCCGAGCGCAGCCAGCATCGCGGCGGCGGCGTGGACGTCGTAGCCGGCATGCTGAAGATATCGGATGCCGTGATCGTCCGCCGCATATTCCTGCCCACGCGAGTAGCGCAGCGTGAAGAACTGCGCGGCCCGCCCCGCTAGCCGCGTCAGCCGTTCGGACCCGCTCAGCCCAACGGCGATCACGCCCAGCCTGCGCCATAGCGAGCGGCGTTCCTGCCGCTGGGCATGGCGGGCAGCGATGTGCCCCAATTCGTGGCCCAGGACCGACGCGAGCTCGGCCTCGCTCCCGACAATGGCGACCAGGCCACGCGTCACGTAGATGAAGCAGCCGGGCACCGCGAAAGCATTCACGACGTCGCTGTTGACCAGCGTGAAGGAGCATTGTCCTTCCAGCCCGGCGGCGCTCGCCATCCGCTCGCCAATGGTTGCAACGTAGCGCGCTTCCTCGGCCTGGTACGCGCCGCCAAATTCGGCGAGGAGGGCCACATGCTGCTCGGCCCCATATGCCCGCTCGTCCTCGGTGATCCGCACCGGCTGATCGGTCGCAGCCTCGCCGCATCCGACGAGCAGCAGCCCCAAGAGCGCCGCCAAAGCTAAGCTGCGATGTGACGTCACAGCCAGCCGAGCAGATGGAGCAGCAGCAGACTTACGCCGACCGATATGGCGGTCGAGCTTAGGCAACCCAGCCGTTTCGAAAAAATAAGGAACATCGCTCCAACCCTCCGCCTCTGAACGACCATGATCCTGCAAGGGTTCACAGGTCTTTGTTCAAGCCCGGCGCTTTCCTGGTTTCTCATTCGGTCTGAGATTTAGTACGTCGCGTTTCTGGTCGTTGAAGCGCCGAATACAGCCTGTTTAAGCGGGTTAGGGCAGTTGTGATGAGGGTCCCCCGGTTTCTCACAGGTCGAGGGTGAGTATCCGGCGTTCATTCGGCCGCGATCTTGGCCGCGGCAGCAGCATATTCGACCGGCGTCAGCCAGCCAAGCGATGTGTGAGGACGGCTCTCGTTGTAGTCGCGCCGCCAGCCCTCGATCTTGGCCCGCGCGTCCTCCAGGGACAGGAACCAGTGCGTGTTCAGGCACTCGTCGCCCAGGCGGCCGTTGAACAACTCCACGAAGGCGTTGTCCGTAGGCTTGCCTGGCCGGCTGAAATCCAGTGTGACGCCGTTCTCGTAGGCCCAGCGGTCGAGTGCCTTCGAGATGAACTCCGGCCCGTTGTCCACCCGGATGGTCCGGGGCGCGCCGCGCGTCGAGGAGATCCGTGCCATCACCTCGACCACCTGCTCCCCCTTGATGCCCTGGTGGACGTCAATCGCCAGCACCTCGCGCGTGAACGCATCGACCACGGTCAGCGCCCGCAACCGCCGGCCATCGAACAGCGCGTCGGAGACGAAGTCCATCGACCACATCTCGTTGGCTGCCGCAGCCGCAGGTTGTCGGTCGCGGTTGGCAGCGCTGACGTTGCGTCTGGATTTCTTGAGCCGAAGGCTCAGTCCATCATTCCGGTAGAGACGGTAGACGCGCTTGTGATTCACGAACCATCCCTCCCTGCGCAGCAGGATGTAGATCCTGAAGTAGCCGTACCGCGTCCGCGTCGCCGCCAAATCACGGATGCGCAGCATCAGCGGCGCCTGGTCCAGTCGATGCGACACGTAGCGCACCGACGACCGGTCGACGCCCAGCGCCGAGCAGCTGCGCCGCTCGCTGACGCCATGGGACGCCTGGACGTGCGCGACGAGTTCGCGCCGTCGTCCAGGCGTCAGGGCTTTTTTGCCAGGACATCCTGCAGGATATGCTTGTCGAGACTCAGATCCGCGACCAGCTGCTTGAGCTTGCGGTTCTCCTCCTCGAGCAGCTTCAGGCGCCGCAGCTCGCCCACGCCGAGCCCGCCATACACCTTCTTCCAGCGGTAGAACGTCTGCTCCGAGATCCCTATCCGGCGGATCACTTCCGCCACCGACGTACCCGTCTCCGCTTGCTTCAGCGCGAAGGGAATCTGCTCCTCGGTGTGCCTCGTCTTCTTCATGTCCCAGCTCCTCGCCCGCAGGCTTCAAAGGGCCAGAAAACTCTCACTCAGCGTGGATGAAAAAACAGGGAGGACGTCACATCCACCGTGCCTCAAGCATCGGCAACGCGGGCTATTGAGTGGACCCGAAAGCGAGTTCAGGGCGAAGGCCTGCGGCAGTAGCGTTTTCGCCCGCCTGTCAGCGCTCCATGAGCCGCGGCATCAGCTCCACGAAATTGCACGGGCCATGCCGGCTATCGAGCTGGTCCCGAAGGATCCCGTCCCACCCGTCCTTTACCGCGCCGGTCGATCCGGGGAGGGCGAAGATATAGGTCCCGCGCGCCACGCAGGCGCAGGCGCGCGACTGCACCGTCGAGGTGCCGATCGTTTTGAACGACAGCCAGCGGAACAGTTCGCCAAAGCCAGGGATCATCTTGTCGGCGACCCGCTCAATCGCCTCGGGCGTCACGTCCCTGCCGGTCACGCCGGTGCCGCCGGTGGTGATGACGCAATCAACGCTCTCGTCATCGATCCAGCGGTGAAGCAGCGCTACGATCATGTCGGCATCGTCGCGCAGGATGGCCCGCTCGGCCAGCACATGCCCTGCCTCGGCTAGCCGCGCCACCAGCGTATCGCCAGAGCGATCCTCCGCCAGGCCGCGCGTGTCCGAGACGGTCAGCACCGCGATTCGGACAGGGATAAATGGGCGGCTCTCGTCAATTGGCATGGCGACAGTATCGCGCGTGCAGAACCCGCGATCAACGATAGCGTTGTGTCGCCGCGCCGAGTCGCGGACTGGCGAAACTGTTTTCAAAGGCGTGGCCGTGCGCCGGGTCGCCCGGATTGCGCAGCATCGCCTTGAGCGCGGTCAAGGCGGTTGCATCATTCGCCGCGATCGACGCCGCCACCGCCGCCCCGTCGCCGATCATCTCGACCAGCCCGGTTCGCTGCGCCTCGGCCGCGTCGATCGTCACGGCGGTGAACAGCAGTCGCGCCGCCTGACCCGGCCCGACCAGCGCGGACAAGCGCGCAATATCCTCCGCTGGATAGGAAATGCCGAGCCGCGCCGGCGGCAACCCGAAGCTGGCTCCCGGACCGGCGACTCGGATGTCAGCGGCGAGCGCCAGCGCCACCGCTGCGCCGTGACAGCCGCCGTCAATTGCGGCAACGACCGGCATCGGCAGCGCTGCCACGGCATCCACCGCCGCACGCAGCGCAAGCCGGAACGGCGCGCGCAGCGCGGCGTCCTCATGCAGCCGGGCGACCTCGCCAAGATCGGCGCCGGCCGAGAAGATGTCTGGCACGCCCGACCGCAACAGCACCACGGCTGCCTCGGGCGGGATGCGCGCAACCGTTTCGACCAGCGCCAGCCAATGCTCCGTCGCCATCGCATTGCGCCGCGCCGGCCGGTCGAGCGTCACGCGCCAGACCTCGCTGGCCCGGTCAAGCCCGATCATGCGAGTGTGGTGGCGAGCCGCCACCAATCGGGCGCTGCATGCGCAACGGCGGCATCGGCGGCGTCGCGGTCGGCAGGCGTGGCGAACAGCGCGAAACAGGTCGCACCGGAGCCCGACATGCGCGCCAGCGTCACCCCCGGCTGCGCCGCGAGCAGCGCGACGACACCGCCGATCACCGGCGCGATCGCGCGGGCAGGGGACTCCAGGTCGTTTCGTCCATCGAGCGGATCGGCCGGATCGAGCGCGCCGCGATCCACGCCGTCCCAGCCCGTGAACACGGCGGCGGTGGAGACCGCCACGCCGGGATTGACGAGCAGCACCGGCGTGTCGCTCCAGCCATCAAGCGAGGCGAGTGCGTCCCCCTTGCCGGTGCCAAATGCGGTCCGCCCGCCAAGGCATGCAGGCACATCCGCGCCAAGTTCAGCGGCAATGGCGAGCAATCCGGGCGCATCGTGGGCGACGCCATGCCGCCGCGCCAGCGCCCGCAACGTCGCCGCCGCATCCGCCGACCCGCCGCCGATCCCCGACGCGATCGGCAGGTTCTTCTCCAGCACGATCGCGTGCCGCTGCGTGACCCCGAACGCACCCCGAAACGCATCCGCCGCCCGCGTGACGAGATTGTCACGCGGCCACACCCCCGCCGTGGCCCCGGCCCTGAGCCGGCGCTCCGCTTCTTCTTCGGCGCGGGGCGAGCAGCAGCCTTCCGGATCAAGGACGGGCTGACGAGCAATGCCGCTCAACGCCCCCGCAAACGGCCCGGTCATCGCAAAGCTATCCGCCTCAGCATCCGCCACCGTCACCACATCGCCGTCGCGGCAAAAGGCGAACAGTGTCTCGATGTCGTGATACCCGTCCGCCCTTCGCCGTCGCACGTGCAGCGCAAGGTTGAGCTTGGCGGGCGCCGGCTCGACGATCACATCCGAAGAGATCATGGCTGCGGCTCAGGCCCGTTGGCAATCTTGGCCGCAAGCCGCGCGGCGGTATCATCCTCCGCCACCACTTGCGCCGCGCGCCAGGCATAGCGCGCGTCGAAGCGCCGTCCGACTGCCCAGTAAACGTCACCAAGATGCTCGTTCACCTCGACATCGGTGGGAGAGGCAAGGGCCGCGCGCTCGATCAGCGGCAGCGCGCGCTTCGGCTCGCCCGCCAGATGATAGGCCCATCCCAGCGAATCGGTGATCGCCGGATCCTTGGGCCGCAGCTTGCTCGCTTTCTCCAGCAGCGCCTTCGCCGGCGCGACCGGTTCGCCATGCACTATCTGCGCATAGCCGAGATAGTTGAGGGCTAGTGGCTCGTCCGGCGCCAGCTTCACCGCTTGCGCCAGCGCCTCATGCGCGCGCGGCCAATCGTCCGCTTCGTCGAGCGCCGCGCCATATTGCAGCCACGTCGACCAGTCCGGCTCGCCTCCCGTTGATTCCCGCTTGTCGATGATCCGGCGATAGATCGGGGCGGCGTCTGCCGGGCGATCGGCGGTCATCAGCAGGTCGGCATAGCGTTGCAGCGCCACCGTGTCGCCGCTGCGCGCCAGCGCTTCGGCCTCGGCCAGCGCCGCCTCCGTCCGTCCAGAGTCAGTGAGGATCTGTATCCGCCCACCGCGCGCCGCCTGCGCATAGGGGCTGTCCGTGCCTACCATCGCCAGGGTGGCGAGCGCACGATCGGTCTGCCCATCGCGACCCAGCGCATAGCCGAGCAGCAGCTTGGCCCGATCGTTGGCGGGATCGGCCATCACCGCCGCTTGCGCCAGCGTCAGGGGCAGCGGGCCCGGCGGCCCCGTGATCAGATCGGTCGCGATCCGGGTAAACAATGCGGACACGCCGAAGCCGAGCGATGGCTTGGTGCCTGCGCCAGGCCGGGCGCGCAGCGCGGCGATCGGCGCCGCCTCGCCGGTCAGCAACGATTTGGCTTCGGCAGTCCGCCTGGTGCCGATCAGCAGCCGCGCGGCGAGCACTCGCAGATCCTCGCTCGCCTGCCCCGTGCCCAAGATCGCGCGCAGTGTCGCCAGACCTTCACGGGTGTTACCCTGCGACAGCAGGATCAGCCCGCGCGCTTCCCCCGCGAACCGCCGCGCCACCGTGTCCTCGCGCGCCGCGGCGAGCAGCGGAAGCGGGTCCGCGCCGCGCTCAAACGCCGCCCAGGCCGCCAGCGGCGCGGCCATAACGCCGAACTGCCGCTTGCCGATCCGCGCGATCGCGGCGTCGGCGGCGGCAAGGTCATGATGCGCCGCCGCGCTGGCGAGGATCAGAAGGTCGGCATCGGGCGGCGCCGCATTGCCCAGCACCGCCGCCGAGTCCATCGCCAGCTTGAGGTCACCGGCCGCCACTGCCTCGCGATAGGCGTAGGCAGCAACCCCCGTATCTCCCGGCGTCGCCGCCAGCGCATCGGCATAGCGCCGCGCGGCAAGCTGCGCTGCGCCGTCGCCATCGGCGGCGCGCCCTTGCAGATAGGCCAGCAGGTCAGGCGTGCGGGCCTCCGCGGGCAGGGCGGTACAGGCGAGGGCCCCCGCCAGAACGCCCGTCACCCCGGCCTTGAGCCGGGGTCCCGCCGCCTTGGCAACGGTAGAGAGGAAGCGGGGCCCCGGCCCAGGGCCGGGGTGACGAAGAAAGGATGGAGCAACAAGTGGCACAGCGACTCTACATATTCGGATAGTTCGGCCCGCCGCCACCCTCCGGCACCACCCAATTGATGTTCTGCGTGGGATCCTTGATGTCGCACGTCTTGCAATGGACGCAATTCTGCGCGTTGATCACGAACTTGGGGTCGCCCGTTTCCTCGCCGACGATCTCGTACACGCCGGCCGGGCAGTAACGCTGCGCCGGCTCGTCATACAGTGGCAGGTCGTACTTCACCGGAATGTCCGGGTCCTTCAGCGTCAGGTGGATCGGCTGATCCTCCTCGTGATTGGTGTTCGACAGGAACACCGAGGACAGGCGATCGAAGGTCAGCACACCATCCGGCTTGGGATAATCGATCTTCTTGGCCATGTCCTTGCGCCACAAGGTCTCATGGTCGGCATGCTGCTTCATGGTGAACGGCCATTTCAGGCCGAGATACTCCATCCACATCGCCAGGCCCGAGATGCCCGAGCCCATGAAGTCGCCGAACTTCTTCACCAACGGCGCCACGTTGCGGACGATCGACAGCTCCTTCTTCACCCATGACGCCTCGAAGGCGGCGGGGTAGGCGGTCAGCTCGTCGCTCTGGCGCTGTGACAGGATCGCGTCGGCCGCCGCTTCGGCGGCCATCATGCCGCTCTTCATGGCGGTATGCGTGCCCTTGATTCGCGGCACGTTGAGGAAGCCGGCGCTGTCGCCGATCAGCGCACCGCCCGGAAACACCAGCTTGGGGATCGACTGCAAGCCGCCGTCCGAGATCGCGCGCGCGCCATAGCTGACGCGCTTGCCGCCCTTAAGCAGCGCCGCGATCTCCGGATGCGTCTTCCAACGCTGCATCTCGGCGAACGGAAAGACATGGGGATTGGAATAATTGAGCCACGTCACCAGCCCGAGGCTCACTTGCCCGTTCGCCTGGTGATAGAGCCAGCCGCCGCCATTGGTGTCGCTCTCGCTGAGCGGCCAACCCTGCGTGTGGATCACCGTTCCGGGCTTGTGGAGCGCGGGGTCGATGTCCCACAATTCCTTGATGCCAAGCCCATAGGATTGCGGATCGCAATTCGCGCGCAGGTCAAAGATGCGCATCAGCTCCTTTGACAGATGCCCACGCACGCCTTCGGAGAAGAAGGTATATTTCGCGTGCAGCTCAAGCCCGGGTTGGTAATCGGGCTTGTGCGTGCCGTCGCGCGCTACGCCCATGTCGCCGGTCGCGACACCCTTCACACTGCCGTCTTCGTTGAACAGCACTTCGGCCGCCGCGAAGCCGGGGAAGATCTCGACGCCAAGCTCTTCGGCCTTGCCCGCCAGCCAGCGGCACAGATTGCCGAGGCTCCCGGTATACGTGCCCTTGTTGTGCAGAAATGGGGGCGTCCACAGGTGCGGCAGGTTGAACTTGCCCTTGCGCGTCAACACCCAGTGGATGTTCTCCGTCACTGGCACTTCGGCAAGCGGGCAGCCGTCCTCGCGCCAGTTCGGCAGCAGCTCGTCCAGGCTTTTGGGATCGATAACCGCGCCCGACAGGATGTGCGCGCCGACTTCGCTGCCCTTTTCCAGCACGCAGACCGAGAGCTCGGCCTCTTTCTCGGCCGCGAGTTGTTTCAGCCGGATCGCCGCGCTGAGGCCTGCCGGCCCCGCACCCACGATCACCACATCATACGGCATCGACTCGCGTTCGCTCATCACTCTCTCCATGCGCCGGCCCCGCCCTCTGCCTTACCGATCGTAAGCGAGCGATCGGGCGTACGCCGGCAACGTCTTGTCCTCATCGGCTGTCGAGCGAATTGACCGCTACGTCAACCGTAACGCTAAAGGAGCGCACATGGGGGCAGATCAGACCATCGATTGGCATGCGGCCGCGGCGAGCGCACTCGAATGGTGGCGCGACGCCGGCGTCGACGTGCTGGTCGGCGACGATCCGTTCGACTGGCTGGCGGCAGAGGGGCCGGTTGCCGTAGCGTCGCCGCTGCTCGCTGCATCGCCCCCTGCCGCGCCCGTCGCCCCGACAGCGGCCATGCCGGCCGCCATCGCCGATTTCCTCGCATGGCGCATCGCAGAGACGGCGCCCGAAGCGGAATGGCGCGTGCCAATCGTCGCGGCGAGCGGCCCGGCAGACGCCGACCTGATGATCCTGATCGACTGTCCCGAGCGCGATTCGGCCGATTCGCTGCTCGGCGGTGCGGCCGGGCGGCTCTTCGATCGCATGCTCGCCGCGATCGGGCGGAGCCGCGCCGACGTCCACCTCGCCAGCGTCTGTGCCGCGCGTCCGACCGTTGGTCGCATGCCGCGCGACATGGAAGCGCGGCTTGGAGAGATTGCCCGCCACCACGCCAGCCTCGCGGCGCCGCGCCGCCTGCTCGTGATGGGCGATGCGGCGAGCCGTGCGATCCTGTTGGCGAATGTGATTGAGATGCGCGGGCGTTTACACGCGCTTAACCATAATGGCGGGAAAACGACCGAGGTCGTGGCGAGCTTCCATCCGCGCATGCTGCTGGAGCGACCCGCGCTGAAGGCCGAGGCGTGGAGGGATCTCCAATTGCTGATGGCCAGGACCAAAGGGGAAGAAGAGTGATTGCCAAGCTGCCAGCCATTCTAGCAGCCGCTGCATCGATCGCGGCACTGTCGCCGTCGCTGGTCGCCGCCGAGCCGGCCCGGTCCGCCCGCGCCGCCACGCCCGTCATCCCGACGCAGCTCTCGGCCGAGCAGCGCACCCAGTATCGTGCCGTCTTCGCCGCGATCCGTGAAGGCCGCTGGCAAGACGCGCAGATCGGCCTCGATACGATGGCGACCGGCCCGCTGCACAGCTATGCCCGCGCCGAGCTGTACACCGCCAAGGGTTCGCCCCGCGTCGAGATGGAGCCGCTCGTCCGCCTGCTCACCGAAGCGCCCGAACTGCCGCAGGCCGAAACGCTGGCGCGCCTCGCCAAGCTGCGTGGAGCGGAGGAACTGCCCGAGCTTCCCGTCGCGCAGCGGCTGATCTGGCAGGATGGCGCCCCGACCCGCGTCCGCGCCAAGGCGACGCGCAGCGACGCGATCGCCGCTGATCTCGCGGAGAGGATGGTTCCCTATGTGAAGGGCGACATGGGCCGAGAGGCCGAATCGTTGCTCGAATCGACGGATGGCCTGACGCCGGAGGCGCAGACCGAATGGCAGTCCAAGATCGCCTGGATCTATTTCCTCCAGGGCCTCGATGGCGACGCGCGCCGCATCGGCAACAAGGCCGCGCGCGGGCAGGGCGATTGGGCGACGCATGCGCGCTGGACCACCGCGCTCGCCGCCTGGCGCCAGAATGATTGCGGGTCCGCCACCGAGGGCTTCGAGGCGGTGTCTGCCCGCGCCGGCGATACCGACATGCGCGCCGCCGGCCTCTATTGGGCAAGCCGCGCCGACATGGTGTGCGGCAGGCCCGACCGGATCGAGGTGCGGCTGAAGAACGCCGCGCAATATGGCGAAACCTTTTACGGCCAGCTCGCCCGTCAGTCGCTCGGCATGCAGACCGCTGCGTTCAAGCCGCAGAAGGTGACTAGCGACTGGGCCAATCTCGAGCGCCGCCCCAACATCCGGGTCGCCGCCGCGCTGATCGAGATCGGCGAGGAGGGCGCCGCCGATGACGTGATCCGCCAGCAGGCGAAGATCGGCCCGGTCGGTGAATTCGCGTCGCTAGTCCGCGTTACGGAGCAGATGAACCTGCCCGCCAGTGTCGTTTGGCTCGCGCACAATTGTCCCCCGGGCTTCGTTGCCACCGCCGACACGCGCTATCCGACGCCTAACTGGACGCCCGACACCGGCTGGCGCGTCGACAAGGCGTTGGTGTATGCTCATACGCTCCAGGAATCGGGCTTCCGCAACAAGGTCGTCTCGCCCGCTGGCGCTTATGGCCTGATGCAGATCATGCCCGCCGCTGCGACCGATTACATGCGCGAACGCGGCATCTCGGTCGACAAGGCCGCACTTAGCCGCCCATCGACGAACATGGATATCGGTCAGCGCCACCTCGAAAAGCTGCGCGACATGGGGCTGACGCAAGGCCTGCTGCCCAAGGTGATCGCCGCCTACAACGCCGGCCCCAAGCCGGTTGGCGAGTGGAACTCGATCGTCCGCGATAACGGCGATCCGTTGCTCTACATCGAGAGCATTCCGTACTGGGAGACCCGCGGCTACGTCGTCACCGTGCTGCGCAACTATTGGATGTACGAAGGCCAGACCGGTCGCGACAAATCCGCCAGTCGCTCGGCCCTGGCGCAGGGCATGTGGCCCCGCTTCCCCGGCATGAAGGGTGACCCCGCGGTCCGCATCGCTGCTCGCCCGGCGGCGAACACGGTGGCGTCGAACGCCGTGGTGTCGCCTGCATCGACCACCACGGTTGCCAGCGCACAGTAACGCCGCCCCGCACACCCCGTCATCCCGGCCCTGAGCCGGGATCCAAGGCGCCGCGAACGCTACCGCTGGATCCGAAGCACTAACCAGCCCACCTCCGTCATCCCGGCCTTGAGCCGGGATCCCGCTTCTTCTTCAGCAGCGGTGATAAGCGGGACCCCGCTCAAGTGCGCGGTGACGAGTATTAGACAACAGCTCGCTCGTTCCGTCATGCCGGCCTTGTGCCGGCATCCACCGTGCCGAAAACGATCAACAGGCGAGTAAGCGGGGCCGTGGATGCCGGGACAAGCCCGGCATGACGGATTGGGCAGGACAGGAATCACCGTTTGTCCTCCAACTCCCCAACAAAAAAGTCATCGTTCTCCACTTGTTCCACCAGAACAAACATAATACATCCGCATCACGCGTTGAACGGTTCGCGCGCATGATCTAGCGGAGGGGCTCTCACATGGCCGCCAATCTCAAGGTGATCCCAGGCAACATGGCTAGCCCGAACACAGATCGTCAAAAGGCGCTCGACGCCGCCCTCGCGCAGATCGACCGCGCCTTTGGCAAGGGCTCCGCGATGAAGCTCGGCCAGAAGGAGGCGATGAAGGTAGAGGTCGTGTCCACCGGCAGCCTCGGCCTCGACATTGCGCTCGGCGTTGGTGGCCTGCCCAAGGGCCGCATCGTCGAGATCTTCGGCCCCGAATCCTCGGGCAAGACCACCCTTGCGCTTCACGCCATCGCCGAGGCGCAAAAGGCCGGCGGCATGGCTGCCTTCGTCGACGCGGAACACGCGCTCGACCCGGCTTATGCCAAGAAGCTCGGCGTCAACATCGACGAACTGATCGTTTCTCAGCCAGACACGGGTGAGCAGGCGCTCGAGATCGTCGACACGCTGGTTCGCTCCAACGCGATCGACGTGCTGGTGGTCGACTCGGTCGCCGCGCTCGTCCCGCGCGCGGAAATCGAGGGCGAGATGGGCGACAGCCACGTCGGTCTCCAGGCGCGTCTGATGAGCCAGGCGCTGCGCAAGCTCACCGGCACGATCAGCCGCTCCAACTGCCTCGTCATCTTCATCAACCAGATCCGCATGAAGATCGGCGTGATGTACGGCTCGCCCGAGACGACCACCGGCGGCAACGCGCTGAAGTTCTACGCGTCGGTGCGCCTCGACGTGCGCCGCATCGGCTCGGTCAAGGATCGCGAGGAAGCGACGGGCAACCAGACCCGCGTCAAGGTCGTGAAGAACAAGGTCGCGCCGCCGTTCAAGCAGGTCGAATTCGACATCATGTTCGGCGAAGGCATCTCCAAGCTCGGCGAGATCATCGATCTCGGCGTGAAGGCCGGATTGGTCGAAAAGTCGGGTTCGTGGTTCAGCTACGATTCGATCCGCATCGGCCAGGGCCGCGAGAATTCGAAGACCTATCTGCGTGAGAATGCCGAAGTCGCCGAACGCCTCGAACGCCAGATCCGCGCCCGCCAGGAAGGTCTCGGCGAGGAGTTGATGGCCGGTCAGTCCGACGAAGACGACGTCTGATCCGGGGCAAACCCCTCCTTTTCGATGGGAGGTTGGGGTGGGGGGCGCCTTCATCACCGCATCTCGATAAGCAAGGGCCGATGCCGAAAGGCACCGGCCCTTCGCACATCCAGTCTCTGCCGAATGTTGAGAAGAACCCGCTATCGCCTCAACTTTCTCAACATTCGCCGCGCTCCTGGAACGACCGTTCGCCCCGAGGCTGTCAAAGGGCGTGCACGGAGTCCCCGCTTCGACACGCCCGACCAGACCCGCCATAAGGAACACCAACCGGCAACGAAGGAGCCACGAAGCATGACCACCGCCCCCGATTGGCAGACCCGTGTCGGTGACGTCTGGGCTGCCGAATGGCAGCGCACCGACCGCAGCTTCGCTGATTTCGCCCCCCACCTCGACGCCGCCATCCTCGCCGTCGCCCCCGATCACGGCCGCGCCGCCGATCTCGGCTGCGGCGCCGGCGCCACCAGTCTCGCCATCGCCGCGGCGCGCCCCGGCCTCGCCATCCACGGCGTCGATCTTTCCGAGCCGCTAATCACCATCGCGGGCCAGCGCACCGCCGATGCCGCGCTTTCGAATGTCCACTTCACCGCCGGCGCGGTTCCTGGCGATCTCGAACCATCCTATGATCTCGCCTTCTCGCGCCACGGCGTGATGTTCTTCGACCATCCGGTCACCGCCTTCCGCGGCATCGCGGCCGCGCTCAAGCCGGGCGCTCCTTTGGTCTTCTCCTGCTTCCGGTCCCCCGCCGAGAACGCCTGGGCGTCCGACACGGTCGCCGCTGTCGGTGGTCAGTTCGACTCGCCGGACGGCTACGCGCCCGGCCCTTTCGCCTTCGCTGACCGCGACAGGATCGCCGACTTGCTCGCCACCACCGGCTTCACCGACATCACCATCACCGCCGCGGACTACCACTATAGGGCAGGGGAGGGCGCCGATCCCGTCACCGATGCGATCGACTTCTTCCGCCGCATCGGCCCGGTCGCGCGCAAGCTTGCCGACACCCCCGATGCCGATCGCCCGGCACTGCTCGACCGCTTGCGCGTTATGCTCGCCGACCGGGTCCGCGGGGGAGTGCTCGATTTCCCCGCTGCCGCCTGGATCGTGACTGCGCATTCGCAGGGGAGCGGCCAATGATCATCGTCCACCATCTCGAAAACTCGCGCTCGCAGCGCGTGCTCTGGATGCTCGAAGAACTCGGCCTGCCGTATGACATCAAGCGCTACGAGCGGAACAAGAAGACGATGCTCGCCCCACCCGAGCTCAAGCGCGTCCACCCGCTCGGCAAGTCCCCGGTGATCGAGGACCGCACCGACCAGAACCGGGTCGTCGCCGAAACCGGCGCGATTGTGGAATATCTCGTCGACAAGGCCGACGGCCGGCTCGGCGCTCCCGCCAACCGCACCGCGGCGCTCGATTACCGCTTCTGGCTCCATTATGCCGAAGGCTCGATCATGCCCCCGTTGCTGGTGAAGCTCGTTCTCACCCGCGTGCCGTTGTTCGGCAAGGCCGCGCAGAAGCGCATCCAGCCGATGATCGACACGCATCTCGATTTCGTCGAAGCGCATCTCGCCAGCCGCCCATGGTTCACCGGCGACACGCTCACCGCCGCCGACATCATGATGAGCTTCCCGCTGGAAGCCGCGCGCAGCCGCGGCGGCCTTGACGCCTCGCGTCCCGCAACGATTGCCTGGCTCGACAAGGTTCACGCCCGCCCCGCCTATCAGACTGCGCTCGCGAAGGGCGGCCCTTACGCTTATGCGTGAGCCGCTCGGTGTTGCGTTGGTGGCCGTATCGCTGCTTGCGCCCGCCGCAGCGGCCCAGACGCCCGCTTCGCTCGCAGGCGATTATGTTCACAGCCAGGTGGAGCTCGTCGCCGGCATCCGCCTGAACGCGGATGGTACCTTCCAATATGGGCTGACCGTCGGCTCGCTCGACGAGCGCGCGCAGGGCCGCTGGAAACGGTCGGGCGACGCCATCGAGCTGACGAGCGATCCCCGGCCGGTGGCGCCGACGGTCACCGCAGGTGCGATCGAGGAGACTCCAGGCAAAGCCTTCGCTGTGCGCCTCGTTGCGCCGAACGGCAGCGACGTACCGGGGGTCGACGTTACCATCGCCTTCGACACTGGCGAGCTGCTCACCGATTATACTCGCGGCGAAGCATGGCACCTCCCGCCGGAGGAGCGCCGGACACCGCGCTCCATCACCTTCGCAAAACCGTCCTACCGCCTGCAATCCGAGCCGCTGCCACTCGATGCAAAGCCGGGCCGCACCGCGACGTTCCTGCTCATCCCCAACGACTTCGGGGTCGCCGACCTGACCGGCACGCGGTTGGAGGTCGAGGGCACCACCCTGACGCTTCATCGCGAGGGCGGCACCATGCGTTTCAAGCGGATCGAAGATTAGGCACCGCCAAGATCACCCCCGCCGATCGCCCTCGATCGATGGCGCGTCGGCAAAGCTGTCAGTGGCATGCGCAGGCCCATGGCCAGCCGGCGCGGCCGGCCCGTCGATCGTGTCCGGTTCCAGTGGGTCGAGCTTGCCCTCCCACTTCGCAATCACCGCGCTCGCCACCGCATTGCCGACCACGTTGGTCGCGCTTCGCCCCATGTCGAGGAAATGATCGATCCCCAGGATCAGCAGCAACCCGGCCTCCGGAATGTCGAAAAACCCAAGCGTCGCCGCGATCACCACCAGGCTCGCGCGCGGCACGCCGGCGATCCCCTTGCTGGTGATCATCAGCACCAGCAGCATGGTGATCTGCTGACCCAGCGATAGGTCGATGCCATAGGCCTGCGCGATGAACATCGTCGCGAAGGTCATGTAGATCATCGATCCGTCGAGGTTGAAGCTATACCCCAGCGGCAGCACGAAGCTGGCGATCCGCGGCGGCACGCCGAACTTGTCGAGCGCCTCCAAGGTGCGGGGATAGGCCGCCTCCGACGATGCGGTTGAGAAGGCCAGCAGCAAAGGCTCGCGAACATAGCGCGCCAGAAGCGTCGTGCGCCGGCCAACGATTGCGTAGCAGACCGCGAACAGCAGCAGCCACAGGATGATCATGCCTAGGTAGAAAGTGCCCATGAAATAGGCGAGATTGCCGATGATCGACGGCCCGCGCTCCGCCAGCGTCCCTGTCACCGCGGCGAACACCGCGAAGGGCGCAAAGCGCATCACATAATTGGTGACGACCAGCATCACTTGCACCAGCGCCTCGATCCCGCGCACCAGCGGCGCGGCCTTCTCGCCCACGGCGGTGATCGCGACGCCGATGAAGATCGAGAAGATCACGATCTGCAGAATTTCGTTCTTCGCCATCGCGTCAATGCCTGACGCGGGAAAGACGTGGGTAAAGAAGTCCTTGAGGTTGAAGGCGGCCTTCTCGACGCCGCTCGCCTCCGTGACCGGCGGAAGCGGGAAGTCGAGCCCCAGGCCGGGCTGGAACAGGTTCACCAGGATCAACCCCAGCGTCAGGCTGACCAGACTCGCGCCAATGAACCAGCCGATGGCGCGCCCGCCGATCCGGCCAAGCGCGCTGGTATCGCCCATGTGCGCGATGCCGGCGACCAGTGTCGCGAACACCAAAGGGGCGATGATCATCTTGATCAGCCGCAGGAAGATGGCCGTGACGATCGAGAAATAACCCGCAATCTCGGACAGCCGCGCCGCCGATGCGGGCGTGCCATCGTCAATCATCGCGTTGAGCGACAGCCCGAGCACGAGGCCAGCGACCAGCCCGATCATGATGTACAAAGTGAGGCGCTTGGCCATGGATGCTCCCGGAACGTCTTGCCGCCCTATCGTTCGCCCTGAGCTTGTCGAAGGGCTGCGCTTCTCCGGGAGAAAGGCAGGGCTTCGACAGGCTCAGCCCGAACGGAAGAGGGGTTTGCCGGTAGGAACGGGATTGCTGGCGCAAGGTCAAGCCCATGCGCGCCTGGTCATGCCGGGCTTGTCCCGGCATCCAGGCTTCCGCATACCTTGCGGCGAATGAGTTCGCGGCAAGCTGGAAGCCGGAACAGGCCCGGCACGACGAAGGACCTAGGGACGATGTTAACCCCCAACCGCCGCACGCTCCTCACCGCCGCTGCGGCGATCCCGCTGCTCTCCGCAACCAGCATCCTGCGCGCCGCTGAGCCCGACCTCGCCGGACTGGGCGACATCACCCGCGGCGCAGCGCCCATCACCCCCGCTGAGCGCACCGCCCGCATCGCCCGCGCGCAAGCCCTGATGAAGGCCAGCAACATCGGCGCCATCCTCGTCGAACCCGGATCAAGCCAAACCTATTTCACCGGCGTTCGCTGGAGCCGTAGCGAACGGCTCACTGCCGCGCTGATCCCGGTGGAGGGCGAAGCGCTGATCGTCACGCCCTTCTTCGAGGAGCCTTCGGTCCGCGAAACGCTTGGCATTCCCGCCGAGGTGCGCGTGTGGCAGGAGGATGAAGATCCGCTGGCGCTGATCGCTGGCTATCTGAAGGAGCGCAACCTCGCCGCCCGCCCGATCGGCATCGAGGAAACCGTTCGCTTCTTCGCGGTGGACGGTCTCAGGCGCCTGCTCCCCGACGCGCGCCTGGTTTCCGCCAACCCGATCGTGCGGGGTTGCCGGATGATCAAGACGCCGGCTGAGATCGCGCTGATGCAGGCCGCCACCAACGTCACGATCGCCGCTTATCGCTGGCTTCACCCGCGCGTGGAAAAAGGGATGACCGGTCCGGAGATCGGCGCATTGATGAGTGCCGCGACCCGCAAGCTCGGCGGCGAGCCCGAATTCTCCATGGCGCTGGTCGGCGAAGCATCGGCCTATCCGCACGGCAGCCACGAAGTGCACCGTGTCGGCGAGGGGCAGGTGGTGTTGATGGACTGCGGCTGCACTGTCCAGGGCTATCAATCGGACGTGTCGCGCACTTGGGTCCACGGCGCCGCGACCGCCGAGCAGCGCCGCGTCTGGGATCATGCCGCGCAGGGACAGCGCATCGCGCTCGCCGCGGCGCGGATCGGCGCGCCAGCGGGATCGATCGATGATGCGGTGCGCGCGCAATACGAACGCTGGGGCTATGGCCCGCGCTACAGATTGCCGGGCCTGTCGCACCGCACCGGCCACGGTATCGGCATGGACGGGCACGAGCCGATCAACCTCGTCCACGGCGAAGCGACCCCGCTGGCGGCGGGCATGTGCTTCTCCAACGAACCCGGCATCTATCTGCCCGGCAAGTTCGGCGTGCGGCTGGAAGATTGTTTCCACATGACCGACGCCGGTCCGAAATGGTTCAGCGAACCTCCCGAACGCCTCGATCGCCCCGTGTAACGCCTCCCCGCACGGGGGAGGAACGTTTTCCTAGCCTACCCGCGGGCCCCATAGGATGATCGCCGCACCGATCAGGCAGACGATCGCGCCCACCATGTCCGACCGGTCCGGCCGCACGCCTTCCGCCAGCCACAGCCACAGCACGGCGGACGCGATATAGACGCCGCCATAAGCGGCATAGGTCCGCCCCGCATGCTCGGCATCGACCAAAGTCAGCAGGTAAGCGAAAAGGCACAGCGAAGCCACGCCAGGCACCACCCACCACGGCGATCGCCCGAGCCGCAGCCAGGCCCAAAAACTGAAGCAACCCGCGATCTCCGCCAGGGCCGCGCCGATATAGGCGATCACGCTCATGGCACCGTCTTCGCAGACCCGCCGGTCGTTCGCCAGCATGACGCGCCGGAACGATCGCCCCGCCGCTGCGCTCTTCGCTCACGCACGAGGAGACAAGAACATGGACGATGATCGCATCTGGCGCTTCGAGGAAAGCCTGTGGACCGGCGATGCCGATCATTATCGCGAGTTGATCGACGAAGAATGCGTGATGGTGGTGCCCGAAAAGCCGTTCGTCTTCAAGGCGCAGGCCGCGATCGAGGCGGTCGCGGACACGCCGCGCTGGTCCAGCGTCTCGTTCAGCGAACAAGAGGTGATGCGCCCGCAGGAAGGCCTGATCACCATTGCCTACAGGGCAGAGGCGAAGCGGGACGGGGGCGACGGCTATGTCGCTTATTGCACCACCACGATGCGCCGCCTCGAACACGAAGTCTGGCGCGTGGTCCAGCACCAGCAGACCCTCCCGCCCGTGGCCAGCGGTTCGACAGAAGGCTGAGCCGAGCCGACGCTATACCCTACCGCCGTCATGCTGAACTTGTTTCAGCACCCACCGTACCGCCAGCGCCGGCGCTCATACGGAAGGGCGGACCCTGGAAACAAGTTCAGGGTTACGGCGGGAGCGTGCCGCGCCAATATATCCTCCCCGAAACGGGGAGGGGGACCGCCGCCGAAGGCGGTGGTGGAGGGGCGTCTCCCCTAAACGTAACGCCTGACGGATAGACGCGCCATCCCAAGCCCGGGCGTCCTCCCGTGCCGGATCAACCGAACTCTGTCCTACAGCACCGCTTCATGGGAAAGAATGAGGCATGCTCATCCACCCCGACCGACCGCCACCCCGCCAATGTTGAGACGCCACACGAAACCGCGCGATCGTCTCAACATTCTCAACATTCGCGCCGCAGCCACGCCAGCAACACAAACGCTAGTCACCGCGCGCGCGGCCGATTAAGTCGCGAGCCATGACCTCGACGAACGACATCCGCCGCAGCTTCCTCGATTATTTCGGCTCGGCCGGGCACAGCATCGTGCCCTCGGCGCCTTTGGTGCCGCAGAACGACCCGACGCTGATGTTCGTCAACGCCGGCATGGTGCCGTTCAAGAACGTGTTCACCGGGCTCGAATCGCGGCCCTATTCCACCGCGGTCAGCGCCCAGAAGTGCGTGCGGGCCGGCGGCAAGCACAATGATCTCGACAATGTCGGCTACACCGCCCGGCACCACACCTTCTTCGAAATGCTCGGCAACTTCTCGTTTGGCGATTATTTCAAGGAACAGGCGATCACCCATGCCTGGACGCTCCTGACGCGGGAATGGGGCCTTCCCGCCGATCGCCTGACGGCCACCGTCTATCACACCGACGATCAGGCGTTCGATCTGTGGAAGAAGATCGCCGGCCTTCCCGACCACCGCATCATCCGCATCGCCACCAAGGACAATTTCTGGGCGATGGGGTCGGACGGCCCGTGCGGTCCGTGCAGCGAGATCTTCTACGATCACGGCGATCACATCCCCGGTGGCCCTCCCGGCTCGCCGGACGAGGACGGTGATCGCTTCGTCGAGATCTGGAATCTGGTCTTCATGCAGTTCGTGCAGGAAGCGGACACGATCGTCGGCGATCTGCCGCGTCCGTCGATCGACACCGGCATGGGGATCGAGCGTGTCGCCGCGGTGATGCAGGGCGTCACCGACAATTATGATACCGACACGTTCAAGGCGCTGATCGCCGCCTCGGGTGCGCTGACGCATACGCCGACGACCGGCGACAATCAGGCCTCGCACCGCGTGATCGCCGATCACCTGCGCACTTCGGGTTTCCTGGTCGCGGACGGCGTGCTGCCGGCGAACGACGGTCGCGGCTATGTCCTGCGCCGCATCATGCGCCGCGCGATGCGCCACGCGCACATCCTGGGAGCGAAGGAGCCGTTGATGCACCGGCTGGTGCCGGCGCTGGTTGCCGAAATGGGCGCCGCCTATCCCGAGCTGGTCCGCGCGCAGCCGCTGATCGAGGCCACGCTTCAGCAGGAGGAAACCCGCTTCCGCCAGACGCTGGACAAGGGGCTGAAGCTGCTCGACGAAGCGACCGCAGGCATGAAGCCCGGCGAGGTGCTGCCCGGCGAAACCGCGTTCAAACTCTATGACACCTTCGGCTTCCCCTATGATCTGACGGAGGATGCGCTGCGCACCCAGTCGTTCGGTGTCGATCGCGCCGGTTTCGACGCCGCGATGGCCGAGCAGAAGCGCGCTGCCCGGGCCGCTTGGAAGGGCTCGGGCGCCAAGGCGTCGGACGAACTCTGGTTCGACCTCGTCGAGGAAGTCGGCGCAACCGAATTCACCGGCTATGCCAGCGATGTCGGCGAAGGCGTGGTGCTCGCGCTGGTCAAGGACGGGGCACGTGTGCAATCGGCTGCGGCCGGCGATCAGGTCGACGTGATCGTCAACCAGACGCCTTTCTATGGCGAAAGCGGTGGTCAGGTCGGCGATGCCGGCACGATCGCCAACGAGGCTGGGGTGGCGGGCACTGTCTCCGACACGTCGAAGCAGCTGGGTAAATTGTGGGTCCACCACACCAGGCTGAGCGCCGGCGAACTCAAGGTCGGGGACAGCGTCAAGCTGTCGATCGACGTCGCTCGGCGTGCCGCAATCCGCGCCAACCACTCCGCGACTCACTTGCTGCATGAGGCCCTGCGCCAGCGGATCGGCACGCATGTCGCGCAAAAGGGCTCGCTCGTCGCACCCGATCGCCTGCGCTTCGACGTCAGCCATTCGACTGCGATGACTCCGGCCGAACTCGCCGATGCCGAGGCCGCGGTGAACGCCAAGATTCGTCAGAACGGCCCCGTGACCACGCTGCTGATGACCCCCGACGACGCGATCGCCATGGGCGCCATGGCGCTGTTCGGCGAAAAGTATGGGGACGAAGTCCGTGTCGTCTCGATGGGCAGCGATGATGACGGCAAGACCTATTCGGTTGAGCTTTGCGGCGGCACCCACGTCAAGGCGCTAGGCGACATCGGCCTGTTCAAGGTGGTGGGCGAGGGTGCAGTGTCATCCGGCGTCCGTCGTGTGGAAGCGCTGACCGGTGAGGCGGCGCGCGCCTATCTCTCCAACCGCGACGAGAAACTGCGCGAAGCTGCCGCCACGCTGAAGGCCACCCCCGACGAAGTGCCCGCGCGCGTCGCGGCGCTGATGGAGGATCGCCGGCGCCTCGAACGCGAACTGGCCGAGGCAAAGAAGGCGTTGGCGCTCGGCGGCGGCGGCGGTGCCCCGCCGGCCGGGCCGGAGACGGTCGGCGGCGTGCCCTTCATAGGGCAGGTGCTCGAGGGCTTCGAGGCCAAAAGGCTGCGCGGCGCCGTTGATGAAGCCAAGCAGCGCATCGGCTCAGGCGTCGTCGCGCTGGTCGCGATTAACGAGGGCCGCGCAACGGTAGCGGTCGGCGTGACCGCGGATCTGGTCGCCACCCGGAATGCCGTGGATCTGGTGAAGCGCGCCGTCGCCGCAGTGGGCGGGCAAGGCGGCGGCGGCCGTCCCGACATGGCGCAGGGTGGCGGGCCGGAAGGCGACAAGGCCGCGGAGGCACTCGCGGCGGTGAAGACCGCGCTGGAAACCGCCGAAGCGGCGGCCTGAACATACGCGTCACCCCGGACTGGGCCGGGGGACGACAGCAAGGCCGCGGGAGCGAACCCCCGCGGCCCTTGCATCACTTGCCGGCCATCGCCGCTTCGAGCTGCGCGGCGGTCATGCCGATCGTGACGCCCTGCGGGCCAGGGCCGAACGAACCCTTGGGCAAGCGCGCATCGCCCTTGGCGGTGGTCAGCGTCACGAACTCGCCTTCGACTGCCTTGATCGTGCCGAGCGAGGTGCCACCGGAGCCATAAACCGTGGCGCCGGCGGTCAGCTTCGACTGGAATTCGGCTGCGGCCTGCGCTGCGCCCTGGCTGGCAGCGGCCTCAAGTTCGGCCTTGGTCATGGCAATCGCCACGCCCTTGGGGCTGGTGCCGAACGAGGTCAGCGGCACGGCGGCCTTGACGCTGCCGGTATCAATAACCGCATTGGTGCCGTCGCTCGAGGCGATCGTGCCGACAGTGCCGCCCTGCGCGTCGTAAACGGTCGCGCCAACGGTCGGTGCCGTTGCCGCCGTCGTTGCGGCCGGGGCTGTGGCCGCGCCCGCGGGCGCCGGAGTCGTCTGGGCGCTCAGTGCGGCCGGTGCGGCCGCGACGAGTAGGGCAAATGCATAACGGTACATGATTACTCCTCATGATTGTGTCGCGTAAGCAACGAGGCCGTAGCGTCGGGGTTCCGCGCAAGCACCGCGCGATGGCCGGAGCCTGCATGGGGACGGGCCGAGCATGGTTGGCGTCCTGCCGGGGCGATCCTACCTGTGACGCTCAAGTCGAGGAGCCCGACGTGACCGACCTCAGTACCTTCCCGATCACCCGCCGCTGGCCGGCGCAGCACCCCGATCGTCTGCAATATTACGGGTTGCCAACGCCCAATGGCGTGAAGGTGTCGATCATGCTGGAAGAAACGGGGCTCCCTTACGAGGGGCACCTGGTCGACTTCGCCAAGGGCGATCAGAAATCGCCCGAGTTCCTGTCGCTCAATCCCAATGGTAAGATCCCGGCGATCCTCGATCCGAACGGACCGGGCGGCGCGCCGTTCGCATTATTCGAAAGCGGCGCGATCCTCCTCTACCTCGCCGAGAAGACCGGGCGATTCCTGCCCGCCGACCCCGCCGGCCGCTGGCACGCGGTGCAGTGGCTGATGTTCCAGATGGGCGGCCTTGGGCCAATGTTCGGCCAGCTCGGCTTCTTCAACAAGTTCGCTGGCAGGGAGTGGGAAGACAAGCGCCCGCTTCAGCGCTACGCGGATGAGGCGAAGCGGCTGCTCGGCGTCATGGATACCGCGCTGGAGGGCAAGACATGGTTCTTGGGCAACGACTATACGATCGCCGACATCTCGATGCTTGGCTGGGTCCGCAACCTCATCACTTTCTATGAAGCGCGCGAGCTGGTCGGCTTTGACGATTTTCGCAATGTCGCCGTCTGGCTTGACCGCGGCCTCGCCCGCCCGGCGGTGCAGCGCGGCTTAGAGATCCCGAAGCGGCCCTAAAACCACTCCTCCGCGAACCATGGAGGGAGCGGCCGCCGAAGGTGGTGATAGAGGAGTGCTTGAATCGCACCATTGCAAGCGCTCCTCGGACTAGCGAAGAAACCCGCGGATCGCATCCCAGGCCGGCTGCTTGGCTGCGATCCCCACCGTATGCAGCGGGCTCGACGACGGCAGCGCAATCACCGCCAGCCCGCGGCCGGCGATCATCGGTCGCCCGATCGCCAGCGCTTTTCCCCCGTTGAATGCGACCGCCCTCAATTCAGGCAGAAGATCGAGTAGCGCGGGGAGGTCGTTCGCCGCCGCATCGCGGATTGTCGCATCGCTGCTGCCGGTGCGCCGTGCCGTCGCGACTACGTCCCAAAGCGCGACGCGAGACGCCTGCAATGCGGCAAGCCGTTCCTCATATTGCAGCGCCTTGAGGTCGCGCCCGACAACTGGTGACAGCAACGCCCAGAATTGGTTCTGCGGATGCGCATAATAGCGCCGCTCGGCGAGGCTGCGCTCACCCGGCAGGCTGCCGAGGATCAGCACGCGCGCGTTCGGCGCTGCGATCGGCGAAAAGGAGGCTTTTATCGTCAAGCCGCCGGCGTCATGTCGGTGCGGGCGAAATCATCACCCTTGCGCTGCGCACCCATCGCTCTACCTCCGTGACTGCGCGTTCTACCATCAGCCGCGCTTTGCACCAACAAAGCAAGGCTTCCGGTTGCCGCATCAGCTCCGGCGCGCCATCTAGCGGTTATGCACACTGCCACTGACACGCTTTCGCTCATCGGCCACACTCCGCTTGTCCGCCTCAAGGGCCCGAGCGAGGCAACCGGCTGCGACATCTTCGGGAAATGTGAATTCGCCAATCCGGGCGCCAGCGTGAAGGATCGCGCCGCCTTGTTCATCGTCGAGGATGCGGAGGCACGCGGCATGCTTCAGCCCGGCGGGACGATAGTCGAAGGCACCGCCGGCAATACCGGCATTGGCCTGGCCCTGGTTGCCAATGCCAAGGGCTATCGCACCATCATCGTGATGCCGGACACCCAATCCAAGGAAAAGATGGATACGCTGCGTGCGCTCGGTGCCGAACTGGTGACCGTTCCTGCCGCCCCTTATTCCAGCCCCTGCCATTTCGTGCATCAGTCGCGCCGCATCGCGGAGGAAACACCCGGCGCGATCTGGGCCAACCAGTTCGACAACATCGCCAATCGCCGCGCCCATATCGTCGGCACTGCGGAAGAGATCTGGACGCAGATGGACGGCAGGATCGATGGATTCACCTGCGCGGCTGGCACCGGCGGCACGATCGCGGGGGTGGGACTGGGCCTCAAGGAAAAGGACGAGGCGATCACCATCGCGCTCAGCGATCCGCATGGCGCGGCGCTGTACGAATATTATGCCAATGGCGAGCTGAAGAGCGAAGGCTCCTCCGTCGCCGAAGGCATTGGCCAGGGGCGCATTACTGGCAATCTCGAAGGCGCACCGATCGACACCCAGTTCCGGGTTTCGGATGCCGAGGGACTCGAATGGGTCGATCGGTTGTTGGCGGAGGAGGGACTGTGCCTCGGTTTGTCGTCGGGCATCAACGTTGCCGGTGCGGTGCGGCTGGCGCGGCATCTCGGGCCGGGCAAGCGTGTGGCGACGATCCTGTGCGATACCGGCTTTCGCTATCTCTCCACGCTCTACAATCCGGCGTGGCGCCAATCAAAGGGCCTGGCCGCTCGCTCTTGACCCCCGAAATTCGACAAGCCCGCGACATGCCGTTAGGGTCGCGCGATAAAATGAAGCCTGTCGCATCCATTAGCCAAGCCATGCAGCGTGTTCGCGTCGGCATGGTCGGCCTTGCCGCCGTGGTCCTGCTGATCGGTCTTGCCAGTGCGCTGTTCAGCGCCGCAAGCCGGGAGCAGCCGGTGGCCGCTGCCGGCGCGCCGCGTGCCGAAAAGACGACCAATTCGACCGCCGCGAATAGCGTGGCTCCCGTCAGTGAGGATAACGAACCACTCGCCAAGCTGGGCGTGGCGCCGAGTGCGACCGAGACTGCGCCGCCGTCACTCGCGCCGCCGCCGCAGCCCCCGCAAACAGGGGGTGCTCAGTGACACCGGATTCGTCGGGGAATTTCGGGGAAACCGCCCGGAGCTGCAGGGATTCGGCGACTTGCGCGTGGCGGGTGCGCGGAACCAAGCCGGAACGCTCGAGGTGCGTGTCGCGCGGGAGCCACAGTTTCCCGCCGGGCTAGGTTACTTTCCCCGACTTTCCCCGATTTTCCCTTCCCATCCCCGAAGCTCGCTGATACTTGTTAAGCGACAGAGGGGCAGGACCACTGTTGCTTGCGTTTGAGCGACAACCGGGAGGCGGCGAGGGCTGCTTTTCGGGGTGAGAACTCCTGCGCGCCTTGTGCGAGGTGGGCGTGTCGGAACGGGTGGATTATCTTGGGAAGGGGGTCGGTCTTGTCGATGACAAGGGCCGGGTCGCGATTCCCAACACCCTTCGGGCAGCCCTGGCCCAGAACGCGCCGCGTCCGGACGGCAAGGACGGCGGCACTGTGCTGGTCGGCGTCCATCCCGACTTTCCCTGCCTGATCGCGCACGACCGGGGCTATATCGAACACGCCAAGAACCAGCTGATCCAGCGCCAGGCCGAATCCGGCATTCGCACCGGCTCGGCGGAATTCTACGCCCCGCGCATGCGCGGGGCCTCGGTTGAGCCGGTGCCGTTCGACGGCAGCGGCCGCTTCATCCTGCCTGCGGCCGAGCGCGAACTGGCCGAGATCACCGACATCGCCTTCTTCCTGGGCGATTACGAAAGCTTCATGATCTGGGATCCGCGCACGCTGATCGCACACGACGGCGTTGACGAGATGGCCAAGCGCCACGCCCGAATCATGTGCCGCGACAAGGGAATCGAGCTGTGACGGGCGCGCCGCATATTCCGGTGCTGCTCGACGAAGTGCTCGCCGCGCTCGCCCCCGGGCGCGGCGAGACGATGGTTGACGCGACGTTCGGCGCGGGCGGCTACACGCGGGCGCTGCTCGCCACCGGCGCGCATGTCTTCGCCTTCGATCGCGACCCTGACGCGATCGCCAACGGCCGCACGCTGGAAGAGGCCGAGACCGGCCTGACGCTGGTGCCCGCCGAATTCTCGCGCCTCGACCGTGAACTCGCCGCGCGCGATGCGGTGCCGGTCCACGGCGTCACGATGGATATCGGCGTCTCCTCGATGCACCTCGACCAGGCGGCGCGCGGCTTCTCGTTCCAGCAGGACGGTCCGCTCGACATGCGCATGAGCCAGGAAGGCGAAAGCGCGGCCGATTTCCTCAACGCGGCCGACGAGGAAGACATCGCCAACGTTCTGTGGCGCTACGGCGAGGAGCCCAAGTCCCGCCGCGTCGCGCGGGCCATCGTTGCCGCGCGTCCGCTCAGCACCACGGGCGAGCTTGCCCATGTCGTGCGCAAGGCGCTCGGCCATCGGCCGCACGACAAGAAGGATCCGGCGACTCGCGCTTTCCAGGCGATTCGGATCCACATCAATCGCGAGCTCGACGAACTGGCCGAGGGCCTCGCTGCGGCCGAGCGTGTGCTCGCGCCCGGCGGGCGGCTCGCCGTGGTCAGCTTCCACTCGCTCGAGGATCGCATGATCAAGCGTTTCCTGCGCGAACGTTCGGGCGGCACGCCGGCGGGATCGCGGCATCGCCCGGCGTTGGAGGTGACGCGCGAACCGACGTTTGAGATCGTCGGCAAGGCGGTTCGGGCGAGTGCGGCGGAGGTGGCGCGCAATCCGCGCGCGCGCTCCGCGACATTACGGACGGCGCGGCGGACAGCGGCGCCGGCTTGGGGGAATCATGGGGCTTATGCGGCGGGCGGGCTGCGCGTGGAGGTAAGTGAATGACGGCGGCGTATCGATTGAAGGGTCTGGGGTGGTTCGGCGGCGTGGTGATCGTGTCGCTGAGCTTCTATCTCGTCAGCCTGCAGGTGGCGGCCGAACGCAAGCGCCTGGCGCAGATCGACGCCAAGATCGCCATGGCCGAGCGTGAGATCCGCTCGCTCGAAACCGAATTCGACGTTCGCGCGAACCTGGCTCAGCTCGAACGCTGGAACGGCAATACGCTGGCGTTGGTCGCCCCCACGGCGTCGCAGTTCGTTCGTGACGAAGGGCAGCTGGCGGCGATCAGCTTCCGTCCCGGCGCCGCCATGCCCGGCGACGAGGGCGCTGTGCAGACTGCGCAGCTGATCGTGCCGCAGGCGGTCGAAATCGCCCCCGCGGTTGTCACTGACGTCCCCGTGGCCTCGCCAGCCACGCTGGTCCAGGTCGCTGCCAAGCCCGCTACCCCGCGTCCCGCCACGGTGAAGATCGCCGCAACAGTTACCGAGCCGGTGCGCCCCGTTGCGATCAAGGCAATCGCCACCGCCAGCACGTCCACCGCCACACTGCGCAAGGCGCATGCGGTGGCGATGCTCGACAAATCGCTCCTGAGCGACTCGACGTTAGGCGATCTGATGAGCGGCGCACGTTCGGAACGGAGCCGCCTGCGTTGACCACCATGGTCGCCCGGGCGACGCGCCCCGCGCGCATCAGCGAACAGCGCCAGGCGCTGCTCGCCACCCAGCATCAGCGCCTGATGGTGCTGATGCTGCTGTTTGCGGCGGGCGTCCTGCTGGTCATCATTCGTCTCGCCATGCTCGCCTTCGATGGGGGACCGAGCCGCGTTGCGGCCATTTCCACCGCGCCGCGCGGCGACATTGTCGATCGCAACGGACAGCAGCTCGCCCGCACGATCGATGCTTGGACGATCGGCGTCCACCCGCGCCGCCTGCTCGGCGACAAGAGCGAGATCGCTAAGCGTCTTGCCGATCTGATGCCGGATCTCGGCGATCAGCATCATTTCTACGCGTTGATCAGCAAGGACGTGAACTTCACCTATCTCAACCGCCGCGCCTCGCCCGCGCTGGTGCAGGCGGTGAATGCGATCGGCGAGCCGGGGATTGTCTTCGACCGCGAGACCCAGCGGCTGTATCCGCAGTCGACGCTCGCCGCACACGTGCTCGGCTATATCGGCACCACGCGGAAGGATCCGACCGTCCACGGCCGCCTCGGCATGGAGCGCGCACTCGACGAACGCCTGCTCAATCCAGCACTGTCCGGGACCCCCGTCACGCTGTCGATTGACAGTCGCGTCCAGGCGGCAATGGAAAGCGAGCTCGGCCAGGCGATGGCGAGCATGCAGGCGCGGGCCGCGGCTGGTATCGTGCTCGATGTCGATACCGGCGAGGTGATCTCGATGGTCTCGCTGCCGCTCTTCAACCCCAATCGCGTCGGCATGGCTGGCACCGAGCAGCTGCGCAACACGGTGACTCAGAGCGTTTATGAGCTTGGCTCCGCCTTCAAGCCGATCGCCATGGCCACCGCGATCGACACGGGCGTTGTCACCGACATGTCGCGCCGCTTCGATGCGACCGGCGCGCTCCAGGTCGGCCGCTTCCGGATCCGGGATGACCATGCGCAGAACCGCTGGCTCAACATCCCCGAAACGCTGATCCATTCCTCGAACATCGCTACTGCCCGCATCGCCGACGAGATCGGCGCCGAGCGGATGCAAACCATGTTCCGCAAGCTCGGATTCGATACCAAGCCCGATATCGAGCTGATCGAAAAAGGCCGGCCCTTGTGGCCGCATTACTGGGCGCGCACCACGGTGATGACCACCGCCTACGGCCACGGCATCGCGGTGACGCCGTTGCACCTCGCCAACGCCTATGCGACGCTGGTCAACGGCGGGATCTGGCGCCCGACCACGCTGCTCAAGGTGGCGCCCGGTAAGGCGCCGCAAGGCCGCCGCGTAATCAGCGAGACGACCAGCGCGCGGATGCGCCAGCTCCTTCGCCTGATTGTCACCGACGGCACCGGCCGTAAAGCCGAGGCACCCGGCTACCGCGTGGGCGGCAAGACCGGCACGGCCGAGGCTGCGGAGGCCGGCGGCTATGCCCGCAACCGTAACGTCTCGACGTTCGCCGCCGCCTTCCCGATGGATGCGCCGCGCTATGTTGTGCTGACCATGATGGACAGCCCGAAGCGGGTGCAGGCGAACCTGTTTCAGACCACCGCCGCCTACACCGCGGCGCCGGTTGTCAGCCGCGTCATCAGCCGCACCGGCGCGATGCTGGGCGTCATCCCCGACGCGCAGCGCGATCTCGACATCCGCGAACTGCAAGGCCTGCTCTGGCATGCCCCCGGCGACAAGAAGGTGGAAGCGGAATGAAGCTCGGCACGCTGACCGGCGGCGACGAGGCTGCAAGCGTCACCGGCTTCGCGATCGACCACCGCAAGGTCGCGCCCGGCACGATCTTCGGCGCTTTCGAAGGCGCGCGCGTGAATGGGGAGGACTTCATTCCCGCCGCCATCGCCGCCGGCGCGATCGCCGTCGTTGCGCGCCGTTCGGCCACCGTTGAAGGCGCTGTCCATATCGCGGACGACAATCCGCGCGCCTGCTTCGCCGATCTCGCCGCCCGCTTCTTCGCGCCGTTCCCCGAAACCGCTGTTGCGGTGACCGGCACCAATGGCAAGACATCTACGGTCGAGCTGACCCGCCAGCTCTGGCGCATGGCCGGCCACCACGCCGCTTCGATCGGCACGCTGGGCGTCACCACTGCCGGCGAACAGGTCAGCACCGGTCTTACGACGCCCGACGTCGTCACCTTTCTGTCCAACGTCGCCGGCCTCGCCCGTGAGGGCGTCACGCACCTCGCCTTCGAGGCATCGAGCCACGGCCTCACGCAGTATCGCACCGAAGGGCTGCGCGTATCCGCCGCCGCCTTCACCAACCTGTCGCGCGATCACCTCGACTATCACGGCGACATGGCGAATTATTTCACTGCCAAGCTGCGCCTGTTCTCCGAAGTGCTCAGCCCGGATGGCACGGCAGTGGTCTGGGCTGACGATCCCAATTCCGAACGCGTCGTCGATCTTGCTCGCCAACGCCGCAACCGGCTGTTCACCGTCGGCGAACATGGCGACGACCTTCGCCTCGTGTCGCGTGATCCCACGCTGATGGGGCAGGGGCTGGTGATCGCCGCCGACGGCGTCGAACATCGCGTCAACCTGCCGCTGATCGGCGCTTATCAGGCCGCCAATGCGCTGATCGCCGCCGGTCTGGTGATCGCCACCGGCGGCGACGTGGCCAGCACGCTCGCCAATCTCGCCCGCCTCCAGCCGGTCCGCGGCCGCCTCGAACGCGCGGTGATCGCCCCGAGTGGCGCGCCGGTCTATGTCGATTACGCCCACACCCCCGACGCGCTGGAGGCCGCCATCGCCGCGCTTCGGCCGCACGTCTCGGGCCGGCTGATCCTCGTCTTCGGCGCCGGCGGCGACCGCGACCAGGGCAAGCGCGAACCGATGGGCAAGGTCGCCGCGGCTCATGCCGATGTCGCGATCGTCACCGACGACAATCCGCGCAGCGAGCAGCCCGCCGCGATCCGCGCCGACATCCTGCAAGGTGCGCCCAGCGCGATCGAGCACGGCGACCGCCGCGGCGCGATCCGCCTCGCGATCCAGCAGACACAGGCCGACGATATCGTCCTGATCGCCGGCAAGGGACATGAACAGGGCCAGATCGTCCGCGATCTCGTCCTGCCCTTCGATGACGTGAGTGTAGCCAGGGAGGTTGCAGGTGAAGCGTAAGTTCGTGATGCCATCCAAGCCCCAGATCAGCGAGGGTGACAAGCAGCCCCGCGAACGCCGCAAGCTTGGCCTGCGCTACGAACTGGTGACCGGCGACACGGTGAGCGGCCTGCGTTGAACGCGACGGCGGCAACCACGCAAGACTTTCGTCACCCCGGCCTCGAGCCGGGGTTCCGCTTCTTCCCAACCATCGGAAAGGCAGCGGGACCGCGGATCAAGTCCAGGGTGACGACGTATGTGGGTCGGGTAACGACTGCCACTAAGTCGTCCCGTCATCCCGGCCTTGCGCCGGGATCCAACCCTCCGCACGCGCTGTCGCAAGCTAGTCAGGCGCAGCGCGCGCCGCACCATGGATCCCGAATCGAGTCCGGGATGACGGTGCCTGTGCGGCAGCCTTCCTCCTACCGTCATGCCGGCCCTGCGCCGGTATCCCCCGTTGGGCTTGATCGCCGGCCGCTGGCTGCGCGGACGCCTGGATGCCGGCGCAAGGCCGGCATGACGAACCGCAATTCCCGCAAGCCCCGCCCAACCAAGATGCTATAGAGCGCCATGCTCCCCCTCTGGACCTCCCCCGACATCGCCGCCGCCACGGACGGCACCGCCAATGGCGACGACTTCGCCGTCGCCGGTGTCGCGTTCGATTCGCGCGAGGTCGGCCCCGGCGACCTGTTTGTCGCGCTCAGCGGCGAAGCGACCGACGGCCACCGCTTCCTCGACCAGGCGTTCGCGCAGGGCGCCGCCGGTGCGCTCGTCTCCAACGACACGCCGCACCCTAGCGTCCGCGTGACCGACACCTTTGCGGCGCTGGAGAACCTCGCCCGCGCCGCCCGCACCCGTACAGACGCCAGAATCATCGGCGTAACCGGATCGGTCGGAAAGACCTCCACCAAGGAGGCCTTGTTCGCCGCGCTCGACCGCGGTGCGCCCGACGCCGCGCACCGCTCGGTCAAGAGCTACAACAACCACACTGGCGTGCCACTCAGCCTCGCCCGCATGCCCGCCGCCGCCCGCTTCGGCGTGTTCGAGATGGGCATGAATCACCCCGGCGAGCTGGCACATTTGACCACGCTCGTCCGCCCGCACGTCGCGATCGTCACCGCCATCGCCCCCGCGCACACCGAATTCTTCCCCGACGAAAGCGCGATCGCCGACGCCAAGGGCGAGATCTTCCGCGGCCTCGAACCCGGCGGCACCGCGATCATTCCTTATGATAGCCCGCACCGCGATCGCCTGATCGGCGCCGCCCAGCCGTATGCGGCAAAGATCGTCACCTTCGGCACCGACAATGCGGCCGACGTCCACCCGATCGAAAGCATGGCGCTGAAGACGGGCGGCACCTTTGTCACTGCCAAGATCGGCGAGCGCGAACTCAGCTTCACGATTGCACAGCCCGGCGCGCATTGGGTCTTCAACGCGCTCGCCGTCCTCGCCGCGGTCGATGCGGTCGGCGGCGACCTCGGTCTGGCCGGCCTTGCGCTCGCCGAACTCGGCGGCTTGCCCGGCCGCGGTGCGCGCCTCATCGCCAAGGTAAACGGCGGCGAGGCGCTGGTGATCGATGAAAGCTACAACGCCAACCCCGCCTCGATGGCGGCGACCCTCGCGGTGCTCGCCACCGAGCCCGGCCGCCACATCGCCGTCCTTGGCGAAATGCGCGAATTGGGGGAGGGCGCACCCGCCTATCACGCAGCACTCGCCGAGCCGCTCACCGCCGCCCGCGTCGAAATGGCGCTGCTGGTCGGCGAACAGATGGCGCCACTCGCACAGGCGCTTGAGGGCAAAGTGAAATTCGTCCATGTGCCCACCGCCGCGGCGGCGCTGGAGGTCCTTCCGGATATGCTCGCGCCGGGCGATGCGGTACTCGTCAAGGGATCGAACGGGGTCGGGCTGTCGCGGATCGTCGCGGCACTCGCCGGGGGCATGGCATAATGTTGTACTGGATTGCCGAGCAGCTCGGATTCCCGGGCGTTCTCAATCTCATCCGCTACCTGTCGTTCCGCACCGGCGGATCGATCGCGACCGCCCTGTTCATCGGCCTCGTCATCGGGCCGAAGTTCATCGGCTGGCTGCGCATCCGCCAGGGCAAGGGGCAGCCGATCCGCGCTGACGGCCCGCAGACCCACCTCGCCAAGCGCGGCACGCCCACCATGGGCGGGCTGATGATCCTCACCAGCCTCGCGCTGTCGATCCTGATCTGGATGGATCTGCGCAACCCCTTCGTCTGGGCATGCCTGTTCGTCACGCTCGGCTTCGGCGCGATCGGTTTCCTCGACGATTACGACAAGGTGCGAAAGGCCAGCACCGCCGGTGTCCCCGGCCGCGTCCGCCTGCTGCTCGAGTTCATCATCGCCGGCATTGCGGCGTGGATCATCAGCTACGAGAACGGCACGGGCCTCTATCTGCCCTTCACCAACCGCATGTACATCGAGCTCGGCTATTTCTTCCCGATCTTCGCGGCCTTCACGATCGTTGCCTTCGGCAATGCGGTGAACCTCACCGACGGGCTCGACGGCCTCGCCACGATGCCGGTGATCATCGCCTCGGTCGCCTTCATGCTGATCGTGTACCTGGCCGGCAACGTGAAGTTCGCCGATTACCTCGGCATCCCGCACGTCGCCCGCGCGGGTGACCTCGCGATCTTCTGCGGCGCGATGATCGGGGCAGGGCTCGCCTTCCTCTGGTACAACGCGCCCCCCGCCGCCGTCTTCATGGGCGACACCGGCAGCCTTGCCCTCGGCGGCGCACTCGGCACGATCGCCGTGGTCGCGCACCACGAAATCGTCCTCGGCATCATCGGCGGCCTGTTCGTGGTCGAGGCGATGAGCGTCATCATCCAGGTCTTCTGGTACAAGCGCACCGGCAAGCGCGTGTTCCGCATGGCGCCGATCCACCACCATTTCGAACAGCTCGGCTGGAGCGAGCCGACTGTCGTGATCCGCTTTTGGATCATCAGCCTCGTGCTGGCGCTCGCCGGCCTGTCGACGTTGAAGCTGCGGTGATCACCTCGCCCGCCTGGAGCGGCCAGCGTTACGCCGTCCTCGGCCTCGCCCGGTCGGGTCTCGCCACCGTGCGCGCGCTCGCCGCGGCCGGCGCGCATGTCGTTGCGTGGGACAGCAACCCCGAGGCACGCGAAGCGGCCGAGGCGATCGACGGCGTCATCGTCCACGACATCGCCGAACTGACCCTCACCGGCGCGGCCGGCCTCGTCGTTTCCCCCGGCGTGCCGCTCAACACCCACCCGCTCGCCGCCAAGGCGCGCGCGGAGGGCGTGCCGATCATCGGCGACATCGAACTGTTCGCCCAAGCCCGCGCCACCCTGCCGCCGCACAAGGTCGTCGGCGTTACCGGCACCAACGGCAAGTCGACCACCACGGCGTTGGCAGCGCACATCCTTGAGACGGCCGGCGTCCCCCTGCGCATGGGCGGCAACATCGGCCTGCCGATCCTCGGCGCCGATCCACTACCGGACGGCGGCGTGTACGTCCTCGAACTGTCGAGCTACCAGATCGACCTCGCCCAGACCCTCGACTGCGACGTCGCGGTGCTGCTCAACATCACCCCCGACCATCTCGACCGCTACGACGGCTTCGAGGCCTATGCCGCGTCGAAGGCGCGCCTGTTCCAGATGCAGTCGCCCACCCACGAAGCGGTGATCGGCATCGGCGACGCGCCCTCGGCGCAGATCGCCCGCTCGCTCTCCGCCCGGGCTGAGCACCTCACCAAGATCGCGCCGGGCGTGTGCATGGACCAGTCCCGCTGGCCATCGCTGCAAGGCCCGCACAACGCCCAGAACGCGCTCGCCGCGATCGCCGTCGCGCAAGCGCTCGGTGTCAACGAAGCCGATATCGACCGCGGTCTCGCCAGCTTCACCGGCCTGCCGCACCGCATGGAGAAGGTCGCCGAGATCAACGGCGTCGCCTTCGTCAACGACAGCAAGGCAACCAACCCCGAAAGCGCCGCGCCGGCGCTCGCCGCCTTCCCGCGCGTCCATTGGATCGTCGGCGGCAAGGGCAAGGGCGAGGATCTCGATGCCTGCACGCCCCACTTCGGCCATGTCGTGCGCGCCTACACGATCGGCGCCTCCGGCCCGGTCTTCGCCCGCGCGCTCGACGGCAAGGTACCGGTGGAGCAAGCCGAGACGCTCGGAGCCGCCGTGGCCAGCGCCGCGCGCCAGGCCCTGCCCGGCGAGACCGTGCTGCTGTCGCCGGCCGCCGCGTCTTTCGATCAGTTCCGCGACTATGAACATCGCGGCGAGGCATTTCGCAACGCAGTGGGGGCACTGTCTTGACCGATCTGGCGAACACGCAAGGATTACGTGGCCGGCTCAAGGAGCGGGGCGGGCGGGGCGATCGCTCGCCGCTCGGCACCTGGTTCTGGGACACCGACCGCGTCCTGTTGCTGCTCACCTTCGCGCTGATCGCCGTCGGCCTGCTGTCGGTCGCCGCCGCCTCACCGGCGACGGCGATGCGCTATTCGGGCGAGCAGCTGAAGTTTCCGCCGCTTTACTACTTCTGGCGCCAGGTGATGTGGGTTGGCGTGTCGCTGCCAGTGCTGATCGGCGTCTCCATGCTCCCCGTGAACGTCGCGCGCCGCGCGGCGGTGATGGGCGCCGCCGCGTTCGGCTTCATGCTGGTGCTGGTGCTGATCCCCGGCGTCGGCGTCGAGGTGAACGGCGCCAAGCGCTGGCTCGGCGTCGGCTTCTCGCAGTTCCAGCCGTCCGAGTTCCTGAAGCCCTGCTTCATCGTCACGATCGCCTGGCTGCTCTCGCTGCGCACCAAGGAGGAGGGCCTGCCGCTCACCGCCATCACCTGCGCGATGACGGCGACGGTCGGCGCGCTGCTTATGATGCAGCCCGACTTCGGCCAGACCATGGTCTTCGGCATCGTCTGGATGACGCTCCTGATCATCGCGGGCACGCCCACCAAGACGCTCGCCGCCTTCATCGCCATGGCGCCGCTCGGCGTCGGTGCGGCCTATATGTTCTACGGTACAGCCCGCACGCGTATCGACGCCTTCCTGTTCCGAGACCCCAATGAGGCGGAAGGCGCACACTTCCAGACCGACGCGGCCCACCGCACGCTCACCTCGGGCGGCTGGACCGGCACCGGCCCCGGCGCGGGCACCTCCAAATTCGGCCTGCCGGAAGCGCACACCGACTATATCTTCTCCGTCATCGGCGAGGAGTTTGGCCTGATCGCGTGCATGGTGATCGCCGTGCTGTTCCTAGCCATCGTGGTGCGCGTGTTCGTCAAGATGCTCGACGAGCAGGACAGCTTCAAGCTGCTCGCCGCCTCCGGCCTTGCCACGCAATTTGGGCTTCAGGCGCTGATCTCGATGGCGGTCAATACCGGCCTCGCGCCGTCCAAGGGGATGACCTTGCCCTTCATTAGCTATGGTGGTTCGTCGATGATTGCGCTGTCGATCGGCATGGGGCTGCTGCTCACCTTCACCCGGCGCAACCCGTTCCTGCTGCGCAGCCCGTATGTCGCGCGCTGGGGATCGGCATCGTGAGCCGCCCGCGTCACTTCGTCCTCGCTGCCGGCGGGACCGGCGGCCACATGGTTCCCGCTGCCGCGCTGGCGGAGGAACTGATGCGCCGCGGCCACCGTGTCGCGCTGGTCAGCGATGCGCGCGGCGTGCGTTTTCCGGGCCTCTTTGAAGGCGTGCAGACCCACGTCCTCCCCGCCGGCCGCCTGTCGGGCGGTCCGCTCGGCTGGATCAAGGCCGCGCGGGAGATGTGGCGCGGCCGTGCGATGGCGCGCGAGCTATACAAGACGTTCAAGCCAGCCGCGGTGATCGGCTTCGGCGGCTATCCCGCCTTTCCTGCGCTCGCCGCTGCGTTTGCGGACAAGATCCCGACCGCCGTCCACGAACAGAACGCCGTCCTCGGCCGGGTCAACCGCCTCGTTGCCGGCCGCGTCGACGCAATCGCCACCTCGTACGCCAAGACCGAGCGTCTCAAGCCCGCGTACGAGCCCAAGGCGCATCACGTCGGCAACCCGGTGCGCGATGCCGTGATCGCCCTGCGCGCGCGACCCTATCCGCTGCTGGAGGAAGACGGCATTTTCCGCGTTCTCGTCACCGGCGGCTCGCAGGGCGCCAGCGTCCTGTCCAAGGTCGTGCCCGACGGCCTCGCCATGCTCCCGGTCGCCTTCCGCCGTCGCCTCCAGGTGACGCATCAGGCGCGGATCGAGGATATCGACGCCGCCCGCGCGAAATATGCCGAGCTCGACATCGCCGCGACGCTCGCGACCTACCTGCCGGACTTGCCCGAGGAACTCGCCTGGGCGCATCTCGTCATCGCCCGCGCCGGCGCCTCGACGATCAGCGAGCTGACCGCCGCCGGCCGCCCCGCGATCCTCGTGCCGCTCCCCAGCGCCACCGACGATCACCAGACCGCCAACGCGCGCGAGATCACCACCGCCGGCGGCGCGCGCACCATCCCGCAAAGCGCCTTCACCCCCGGTGAACTCGCCAAGCAGATGCAGAAGCTCGGCCTCGACCCGGCCGCGCTCGAAAACGCCGCCGCCCGCGCCAAGGCCTGCGGCAAGCCAAACGCCGCCAGCGATCTCGCCGATCTGGTGGAGAGCCTCGACGCCCCTTGCGCGACCCTCCCGGTCGGCTCGACCAGGCCCAAGGAGGCTTTCGCGTGAGCCACACCTTCGTTCGTGCTGAGCTTGTCGAAGCACGTGCCCCAAATGCTACCGCCAGTAACACGCCCTTCGACAAGCTCAGGGCGAACGGAGACGCTTGTCTGGAGTCCCGCGCGTGAAAGGCGTCGCAACGGACATCGGCACGATCCACTTCGTCGGCATCGGTGGGATCGGCATGTCGGGCATCGCCGAGGTGATGCACAACCTCGGCTACACCGTGCAGGGCAGCGACGTGGCGGAAGGATACGTCATCGAGGGCCTGCGCGCCCGCGGCATCAAGGTCACGATCGGCCATGACGCCGCCAACGTCGACGGCGTGGCGGTGGTCGTCATCTCCACTGCCGTGAAGCGCGGCAACCCTGAGGTCGAGGCGGCGCTCAACGGGCGCATCCCCGTCGTCCGCCGCGCCGAAATGCTCGCCGAGCTGATGCGGCTGAAATCCACCGTCGCGGTCGCCGGCACCCACGGCAAGACAACGACCACCTCAATGGTCGCGGCGCTGCTCGACGCCGGCGGCGTCGACCCCACCGTCATCAACGGCGGCATCATCAACAGCTACGGCTCCAATGCCCGTCTCGGCGACAGCGACTGGATGGTGGTCGAGGCCGACGAAAGCGACGGCAGCTTCTTGCGCCTCGACGGCACAATCGCGGTGGTCACCAACATAGATCCCGAGCACCTCGATCACTATGGCAGCTTCGACAAGGCCAAGGACGCCTATGTCGAATTCGTCGAAAACGTACCTTTCTACGGCGCGGCGTTGCTCTGCCTCGATCACCCCGAAGTGCAGGCGCTGATCCCGCGCGTCCGCGACCGCCGCATCGTCACTTATGGCTTCGCGGCCAGCGCCGACGTGCGCGGCGTCAACGTTGCGCCCTATCCCGGCGGCAACCGCTTCGAGGCGATCATCCGCCACCGCGATGGCACCACCCGCTCGATCGAGGGCATCGACCTGCCGATGCCCGGGCGACACAACGTCCAGAACGCGCTTGCCGCGATCGGCGTCGCGCTTGAGCTCGGTATCGACGACGCGACGATCCAGAAGGGCTTCGAGAAGTTCAACGGCGTCAAGCGTCGCTTCACCAAGGTCGGGGAAGTGCCCCTTGCCGGCGGTGTCGCCACGATTATCGACGATTACGGCCACCACCCCGTCGAGATTCGCGCCGTCCTCTCCGCCGCGCGGGAAAGCGCGCAGGGCAGGGTGATCGCGGTCGTCCAGCCGCACCGTTACTCGCGTCTCGGCAATCTGATGGAGGACTTCCAGGGCGCCTTCAACGATGCCGACGCGGTGTACGTGACGCCGGTCTATGCCGCCGGCGAGGCGCCGGTCCCCGGCGTCGATGCCGAAGCTTTGGTGGAGGGCCTGCGCCACCGCGGCCACCGCTCGGCAGCAACGGTGTCGGACGCCGACGCACTCGCCCGAGCACTCGCAGGCGAGTTGCGCCAGGGCGACCAGGTCATCTGTCTCGGCGCCGGCGACATCACAAAATGGGCCGCCAACCTCGCCCCCGCGATCGAGGCGCATCAAGCTCCCCTCCCGCTTGCGGGAGGGGCTGGGGGAGGGCCTGTCAACTCATGACCACGTTCTTGCCCAACAATCCCTCCCCTAACCCCTCCCGCAAGCGGGAGGGGAATGAGGTCGCGCCTGCCCAAAGCCGCCTCACCCAGAACGCCCCGCTGGCCCCGCTCGTCTGGTTCAAATCCGGCGGCAAGGCCGACTTCCTCTTCGAACCAGCCAAGGTCGAGGACCTGTCGAACTTCCTCGCCAACCTCGACGAAAGCGTCCCGGTCCTTCCACTAGGGCTGGGCTCGAACCTCATCGTCCGCGACGGCGGCGTCCGCGGCGTCGTCGTCCGCCTCGGCAAACCCTTCGCGAAGGTCGAGGCGATCGACGCCACCACGCTGAAGTGCGGCGGTGGCGCAAGCGGCGTCCTCGTTTCCTCCACCGCGCGCGACGCAGGGATCGCTGGCGTCGAATTCCTCCGTTCGATCCCCGGCACTGTGGGCGGCTTCGTGCGCATGAACGGCGGCGCCTACGGCCGCGAGACCGCCGACATCCTCGTGGAGTGCGACGTCATCCTGCGCACCGGCGAACGCCGCACCCTCGCGGCATCGGAACTCGGCTACACCTACCGCCACTCCAACCTGCCCGAAGGCGCGATCGTCATCAGCGCGACCTTCCGCGGCACCCCCGGCGAACCGCAAGCGATCCAGGCCGAAATGGACCGCATCGCCGCCGCGCGCGAGGCGTCGCAGCCCTTGCGTTCCAAAACCGGCGGCTCGACCTTCAAGAACCCGCCCGGCCATAAGGCGTGGGCACTGGTGGACGAAGCCGGCTGCCGCGGCCTCAAGCGCGGCGACGCGCAGGTCAGCGAGAAGCACACCAACTTCCTCCTCAACCTGGGGCAAGCGACCAGCGCCGACATCGAAGCGCTCGGCGAGGAAGTCCGCACCCGCGTAAAGGAGACCAGCGGCGTGACCCTCGAATGGGAAATCCAGCGCGTCGGGGTGCCGGCGTGATGAGCACCCCCACCGTCATCCCCGCGAAGGCGGGGATCCATACTGGCTGGCCCCTCGATCGAGCCGCACCCTCAGCGTCTATGAATTCCCGCGTGCGCGGGAGTGACGGAGGTGTGCGTGGCTGAGGCAATCAACCCCCTCCACATCGCCGTCCTGATGGGCGGCTGGTCCGCCGAGCGCGAGGTATCGCTCTCGTCCGGCGCCGGCATCGCCGAAGCGCTGGAGCAGCGCGGCCACCGCGTCACCCGCATCGACATGGACCGGACCGTCGCCGCGACCCTCGCGAGCGCCAAGCCCGACCTCGTCTTCAACGCGCTCCACGGCACGCCCGGCGAAGACGGCTCGATTCAGGGCCTGATGGACATCATGGGCCTGCGCTACACCCACAGCGGCCTCGCCACGTCGGTGATCGCGATCGACAAGGTGCTGACCAAGCAGGCGCTCGTCCCGCATGGCATTCCCATGCCCGGCGGTCGCATCGTACTCAGCGAAGACCTGTACGCCGCCGATCCGCTGCCGCGTCCCTTTGTGCTGAAGCCGGTCAATGAAGGCTCCTCGGTCGGAGTCGCCATCGTCACGGACGAAGGAAATTACGGCAATCCGATCGGCCGCGACGTCGTCGGCCCGTGGCAGGAGTTCGATGAGCTCCTCGTCGAACCCTATATCCGCGGCCGCGAGCTCACCACCGCCGTCCTCGGCGGCAATGCGCTCGGCGTGACCGAGCTTCGCCCCAAGTCCGGCTGGTACGATTACCAGTCGAAATACACCGACGGCCTGACTGATCACATCTTCCCCGCGCCCGTGCCGGACGAGATCACCGAAGCCTGCAAGGCACTCGCTCTGCGCGCCCACCAATTGCTCGGCTGCAAAGGGTGCAGCCGCGCCGATTTCCGCTGGGATGACGAGCGCGGGGTCGACGGCCTGTTCCTGCTCGAGGTCAACACCCAGCCCGGCATGACGCCGCTGAGCCTCGTCCCCGAACAGGCCCGCCACCTCGGCATCAGCTACCCCGATCTCGTCCAAGCGATCGTCGACGAGGCGCTGAAGGATCATCCGCTCGTGGGAGAAGTGGCATGAGCCGCGCCGCCACCCGCGCAGCGCCGCAGCGCCGCCCCACCGTTCGCCGCGGCCCGCCCAAGAAGTCGCTCGGCGACCGGCTGGTCGCCGCGCTCCCGGTCAGTGAGGCGACGCTGCGCCGCGCCGTGACCTGGTCGATCCTCGGCCTCGGCGGCGCCGCCGCGCTCGCCACCGCTTCCTGGTTTGGCGTCCCCGCCGCGATCGGCACCGCAATGGCCGACAGCACCGGCCGGCTCGGCCTCGAGGTCGAGGGTGTCGACATCACCGGCATCAAGCGGATGAACCGCGAAACGGTGTACGCGGTCGCGCTGGAGGAACAGCCCAAGGCGATGCTTCGCGTCGACCTGGAGCTGATCCGCGAGCGCCTGCTGGCCTACGGCTGGATCAAGGACGCCTATGTCTCGCGTCGGCTGCCCGATCGCCTGCTGATCCACGTCGTCGAGCGTGAGCCCGCCGCGGTGTGGCAGAACGGTGGCCAGCTCACGCTGATCGACGCCACCGGCGTGCCGCTGGAACCGGTCGACCGCAACCGCCTGCCCGATCTGCCGCTGGTGATCGGCCCCGGCGCGGACCGGCAGGAGGCCGCCTACCAGCGCCTGCTCGCCGCCGCCCCGGCGCTGAAGCCGCGCGTGAAAGCCGCGACTTGGGTCGGCAACCGTCGCTGGGACATCACCTTCGACAGCGGCGAGACGCTCGCCCTGCCGCAGGAGGGCGCAGCGGCGGCGCTGGTGAAGTTCGCCGAGCTCGACGGCGCGCGCGCGCTGCTCGGCAAGGGCTGGCTGCGCTTCGACATGCGCGATCCCGCCAAGCTGGTCGCGCGCAAGCCGGGGACGGATCTGGAGCAGAACGTGCCGGCAGCGGCGGAGGGGGAGGGCGCTTCGGCCGCCCCCGCCCGCTTCGCCCGGATCGACGAGGTCTAGGGCGATGTCTCCACCTCTCCCGTTCGTGCTGAGCTTGTCGAAGCACGTGCCCCGAGCGGTAGCGCTCTTGGCACGCCCTTCGACAAGCTCAGGGCGAACGGGGCGGGGGGACGCAAACCAAACGTAAGATCACACGAAAAGACGTAACGGGGCAGGGAACAGGGGTAACAGGGCGATGGCAAAGGCGGCACCCGAAGGGATCATCACCGCGCTCGACATCGGCACCTCCAAGGTGTCGGCGATGATCGCGCAGCGTGGCGACGGCGGCGAGCTGGTCGTGCTCGGCACTGGCCAGCGCGAATCGAAGGGCGTGAAGCGCGGCTATATCGCCGACATGGCGCTCACCGAGGTCGCCGTGCGCGAGGCGGTCGCGCAGGCGGAGCGGATCGCCGGCTTCAACATCGAAAACGTCTGGGCGGGCTTCTCCGCCGGCGGCCTCGTCAGCGACGAAGCATTCATCGAAGTCGAGCTCAACGGCCACCGCATCGAGCAGCAGGATATTGACGCGCTGCTCGGCGAGGGTCGCCAAGCGATCGACCCGCAGGGCCGCATGGTGCTCCACGCCCAGCCTGCGCTCTACACGCTCGACGGCCTCACCGGCGTCAAGAAGCCACTCGGCTTGCACGCCGATCGGCTTGGCGTGCACATCCACGTCATCGCCGCCGATGGCTCGCCGGTGCGCAACCTCGATCTCACCGTGCGTTCGGCGCATCTTGAAGTGAAGTCGATTATCGCATCCCCGGTCGCAACCGGCCTCGCCTGCCTCAGCGAGGAGGAGCGTGACCTTGGCGTCGCGCTGGTCGAGATCGGTGCCGGCATCACCAACGTCTCGCTCTTCGCCGGCGGCATGCTCGTGGGCCTCAAGTCGATCCCGGTCGGCTCGTGCGACATCACTGATGACATCGCCTCGGCGTTCGGCACCTCGCGCAGCCAAGCCGAGCGGATGAAGTGCTTCCACGGCTCGGCCAACGCATCCCCGCGCGACAATCACGAGATGATCGCGATCCGCCCCGGCCGCGCCGACGACGATGCCGATCCCTTGCAGATCACCAAGGCCGCGCTGATCAGCGTCATCCGCACCCGCCTCGAACACCTCATCAACGAGGTGCAGGCCGCGCTCAAGGAGCTGAAATTCGAGGGGCCGGTCGGCCGTCAGGTGGTGCTCACGGGCGGCGGTGCGGAGTTGAAGGGCATCGCCGACTATGCGCAGCAGGTGCTCGGCCGCACGGTGCGCGTCGGTCGCCCGCGTGGCCTCACCGGGCTCCCCGATGCCCATGGCGGGCCGGGCTTTGCAACATTGGCGGGGCTTGCCTTCTTCGCGGCGTCCGATCCCGTTGATCTGCGCGGCCTCGTGCCGCAGCAGCAAATGGTGGTGCGGCAAAAGGGCCTGGGCGCGATCAAACGTTTGTTCCAGGCGGCGAAGGCAAATTATTGAGTCAGCGGGGCCGCTTTTCGGCTGGCACGCGGCCTCGTGATGTTGCACTAAGATTAATGGCGATGGCGGGCCAGTGTTTCGTGCCCGAAATGACGGAGTAGATTGGCGATGGGCATCGAATTCATTGCACCCGAAGTGGACGACCTCACCCCCAAGATTGCGGTGATTGGCGTCGGCGGCGCTGGTGGCAACGCGATTGCCAACATGATGCGCGCAGACGTGCAGGGCGTGGACTTCCTGGTCGCGAACACCGATGCGCAGGCGCTGAAACAGTCGATCGCTCCGCAGAAGATTCAGCTCGGCGCGAAGATCACGCAAGGTCTCGGCGCCGGCAGCCGGCCCGAGATCGGCCGCGCCGCCGCCGAAGAGACGATCGAGCAGGTCTCTAAGCTGCTTGAAGGCGCGCACATGTGCTTCATCGCCGCCGGCATGGGCGGCGGCACCGGCACCGGCGCCGCCCCGGTCATCGCCAAGGCCGCGCGCGACATGGGCATTCTGACCGTCGGCGTCGTCACCAAGCCGTTTGCCTTCGAGGGCAAGCGCCGCGGCAAGTCGGCTGATCAGGGGATCGAGGAGCTGCAGAAGTTCGTCGACACGCTGATCGTCATCCCGAACCAGAATTTGTTCCTGATCGCCAACGCCAACACCACCTTCAAGCAGGCGTTCGAGCTTGCCGACGAAGTGCTCCAGCAGGGCGTTCGCGGCATCACCGACCTCATGGTCATGCCAGGCCTCATCAACCTCGATTTCGCCGACGTCCGCTCGGTGATGCAGGAAATGGGCAAGGCGATGATGGGCACCGGCGAGGCGGACGGCGACGACCGCGCGCTCGTCGCCGCGCAGAAGGCGATCGCCAATCCGCTGCTCGACGGCGTGTCGATGCAGGGCGCGAAGGGCGTCATCATCTCGATCACCGGCGGCGAGGACATGCGCCTGCTCGAAGTGGACGAGGCCGCCAACCACATTCGCGAACTGGTCGATCCCGAAGCCAACATCATCTGGGGCTCGGCGTTCAACCCCGATCTCGAAGGCAAGATTCGCGTCTCGGTCGTCGCCACCGGCATCGAGGCCGTCGCGCCTAGCGAAGCACCGCAGGCCGAGCCGGCGCGCGCGTTCAGCTTCTCCGCCCCGCGCCGCATCGACACGCCGGCTCCAACGCCGGCCCCCACCCCGGCGGCTGCCGCTCCCGCGGCTCCCGCGCCGCAGCCGACCGGTGCCGCGGCCGGCGCCATGTCGGCGGGCGTGCCTGCGCCCGGTGCGAAGCCGGAAGTTGAACTGACCCCCGCAGCGCGTGCCGTGGAGGAAGCGGCCGGCGACGAGCTGCTGCTTGGCAGCGACACGGTTGTGCCGCCGACGTCGGCCGCGCCACAACAGGCAGCGCCGCAACAGTCCGCACAACCGCGCGTCTTTGGTGATGACGATACCGGCGGCGCGCCGCGTCGTCGTTGGCTCTCGGGCGGCGGCGAGGCTGCCGAGGACGTGCCGGCCCAGCCGCGCGTCAAGCTCGGCGGAACCCTGTTCGAGCGGATGCAGAATGCGTCGCGCGGCGCTCCGCGTGGCGAGGAGGAAGAAGGCAAGGATGCGCTCGACATCCCGCGCTTCCTGCACCGCCAGAACAACCAGTAAGTACCGCAAGGTCAGGACAGGCGGCTGGCGTTCGTCGGCCGTCTCGTGCGGCTCGGCGCGTGGACGCGCCGGGTTCATTGCCGTTTCATCGTAGCTGGTTCTTAATCACGTCGCCCATGTCGCTCGCCCGCCCCCTTATCCTCGTCGCCGCGCTTGCCGGCGTACCTGGCGCCCTCGCCCAGACCTATCCCGGTCAACAGGTGCAATCGCTTCCTCGGGCGACGCCTGATGCCGATGCGCTCGCGGACGCAATGCGCCGCCTGGGCGCCAACCCGCGTGACCTGGCATCGCTGATTCAGGCCGGCGAACTGTCGCTCAAGCTGGGCGACGTTAACGCTGCCGCCTCGCTGTTCAAGCGAGCGGAAGACGTCGATCCGATGAACGGTCGGGTCAAGGCGGGCATGGCGCGCATCCTGGTGACTCAGGAGCGCCCCGGCGAGGCGCTGCGCTATTTCGATCAGGCAGTCGGCTACGGCCTCAGTCCGGCAAGCTTCGCCGGCGATCGCGGCCTTGCCTATGATCTGATCGGTGAACAGGAGCGTGCGCAGCGTGATTATCGGGTCGCGCTGAAAGGCGCTGCGGGCGATGAGGTGCGGCGCCGCTATGCACTGTCGCTCGGCATCTCGGGCAAGCGCAAGGAAGCGCTTGCGGAGATCGACGATCAAGTGCGCGCGAACGATCGCAGCGCGTGGCGGGTGAGGGCGTTCATCCTCGCCATGACCGGTGACGTGCCCGGCGCGGAGAAGATCGCCAGCACGATGATGCCGCGGGGCATGGGTGCGGCGCTGGCGCCATTCTTCGCTCGGCTGGCCACCCTGCCGCCCGCCGACCGCGCCTTTGCGGTTCACTTCGGCGAACTTCGTCCCACGCCGCAACGCGTCGCGGACGCGCGGATGATCCCGGCGCTGCCGCCCCTCGCGCCCGAGGCGTCGCAACCGGTGCAAGTCGCTGCCGCGCAGCCGACGGCCGCGCCTGCCGCCCGCAACGATCGCCGTCGCGCGCGTGAGGAAATCCGGCGGGAGCGTGAACTCGCCCGCGCCGAACAGCGCGCCCGCCGCCGCCAGGCCACGAATCGACCGGTAGCCGTTGCCAGTGCAGCCCCGTCGCGCCCGCAGCCGAGCGCAACCGAGGCCTTGCAGCCGCCGCGCTATGCTGGCGTCACTTTCGCCGCACCCAGGGCAGTGGTGCAAGCCGTTCCGATCCCGACGCCCCCGCCCGTTGCGCCCACCCCTGCACCGGCACCAGCGCCCGCCCCAACACCGGCACTAGCAATGACGCCGGCGCCAGCCGCGGCTACGCAGATTGCCGCCGCCAGCGTCCCGCCGCAGCCGGCGCCCGCGGCCGTTGTGCCCAGCGCCGTGGCATCACCCAGCACGATCAACCCGGTTCCGTCCCCCGGCGTGGCCGCTGCCGCCCTGCTCGCACCGGCACCGGCGCCGGCACAAACGCCGGCCCCAGCAGCGTCGGCGATCGCCCAAGCGATCACGCCCGTCAGCCCGACGGTGAGCGAGGATACGATGCTCGCCCGGATCATGGCCGGCATCTCGATCCCCGGTTCGGAACTCGGCGTGGCCCCGGTCCGCTCGCCCGAGCCGGCCCCAGCGGTTCAGTCTGTCCCCCCAGCGGGTACGTCCGTTGCGTCCCCCGCAAGCATCGCCTCCGCCGAAACGGCGCGGCGCGCAGCCGAATCGGTTCGCGAAGCGCAGAAGGAGACGGCGGAGAAGCTGCAAAAACCTACTGATGCCGCCAAAAAGTCCGTTGAAGTCGCCAAAAAGCCCGTAACTGCCGCCGAAAAGCCCGCGCAAGACCCGAAGAAAGTCGCTGCCGAGCGCAAGGCTGCCGCCGCCAAGAAGCTCGCTGATGCCAAGAAAGCGGCCGAAGCGAAAAAGGCGGCGGAGGAAGCCAAGGCCGCCAAGGCCGATCCCTCGCGGATCTGGGTGCAGGTCGCCGGCGGCGCGAACAAGGCCGATCTGCCAAAGGCCTGGGCCGCGGCTCAGAACAAGGCTGCGGTGCTCAAGGGCAAGGCTGCCTATACGACGCCGCTTCGCTTCACGAACCGACTCGTGACTGGCCCGTTCAAGACGGAGGCGGAAGCGCGCGACTTCATCAACACACTGGCGAAACAGGGAGTTTCCGCCTTTTCCTTCACCAGCGAAAAGGGTCAGAAATTGGAAAGGCTGCCGGCTAAGTGACGGTCCTTGCGCCCTGGGCTTGCCACCCGGCGCACAGCAGAGGCCGCCTTCATGAAGAACAAAGCAAGTCCGGCGCAACTGGCGAACGTGGCCCCCGCGACGCCTACCAGCGCGACCGGGACCGCATCGTCCATTCCATCGCCTTCCGCCGGCTACGCCATAAAACGCAAGTCTTTCTGGCGCCTGACGGCGATCACTTCCGCGTCCGCCTGACGCATAGCCTGGAGGTGGCGCAGATCGGCCGGACGATCGCCCGCACCCTCGGCCTCAACGAAGACCTGACCGAGGCGCTTTGCCTCGCCCACGACATCGGCCACCCACCCTTCGGCCATGCCGGCGAGGATGCGCTGAAAGCGGCGATGATCAACTCCGGCGGCTTTGATCACAATGGCCATACCTTGCGCACGCTGATGCGGATCGAACGCGCTTACCCGCGCTTCGATGGCCTCAATCTCACATGGGAGACGCTGGAAGGCCTTGCCAAGCACAACGGCCCTGCGCGTCACCCAGGCTGGGCGCTGGCGGAGGCCGATCGGGAGGCAGCGCTGGAGCTGGAAACCTGGGCCAGCCTTGAGGCGCAGGTCGCCGCTCTTGCGGACGATATCGCCTATGACAATCACGACATCGATGATGGCTTGCGCGCCGGGCTGCTCTGCGTCGACCAACTGCTCGCCGTGTCGCTGGTGGCGAAGGGCTGGGATCGTGTGCGCTCGCTCTTTCCCGATGTGAGCGAGCGACGTCAGGCCCGCGAGCTGGTACGCAGCCAGATCGGCGTGATGGTCAACGACTTGATCGGCGAAACCAAGCAGCGCATCGCCGAATCGGGCGTGCAAACCGTGGCTGATATCCGCAATGCCGGCCGCGCTCTCGTCGCTTTCTCCAGTGAGATGCGCACCGCCGAGCGCGACCTGAAGCGCTTCATGTACGCCAATCTCTACCACCATCCTCGCCAACTCGAAGCGGCGGCGGCGGCGCACCAGGTGGTGGCGGGGCTGTTCGCAGCCTTCCACGCCGATCCCGCCACAATGCCGGCCGAGTGGCGCGCCAGCCTGCCCGCGGATGAGCCGGCGCTGAGCCGCCACATCGCTGATTATATCGCGGGAATGACGGACCGCTACGCAATCCGAGAGTATCAGCGCGTCGTCGGACCAGTGACGATGCCGGACGGGTTCTAGACCGCCCGCACGTTCAGTTCTTCAGCCGCCACCCGCGCCGGACCAGCGTGTAGCAGGTTAGGCCCAGCACGACGTCAAGCGCCAGGATCACCAAGCTGCCAAGCAGCACCGGCGAATCGGCGATGCCGAGGAAACCGTAGCGAAAGCCCGAGATGATATAGAAGAAGGGGTTGGCGTGACTGACCGCCTGGAACACTGGCGACAGGCGATCGACCGAATAGAAGGTCCCCGACAACAAGGTCAGCGGCGCCACCACGAAGTTGGTCACAGCCGCCGCGTGATCGAATTTCTCAGCCCAGATCGAGGTGAGCACGCCGATCAGCGCCAGGAACACCGCACCGAGCAAGCCGAACCACAACACTGCGATTGGATGCACTGGCATCACATGCACGCCCGGCCACAACAGCATCGCCAGCCAAACCGTCAAACCAACAAGGAACGCGCGCGTCACCGCACCCCCTGTAATCGCGGCGAGCAGTTCGGCGGTCGACAGCGGCGGCATTAGGTAATCGACGATCGTGCCTTGGATCTTGCCAACCAGCAGCGAGAAGCTGGCGTTGGCAAAAGCATTGTTGAGCATGCCCATCACGATCAGCCCCGGAGCGACGAAGTCGGCAAAGGCGACCGTCGAACCGCCAAGGTGAACCGCGCTTCGCCCGCCCAGCGCCACCGTGAAGATGATGAGGTACAACAAGGTGGTGATCGCGGGGGCCCAGATGGTTTGCAGCTGGACCTTGAAGAACCGCCGCACCTCCTTCACATATAAGGTCTTCAGGCCGCCCCAATTGACGTTCCGGATCGAAGGAACGCCCGGCGCGCTCCTGATCAAAGAACTATTCTGGCCGGTTTGGGGATGGCTGCTCATCGCGGGATCGCGTAGTCGCTGCCGCCGTCCGCTGCAACCGGCGCAAGAAGTGAAGGAACGACGACGCCCATGTCCTGGACCGAGGAACGGATCGATACGCTGCGCAAGATGTGGGAGGGCGGGCAGACCGCCAGCCAGATCGCGGAGGCGCTGGGCGGGGTTAGCCGCAATGCCGTGATCGGCAAGGCGCACCGGCTTGGCCTTCAGTCCCGCCCGTCACCCGTCGTTCCCAAGGAAGTCGAGGCGAAGCCCGAGCCGGAACCGGTGGTCGCCGCGCCACCGCCGCCGCCGCCCGCTCCGCCGGCTGCTCCTGCCGCACCGGCAGCGGCGCCTGTGATCAGTCATACGACGGCGCCCAAGCCGATCACCATCACCACGCCGCTCGAGCCGGAGCGTTCGCCGGAATCGATGCGCATGGTTCGCTCGGTGGGTCCGGGTGGTTTCGTGCGGCAGGCGCCGGGCGAACAGCAACCGCCGATCGCCCCCGCACCGCCACGCCGGCTGGTTCCGGCCAAGCCGGCGCCGGAGATCGCGGGCAAGACCAGCCTGCTCGACCTGAGCGATAAGGTTTGCAAGTGGCCGCTGGGTCACCCCGGTGAACCGGATTTCCACTTCTGCGGCGAGAAGGTGAACCCGGGCTTCCCCTATTGTGTCGATCATTGCGGCCATGCCTATCAGGCGCAGCTGCCGCGGCGTGATCGCCGGTCGGCGCCGTTGCCATTCGGTGGCCCGCGCATGCGCTGATCGCGTAACGTTTCGATCATCATGGCAAGGCCGCGGCGGGCGAATCTCGCTGCGGCCTTGTTCATCGCCGGCTTCTTACGCGTAAGTAACACAAGCTGCATCGAGACGGTGAGAAAGGCGCCCTGATCCAAGCAAAGATATGCCCGATCTCGAAGGGCTGGGTTGGTGCGGCCCTTGGTGCCCATGTTACATAGGGCGCGCCTCGGCATCGCGGGGTCCGGAGTTCGCGTTAATCCTGCCGGCGCTTTGTCTTTGCTGACCGCCGTGGTTCAACCCGGCCGTTGGGGCCAATGCGCTGCGGGCAGGCGACCCTCGTCGCCTGACCGCAGCGCCGCACTATCAGAAGCGGAACGCCGCCGTTGCGCGAATTGAGTGCCAGCGGAACTTGTCGTCGCTACGACGGAAGTCCGTGCCACCCGCATTGCCTAGCAGGAATGGGTTGGTCGCCGGCGTGGTGCCGCTATTGCCGGCCCGGACGCGGTATTCGTTGTCCTGGTACTGGTGGTACATATACTCGAGACCGACCGAGAAGTTGTTCCCGATCCGCTGCTCGACGCCGCCACCGCCAGTGATGCCCCACTGGTTGCGATCGCCACTCTCGGAGAAACCGTTGGCGGTGTTGGTGGTGGTGAACTCACGATCGATGCGCGCGTAGCTCGGGCCGAAGGTGCCATAGAACAGCGTGGTGTTGTTCGGCGTGTAACCGATCCGGCCGCGGATCGAGGCTTCCCAATCAACCGAGCGGGTCATCACGTACGATGCGGGCGTGGTCGAGAAAGCCGAAACGCTGTCCGTGATCTCGCTCTTGCCGAATTCGCCAACGGCACCGATGACGACGTTGCCGCGCTGATAATCCCAGCCGACCCGACCGTAATAAGCCCAGCCGTCCTTGTCGTTCGCGCAACCTGCCGGTGCAGTCGGGTTGGTCGGTGAGGTGCCGCCCAGCGCGCGACCGTTGCAGAAGCCGCCGATCGGCGCCCCGAATGCGTTGGCGCCCGCCGCGGTCGTCACGGTGCTGCCGAAGCCGCCGTTCAGGCCGCGGTCGAACAGGATTGAAGAGCCGACGTCGTTTGGCTGAACGTCATAGCCGCCTGCGGCCCCGACGTAGATGCCCGAAAAGCCATCCTCGCCGTCGGTCGTCTGCGCGGCAACCGTCGGAGCGACCAGGGCGGCAGCAATGCCGGCGAGCAACAAGGATTTCATACGCAAACCTTTCCGTACAGATACATGGATGCGCCGGAAACGGTGCGGCGGCCCGAAAGGATGCATGTCGAAAGATTGCGGTGCGGCCATCGATCTGAAACCGTTGCATTGAAGCAACAGCTCGCCGTGCGGTCCGGCTGCGCTATATGGAGGCATGGCCGATCCAGATTTGTTCCGTGCTCCTGCTCCCGCGACCGACTATGACGCTTCATCGATCGAGGTGCTGGAGGGGCTGGAGCCGGTGCGGCGGCGGCCCGGCATGTATGTCGGCGGCACCGATGAGCGTGCGCTGCATCACCTCGCCGCCGAGATCCTCGACAATGCGATGGACGAGGCGGTCGCCGGCCATGCGACCCGCATCGAGGTGACGCTGGTGGTCGGCAACCGCATCATCATCACCGATAACGGCCGCGGCATGCCGGTCGATCCGCATCCCAAGTTCCCGGACAAGAGCGCGCTGGAGGTGATCCTATCGACGCTGCATTCGGGCGGCAAATTCTCCGGCAAGGCCTATGCGACCAGCGGCGGTCTGCACGGCGTCGGCGCCTCGGTGGTCAACGCGCTGTCGTCGGACACGGTGGTGGAGGTGGCGCGCGACCGCCAGCTGTATCGCCAGCGTTTCTCCAAGGGCGTGACGCTCGGGCCGCTGGAGACGGTGGGGTCGGCGCCCAACCGCCGCGGCACGTCCGTGGCGTTTACGCCGGACACCGAGATCTTTGGGCCGGAGCTGCTGTTCAAGCCCGCCCGGCTTTACCGGCTCGCGCGCTCCAAGGCCTATCTCTTCGCCGGCGTGGAGATCCGCTGGAAGTGCGCGCCCGAGCTGATCGGTGACGACATCCCGCCCGAGGCGGTGTTCCAATTTCCCGGCGGGCTGGCCGATCACTTGCGCGAGCAGGTCGGCGCGCGTGAATGCGCCACCGCGGATTTCTTCGCCGGGTCGCAGGAGTTTCCGTCGGAGGCAGGCCGGGTGGAATGGGCGGTCGCCTGGCCGCTCTGGTCCGACGGTAGCTACAGCTGGTATTGCAACACCATTCCGACGCCCGATGGCGGCACGCACGAACAGGGTCTCCGGCAGGCGCTGGTGCGCGGGCTTCGTGCCTTTGGCGACCTCGTCAACAACAAGCGCGCCAAGGAACTCACCGCCGACGACGTGATGGTCGGCAGCGAACTAATGCTAAGCGTCTTCATTCGCGATCCGCAATTCCAGTCGCAAACCAAGGACCGGTTGACCTCGCCCGAGGCCGCCGGGCTGGTCGAGAAGGCGGTGCGCGACCATTTCGACCATTGGCTCGGCCAGAACATGGAGCGGGGCAAGGCGCTGCTCGGCTATGTGCTGGAGCGGATGGACGATCGCCTGCGCCGAAAGGCGGAGCGCGAGGTGAAGCGCAAGACCGCGACCTCGTCACGCAAGCTGCGGCTCCCGGGCAAGCTGACCGATTGTTCGATCGACAGCAACGAGGGTACCGAGCTGTTCATCGTCGAGGGCGACAGCGCCGGCGGCAGCGCCAAGCAGGCGCGCGACCGCAAGACGCAGGCGATCCTGCCGATCCGCGGCAAGATCCTCAACGTCGCCTCCGCCACCAGCGCCAAGATCCTCGCCAATCAGGAAATCGCCGACCTGATCCAGGCGCTGGGCTGCGGGACGCGCAAGGAGTGCCGGCCGGATAATCTGCGCTACGAGCGGGTCGTCATCATGACCGATGCAGACGTCGACGGCGCCCATATCGCGACGTTGCTGATGACCTTCTTCTTCCAGGAGATGCCCGATCTGGTCCGCCGCGGGCACCTCTACCTCGCGCAGCCGCCGCTCTACCGCCTGACGGTGGGTGCCAAGTCGCTTTACGCCCGCGACGACGCGCATCGCGCCGAGATCGAGCGGACAGCGTTCAAGGGCAAGAAGGTCGACGTCGCGCGGTTCAAGGGCCTGGGCGAGATGAACCCGGGCCAGTTGCGCGAGACGACGATGGACCCTGGGAGCCGCAGCTTGATCCGCATCACCCTGCCGCAGGAATATGAGGAGCGTGCGGGCGTGAAGGACTTGGTCGATCGCCTGATGGGCACCAATCCGGCGCACCGCTTCGCCTTCATTCAGGAGAATGCGGCGCGCATGGACGAGGACACGATCGACGCGTGACAGGGCGCGAGCGCGCCGTCGGGCGTTCGTTGATCAGTTGGACCGGCCGAACGGGTCGACGAGCGCGCCGCCACCCTGATTGCCCTTGTAGCGAATGTTCTGAATGCGCTCGATCGATTGGCGATCAATGCGCGCCATCTCGGCCCATTCGCTCGCGGGCAGGCAACGCTTACGCGCGCCCAAGCGGCTACCGGTGACGCTTTCCGTACGGCAGATCACACGTTCCGAACCGTCCTTTCCGGTGGGAGCGGCGCCGGCCTGGGCTGTTGCGATCGTTGGCAGGGCGAATAGCCCAAGGGTGGCAATGATGGGGAGTTTCATCAAACCATCTCCTCAAAAGCGGTAGGAATAGCGCGGGTGCCGCGCAGCTTCCAGCGTCCGGGTGGCGAGCGCCGTCGGGTTCGTCGCAAAATCATCGGGTGACCCGCTGCGGGCGGCTCCCTATCTAGCGGGGATGCGTAAACCAAAAGCGGGCCTGCCGAGCCGCCAGCAGATCCTCGATTTCATCGCCACCAGCGACACGCCCGCCGGCAAGCGCGAGATCGCGCGTGCGTTCGGGCTGACGGCGCAGGAGAAGATCGGGCTCAAGGCGCTGCTCCGCGACATGGCCGACGAGGGGCTGATCGACAGCGCCCCCGGCCGCGCCTTCCACAAGATGGGTGGCTTGCCCAAGGTGACGGTGCTGCGGGTCGCCGATGTCGACGATGGCGGCACGATCTGGGCCGTGCCCGAGCGATGGGAGGCGGAAACACCGCCGCCGCGCATCCGCGTGCGCGAGCGCAAACGTGGGGAGTTGGGCGTCGGTACCCGCGTCCTGGCGCGCACCGAGGAGGCCGGGAACGGCTGGATCGCGCATCCGATGAAGACGCTTGCGCCATCTGCCGAGCAGATGATCGGCGTGCTGCGCGGCGAGGGCGACCGGCTCTGGCTGCAGGGGGTGGAGAAGAAGGAGAAGCGCGAATATCCGGTGTCCGACGCGGGTGGTGCGGAGCCGGGCGAGCTGGTGCTGGCGGAGCGCGCGGGGCGGCCGCCGCGGATCACCGCGAAGGTGATTGAGCGGTTGGGCGATCCGTTTGCGCCGCGCAGCTTCTCGCTGATCGCCATCCACAAGCATGAGATCCCGCACGTCTTCGATCAGGAAACGCTCGACGAAGCGGTGCGGGTGGCGAAACAGCCGCTGGGGGAGGGGCGCGAAGATCTGACCCATCTGCCGATCGTTGCGATCGACCCCGCCGATGCGCGCGATCATGACGACGCAATCTGGGCTGAGCCTGACGACGATCCTGCGAATGCGGGTGGCTTCCGTGCGGTGGTGGCGATCGCTGACGTCAGTTTCTACGTGCGGCCGGGCAGCCACGTTGACCGCGAGGCGCGGCGGCGCGGCAATTCGGTGTATTTCCCGGATCGGGTGGTGCCTATGCTGCCGGAGGTGCTGTCGGCGGATGTTTGCTCGCTGAAGGAAGGCGAGGATCGTGCCGCGATGGCGTGCCACCTGCAGATCACCAAGGCGGGGGCGCTGAAGTCGTGGCGGTTCACGCGCGCGGTGGTGCGGATCGCCAGCAACATCGCTTACGAAGACGCTCAAGCAATGATCGACGGGGCTCCCCTCCCGCTTGCGGGAGGGGTTGGGGGAGGGCCTGTCGACATAGACCGAACCCTCGCGGACAAGCCCTCCCCTAGCCCCTCCCGCGAGCGGGAGGGGGATATCCTCACCGCCCTCCGCAACCTTTGGGATTGCTGGGCGGCCCTCGCCACGGCGCGCGACAAGCGGGAGCCGCTTGGGCTGGACCTCCCCGAACGGCAGGTCGCGCTCGACGAAAAGGGGCGCCTGCTCTCGGTTGCGCCGCGTGAGCGGCTCGATGCGCACCGCCTCGTCGAGGATTACATGATCGCCGCCAACGTCGCCGCCGCCAAGGCGCTGGAGGCGAAGAAGGCGCCGGTCATGTACCGTGTCCACGAGCCGCCCTCGCGCGAAAAGCTCGTCGCGCTGAAGGACTATCTCGACACGTTCGATGTGCCCTTTGCGCTCGGCCAAGTGATCAAGCCCGCCACCTTCAACCGCATCATCGAGCGGATCGGCGACGCCGATTTCCGCCCGCAGGTAATGGAGCAGATCCTGCGCTCGCAGACCCAGGCCTATTACGGGCCCAGCAATCACGGCCACTTCGGCCTGTCGCTCGGCTCCTACGCGCATTTCACCTCGCCGATCCGCCGCTATGCCGACCTTCTGGTCCATCGCGCGCTGACCAGTGCCCATGCGCTCGGCCCCGGCGGGCTGAACGGCGACGAGGATTTCGAGCGGCTCGGCGAGACGATCAGCAAGCTGGAACGCCGCGCCATGGAGGCCGAACGCGACACGATCGACCGCTACGTCGCCGCGTTCCTGGCCGAGCGCGTCGGCGAGGTGGTCGATGCCCGGATCACCGGCATCCAGAATTTCGGCTTCTTCGCCACCGTCGAGGGGATCGGCGGCGACGGGCTGATGCCGATCAGCGATCTAGGCGGCGAATATTTCCGTTTCGACGAGGCGGGACGGCGGCTGGTCGGCGAGACGAGCGGCGAGGAATATACGCTGGGCATGCGGTTGAAGCTTCGATTGGCGGAGGCGAACCCGGTTTCAGGTGCGCTTCGCTTCGAGCTGGAGGAAGGGAAGGGCGCCCGGCCCGGGCGACGCGAGGATCGCAAGTCCGGCCCGCCGCGCGTGCTGAAGCGGCGCGGGCGGCCCGGCAATATCCGGCATCAGGGACGAAAGAAGTAACATGGCCAATATCGTGGTGCGCGCGGCGGAGCGCTATTCGACCCGTGCGCAGAACCGGATCGTGGAGCGGCTGCGTGCCGCGGGTGCGATCAAGCCGGCAAACGCGACGGCGTTGGGGCTACCGACGCGCGGCGAGCGGCGGCTGCTGGAGCGGATGGTGAAGTTCGGCGCGGTCGTGGCGGAGAGTGAGGGACATTACTGGCTTGATGAGCGGGCGCTGGTGCATTTCCGGAAGGAGGAACTGGCGCGGGTGCTGGGGGCGATCGCGGTGGCGGGGTTCGCCGCGGCGGGGGCGATCGCTTTCGGGCGTTGATTGGGTTCACGCGAAGACGCGAAGAGAGGAAGAAGAGGTTTGTTCGCGCGGAGGCGCGGAGGACGCAGAGGGGTTGTGCTTTGGAGTAACCTGTTGAGCGGCCTCATGCGGTCGCCCACCCACTTTCGTCACCCCAGCGAAAGCTGGATCTCCCGACGTGAAGCGCGTCCCCGCGGCATGAGATACCAGCGTTCGCTGGGATGAAGGTGATGCACAGGCTTCGACTTGGCGTGCGCCGATCGGCAACGACGCAGCACCTCCGCGTTCTCCGCGCCTCTGCGCGAACCGAATCTTCTTCTCTTCGCGTCTTCGCGCCTTCGCGTGAACCCGATCACCCAGCCGTGAACGTCAGCCCAGCGTTCTTCACCAGCCGCTCCCGCAACGCCGGTCCCATCAGTGCGCCCGGCGTCCACACGCCGCCATCGCCCTGGACGTCCTGTACCAGGCATAGCGCGCTTTCCGCCAGCATCTTGCTGGTCGAACCATAGCCCGGATCGCGATCCCCCGTGACGACCGCGTCGATGCGCGTGCCGTCCGGCATCAGCCCGGCGAACAGCACGTCATAATGGCCGGTCTCGCGCTCTTCCTTGGTCGGGCCCTCGCCCGGCTTCGGTCCGGAGTCCCCGGCAAACGGGTTCATCTTCGCGATCGCCTCGGCGGCAACCTTGCCCATGTCGCCCAGGCCGGCGACCATCATCTCGTCATAGACGAAATCGTCGCCATAGCGCCCGCCCAGCAGGAAGTTGGTGCGGTGGACGTTCTTGGTGTTGATCGGCGCCATGACGAACGGCGCCACCCAGCAGTTGAGCGTGGTGTCAAACTCCGGGAGCAGCCCGGCCGGTTGATGCGGGCCGCTGTGCCCTGGCGTTAGTGCGAAGGGGCTGGCGAGCAGCGGCACGAGTGAGGGGTCGCGCGCCGCGGCCGCCAGCGTTGCCTTGAGGCTCGCCGCGGTACCGCCGGAGAAGCCGCCCTTCATCGTGCGTACCCGGCCCTTCACTCGTGGCGCCGGGCGACCGAAGCGTTCGATCGCATGTTCCTGCAACGTCAGCACGCCGAGATCGAAGGGGATCGAATCGAAGCCGCAGGAAAAGACGATGCGCGCGCCGGTGCGCCTGGCCTCGTTCTGGTGCGCGTCGATCATGTGGCGCATCCACCCCGGCTCGCCGCACAGATCGACATACGCGGTGCCGGTCGCTGCGCAGGCCGCGACGAGATCGCTGCCGTAGAGCTGATACGGCCCGACGGTGGAGATCACCACGTGCGTGCGCTCGCACATCGCCCGCAGCGAGGCCGGATCGTCGGCGTTGGCGGTGACGAGCGGGACGTCGGCGGCGATGCCCATCTCCGCGCGGACGTCCTGCAGCTTGGTCAGCGACCGACCCGCCATCGCCCAGCGAACGCCTTCGGGATGCGCACCCGCGATATATTCCGCCACCAGACGCCCGGTATAGCCGGTCGCCCCATAGACGATCACGTCGAACTCGGTCGCCATCGTTCCTCTCCCTCTTATGCCGCCTCGCTGAACTGGAGGCTGGCGAGTCGGGCGTATAGCCCGCTGCGCGCCATCAGCGCGGCGTGATTACCCTGCTCCACGATCCGCCCGCCGTCCATCACCACGATCCGGTCGGCCGCGCGCACGGTGGCCAGGCGATGCGCGATGACCAGCGTCGTGCGATCGGCCATCAGCCGCTCCAGCGCCTCCTGCACCAGCCGCTCGCTTTCCGCATCCAGCGCACTGGTCGCCTCGTCGAGCAGCAGGATCGGCGCATCGCGAAGCAGCGCACGAGCGATGGCGACGCGCTGGCGCTGCCCGCCGGACAGCCGCGCGCCGCCTTCGCCTAGGAAGGTGTCGAGCCCTTGCGGCAGATCGCGCAGGAATGCTGCGGCATTGGCGGCGTCGGCCGCGGCCCAGAGCGCATCGTCGTCGGCATCCCAGCGGCCGTAGCGCAGATTGTCGCGCGCCGAGGCGGCGAAGATCACCGTCTCCTGCGGCACCATCGCGATCCGCGCGCGCAAGGCAGCAGGATCGGCGTCGCGCAGATACACGCCATCGATCGACACATGGCCTGTCGCGGGATCGTAGAAGCGCTGGAGCAGCTGGAACAAGGTCGTCTTGCCGGCGCCCGACGGGCCGACCAGCGCAACCGTTTCTCCGGGTGCGACCGCAAGCGAGAAATCATGTAGCGCCGCCGCATCGGGGCGGGTGGGATAGCGGAACTCGACGCGGTCGAACGCCACTGCGCCGCGTGCGGGCTCCGGCAGCGCAACGGGGCGGGGAGGGGCAGCGATCTCGGGCGTTTCGGACAGCAGTTCGGCCAGCCGCCCGGCTGCGCCGGCACCGCGCAGCAATTCGCCATAAACCTCCGTTAATGCCCCGAACGCGCCGGCCACGATCCCGCCGGTGAGCACGAAAGCGGCGATCGATCCGCCGGAGATGCGGCCGGCGGCGACGTCGGTCGCGCCTTCCCACAACACCAGGGTGATCGAACCGAACACCAGCCCGATGACGATCGCAGTCATCATCGCGCGCAGTCTGATGCGCCGCTCGGCCGCAGCCATGGTGGCCTGCACCGCGCCGGTGAAGCGATCGCTCTCGCGCTTCTCCTGGCCGAACGCCTGAACGATCTTCATCGCGCCGAGCGTCTCGGTCACCATTGCGCCGACGTCCGCGACACGATCCTGCGACGTCCGCGAGTAGGTACGCACGCGCCGGCCGAGCAGCATGATCGGCAGGATGATGAGCGGAATGCCAAGTGTCAGCAGCCCCGCGAGCTTGGGCGAGATGGCAAACAGATAGATCAGTCCGCCGACGCCGGTGAAGGCGTTGCGCAGCGCGACCGAGACGGTAGTGCCGACCACCATTTCGATCTGCGCGGTGTCGGCCGTCATGCGGCTGGCGATCTCGGAGGGGCGATTCTCCTCGAAGAAGCGCGGGCTGAGCGTCAGCAGATGCCGCTGCACACTGGTGCGGATATCCGCCACCACCCGCTCGCCCAGCCAGGACACGAAATAGAATCGCACCGCCGTGCCGATCGCGAGCACCGCGACGATCATCAGCATGTAATGGAACGCGCCGGCCACAGCCTCGCCGCCGCCGGCGGTGAAACCCCGGTCGATGATGCGCTTGAAGCTGTAGGGGATCGCGATCGTCGCCGCGGAGGTGATCGCGAGCGCTGTCCATGCCGCGGCGATCTGCGCGGGGTAGCGCTTGGCGTGGCGCCAGACGAGCGCAAGATTGCCGATCCGGCGGGTGGGTTGCGGCTCTACGTCCGCGATACTGGCCATGGCGCCACCTAGCAGCGGCAGCACTGTGGCTCAACGGCCACCATCAAGGAGCAAACGGCTCTCGTTGTTCGTTGTGCAGTGCACAATGAGTACAATCCGGCCCGATCGTGCTACAGGATACCCGATGCTCTACGATGCTTATGAATTCAACCGCTCGCTGCTCGCCACGGCCAGCGCGATGGCCAATTTCAGCGCGGGCATGCTGCAAAACCCGGCAAACCCGTTCGCCTATTTCGGTGGCGGGCAGATCATGGCGTCTGCGCTGGAGGTGTTCGCACATGCGGCAGCATCACGGGGTAAGCCGGCGTTCGGGCTCGATCACACGACCATCGACGGTCGGGAAGTCGCCGTGGATGAGCAGATCGTGCTGCAAAAGCCGTTCGGGCAGCTGAAACGCTTCGTGCGTGACGGGGTCGAGGGCGGGCCCAAGCTGCTGATCGTCGCGCCGATGTCGGGTCATTTCGCGACATTGCTGCGCGGCACGGTGGAGCGGATGCTGCCGTTCGCGGACGTGTACATCACTGACTGGCGTGACGCGAAGTACGTGCCGCTCGCCGAGGGGCGCTTCGATCTCGATGATTATGTCGATTATCTCGTCGCTTTTCTGGAAGCGATCGGGCCCGATGGCGACAAGGGGAGCGCGCACATGCTGGCGGTCTGCCAGCCATCGGTGCCCTGCTATGCCGCCGCATGCCTGATGAGCGCGGACAAGCATCCCTGCCGCCCTAAGACGCTGACCATGATGGGCGGGCCGATCGACACACGCGAGGCGCCGACGGCGGTGAACACGCTGGCGACGGAACGGCCGCATTCCTGGTTCCAGCAGAATGTCATTGCCACCGTGCCGCACATGTATCCGGGCGCCGGGCGACAGGTCTATCCCGGTTTCCTCCAGCTCACCGGCTTCATGTCGATGAACCTCGGCAATCACATGATGAGCCATTGGGAGATGTTCAAACATCTCGTCCGCGGCGATGGCGAGAGCGCGGATGCGACCAAGGACTTCTACGACGAATATCGCTCGGTCTGCGACATGGCCGCGGAATATTATCTCCAGACGATCGACCTGGTGTTCCAGACGCATGCGCTGCCGAACGGGACGATGACGCACCGTGGCCGGCCCGTCGATCCGGCGGCGATCACCGACATCGGCTTGCTCGCAATCGAGGGCGAACGCGACGATATTTCAGGGCTGGGGCAGACCAAGGCGGCGCTGACGATCGCCACGGCGCTGCCGGAGGAGAAGAAGCGTTACTATATGGCCGAGGGTGTCGGCCATTACGGCATCTTCAACGGGTCGAAGTGGCGCGAGCGCATTGCGCCTGTGGTCGAAGACTGGATAACCGCCCACGATTGAAACCAACGTGATGCCGGAACGAGCCCGGCATGACGCCTTTGTGTGATCGTAACTGCCCCGGCTGGTTCAGGCGATCGATCCGACCTTGGCGTGGCTCGACGATTCCGAAGCGTCGATCGTCCCGCCGAACAGCATCTTCAGCCGCCCGCTAACCGCAACGTCAGTTTCCCACAGTTCGGCCGATGTGACGTCGAAGCGGTTGAGCCGCGCGTCGGCCTTGCCGTTCGGGAACCATGCCTCGACCCGATTGTCCCAGAGCTTGTCGAAGGTCGCCTGATCGGTTTCCTGCGACACACGGCCAGCCAGGCAGCCGAAGAAATCATGCCCCTTGCCGACGAACTGCGCCATCGCCGCGCCGCCCTTCGCGATGCGATTGTCGTGCGCCGAAAAGATGAACAGCGTGTTCGGCTGGGTATCGTCAAGCTTGACGTTCATCGGCTCGGAATGCTGGCCGCCCGTCAGCCCGATCATCACGAAAGGGCTTTCCTCCAGCTTCTTGAGGAATGTTTCCGCGACTTCCTGCGGGCTGTCGTGATTGGCCATTCATCGTCTCCTGCTGTGAATTTGTCGGGAGAACGAGAAGGACGTGGGTTGGTTGCGTTCCGTTAATCGCGCCGACATCGCGCGGGGCGGCAGCAATCCAACTGTTGCATGGGGAGGTGCAACTATGAGGCTCGCCGAATTGTGCCCCTTTTTGCTGGTGCCGTTCGCCTTTGCGATCTTGGTCTGACGGAAATCGAATCCAGCGGGAATTGAGGTGCCCGGCGGGGCTCGTACAGGAGCATGAGCCCTAAACGACTTGAGCCCCGGCCGTAGCAGCGGCCGGGGCTCATGGTCAGGTGCTTATGAAATACATCACGCGTCCCCGGCGAATGCTCAATTAAAGCACTTCGAACAACCCGGCCGCGCCCATGCCGCCGCCGACGCACATCGTGACAACGACGTACTTCGCGCCGCGCCGCTTGCCTTCGATCAGCGCGTGGCCCGTCATACGCGCGCCTGACATGCCGTAAGGGTGACCGATCGAGATCGCGCCGCCGTTGACGTTGAGCAGCTCATCAGGGATGCCCAGCTTGTCGCGGCAATAAAGCACCTGCACCGCGAACGCTTCGTTCAGTTCCCACAGGCCGATGTCGCTGGTCTTCAGGCCGAACCGCTCAAGCAGCTTGGGGATCGCGAAGACAGGGCCGATGCCCATTTCGTCAGGCTCGGTCCCCGCCACTGCCATGCCGACGTAGCGGCCGAGCGGGGTGAGGCCCTTCTTCTCGGCCAGCTTCTCTTCCATCAGTACGCTGGCCGATGCGCCGTCCGACAGCTGCGAAGCGTTGCCGGCGGTGATGTTGAGATCCGGCCCGAGCACCGGCTTCAGCGCCTTCAGGCCTTCCAGCGTCGTGTCGGCGCGATTGCCCTCGTCCTTCGACAGGGTGACTTCCTTATAGGAGACCTCCTTGGTCTCCTTGTTCACCACCGCCATGTTGGCAGTTACCGGAACGATCTCGTCGTCGAACTTGCCGGCAGCCTGCGCGGCAGCAGTCCGCATCTGGCTCTGGAAGCCGTACTCGTCCTGCGCATCGCGGCTGATGCCATAGCGCTTCGCGACCACTTCCGCGGTCTGCAGCATCGGCATGTAGATGTCCTTGTGCATTGCCACGAGCTCAGGGTCGGGCTGCACGCGCATCTGCGGCGTCTGCACGATGCTGATCGAGTCCACGCCGGCGCCGATCGCAACGTCCATATTGTCCACGACGATCTGCTTGGCGGCGGTGGCGATCGCCATCAGCCCCGACGCGCACTGCCGATCGAGCGACATGCCCGATACCGAGGTCGGCAGGCCCGCGCGCAACAGTGACGTGCGCGCGATGTTGGTCGCCTGTGCACCCTGCTGAAGCGCGGAGCCCATGATCACGTCCTGCACCTCGGCGCCGTCGATCTTGGCGCGCTCGACCGCGGCCTTCAGCGCGTGGCTGGCGAGGGTGGGCGACAGCATGTTGTTGAACGCCCCGCGATAGGCACGGCCGATCGGGGTGCGGGCGGTGGAAACGATAACGGCGGAACGCATGGATGGTGGTCCTTCAACTCCCCTCCCGCTTGCGGGGAGGGGTTGGGGGTTGGGCGTGTCGGTCAGGGGAAAGCGTGGTTATGGACAGCCCACCCCTGACTCCTCCCGCAAGCGGGATGGGAGATCAGATCAGGCAAAAACCTGAGTGATCCACTCGGCGATCATGGCCGGCTTCTCCGATCCTTCGATCTCCACCGTAGTCTCGGTGGTGAACTGATACTGGCCCGGACGCTTCTCCTCGAACTCGGTCAGCTTCGAACGCCCGCGCACCTTCGATCCCGACGGCACGGGCGCCAGGAACCGCACTTTGTTGCCGCCGTAATTGACGCCCATCTTCACGCCATCGAGCCGCGGCATGTTCGGGTTCTTGGCGGACAGCAGCGGCAGCAGCGACAGCGTCAGGAAGCCGTGTGCGATCGTCGTGCCGAACGGCGTTTCCTTGGCACGCACCGGATCGATGTGGATGAACTGGTGATCGCCGGTCGCGTCGGCGAACTTGTTGATCATCTCCTGCGTCACTTCGACCCAGTCGGACACGCTTTCCTTGCCGATCGCGGCCTTCATTTCGTCTGCGTTCACGACAAACTCCCCTTGGCTTCCTCGTCCCGTTCGCGGGTGCAGCGTATCTGTAGGCGCGACGGCAGCAGGGCCGCAAGCCTCCCTCGACCGGATGATGGAAAGTTGCACCGGGCAAGGGCGGGAATGGCGAACCGCATCTTCTAAAATGCCGCTACGGCACGCCCGCGCTTGCGCGGTCCACCATAAATAATGTTATGGTAGTGAAGACAGCTGCCGGAGGGGCGGCGCAAGGAGGAGAGGCGGCTTGGCATACGAGCAGATCATCTATGACGTGAAGGACGGCATCGCGACCATCACGCTCAACCGACCCGAGAAGTTGAATGCGTTCACCGGCACGATGATGGCCGAGATGATCGATGCGTTCGACAAGATCGACGCCGACGATGACGTGAAATGCGTGATCGTCACCGGCGCCGGCCGCGCCTTCTGCGCCGGGGCGGATCTGTCGGCGGGCGCCAAGACGTTCGACTATGACAAGCGCAGCGATCGTCCCGATCACGGCAGCGGGCAGGGCGGGCTGACCTATGAGATGGAAGAAGCGCGCGATGGCGGCGGCCGCCTGACGCTACGCATCTTCGAATGTCTGAAGCCGGTGATCGCGGCAGTGAACGGCGCGGCGGTCGGCGTCGGCTCCACCATGCAGCTGCCCATGGACATCCGCATCGCTAGCGATAGCGCGCGCTTCGGCTTCGTGTTCGCGCGGCGCGGGATCGTGCCGGAGGCAGCGTCCAGCTTCTTCCTGCCGCGCGTTGTTGGCATCAACCAGGCGCTGGAATGGTGCTACACCGGCCGGGTGTTCGATGCCCAGGAGGCGCTGAACGGCGGACTGGTCAAGCAGGTGGTGCCCGGCGGCGAGTTGCTCGCCGTCGCCAACGCGCTGGCGCGGGAGATCGCCGACAACACCGCGCCGGTCTCGGTCGCGCTCACCCGCCAAATGCTGTGGCGCGGTCTCGGCTTCCAGCACCCGATGGACGCGCACAAGATCGACAGCCGCGCGATCCTCGCCCGCGGTCGCTCGGGCGATGCCAAGGAAGGCGTCACGTCATTCCTGGAGAAGCGCACGCCGGCCTATCCCGACAAGGTGTCCGCCAACATGCCCGATTTCTTCCCGTGGTGGGACGAGCAGAAGTACGGTTAAGGATCAGGGTGGCGTTGGCTCCAGGCGACGATCTCGCCGAGTGGCGCCACCCAGATCTCCTTGTGCGCGCGCAGCCACGCGAGCAGTTCCTCATGCGCCTTCGCGGAGGTCTGCAGATAATCACCGCCAACGCCGTGGAAGACGTACACTGCCGTGCCGCCGTCGCGCATTGCTTCCTGCGCATAAGCGATCAGCTCCGCGCCGGTGACCGTTTCTTTGAAGCCGCGCCCGGCGATGCGCATCGGGTCGGCGATCACCGAAGAACGCGCGGCGGGCAGATCCGTCATCGAGCGCGCGTAGCTGACGATACCGGCGGTGGTCAGCGGCGCGAGATAATCTTGCCCGTTCACCGCGTTGACGGTGCAGGGGCTGGCGAAGCCATGTTTCTGCCGCCCGTCGATCGCGGTCAGCAGCACCTCCTGCCGTTCGATCTCGCGCACCATCTGCGCCGGCGTATAGGCCTCCGACGTGTAGCGCGGGTCTTCCGGATACGTTCCCACCGGGCAGGGGTGGAACATCGAATGGTTGGCGAGCTCATGCCCCTGGCGGGCTAGCGTGCGCCAGCGGTCGACGTGCTCGCGCTTCACGGTGCTGAGAAAGAAGGTACCTTTCAGCCCCGCGCGATCGAGCGCCGGTGCGGCAATGTCGAGCTGCGACGTGAGCGCATCGTCATAGGTGAGCGCGACCGCCGCCCTGGCGCCGTTCGGCCAGCGGGCCGCGGCCGGCGCGCCACAAAGAACGAGAGCAAATGCGAGAAGGCGAGCGATCGTCATGCCATCGGCTGTAGCCGCGTGGCCCACGGAAGCGCTAGAGGCCGACACATGAGCGTCGAGCAGGACAAGCGGCTGGCGGCCGAAGCGGCGGTGGCGGAGATATGCGACGGCATGATCGTCGGCCTGGGTACCGGATCAACCGCCGCTTTCGCGGTCGCGGCACTGGCGCGGCGCATCACGGATGGGCTCAAGGTAGAGGCAGTTGCCACCAGCAAGGCAACCGCGCAGGCGGCGATCGCGGCCGGTATCGCAGTGCGGGACTTCGCCGAGGTGCCGTCGCTCGACCTGGCGATCGACGGGGCCGACGAGATCGACGCCAGGCTATGGGCGATCAAGGGCGCAGGCGGCGCAATGCTGCGCGAGAAAGCGGTCGCGGCGGCAGCGAAGCGCTTCGTCGTGATCGCCGACGGATCGAAGAGCGTGGAGGCGATCGGAGCGGCTAAGCTGCCGGTCGAGGTGCTGCCGTTCGCCCTCAGCTTCGTTGTCGCCCGGCTCGAGGAACTCGGGGCGGCCGTGACCGTGCGACCTGATTACTGGACCGACAACGGCAATCTCGTGGCCGACTGCCGCTTCGCCGCTCTGGCCGATCCGCACGCGCTGGCGGGAGCGATCGACGCGATCCCCGGTGCGCTAGGCCATGGCCTGTTCCTCGATGAGGTGGATGCAGCCTATATATCCGCCGCCGGCGAGGTAACCCGTCGCGACCGCACCTAGTGCATCGTCATTCCCGCGAAGGCGGGAATCCATAACCGCTGCCCTCGCGGTTCCTGCGAGAACCTGCGCGTATGGATCCCCGCCTCCGCGGGGATGACGAGAGACCACTTCGTTACGCGACTGGAACGCGACGGAGCGAACGTCTAGGGGGACGGGGACTCGGCAACCGGGCATCGGCCCGCGCGTTCGATCCAAAGCCGTCCAGCGCCAAGAACTAGCGAGAGCCCCTGATGACCGACACCGCCACCCCTTTGCCTGCCGACGTCCACGAGGACGGCTCGCCCGAGCGGTTGCAAATCGACACGATCCGCACGCTCTCGATGGATGCAGTGCAGGCGGCGAATTCGGGTCACCCCGGAACGCCGATGGCGCTGGCGCCCGTCGGGCATACTTTGTGGACCAAGTTCCTGCGCTACGATCCCGCGCATCCGCACTGGCCCAACCGCGACCGCTTCGTTCTGTCCGTCGGCCACGCCTCGATGCTGCTATATTCGCTGATCCACCTCGCCGGCGTGAAGCAGCCCGACGGCGGGGAGGCGGTGAGCCTCGACGACATCCGCCAGTTCCGCCAGCTCAGCTCCAAGACGCCGGGCCACCCCGAATACAGCCACACCGTGGGCGTCGAGACCACCACCGGTCCGCTGGGCCAGGGCTGCGGCAATTCGGTCGGCATGGCGATCGCCGAGCGCTGGATGGCGGCGCGCTACAACCAGGACGGCTTCACCCTCTTCGACCATGACGTCTATTCGCTGTGCGGCGACGGCGACATGATGGAAGGCGTCGCGGCCGAGGCGGCCAGCCTTGCCGGTCACCTCAAGCTCTCCAACCTGTGCTGGATCTACGACAGCAACCACATCTCCATCGAGGGCGGCACCGATCTCGCCTTCGACGAGGACGTGGGCATGCGGTTCAAGGCATACGGCTGGAACGTCATCCACGTCGACGACGCCAACGACGTCGCCGCGCTGACGAAGGCTTTCGAGCAGTTCCGCGCTACCACCGACAAGCCGACGCTGATCATTGTCCATTCGGTGATCGGCTGGGGCTCCCCGCGCGCCGGCACCGAAAAGGCGCACGGCGAGGCTCTGGGCGAAGAAAACGTCAAGCTCACCAAGCAGGCGTACGGCTGGCCCGAGGACAAGAGCTTCTACGTCCCCGATGGCGTGCAGCAGGCCTTCGAGAAGGCGATGGTCGATCGCAGCGCGCCGCTGCGCGAAGCCTGGGAAGCAACCTACGAAAAGTACAAGAGCGCCCACCCGGAGCTCGCCGCCGAAGTGAATGCGATCCTCACCGGCACGCTGGTCGACGGCTGGGATGCGGACATTCCCACCTTCGACGCCGATGCCAAGGGCGTAGCCAGCCGCGATTCGAGCGGCAAGGTGCTCAACGCCATCGCCAAGAAGATGCCGTGGCTGATCGGCGGCTCGGCCGATCTCGCGCCCTCGACCAAGACCGACATCAAGGGCGAGGCCTCGTTCGAGGCGAGCAACTACGCCGGCCGCAACTTCCACTTCGGCGTGCGCGAACATGCCATGGGCTCGGTGGTCAACGGCATGGCGCTGTCGGGCCTGCGCGCTTACGGCAGCACCTTCTTCGTGTTCCTCGATTACATGCGCCCGCCGGTCCGCCTGTCCGCGCTGATGGAGCTCGGCGCGGTGTGGGTGTTCACGCACGATTCGATCGGCGTGGGGGAGGACGGTCCGACGCACCAGCCGATCGAGCAGATGGTGATGCTGCGCGCGACGCCGGGACTCGACATGTTCCGCCCAGGCGACGCCAACGAGGTCGCCGCGGCATGGCGCGCGATCGTCGAGGATCACAAGCAGCCCGCCGCTTTGGTCCTGTCGCGGCAAGCACTGCCGACGCTCGACCGCAGCAAATACGCCAGCGCCGATGGCGTGAAGCAGGGCGGCTATATCCTCGCCGACAGTGACGGCACGCCCGACGTGATCCTGATCGCCACCGGCAGCGAAGTGAGCCTCGCGATCGAGGCCCACGAGAAGCTGACGGCCGAAGGCGTGAAGAGCCGCGTCGTCTCGATGCCGAGCTGGTTCCGCTACGAGAAGCAGTCGGACGAGTACAAGGAAAGCGTGCTGCCGTCGACGGTATCCGCGCGCGTCGCGATCGAGATGGCGGGCGAGATCGGCTGGGATCGCTACGTCGGGCTGAAGGGCAAGACGATCACCATGTCGACCTTCGGCGCCTCCGCTCCGATCGCAAAGTTGGCGGACAAGTACGGCTTCACCGCGGATAACGTGGTGAAGGTGGCGAAAGAGGTCATGGCTGCCTAGCTTGTAACCACCCCCCCGTTCGGTCCGAGCGAAGTCGAGGACCGGGGCCGGACGGGACAGGCGTTATCCTGCGCCAACGTGTCTCGACTTCGCTCGACACGAACGGATGGAGACAGAAATGGGCAAGCTCAACGATCTCGCGAACCTCGGCCAGGCGATCTGGCTCGACTTCGTCGACCGCAAGTTCCTGGAAGAAGGCGGCCTCGAAAAGCTGGTTGCCGAGGATGGCGTGACCGGCGTCACCTCCAACCCATCGATCTTCCAGCAAGCGATGGGCAAGGGCACCGCGTACGACGGCACGCTTGCCGCGTTCGACAAGGAGAACCCCGGCGCCGCCACGATGGACCGCTACGAGCACCTCGCGATTCAGGACATCAAGGCCGCGTGCGAGACGCTGCGTCCGATCTACGACCGGCTGAACGCCAAGGATGGCTATGTCAGCCTCGAGGTGTCGCCTTATCTCGCCAACGACACGGACGGCACAATCGCCGAGGCCGAGAAGCTGTGGAAGGCGGTCAACCGCCCGAACCTGATGATCAAGATCCCCGGCACCCCCGCCGGCGTTCCCGCGATCGCCGCGACGATCGCCAATGGGATCAACGTCAACGTCACGCTACTGTTCTCGCAGGAATCGTATCAGAAGGTCGCGCTCGCCTATGTCGAGGGGCTCGAACAGCGCGTCGCCCGCGGCGAGCCGATCGATCGCATCGCCAGCGTTGCCAGCTTCTTCGTCAGCCGCATCGACAGTAAGATCGATGAGAAAATCGATGCGGGGGTCGGCGGTGACGAAGCCAAGGCGCTGAAGGGCAAGGTCGCCATCGCCAACGCCAAGATGGCGTACGCCTGGTATCAGGAGTTCATCGCCTCGGATCGCTGGCAAGCGCTCGCCGCCAAGGGCGCGCAGCCGCAGCGGCTGCTCTGGGCGTCGACTGGCACCAAGAACCCGGACTACCCCGATACGCTGTATCTCGACACGCTGATCGGCCCCGATACCGTCAACACCGTCCCGCCCAAGACGCTCGACGCCTTCCGGGAGCGCGGCACTGCGGGGGTAACGCTGACGCAGGATGTCGATGGTGCGCGCCAGGTGCTGGCGAATGCCGAGCGGCTGGGCTTGGACCTTGCCGGCATCACCGAAGCGTTGGTCGAGGAAGGCGTCGCGTCGTTCAGCAAGGCATTCGACGACCTGCTCGGCTCGATTCAAGCCAAGCAGCCCGCGGCGGCCTGAGACCAGACCCGGAACGAACGCCAACCCTCCACCGTTCGCCCTGAGCCTGTCGAAGGGCGTGTCACGAGCGTCACCGCCGGCGGCACGGGCTTCGACAGGCTCAGCCCGAATGGCAACTTCACGTGGAGCCTGAGAGTATGAAGATCGGCATCATCGGCCTCGGCCGCATGGGCGGCAACATCGCGCGTCGGCTGATGCGCGGCGGCCACGAGGTGGTCGTGTGGGATCGCAACACCGAAGCGGTCACCGGCCTTGCTGGCGAGGGCGCGATCGGCGCGGAGTCGCTGTCCGACATGAAAGGCAAGCTCGACAGCCCCGCGATCTACTGGGTCATGCTTCCCGCCGGTGCGCCCACCGAAGAAACGGTCGACGCTTTGTGCGCGCATGATTGCGCCGAGGGCGACATCATCATCGACGGCGGCAACACCTTCTGGAAGGACGACGTTCGCCGCGCCAAGACGCTGGCCGAAAAGGGCGTCCATTACGTCGACGTCGGCACCTCCGGCGGCGTCTGGGGGCTCGAGCGCGGCTATTGCATGATGATCGGCGGCGACAAGGAAACCGTCGACCTGCTCGATCCGATCTTCGACACGCTCGCGCCCGGCATTGGCAGCGTGCCGCGTACCCCCAACCGTGGCGAAGCCTGCGATCCGCGGGCCGAGAAGGGCTATATTCATGCCGGCCGCGCCGGCGCCGGCCACTTCGTGAAAATGGTCCACAACGGCATCGAATACGGCCTGATGCAGGCTTATGCCGAGGGCTTCGACGTCTTGTGGGGCCGTAACGTCGAGCATCTGCCCGAAGACGAGCGTTTCGATTTCAACATGGCGGAAATTTCCGAAGTCTGGCGCCGTGGCTCGGTCATCTCCTCGTGGTTGCTCGATCTCACGGCCTCCGCGCTGGCGCAGGACCAGAAGCTCGAGCAATTCTCGGGCAAGGTCGCCGATTCGGGCGAGGGTCGCTGGACGATCGAGGCGGCGATGGAGCAGGCGACGCCCGTCGCCGTCCTTACCACGGCGCTGTTCGCCCGCTATCGCAGCCGCATCGACGAAATGTACGGCGACAAGTTGCTGTCCGCCATGCGCTACGGCTTCGGCGGCCACGTCGAGATCCCGCAATGATCAGCCTCCGGCAAGCTGCTCCCCGGCGAAGGCCGGGGTCCAGTTGAGAGACGTAAGCGGCTCGATCGATCCGGCTCGTAACTCGACCCCGGCCTGCGCCGGGGAACTGCACAAGGTAACTGAATGACACTCGTCATCAGCGACGTCGACGGCACGCTCGTCGACAAGCAAAAGAAGCTCACCCCCGGTACGATCGCCGCAGTGAAGCGGCTGCAGGACGCCGGTTTCGGTTTCACGATCATCAGCGCGCGGCCGATGTCCGGTCTTGCGCCAATCGCCGACGAACTCGCGCTCGACGTGCCGATCGGCGCCTTCAACGGCGGGCTTGTCTATCGTCGCGATGGCGAGATCCTGTGCCACCATCTCGTTGACGAAACGGTTGCCCGCGGCGCGCTCGCCCTCGCCAGTGAGACGCCCGTCGACACCTGGGTCTTCGCCGACAACCAATGGTATGCCTCCAGCGTCGACAACCCGCACATGCCGAGCGAACGCGTGTCGTCCAATCAGGAGCCGGTGATCTGCAAGAGCTTCGCCGACCTGCTCGATCGGGCGGACAAGATCACCTTCGTCAGCGACGAACCTGCGCTGCTCGATACGCTCCGGGACCAGATTGTCGCCCGCTTCGAGGGTCAGGCAACGATCGTGAAGTCGCAAAGCTATTATCTCGACATCACCGCCATCGCCGCCAACAAGGGCGACGGCGTCGCCACACTGGCGCAGGCGATGGGCGTGCCGCTCGAACGCACGATCGTGCTCGGCGATCAGGCCAATGACATCGCCATGTTCGACCGCGCCGGCCGCGCCATCGCGATGGGCAACGCCACCGACGAGGTGAAGGCCAAGGCCGCCGACGTCACCACGGCGAACGACGCGGACGGCGTCGCGCACGCCATCGACCATTTCATCTTGGGGAGAATGATGTGAAGCAGCTCGTCGCCTTCGATCTCGATGGCACGCTCGCGGAGAGCAAGCAGGCGATCAAGGAGAATATGGGCGAGGCGCTCGCCGATCTGCTGGACGTCGCGCATGTCGCGGTGATCTCCGGCGGCGACTGGCCACAGTTCGACAAACAAGTTGCCAGCCGTCTGCCCGAACGCGCCGACCGGTCGAAACTGTGGCTGATGCCCACCACCGGCACCAAGCTGTTCGTCTTCCGCGACGGCAAGTGGGACACGGTCTATGCCGAGCTTTTCACCGACGAGCAGAAGCAGAAGATCCTCAAGGCGTTCGACGAAGCGCTTGAAGCGACCGGTTTCGCCCCCGAACAGACCTGGGGCGAGCGGATCGAGGATCGCGGCAGCCAGATCACCTTCTCCGCGCTTGGCCAGCAGGCGCCGATCCACGCCAAGGAAAGCTGGGATCCTGATTTCGCCAAGCGCAAGGTGATCCAGGCCGATCTCAAGAAGCGCTTGCCGGGCCTGTCGATCAACATGGGCGGCGCGACCTCGATCGACATCACGCAGGAGGGCGTCGACAAGGCCTATGGCCTCAAGCGCCTGCGCGACGAAAGCGGCATCCCGCTCGATTCGATGATGTTCGTCGGCGATGCGATCTTCCCCGGCGGCAACGACTATCCCGCCAAGGAACTCGGGCTCGATACGGTGCGCGTCCGCGATCCGCAGGACACGCTTGGCGTAATCGCCACCGTCGTGGCCTGCCAGAAGTAACTCAAATCCCCGTCACCGCGGCCTTGAGCCGGGGTCCCGCTGGCTGTGCAATGCCGAAAAGAAGCGGGACCCCGGATCACGTCCGGGGTGACGGGAGAGCAACCGCCAACGTTCGTGTCGAGCGAAGGCGAGACACAGGTCAGGGGCGGAAGCGCTTGTAGCTTGTCCCTCGACGATGCTCGGGACGAACGAAAGGGAGGACGTCGCCACCTGCACCGTTCGCCCTGAGCCTGTCGAAGGGCGTGCCTCGAACGCACCACTGCTTGGCACGTTCTTCGACAAGCTCAGCACGAACGGGGGAGGGGCGGTCAGCCCGCCAAAGCAGCCCGCGCCCGCGACGATAATCGATCCAGCGCCGCCTGGTGGATCCCCCGACTACTCGTAATCACCCCGAATGCCTGCGGATCCGGCTTGTTGAACACCAGCTCCGCCCCCCGCGCATCGGTCACCGAACCACCCGCCTCCTGCGCGATCAGCGCGGCGGCGGCGATGTCCCACTCATTCCCCCAGCGCAACGTCGCGACCAGATCCGCGCGGTCGTCCGCTACCATCGCCATGCGCAGCGCGATCGAATTGGGCTTCTCCACCATCGTCAGATCGCGATCCGCCTTGGGCAAGGCATCGGTCGGCACGCGTGCACCGGCGAACGCCGTCCGTGCGCTGGCCAACAGCGGCCGTCCGTTCAAGGTCGCGCCCGCCCCGGCCCGTGCCTGCCACAACTCGCCGCGGCCCGGTGCGTCCAGCACACCGATCACGACGCGCCCCGCCTCGACCAGGGCAATTGACACCGCCCAGCCGGTCCGCCCGCGGATATAGTCGCGCGTGCCGTCGATTGGATCGACCACCCAGATGCGGTCGCACGCCAGCCGGTCGGGGTTGTCCGCGGTCTCCTCGGAGAGCCAGCCCGCGTCCGGTAGCAATGCGGACAGCCGCTGGCGCAGCATGTCGTCGATCGCCAGGTCCACTTCGCACACCGGGCTGCCCGGCGTCTTCTCCCAACGCGCGAAATCGCTGCCAAAGCGCGCCATGCCGAGTTGCCCCGCCTCGCGCGCGATCGCCGCAACCTCGTCGGCGAGTTCAGCCACCAGCTACCGTCATTCCGTCGATACGCACCGTCGGCACATTAGTGCCGTGGCGGAATTCGAGATCGTTCGCGGGGGTGAGGTTCAGGAACATGTCCTTGAGATTGCCTGCGATGGTAAATTCGGCGACCGGCCGCGTGATCGCGCCTTCCTCGATAAGGAAGCCGGCCGCCCCGCGACTGTAATCGCCCGTCACGCCGTTCACGCCCTGGCCGATCAGCTCGGTGATATAAACGCCGCGCGTGATGTCGCCGATCAGCGTCTCCACGGGCACCACGCCGGGATGCATGTAAAGGTTGCTCGTGGTCACGCCGGGTGCGCCGCCGACCCCGCGCGCGGCATGGCCGGTCGGCTCCATGCCCAGCTGCCGGGCCGAGGCGCTGTCAAGCAGCCAGGTCTGAAGCACGCCGCCCTCCACGATCGCGCATGGCGACACCGGCAGCCCCTCGCCATCGAAGGGTCGCGAGCGCAGGCCGTGCGGCCGATGCGGGTCGTCCGAGATGGTGATCCCAGGCGCGAAGACCGCGCTGCCCAGCGCCTCGAGCAGGAACGACGTCCGCCGCGCGATCGCCTGTCCCGAGATCGCGCCGGTCAGATGCCCGAGCAGCCCGGCGCCGACCCGCGGATCGAACACCACCGGCAGCGCCGCGCTTTCCATCTTGCCCGGATTAAGCCGCGCCACCGCCCGCTCACCCGCAAGTCGACCGACCACCGCCGGCGCATCGAGCCGGCTGCGATGCCGCGCAGAATGGAAGCCGTAGTCGCGCTGCATCCCGCTGCCCTCACCGGCGATCACGCTTGCCGAAATGCCGTAGCCGGTGGTCGCATAGCCGCCGGCAAAGCCATGACTGGTCGCCAACGCCCAGACACTGCGCGCAGCGCTCGCCCCGCCCCCCTCGCTGTTGGTGACGCCGGCGACGGCGCGCGCTGCCTCTTCCGCCGCCAGCGCCGCCTCGCGCAGCTCCGCCGGCGACACCTCACCGCCATCATCCAGATCGAGCAACGGCGGCGCGCCATGCATCAGCCGCTCTTCGGGGGCGAGCCCGGCCCACTTATCCTCGGGCGCCTCCCGCGCCATCGCCACCGCGCGTTCGACCAGCGCATCAAGCGCTTCGGGCGACAGGTCGGAGGTGGAGACGCTTGCCGAGCGCTGTCCTACGAACACCCGCAGCCCCAGATCCTCGCTTTCCGACCGGCCGACATCCTCCAGCTTGCCAAGCCGGACGGAAACTTCAGTGGAGGCATCGGCGGCGAACACGGCATCGGCGGCATCCACCCCCGCCTTCACGGCACGGGCGACGATATCGGCGGCGCGTTCCTGCGCCTGGATCGGAGTCAGCATGAACCGCGACTTAGGGCGCAGGGTTGCCGGTTGCTAGGGTGTACGGCGTCACAAGCCACCACGTCTTCCCCGCGATGGCGGGGATCCATACACGCAAACCTCGCGCGTCCATCGGTACGGCAGCGTCTCTGGATTTCCGCCTTCGCGGGAATGACGGTTTATGGCAGCCCTAAAGCGTCGTCCCCACCACCAGGCACGCCAGGAACATCAGCAACCCCGCAAACCGGTTCGCCCGGAATCGCGCCAGCGCACCCGCGCCGTCATCCGGCCGCAACGTCACCACCTGCCACCCGAGATGCAGCGCCATCGGCAGCAGTGCCAGCAGGGCGAGCATATCGCCCCGCCGCAGCCACAGCGCCGCGCCCCAAAGCACCAGCGCCAGCGCATAACAGATCGCCGTGCCGCTGCGCACATGCCGTCCCATGCGCAGCGCGGACGATCGCACCCCAATCAGCGCATCGTCCTCACGGTCCTGCAATGCATAAACAGTGTCATAGCCGATCACCCAGAAGATCGACCCTGCGTACAGCAGCAATCCGGGCGCGGCGAGCGAGCCCCACGCCTCTAGCCACCCGACCAAGGCCGCCCAGGAAAAGACCAGGCCCAGCCACGCCTGCGGCCACCAGGTAATTCGCTTCATGAACGGGTAAGCCGCGACTAACGCAAGGCTGGCGATGGCGAGGGTTGCCGTGTCGAGCCGCAGTTGCACAAGCACCAGCAAACCCAGCAGGCACAGCAGCAACAGCCACACCCAGGCCGCCTTCACCGACACTGCACCCGACGCGATCGGCCGCGATCGCGTCCGCGCCACGCTGGCGTCCAGGTCACGATCGACGATGTCGTTGTACACGCAACCCGCGCCGCGCATCGCAATGCTGCCCAGCAGGAACCAGAGGATCAGGTCCCACCGCTCCACCGCCGCGCCGGCCAGCGCGATCGCCCAGGCCCCGGGCCAGAACAACAGCCACCAGCCGATCGGCCGGTCAAAGCGCGCGAGCAAGGCGAACGGGCGGATCGTGGCGGGCAGGGCTGCGACGAGGCCGCGATGCTCGCTGTCGGGGGTGATGTCAGGAATGCTGGTCACGCACGCACGCCTAATCCCGCTGCCGCGCTTTCGCCACAGGTGTGTGGCAGTCGGTGTTCGCGTTCCCGATTCCGCGGGATGGCGTTAGTGCGGGGAATGTTCCCTCCCGTTCGCCCCTGAGCTTGTCGAAGGGCTGCCTTCCCTCGCGAAGACAGGGCAGGGCTTCGGCAAGCTCAGCCCTAATGGCAAAGCGGCTGTAGCGAGTAACATTATGCGATCTAAACTTGCCGTCCTAACCCTCCTCCTCCTCCTCGCCACCCCTGCCACAGCGCAGCGCGCCGGCGGTTGGGAGGGCATCTGGCACAACGCTGCCGATAGTGTCCGTATCAAGGTCGCGCGCTGCGGCCCCGGCCTGTGCGGCACCGTGGTCCAGGCCAGCGCCAAGGCCAGGGCAGACGCCGCGCGCGGCGGCACCGATCGGCTGGTCGGCACCCAATTGTTTCACGATTTCCGCCGCGAGGACGATGGCTTGTGGTATGGCCAGGTCTATGTCCCCGACATCGACCAGACCTTTGATGGCACGATCGAGCAGGTCGATCGCAACACGATCATCGGCACCGGCTGCCTGTTCGCCAACTTCGGCTGCAAGTCGCAGACGTGGAAGCGCGTAACCAAGTGATTGGCCCGCGATGATCCATCTGTCGGTCGCCATCGGGCGCTTCGTGGAGGCGTTGTTCTACGCCATCCTCCGCGTTGCCGGCGTGGTGACCGGCGTGGTGCTGTTGATCGCGTTTGCCGGTTTGGTGCTGTTCCTTGCCGCGCGCTGGATGATCGCGCGCGGGCGGCGTAGAGGCGCCGGACAATGATCGCCACTCCCGCCTGGCCGCCGCGCTCCACCCCGCGCCTGTTCGTCGACCAGCCGCTCGCCCCCGGCCCGCTGCGCCTTGATGGCCCGCAGGCGCATTATCTCGCCGGCGTCATGCGGGTAAAGGCGGGCCACCCGGTGCGGCTGTTCGATGATGTGACGGGCGAATGGCTGGCGATCGTCGCTGCGGCTGGCAAGCGCGACCTGACGCTCGACGTGACGGAGCAGCTCTCGGCGCGCGAGTCAGTCCCCGACCTGTGGCTGGTCGCCGCCCCCCTCAAGAAGGGGCGGATCGACTGGATGGCGGAAAAGGCCTGCGAGCTCGGCGTCGCGCGCTACGTCCCCGTCGTCACCCACCGCACCGTGGTCGACAAGCCCAATGTGGAACGCCTGCGCGCGCACATGATAGAGGCCGCCGAACAATGCGGTCGCACGGCCTTGCCGCAGGTTGCGGAACCCGTGAAGCTATCCGCGCTCCTACGCGATTGGCCGGCCGAGCGTGCGCTCTATTTTGCCGACGAGCTCGGCGGCGTGCCCGCGCGCGAGGCGATGAAGCCCGACCCGGCCGCTATTCTGATCGGCCCCGAAGGCGGCTTCGACGAAGGCGAGCGCGAGGCGATCCGCGCGCTGCCGCAAGCCATCGGCATCGGCCTCGGCCCCCGTATCCTGCGCGCCGATACGGCCGCGGCCACCGCGGTGGCGATCTGGATGGCAGTGGCAGGGGATTGGAACGGAGATCGATGATGCGCTGGCCTCGCCTCATAGGGGCAATTGCGTCGCTTCTTGCGGCGCCGGCAATGGGTCAGACGGCAGACCCCGCCGCCGAGAGCGAGATCGTTGTCACCGCTCGAGAGCGCACCATCGTGGATCAGTTCGTGCAAGACCTTACCGATCCGGCCCGCAGCGATCAGGTGCCGCGCTGGGAGATGCCGTTGTGCAGCGGTGTGGCTGGGCTGCCGGCGAAACATGCCGTGGTGCTGAACAGCCGAATTGAGGACGTCGCTCGGCAGGTGAGGCTCACGATCGGCAAAGGAGGATGCCGCCCGAACGCCTTGATCCTCGTCACGTCGAATCCGGATGCGATCGCAAAGCAACTGCGTGCCCGCTACCCTCGAACGCTGGCCCGCGAGGGCAGGGCGCGCCTAGCTTCCTTTGCCGAGACGACCCAGCCGGTGCGCTGGATCAGCCAGGTCTCGGAACTCCCGTATGACGGCAGTCCATCCGTTCCGGGTGCGGCAGACGAGCCGGCCGCCGGTCGGCTCGCAGGTTCCCGGCTGCAGAAGAGCACGCGAGCGATATTGAGCGGCATGTTGGTGATCGTGGACGCGAACCGATTGTCCGGGCTGTCACTCGGACAGATTGGCGATTACCTGGCGATGGTCGTGCTCGCCCGGCCCAAAATGGATGCGCGGGCGCCCTCCGGTTCGATCCTTTCGCTGTTCGGCGACGGCACCACCCCGGGACTCAGCAAGGAGGACCGGACCTTCCTTCAGGCGCTTTATGCCGCCCCTGACGATGTCTCCGCCAAGGTGCAGCGCGCCGCGATGAAGGCCCGGATGGAGGGGCGGTAGAAACCTGCTCTAGCACGCGGCTTCATCCGCGATTAAGGGCGCGCCATGACGACCAAGACAGTTTCGGATAGCAACTCGCCCGTGATCGAGTCGCGCGACCAGCTGATCGCCAGCTTCGCGCGTGGCGAGAAGCCGAAGGACCGCTGGCGCATCGGCACCGAGCACGAGAAGTTCGTCTACAATCGCGCCGATCACCACGCGCCCAGCTGGGACGAGCCGGCCGGCATCCGCGCGCTCTTGACCGAGCTGCAGCAGCACGGCTGGCAGCCGGTTGAGGAGGGCGGCAATCTCATCGCGCTGACCGGCGCCGACGGCTCGGTCAGCCTCGAACCCGCCGGGCAGTTTGAACTTTCCGGCGCCCCGCTCGACAACCTTCACCAGACCTGCGCCGAAACCGGCCGCCACCTCGACCAGGTCAAGGCGGCGGGCGAGAAGCTCGGCATCGGCTTCCTCGGTCTCGGCATGTGGCCCGACAAGGCGCGCGACGAGCTGCCGATCATGCCCAAGGGACGCTACGGCATCATGCTCCGCCACATGCCGCGCGTCGGCACCATGGGCCTGGATATGATGCTGCGCACCTGCACGATCCAGGTGAACCTCGATTACGCGACCGAGGCGGACATGGCGCAAAAGTTTCGTGTCGGCCTCGCGCTCCAGCCGCTGGCGACCGCCTTGTTCGCCAACTCGCCCTTCACCGAAGGCAAGCCCAACGGCTATCTCAGCTATCGCAGCCACATCTGGTCGGACACCGATCCCGCGCGCACCGGCATGCTGCCGTTCGTGTTCGAGGACGGCTTCGGCTACGAGCGCTACGCCGACTATATGCTCGATGTGCCGATGTACTTCGTCTATCGCGAAGGTCGCTACATCGACGCCGCCGGCCTGTCGTTCCGCGACTTCCTCAAGGGCGAACTCTCCGTCCTGCCGGGCGAACGCCCGACGCTCGACGACTGGAACGACCACCTTTCCACCGCCTTCCCCGAAGTGCGCCTCAAGACCTTCCTCGAAATGCGCGGCGCCGATGGCGGCCCGTGGAACAAGATCTGCGCGCTTCCCGCGTTTTGGGTCGGCCTGCTCTACGACCAGGGCGCGCTCGACGCGGCGTGGAATTTGGTTAAGCATTGGACGATCGAGGAACGGCAGGCGTTGCGCGACGCCGCCCCGAAGCTAGGCCTCGACGCGCCGGTCCCCGGCCGCGGCACGCTGCGCGACATCGCCGGCGAGGTGCTCGACATCGCCAACGCCGGCCTTGCCTCGCGTGCGCGGCTCAACAGCTCGGGCGACAATGAAACCGGCTTCCTTGACCCGCTGCGCGAGATCGTGCGGCTGGGCAAGACGCCGGCGGAGCAGTTGCTCGATCGCTACAATGGCGCTTGGGCCGGCGACCTGTCGAAGGTGTACGCGGAGCAGAGTTTCTGATCCCTTCAGCCTGTGATCGGCTGGTGAAGGTCGGAGCATCGCTCAACCCACCTCGTCATCCCGGACTTGATTCGGGATCCATGGTGCCGCGAGCGGTAACGCCAGAGGGGCAGACGACAGCGCCTGCGGATGGTTGGATCCCGGCTCAAGGCCCGGGTGACGTGGTCGGGACCACCCACCCATGAACCGCCGCACCCACCGCATCGGCCTGCTCGGCGGCTCCTTCAACCCCGCCCACACCGGCCACCGCCGCATCAGCCTCGCTGCCCTCAAGGCGCTCGATCTCGACGAGATCTGGTGGCTCGTCTCCCCGGGCAATCCGCTCAAGCCCGCCGCCGGCATGGCCCCGCTGCCCGCGCGACTCGCCTCCGCCCGCCGCGTTGCCCGCGCCGCGCGCATCCGCCCGACCGACATCGAATCGCGCCTCGGCACCCGCTACACCGTGGATACCCTCGCAGCCCTCGTCCGCCGCTACCCGCGTCACCGCTTCATCTGGGTGATGGGCGCCGACAACCTGGGTCAGTTTCACCGCTGGCGCGAATGGCGCCGCATCGCACGCACGGTGCCGATTGCAGTTGTTGCGCGTCCGGGCTATGATGCTCAAGCCCGCGCGGCACCCGCGATGGGTTGGCTACGGCGCTTCCAGAGGCCCGCACGCCAGGCGAGGAACTGGACCGGATGGAGTGTGCCAGCCCTGGTGCTGCTACGTTTCCGCCCTGACCCGACATCTGCGACGCAGCTTCGCGCTGCCGATCCCGTCTGGCATTCGCGCTATGCGCTTCCCATATCCACAGCCAAACCTTCCACCCAGGAGTAACCTTGCCCGCCACCGCCAACGACTATCGATCCGCCGACGCAGACAGCGTTGCGGCATTGCATAAGCTCGTTCTCGACAGCCTGGACGACGATCAGGCCGCCGACACCATCTCGATCCCGCTCGCCGGAAAGTCTTCGATTGCTGACCATATGGTGATCGCCAGTGGTCGCTCGACCCGCCAGGTCGCATCGATGGCGGCGAAGCTGTCGGAGAAGATCAAGGCGGAAACCGGCCGCTCCCCGCGCATTGAGGGCCTGCCCACTGCGGACTGGGTGCTGATCGACGCCGGCGATGTGATCGTCCACCTGTTCCGCCCGGAAGTGCGCTCCTTCTACAATCTGGAGCGCATGTGGTCGTTCGGAGAAGCGCCAACGCCGACCAACACGGCACCGACGACCGGGAACGCCTGATCTGATCCTCCACATCGTTGCGCGTGGGCGGATCGGGCGCTCGCCCGAGTCCGAGCTGGTTGATCGTTACATGAAGCGGATCAGCTGGCCCACGCGCATCACCGAACTGCCCGATCGTGGCGGTAAACTGCCCGATCCTGCCGCGCAGATGCGCCGGATCGTGCTGGATGAAACCGGAAGGGTCCTGTCCTCGATCGAGTTCGCGCGCCAGCTCGAACGCTGGCGCGACGATGGCGTGCGCGAGGCTCGCTTCATGATTGGTGCCGCAGACGGCTTCGGCGATGCCGAGCGGGACGGCGCGGACCTGCTCCTGTCCTTCGGGCGCGCCACCTGGCCGCACATGATGGCCCGCGCGATGCTTGCGGAGCAACTCTTCCGCGCCACCTCCATCCTTGCCAATCACCCGTATCACCGCGAAGGGTGATCGCCGATGCGGCGGGCGGGGACATTGGCGTTGACAGGCGCGGCGGTGCTGCTCGCCAGCGCGACTGCCGCGCCCGATCCACTGACGGTCGAACGGGAACGGCTGCAGGTTGCCAAGCAACAGGCAGTGCAGGCCACCGCCCGCGCCGCGGACCTGGAACGCCGCGCCAGTGACGAGCGAAACGCCGCCGCCAAAGCCCGCGCGCAGGAAGCAGCGATTGCCGCGCGCGTTGATCGCGCGGAGGCGAACGTCGCTGCCGCGCAAGCTCGCGTCGCGATTGTCGCGGGGCTGCTCGCGCGACAGCGCGCGGAACTGGGCGAACGGCAAGCCCCGATCGCTCGCCTCATCGCCGCTTTGGCCTCGCTCGCGCGGCGACCGGCAGCCGCGGCGATCGTCCAGCCTGGCTCGGTCACCGATCTCGTCCATGTTCGCGCCGTGCTGGGCAGCGCCTTGCCCCTGATCCGCCGCGAAACTGCCGAACTGCGCGGCGATCTCGCGCAGACGCGCGCGCTGCAGGCCAGCGCGGAGCTTGCTGCGCGAAGCCTTGGTAATGAGCGCCAGACCTTGCTGAGCGAGCGGCAATCGCTGGCCGCCCTGCGCGCGCGACATGCGGCGGCGGCGGTGCGGCTCGACCGCGATGCGCTGATCCAATCGGATCGCGCGATGGCCATGGGAGAGGAGGCGCGCGACACCATCGATCGCATGGCGGCGATCGGCGAAACCGCCGCGACGCTGGACGAACTTGCGGCGCTGCCCGGTCCGCCCCGATCGGCCGCAAGGGCGGGCGGCGCTGCGGCGGTGTATCGCCTGCCGGTTCGCGGCCAGCTGGTCACTGGCTTGGGCGAAGTCTCGAGTAACGGCGTCCGGGCCCGCGGCCTCACCTTCGCGGTTGCTGCGAATGCGCCGATCGTCGCGCCAGGGGCGGGTAAGGTGCTCTTCGCCCGCCCGTTCCGCGGCTTCGGCACGATCGTCATCATCGATCACGGCAGCGGCTGGAACAGCCTGGTGACGGGGCTCGGCAGAACCGCAGTCACACGCGGCGCAAGCGTCACGGCCGGTCAGCCGATCGGGCGTGCCCCGGCCGGGGAGGAGTCCAAGATCACGGTGGAACTGCGCCGCCGCGGTCAGCCAATGGATGTCACGGCGCTGATCGGGTGATGGTTTGATCGCGCCTGATCCCGCCTACGTTAGCCCGAGCTTGTCGAAGTGCGGCCCCGTCTCCCGTGGGCATGGGCGTTGATGAAGAGCCGGGCCTCGACGGGCTCCGCCCGATCGGAAGTATGTGCCCGCTCAGCCCCTGTTCACCTCGCTCCCGCTTTGATCGGCGGCGCGAAAGCCGCTACACCCGGTCGATCCGGTTCGCCCTAGGACGTATTCCATGAAGTTCCCGCTGCTTTCCGCCACTGCCCTGGTCGCCACGCTTGCGCTCGCGCCGCTGACCACGGGGGCGATGGCGGCGGTGGATGCCAGTGCCTATAAGGAAATGGAGCGCTTCATGGACGTGTATAATCGCGTCAAGGCGGACTATGTTGACAAGGTCACTGACGAGCAGCTGATCAAGGGCGCGATCGATGGCATGCTCTCCGGGCTGGATCCGCATTCGAGCTATGTCGATGCGTCCGACTTCGAGAACCTCCGCATCGCCACCGAAGGCAATTACGGCGGCATCGGCCTCACCGTCTCGCTGGAGGACGGCGCGGTGAAGGTGATCGCGCCGCAGGAGGATTCGCCCGCCTGGCGCGCCGGCATCAAATCCGGCGATTACATCACCCATATCGATGGCAAGCTGATCTACGGCGGCACGCTGGACGAGGCGGTCAGCCAGATGCGTGGCAAGCCGGGCAGCAAGCTCAACATCACCATTGTCCGTCCCGGCCGCGACAAGCCGATCGAGCTTTCATTGGCGCGCGAACTGATCGTGCAGCGTCCCGTGAAATGGGAAGTGAAGGGCGATGTCGGCTATCTCAACATCAACACCTTCTCCGAAACGACTGGCGCGGACACGCGCGCCGCGATGGTCGCGATCGAAAAGGCGCTTGGCCACCGCCCGCTCGGCTATGTGGTCGATCTGCGCTCCAACGGCGGCGGGTTGCTGACCCAGGCGATCGAAGTGTCGGACATCTTCCTCGAAGGGGGCGAAATCGTCTCGCAGCGCGGGCGAGGCAAGGGTGATGTCGAACGTTACTACGCCAAGCCGGGCGACCTGGCGCATGGCTTGCCGATCGTGGTGCTGACAGATAGCGGCACCGCCTCCGCGTCGGAGATCGTGGCCGGTGCGATCCAGGATCATCATCGCGGTCTGGTGATGGGCGAGCGGACGTTCGGCAAGGGATCGGTCCAGACGCTACTGCAACTCGGCCCCACGACGGCGCTGCGGCTGACCACCGCGCGTTATTACACGCCGGCGGGGCGCTCGGTACAGGAGGGTGGGATCGAGCCCGACATCGCCGTGCCGCAGATCAGCGATCCCGATTACAAGTCGCGTCCGGTGTTCCGGGAGGCCGACCTGCGTCGCCACCTGATCAACGAGGTCAAGGCTGACGACAAGATCCTTGAAGAGGATACAAAGGATGATCCGCGCTTCTCGGCCAAGCCCGAGGAGCTGAAGAAGCAGGGCATCGAGGATTTTCAGCTCTGGTACGCGCTGAAGACGATCGCCCGGGTGGGCGGGCCGACTCAAGTCGCGGCGGTAACTGCGTCGATGAAGAAGGACGTTGCTGCCAAGTGAGCTGGGCGCAATCACGGGCGCGGTGGATCGCGCTGCTTCTGCCGCTGCTGCTGCTGGCGGGTGCCTGGGGGTCGCAACTGATCGGCGGCCTGGTGCCATGCGAGATGTGCCACTGGCAGCGCTGGCCGCATTATGCCGCGGTGGCCGCAGCAGCCTTCGCCTTCATCGTGCCAGGCCGCTCCAGCAAGAAGACGATGGTGATTGCGGCGGCCGTGCTGATCGCTCTTTCCGGGCTGATCGGTGCCTTTCACGCCGGCGTCGAATATCATTGGTGGCAAGGCGTAACGGCTTGTTCGACCATGATGACGGGCGACGGGGTGTCGACTGACGAGATGCTTCGCCGCTTGCTCGCCGCCCCGGTGATCCGGTGTGATGCGGCACAATGGACGTTGTTCGGCGTTTCCCTTGCCGGATATAACGCGATCCTGTCGCTGGGCGGCGCAGCGGTGATCGCATGGCTGATCGGAAGGGCGAGATGAGCTGGAAACCGGGCGACCGTCGGCACGATATCAAATCGATGATCCGCGTCGATCAGGCGGGCGAGTTCGGCGCAACCCGTATCTATGCCGGGCAGCTTGCGATCATGGGCCCGCGCTCGCCCGCCGCGCGCAAGATCGCCGGCATGGCGATACAGGAGGAGCGGCATCGCCAGTTCTTCGACCGGCTGATTGTAAAGCGTGGCGTTCGGCCAACGGTGCTTCAGCCCTTCTGGGACGTTGCCGGCTTCGCGCTGGGCGCCGCCACGGCAGTGATCGGGCCGGAGGCGGCGATGGCCTGCACCGCTGCAGTCGAGACCGAAATCGACAAACATTACGCCGAGCAATTGGTGGCGCTCGGCGACGAGGATCCCGAACTGAGCGAAGCCATTGCGGAGTTCCAGGCCGAGGAACTGGAGCATCGCGATACGGCGCTGGCCAATGGCGCGGAGGATGCCTGGGCCTATCCGCTGCTGTCGGCGGCGATCCGGCTTGGCTGCCGTGTCGCGATCGCGACGGCGAAGCGAATCTGACGGAGCGACTGTGGGAATGCGACTGATCGGAACAACTCTTGCGGCCTTGTTGATCGCCAGCCCGCTCGCCGCGCAGACGGAAAATGCCCCTGTCACCCCGCCCAAGGTGGTGATCGTGCCGCCGCCGTCAAAGCCGGTTGCGCTGCCGGGCGCGCCGCGGGTGAGCCGCCAGACGGTATCGACCGAAACCGCGCGCGGGGCGCCGGTCAACGGGGTGCTCGTTCTTTATGGTAACGAACGCTGCCCCACCAACAAGAACGGCGAGGAGATCGTCGTCTGCCAGCGCCGCAGCGCGCAGGAGCAGTTCCGCATTCCGCAGGAAGTCCGCACGCTCGAGATCACGCCCGAGAATGAAAGCTGGGCCGTGCGAGAGAAGAGCAACGAGACGGTGGGTAATGTCGGCACCGGATCGTGCACCACGGTGGGCGCAGGCGGTGCCACTGGCTGCTTCGTGCAGAACGCCCGTCGTTCCAAGCGTGAGGCCCAGCAACGTGACGCCGATGCGACGCCGGATCTTACCCCGTTTTGATTGGCTCGCGCGCGCTCGATAGGCTTTCTTCGGTCGCGTAAGTGGGGCCAGCGCGGCGCACCGCGCGGAAGCGAAACCGTTCTTTGCCGCGCGCCAGAGCATGTCTTCACTTGCAAGGACAAGCCCGACGCACACTGCATTTCTGCAGTTCCCGCTTTACTTGGCTTGATCGGACCGGCCCTGCGCAGGTTTGGTCGCGGCTTGTCGGCAAGTCGCGGCTCGATTCAGGCTCAGCCGCAATTAGGTGCCGATCGATGCCGGCTTGTCGATCCTCCCTACCCGTACGTTTGCCGATGTGCGGCGCTGACATCCGGTGTGTGTCCGCCGGCGTCGGCCCAGGATCGGGTCGTCACCGACAACGCGGCAATGGTATGATCGGGCCGCTCGGGCGCTAGGCCGCGCGGGTGGCGGGCGTATGCACTGGATCGCCGATCCTCTGCGCCGCTGGCCTGCTGCGCGGTTATCGCATCAGCGCACGTGGGGCGTGGCGGCACTTGCTCTGCTGTTTGGAGTCACGTCCGCTACCTCGCGCGTGGTGATCGAGCCGCACCTGCCTGATGAGCGGCGGCGCACAGCGGGCAGCGACTTCGCCATGACCCAACGCGCTGATCCACGGAAAGGAGCACGATCGCGCGATGCAGCTCGGCCTCGGATATGTTCCCGCACAGCCGCTGGTCTGGCGGATGAAAAAGCTAGCGCCCTGGCGCAAAACAATATCGCACGCGTTGCGAGCCGAACGCGGCTTCCGGCGCGGCGCCTGCGAAATGATCCGTTCCGGATCGATCGCCCGCTACGCCGCGCCTTTGTTTACACATTGGCAAGCACGCGAACCTAGCCCCGGCCGCTGATCAAAGGTCGAGAAATGAGCGCCCAGGCACGGTTCAACGAAGGTCCCGCAGATTCAGTCAATTCGGTTACGCTGCGGATGGCGATTGCGCATCCTATGCCGGCAGCTAATGCGGTTCACCTGATGCAGCAGGATGCCCGGGACCGGCTAAATAGCAACAATGATGCGCCCACCCCCGCGTCCGGCATGCCGCTGCATGCGGTGGTGACCGTGCCCGGCGTAATCGTCGGCGCGGCCTGCGTCCTGCCGCTCACCGTTGTTGCATTCAGCCTCACACGATTGGCACGTGGCCAAATCCGCGGCCTGGGCGCGGACGCGGTCGGCACCGCACGGGGCGTGTGGCGGGCGACGGGCGCGGCGATCGATGCGCTGACGGATCGGTCGTCACGCCGCTGAGCGCCGCCGCGCCTGCACGGCCCGCCCCGCAGGCTCTGCTTTCAGCAGATCGGCCAGATAGCTGCTCAGCGCCGTCAGGTCAGTGGTTGCCATCACCGGCGTCTGCGCGCGCACCGTTGCCAAAGCAGTCGCAAAGTCCTGTGTCTCGTCAACCACCGCCAGCAGCCCGCGCTGGGCAAAGGCGGCAGTGATCTCCAGCTGGTGATCGTCATAATGTTCGCCGAGCGCGAACAGCCGCGGCACGGCGATGACGCGGCAGCCCTGTTGCAGCGCGGTGATCAGTGATCCGGTGCCGCCATGGCAGACTACAATATCGGCGCGTCGCAGAATGTCCTTCACTTCCTCGAACGGAATGGCATCGCGCACTTCCTCCACCCCGGCGGGAAGGTAGCGGCCGTCACCCACCTGCACGATCACCCGCTCCGGGAGCAGCCCGTCCCGTTTTGCCTGCTCCACCATGCGAATCAGACGATCGAACGGCAGCGTCGCGCCCACGGTGGCGAACAATAGCGGCTCCTTGGCCGGCCGGGCGCCTTCAAGCACACAGAGCGGGTCGAAGGTTTCCGTGGCTTGCCATTGCGCCGCCGACGCATGGCTTTGCGACACGCGCACATGCGCCATCGGCCCGGCAATGCGCGCAAAGGCGGATGGTGCCGTGAAGCGGGCGAAGCTGTCGATCAGGATGATCTTCGCGCCCAGCAATCGCGCGCACAGCAGCACGAAGAACATCGATCCCGCGCCAGTGGTAATCACCGCATCGGGCCGCTCGCGCAGCACGATTCCCAGCGACTGGAACAGGTTGCGCAGCGCCGCGGCAAGCATGCGAAACGGCGCGCCCAGCCGTGCCTGGCCGAGTGCGTAGTGAGCAACGAACAAGGTGCGGTACTTCGCCGCGATCGACCGCCCAAGAGCAAGATCCTCGGTTACGAAGAAGAAGTCATGGTCCCTCCATACGCTCTCCAGGTCGAGGATCTGGCGGACATGCCCGCCGCCCGACGCGCACAACGCCAGCTTCAGCTTTTTTTCACTGCCGGGTGTATCGCGCGGCAGCGGTGCTGCCATGCCCGACACATTCGCAAAGGACGCGCGCAATCCATGCACAGGAACACTACTCCCCCGCAGCGTAACTGAAAGATTTTCGCCTCAATGGGCGTGAGTAATTGACGACGGACATAGCTGTGTTCGGGCCGATCATGCGATGCAGAAGCATCCGGAATGGCACGATCGACTTTATCCGTTTCGGCAGAGACTGCTGCCCAGCTGCGGGCGAACGGATGGAATAGAAGCCAATGCTCGCATAGACATCGGCGTATCAAGTCATGCGCACGCCGCATGACGGGGCTGGCGGGACCATTCGATCAGGCATGAGGAACACTGCCAGGCTGGCCAGCGATCATGCGCTTGCCCCGATCATGCCGGTACTTCGGCGGGCGTTGATTGGCATTGGCCTGTCGAGCGCGTTCCTGAACGTGCTTTTCCTGTCCGGCTCGATCTACATGATGCTGGTCTATGATTTTGTCATACCGGGCCGAAGCGTCCCCACCCTGATCGGGCTGCTCGCCATGGTCACCGCCGCTTATGTCTTTCAGGGGCTGCTGGATGGTGTGCGCGGTCAGTTGCTCGTGCATCTGTCCAGCAATGTCGATGCGCAGCTCGAACGCCAGGCGCACGATCTGGCGCTGACGCTCGCGCGTCTGTACCCGGCTCAGGATTCTAGCCAGCCGATCCGCGATGTCGATCAGGTGCGCCAGTTCCTTGCCGGGGCCGGGCCGACAGCGCTGATGGATTTGCCATGGGTGCTGTTCTTCGTTGCCATCCTGTTCCTGCTCCACCCGTGGCTCGGCGCCACGGTGCTGGCCGGCGCGCTGGTGCTGATCGCACTGACCTTGCTCACCGAATGGGCCACCACCGCGGGCAGCGCGCAGCTCATCAGGCTCAATCGGGATCGTCAGCAGGTGATGGAGGCCAACCGCCGCCACGCCGAAACCCTCTACGCCATGGGCATGCACGAACAGCTCGGGGCGATGTGGCGCACCGCCAATGGCGCGCATCGCGTGGCGCAGGTGCGGCTGGCGGCGCGCTCCGGGATGCTCGTCACGGTGGGGCGTGTGTTCCGCATGTTTCTGCAATCGGGGGTGCTGACGGTCGGCGCGCTGCTGGTGCTCAGCGGCAAGGCGAGCGGCGGGGTGATCTTCGCCAGCTCGATCCTGTCGGCGCGCGCCCTGGCGCCGATCGAACTGGCGATCGCCAATTGGCGCGGCTTCGTTGCTGCGCGGCAGAGCTGGGCGCGGCTTGGCGACGTGATGCGCTTCGGTGGCGAACCGCGGCCGCTGCAACCGCTGCCGCCGCCTCGCGCCAGCCTCTCCGCCGAGGCGCTGACGCTCGCGCCGCCGGGGACGCGCGAGCCGACGGTACGCGGCATTTCGTTCGTTGCGCTTGCCGGGGAGGCGATCGCGATCCTCGGGCCGAGCGGCGCCGGCAAGTCGACTCTAATGCGCGGTCTTGCCGGTAGCCTGCCGGCCGTGGCGGGGGAGGTGCGCCTCGATGGCGCGACGATGACTCAATGGCCACGTGATCAGCTCGGCCGTGACATCGGCTACCTGCCGCAGAATGTGGAGCTGCTGCCCGGCACGGTCGCGCAGAACATCGCGCGCTTCGAACCCGATGCCGAGGCTGCGTCCATCATCGCCGCGGCGCGGCAGGCTGGCGTCGACGAGATGATCCAGCAATTGCCCGACGGCTATAACACCGATGTCGGGATTGACGGGCGGCGGTTGTCGGCGGGCCAGCGGCAGCGGATTGCACTTGCCCGCGCCCTGTACCGCGATCCGTTTCTGATCCTGCTAGACGAACCCAATTCCAATCTCGATCCGGTGGGTGAGTCGGCGTTGGTCCATGCGGTTCGCGCCGCCACCGCGCGCGGTGCGATCGTGATCGTCGTCGCTCACCGTCCGTCCGTGTTGGTGGCGATCGACAACGTTCTGCTTCTGAAAGAAGGTCGGGCGCTGTCATATGGTCCACAACGGACAATTCTTCCCGGTGCTGCACTAGACGAGGGCCGCTCTTGAAAGTCTTACTTAGGTTGTCGGCATTGGGGTGAGTTATGAAATCTGCGCAACTATGCGTCCATTATAGCCATGACTCCGGCTATCGCCAAATGTGAATTGTTTTCATTATTCGATGCGAGGCAACGGGCTGCTCCGGTGTCTCGGGGGCAAACGAAATGCCCATATGCCTAGTGCTAGGAGGGTATGATGGTTGATTATGTTGCAGGAACGAACGACAACAATGATGATCTCACGGCAACCCCTACCGGTTCAATGATGGCCGGAAACGGCGGGGATGATGTGCTTCGCGGAGGGAAGGGAAACGACATCCTTATCGGCGGCGCCGGAAATGACAAACTCTATGGCGGCGCAGGTGCAGATCAGTTCCGTTTCTTTGGAAATCAGGTCGATGGTGCTTCCGATATCGACGCCATCTACGACTTGAACTTCGCTCAGGGCGACAAGCTGGTGTTCGGTGAGTATAACGGCTTGTTCAGCACGGACGCGCCGGGTCTCGATGCCTATTCGAACGGCAATGCCGCGACGATCACCAGCTTTGCCGGTTTGGCTGCAGCGCTCGAGGCTTCGGAAGGCCGCATCACCTATGGCGGCAACGCAGACCTCGATCTGCTGGTGATCAGCTTCGACACGGGCAACGACAGCGTTCAGACGATCCGGATCAGCAACGGCTATGCGGCGTTCGTCGCGGCGCTCGAAGCCTGATCGACATACACCGTATGACGAAAGGGGCGTCGCGTTCGCGCGGCGTCCCTCTTCGCCGTTTCAATGCATGGCACGAAGAACGCCAGCCTTGGTGGCAGCGTCGAGGGTGAGGGATGGGGCGCTCGATCGATCTGGTCCGTTCGCGTGGGGCGGACACGCCCATTGGGCGGCTGGATGCGGCGGTTCGGTCGGCTGCGATTGGGTTGGCCGTTCTCGCGCCGGCGCTTTGGCTGCTGCCGGTCTGCTATGCCTTGTACGCCATGCTACTGCTTGATGTGGCCCGGCCTGGGCGCAGTGGAGAAACAATGGCCGGCCTGGTCATCATGGCGGCCGCGCTGGTGCAGCTTCACGCCGTGCTGCTCGGCCGCCGCCGCCGGATCTTTGGCCACCTCGCCGTGCTGTGCGATCGGCTTATGCCAGCGGCTCGCGGCAGCGTGTCTGATGCTGATGCGGATCTGATACGGGCCGCGCTCCTCGGGGGCGGCGTCGCGGCGCTGATCGATGCGTCTGCGCTGCCGCTGCTGCTGATCGTGCTCGCGCTCGTCGTGGGTCTGGCGGCAGCGATCCCGCTGGTCGGGGCGTTCGTTGCCGCGTTGCTGCTGATCGCTGCCCGGCAGCCTGCGTATCGCTTCCGAGAACGTGCCCAGGCGGCGCAACACGCGCGCGACGCTGAGGCAATGGCGGGGGTGCACCGGCGCGATCTGCTCGGGCTGCTCGGCCTGACCAGTCACGCGCGCGCCGCGATCGAGGGCCGGGAGCAGGAGGTGGCGGTCACCCACATGATGGCCGCCCGGCAATCGGCCGATCTGCTCGGCCGCATCTGGCTCGTGGCCGCATTGACGATGACAATCACGCTTGGTTCGGCAACCTGGCTGATGGCCAATGACGCGGCCAGCACCGGGGCGCTGGTCGCGGCGCTGCTGCTCACCCTGTTCGTCCTCGCCCCGCTGGTGCGCATCGCCGGTCACCTCGACTCACTGGCGGCCGCTGGCCCTTCCTGGCGGGCGTTCCGCGGGGCGCTGGCCAGCGTGGCGGCGCCGCGGCCGCAAGTCGCCCTTCCCCCGCCCGTGCGCCGGGTCGAGGTCAGCGGCGTCGCCGTTCCGGTCCATGGCACGCGCCGGCTGATGCTTCAGGACGTCAGCTTCGCGGCGGAGGCGGGGGATGTCCTCGCGGTGATCGGGCCTGCGGACGTCGGCAAGTCCACGTTGCTGAAGCTTCTCGCCGGGCAGCTGTCCGCCGCTGCCGGCGCCGTCCGGCTCGACGGCGCCGCGCTGGACCAATGGGATGAAGACGCCCGCGCGGCACACATCGGCTATCTGCCACAGACGCCCGACCTGCTTCCCGGCAGCGTGGCGCAGAACATCGCTCGCTTTGACGGCGAGGCCGATCCTGCGGGGATCACGCGGGCTGCACTGGCGGCGGGGGCGCACGAGGCGATCGTCCGCCTGCCGGCCGGCTATGATACGCAGATCGGCGCCGCCGACGCCCCGCCGCTGGCGCTGTCAGTGCAGCACCGCATCGCTTTGGCACGCGCGCTGTACGGCGATCCGTTCCTGCTGCTGCTCGACCATCCCAGCGCGTTTCAGGATAATGACGGCAATGCCGCGCTGCGCCGCTGTCTCGCCGGCGCCAGCGCCCGCGGCGCCGTCACGATCGTGGTCGGCGATTCGGCGGCGATCATCGACAGCGCCAGTCTCGTCCTCGTCCTGCGCAAGGGCGGCATGGCCGATTTCGGCACCAAGGAGGAGGTCCGCGCTCGTCTGGTCGAGCGTCAGCGCCGCGATGCCGAGCGGCTTGCCGCCGTTTCGGTCTGCGCCGATCCGCGCGGGAGCAAGAATCCATGATCAACGACATGACGCTGCGCCTCGCCGATCCCGCCTACGCGCTGGACGATCCGCAACGCGCGCTCGACCGGAGCCTGCGCCACGCCATCCTGCTGGTCGCCTCACTGGTCGTCGCCATCGCGCTGATGGCATCGGTGATCCGGGTGACCGGCGCGGTGATCGGCACCGGCAAGCTTTCCGTCGAATCCAGCGTCAAGCGAGTGGCCCATCCCACTGGCGGAGTGATCGCGCAGCTTTTCGTTCGCGAGGGCGACCGAGTCCGCAAGGGCCAGCCGATCATGCGCTTCGACAATCGGGTGAGCGGGGACAGCGCCGCCACGCTCGGCCAGTCGCTCGAACAATTGCTCGCCGCCCAGGCGCGCCTCACCGCCGAGCGCGACGGGCAGGGCGCCGTTCGCTACCCGCCCGCCTTGTTCGCCGCCACCAGCGATTCCGCTCGCCTCGCCATCGCCGAGGCCGATCGGCAGTTCGCCACCCGCCGCTCGCTGCGCGCCACCGAGCAGGAGGCGATCCGCGAACGCATCGTCCAGGCGCAGCAGGATGTCGCGGCCACAGCCGCGCAACTTGCCGGAGCGGAGAACCAGCGCACCTTCCTCACCCCCGAGCTGGAGGCGCTCCGCGGCCTTTATGCGCGTCAGCTCGTCACCGTCGCGCGCGTCAACCAGCTCGAACGTACCGCCGCCGAACTCAACGGCAGCATCGCCTCGCTGCGCGCCCGGATTGCGGAGAAGCGTGCCCGGATCGCGGAGCTTCGCCAATCCGCTGTCGAGGCGGACCGCAACGCCCGCGTCCAGGCCGGCCAGGAGCTTGCCAGCGTGGTCGCGCAACTCGGCGACCAGCGCGTCCGCTCGATCGCCGCCAACGACGCATCCGAACGCTCGCTGCTCCGGGCGCCTTATGATGGTGTGATCGACAATCTCGCCTTTCAAACGGTCGGCGGTGTCGTGCCGCCAGCGCAGACGATCATGGAGATCGTGCCCGATTCCGAACCGCTGATCGTCGATGTCGCGGTCAGCCCCGCCGACATTGACCAGCTTCACGACGGACAGCCCGCGACGATCCGCTTCTCCGCTTTCAGCGCGCAGACTACGCCGGAGCTGAACGGCACGGTCTTCTACATCGGTGCTGATCGCAAGGACGACGAACGGTCCGGCGCGACCTTTTTCGACGTCCGCCTGCGCGTGCCCGAAACTGAAGTGAAGAAGCTCGGCGCGCTCAAGCTAAAGGTCGGCATGCCGGTCGAGGCCTATATGCAGACGGGCCGACGCTCGCTCCTCTCCTATCTCGTCAAGCCGCTGATCGATCAATTCAACCGCGCCTTCCGCCAATAAGTCCCTCCGAAGCACCCGCGGGCCTACATCTTCTCGGTCTGTGTTGAGGACGCGCCATTCCGACCATCGCAGCGCCTATTGCGGCCGGTCAGTAGAAGTTCTTCAGTGTCAGACGCCGTTCCGCGCCGTCGCACAGCTTCAGCGCCACCACCCGCCCAGGCGCTCCCGCTGACCAGGTCGCCAGCGGGCTGGTGGCGTAATCGCGTGGGATCGGCTGGCCTTCGACCGCGCAGATCGTCTCGCCGGCCTTCCACCCCGCTGCCTCCGCCGGCCCACCGCGCATTACATGAAGCACCCGCAATCGATCACGATCGATCCCCACCAGCAGCCCGCTGGTGGAGCGCAGCGGCGGCTCGTCCGCGGCCGGCCGCGGCGCCAGGATCATGCGCCGCGCCATGGGGTCGAGCAGCACGCGATAATTTTGCAAGAACCCGGATCCGATCCGCCCTGCCGCGTCGATCGATTCGGAAAAGCCGCGCACCGGCTCCACCCGCACCTCGACATTGCGCGCCGTCAGCTCGCCCAGTCCCAGCGCCGGCACGATCCCGATCGTGCTCGTCACCGTGCCCGCCAGCCCAAAGGAGATGGTCGTGGTCGTCCGTACGCCCTTGATCCCCGCCGCTTGCCAGCCGCCGGCGGTCACCGTCACGGCCGATCCATCGCCCGTATCCACCACCATCGGCCGCAATCGCGTCGCGCCAAGCGTCACTTCGCTGACATAGACCAGACGGTCTCGCGAGATGGCCAGCGGTGCAGTTGCGCCGCGAAACGGCATCCGCCCGCTCGGCAACAGCCTGAAGCGGCGGGCGGCATAATCGATATCGAGCGCGAAACCGCCGGTGAGATCGCGGCCCACCAACAGATCGACCGGCTCGGCACTGCCCGTCGCCAGCGCCGGCAAGGTTGCCACCGTCAGCCCGCCGCCCCGCCGGCTCAGCCCGCCGAACGCCACCGTCCGCGTCGCTGCCCAGCCGATCGGCACCACCCCGCCGATCGCCGTTGCCTTGCCCCCCGCAGCAACCTTCAGCGCGGCTGCATCGGCGAACCGCCGCGACAGCACGGAATAGCTCACCCCCGTATCGAGGATCGCCGTCGCCGGCCGCCCGTCGATCGTCAGCTCGAAACGCATTTGGTTGCCGGGGGTGAGATCGAATGCGACCCAGCGCTGCTCCGTATCCGCCGCCAGCATCGACGTTCCCACCGCTTGCGCGGCCGGCGAGGTGAGGGGGGCGACAGCGGCGACGAGCGGGAACAGCAGGGACACAGGCCGGCTTAGCCGCGCGCGTGCCCAGTGCCTATAGACTAGATTCAGCTACGGCTTTCGGCGTTGCTCGGTCGAATGGGCCGCACCCGGCACCCATGAGCATTCGCACGTCATGTTGCTTAGCTCCAATCAAAAGCCTCGGCCCTCAAAGGAACCGCCACCCCGAACTCGTTTCCGGGTCCACAGGACCACCGTCGAAGGCACTGCGGGCTACACGGTGGGTGCTGGAGCAAGGTCGAGATAAAGGATCGCCGGGTGATCGCTTTCGCCCGCTCAAATGGTGGTCGTTGCGATACACCCGGCGCGCTGGTGCGGTTAACCGGGCGAAGCGGCTGAGCCGGCGAGCAACCCGCCGTCGATATTCACTTCCGTCCCCGTGACATAGGTCGCCTCGTCCGAGGCGAGGGTAAGGGCGATCGCTGCGACCTCAGCAGGCAGCCCGAACCGTCGTAGCGGGGTGTCGGCTACGAGCGCCTGCATCTTCGCCTCGCGATCGGAGCCGGTGCCCAGCATCGGCTCCCACATCGGCGTAAGGATCGCGGCGGGGTGAATTGAGTTGCACCGTATCGCCCAACCCTGTTGCGCGCAGTAAAGTGCGACCGTTTTGCTGTGGTTGCGGATCGCTGCCTTGGACGACGCATAGGCCGCAGCCCCGGGAATACCGACCAACCCCGAGCGGGACGATATGTTGATGATGGAGCCTGCCCCCGCGCTCTTCATTGCGCCGATTGCGTAGCGGCAGCCGAGGAATGTTCCGTCGAGGTTGACCCGGTGGACCTCGCGCCAATCCGCAAGGCTGGCGTGTTCCGGGTCGTGGATTGTCGCGCCCGATTCGAACCCGGTCACACCGGCGTTGTTCACGACCACATCGGCGACCGGAACGACGCTGGCCAGCCGCGACCAATCGGCTTCCTGCCGCACGTCGAGCGGTTCGAACCGGCATCCAATTTCGGCAGCGGTCGCCGCGCCCGTCTCTTCGTCAATGTCAGTGACGATGACGACAGCCCCTTCGTCATGGAAGCGCGCTGCAATGGCGCGCCCAATGCCACGCGCAGCGCCGGTGACGACGCACGTCTTGTTATTCAATCTTTGCATGATGTTCTCGAAACCAGAGTCCAGTCTGCGGATTACTCCGCTGGCTTATGTCTGCCGCTTCAGCGGTGACGCTGGATCATTTCGAAAACTCCAAGAACAGAAGCGAGGTTACGTCAGCGAGCTCGCGGGCGCAATTGCCGATCGCCGTTCTTCTCGGAACCGCGATCGTGTCGCGCGGCCAAGCCACGGCGCGTGCCGCTCACCACGTCGGCACGCCCCATCCGGGGAGCGCTTACCCCTTGTTCGCCTGCCGCTTCGCCATGAACGCCAGCCGTTCAAACAACATCACGTCCTGCTCGTTCTTCAAAAGCGCGCCGTGCAGCGGCGGAATCGCCTTGGTCGGATCGCGGTTCTGCAGCACGTCGAGCGGCATGTCCTCGTGCAGCAACAGCTTGAGCCAGTCGAGCAATTCGCTGGTTGACGGTTTCTTCTTCAGGCCCGGCACGTCGCGCACGTCGTAGAAGATGTCCATTGCCTTCGACACCAGCATCTTCTGGATACCGGGGAAGTGGACGTCGACGATCGCCTGCATCGTCTCGCGATCGGGGAACTTGATATAATGGAAGAAGCAGCGCCGCAGGAACGCGTCGGGCAGTTCCTTTTCATTATTCGACGTGATGACCACGATCGGGCGTTCCACCGCGCGCACCGTCTCCTTTGTCTCGTAAACATGGAATTCCATGCGATCGAGTTCCTGGAGAAGGTCGTTCGGGAATTCGATGTCAGCCTTGTCGATCTCGTCGATCAGCAGCACGGGCAGCTGCGGCGCGGTGAACGCTTCCCACAATTTGCCCTTGCGGATGTAGTTAGCGATGTCGTGAACGCGCTCGTCGCCGAGCTGGCCGTCACGCAGGCGAGCGACCGCGTCATATTCGTACAGGCCCTGCTGCGCTTTGGTCGTGGACTTGACGTTCCATTCGATCAGCGGCGCGCCGGTCGCCTTGGCGATTTCATAAGCGAGGACAGTCTTGCCGGTGCCCGGTTCGCCCTTCACCAGCAACGGTCGGCGCAGCATGACGGCGGCGTTGACCGCGACCTTCAAATCATCGGTAGCGACATAGCTCTGGGTGCCCTCGAACCGCTTCATGCCCTCATCCCGTCTCGTTCGACTATTGGGTATGGCGATGCGGGAATTTTCGGGCGCGCGCAAGCCGCTTGGCCCAGGGTCTGTACTTAATCGCAACAAGGTCGTGAGGGAGCCGATTTTGGCGCCAGGCTAGGAGCAAGGAGGGAGCGATGTCCGTGCATCGTGACCGACGCGCGACGCCGCATGGCGTCAAAAGCGGCCCGTCGCATAGCGGTTGCCCGTGGAGGGCCGCCGAGCGTCGTCGCTTGCTTGCGCGTAGCTTCAGCTACGCGTCTGCGCCGCGCCCCTAGTCGGCGGCCTTCCACGGGCGATCACGATCCTTGTTGCGATTAAGTACAGACCCTAAAGTGCATCGCGCGCCTGGGCGCGGGCGTGGAGTAACTGCCACAGCCCGCGATGTTGCAGGATCAATTGCTCGGCACCGAAGGCCAGCGCTCGGGCGGGGCTTGGCTGCGCGGCGATCATCCGCGCCGCCGCGGTGATCGCGGCGGGCGCGGGGATGTCGCTGGGCAACAGGACCACGCCGGATCGGTAAGCCGCCGCCGCGAGCACGTTGCGAATCGCATGCCAGTCGAGCAGCAGCGCGAGCGCGGCGCCGATCGCGCACCCGCTACGCGCCGAGGTCGCCAGCGTGGCGAGTGCGTGGCGCTGGGCGGTGATTGCGGCCTCAGCCTCTGCATGCCGCGGCGTGGAGGGCATTGGGCCGATCGCTGCGGTCAGGCTCGCCAACGATTGCCGCTCCTGGTCGAGCCCTGCCGCCGCCTGCCGCAACCATGGCCCGAGCGTATCGGCGCCCGGCGCGTAGGACGCGCTATCGACGATGCTGGGGCTCGTGCCATGCAGCGCGCAAAAGGCGTGGATCGCGTCGGACAGGTCACGCGTCGCGGCGTCACCGGCGCACAAGGCTCGGGCATGCTCGCTGCTCGCCGTGCCCTGATCGACGACCAAGCCGTCGATCAAGCGCCCTGCGGCGACATTCTCCGCAATGGGAGCCACTGATCCAAATCCTTCCCGCCAGCCCGGGAGGACCATAGCCAATCACAGTAAACGCCGGCTTAAGCGCCCAATGGCGTGATGATGATGGTAACGCCGACGACTCGCCCGCTGCTCAGCAGGGGGGCTAGGCCGATCGACACCCGCCGCAGCGCCGCGCCGCCGACCAGCAGCGATGCTTCGAGCGATTGTGGGGCGCGCGCATCGATCGCCGCCTCGAACGCATCGCCCAGCGCGCTGCGATCGCCGACCGCTACCAAAGACGCCAGTCGCGCCGTGGCGAGCGCATCGGCACTCGCGCCAGTCAGCGTGATGAGGTGAGGGGACGCTTGATCGATTCGCCCGCGAAGGTTGATGATCGCCGTCGCGCCGCCGGCGGCCTCGACCGCACGTGCCAGCGACTCGTGCCGGTCGCGCCATTGTTGTAATTCGTCAGCCGCCGTGGCGTCCCGGACGTGCAGGACGCAGCCGTTCGGCCCGCAATTCACGGCGAAGTTGAGCAACCGGTCAGGAAAGCGCGGTGAGCGGCATTCCACCGTCTCCGCCAGCCCCGATTGCGTCACCCGCCCGACGGCAGACAATAGCCCTTGGTCGCTTGCGGCGGCCAGCCCGCTCAGCGGCGCGCCGACCTGCACCATGTCGCCGAAATAGCCCCGTGCGCCGCGGCTCGCGCCCACCACGGTGCGATCCTCGCCCAGCAGCACGATCATCTCATCCGTCGCTTCGAGCAGCGTCTGGAGGTGGCTGCTGTTGGCCGGCCGGCTCGCGTGCGGCGCACACAAGGCGTCCATCACGTCGAGTGAAGTCAGTACCAGCCGCGGCCGGCCGCGGTGCAGGATATACACTGGCGCGCGCGCCGCCTTGTCCTGCCAAATACCGAAATGCCGCACGAGATCGGATGCGGTGACCTGTTGCTCGACACCGGTCGGCGCGGGAGAATGCTTGGCCATACATGCAATTTGCTGACCGCGCACGCTGCCGCAAGTAGATTGCCCCGAAGCGGCAAGAGCGAGCGGTGTTATTCGCCGAATTAGCATGATGGTGGATGCGAAAACCGCCGCAACGTCCACGTATCGTCTGACGACTCACATGCGCATCGCTGACGCTGATCGGTTCGCTAGGGTTATGTTCGCCGCACTGGAACGGAATGGCCAGAGGGCGGCTGGTCTGACCTCATCGCCAGGTCCGCGGTTCCGGCGGTTCATGGCCCAGGCCCGGCGCGACGCCGCGGTCGCCACAAGCCTTTGGAACATGGAAAAGGGGCGGGAAGATGCACTTCCCGCCCCCAACTTCCTCAAAACAAGACGGCTGTTACTGGTCCAGGAAGCTGCGCATCTTCCGGCTGCGGCTCGGGTGCTTCAGCTTGCGAAGCGCCTTGGCCTCGATCTGGCGGATGCGCTCGCGCGTCACGCTGAACTGCTGGCCGACTTCCTCCAGCGTGTGATCGGTGTTCATGCCGATGCCGAAGCGCATGCGCAGCACACGCTCCTCACGCGGCGTCAGCGACGCGAGCACACGGGTGACAGTTTCCTTCAGGTTCGCCTGAATCGCGGCATCCACCGGAATGACGGCATTCTTGTCCTCGATGAAGTCGCCGAGGTGCGAATCCTCCTCGTCGCCGATCGGCGTCTCGAGGCTGATCGGCTCCTTGGCGATCTTCATCACCTTGCGCACCTTCTCCAGCGGCATGGAAAGGCGCTCGGCCATTTCCTCCGGAGTCGGCTCGCGGCCCTGCTCGTGCAGGAACTGGCGGCTGGTGCGCACCAGCTTGTTGATCGTCTCGATCATGTGCACCGGGATGCGGATCGTACGCGCCTGGTCGGCGATCGATCGCGTGATCGCCTGGCGGATCCACCACGTCGCATAGGTCGAGAACTTGTAGCCGCGGCGATACTCGAACTTATCGACAGCCTTCATCAGGCCGATGTTGCCCTCCTGGATCAGATCCAGGAACTGCAGCCCGCGGTTGGTGTACTTCTTGGCGATCGAGATCACGAGGCGCAGGTTCGCCTCGACCATCTCCTTCTTGGCGATGCGCGCCTCACGCTCCGCCTTCTGCACCATGTTGACGATACGGCGGAATTCGCTGAGCGCCATGCCGGTCTGCTGCGAGATTTCGCTGATCTCGATGCGGATGCGATCAACGGCCGCCGCCTCGTTGGTCGCGAAAGCGGTCCACTTCTTGTCGAGGCCGTTCACGGTCGCCAGGAACGTGTCGTCCAACTCATGGCCCATGTAGCGATCGAGGAAGTCCTTGCGGCTCACCTTGTGCCGCTCGGCCAGGCGCAGCATCTGCCCGCCCAACGCGGTCAGGCGCCGGTTGTAGCTGTATAGCTGGTCGACCAGATACTCGATCTTGGCGTTGTGGAACTGGACGCTCTCGACCTCGGCGGTCAGCTCCTCGCGCAGCTTCTGGTACTTGCGCTCGTCCGCCGCAGTCAGCTCGGTCCCGCCGCCCATGGCGTCGAGCCGGCCCTGCTGCATCTTGGAAAATTTCTTGTAGATCGACGTGATGTTGGCGAACTTCTCAAGCGCCATTGGCTTGAGCGTTTCCTCCATCTGCGCGAGGCTGAGGGTATTGTCCTCCTCCTCGTCGTCCGACGGGCGCGGCGCGCGGCGCTCGGTCATGTCGTCGTCGTCATCCGACGCCGCTTCTTCCAGCTCTTCCTCTTCCTTGAAGCTGGTGCCGGCGGTCTTCTCGCTGATCTCGCCGTTATCGTCTTCCTCGGCGCCCTCGACCTGTTCGGCCGACGGTCCCTTGGAGAGCATTGCGTCGAGATCGAGGATCTCGCGCAGCTGCATCGTGCCTTCGTTGAGCTGCGTGGACCAGTCGATGATCGCGTTGAAGGTGATGGGCGATTCGCACAGGCCCATGATCATCGTATCGCGGCCGGCCTCGATCCGCTTGGCGATCGCGATCTCGCCCTCGCGGCTCAGCAGCTCGACGGCGCCCATCTCGCGCAGGTACATGCGCACCGGATCGTCGGTGCGGTCGACCGTTTCCTTCTTCTTCTCGACGACGGGCGCATTGTCCTGGTCGCCGTCGACCGATTCGACCTCGTCCTCGGGCTGCTCCTGCTCCTCGCCGTCCTCGCCCTGTTCCTCGTTCTCGACGATGTTGACGCCCATTTCGTTGAGCGCGGACATGATGTCCTCGAGCTGGTCGGACGACATCTGGTCCTGCGGCAGCGCGGCGTTGAGCTGTTCGTAGGTGATGTACCCGCGCTTCTTGGCGCGGGCGATCATCTTCTTGATGTCCGCGTCATTGAGGTCGATCAGCGGAGCATCGGCCACTTCAACGCCGTCTTCTGCACCGCTACCGTTAACCTTCGCCATCAATCGTCCTCGGATCCAAAAGCGCGGGCGTCTTCGTTCGACTGAACGAGATTTGCAAGCCGAAGCTCCAGCGCCTGTTTCTCTCTCACCAACGCCACCTGCCGTTCGAACGCTTCATCGGTGAAGCGCGCCTGCATGGCGGCGGTTGCATCAGCCAGCGCCGCATTCACTTCGGGCCCGGCGACAAGGATGGCGATCGCTTCGTCAAGGTCTTCCCTGGCGCGCGCTTCGTCCCCGATCGGCTGGGTGAAGGAATAGGGCATCGTATCTGCTCTCAGCAGGTCGCGGGCGACTGCTTCGAAACCACTGTTCCGCAATATGGTGACGAGCCGCGCGCTATCAAGCGCCCGATCTTCCAGCGCAACATCCACCACTGCCTCGAACAATCGCCCGAGCGCCCCGTCCGCCATCCGCAGCGAACCCAGCACTTCCATATGCCGGGCGATCTCCGCGGGGTGGCGGATCAGTCCGGCGAGCACCGCCTTAGCGATGACCGGGTCAACCCCGGCCGCGCGGAACGCCTTGGCATCCTCGGTGACGGGCAGGGGAGGGGGCGTCCACTTCTGTCCCGGCCGGCGCGGGGTGAAGGGCGCGCGCGGCTCGAAGGCTTTGCGCGCTGGCGCCGCGAACTGCTCGTCATAGCGTCGCCGGAACTCGGCCTGATATTCGGATCGCACGACCGGATCGACGATCGTCTTCGCCAGCTCACCCATCCGTGCGCGAAAGCCGGCGCGCTGCTCGGGCGTGGTCATCGGCTCGGCCGCCAGCTCATGCGCCCACAGCCGGTCGACCAGCGGCACCGCCTCGCGCACGCACACCTCGAAAGCGCCGGCGCCCTTGGCGCGGATCAGATCGTCGGGATCCTGCCCCTCTGGCAGCGTCACGAACGACAGGCTGCGCCCCGGTGCCAGCATCGGCAGCGCGCGATGCGCGGCGCGGATCGCCGCCTTCTGCCCGGCATTGTCGCCATCGAAGCACAGCGTCGGCACATCGACCATCCGCCACAGCCGCTCGAGCTGATGCTCGGTCAGCGCGGTGCCGAGCGGCGCCACCGTCTCGCCGATCCCCGCCTGCGCCAGCGCGATCGCGTCCATGTATCCCTCGACCACGAACACCCGGTCCGCCTTGCGCGCGGCGGGCGAGGCACGATCGAGATTGTAGAGCGTGCGCCCCTTGTCGAACAGCGGCGTGTCCGGGGAGTTCAGATATTTCGGCTCGCCATCGCCGATGATCCGTCCGCCGAACGCGATCACGCGGCCGCGCGCGTCGCGGATCGGGATCATCAGCCGCCCGCGAAAGCGGTCATACGGCTCCTTGCCCTCAACGCTGATCAGCAGCCCCGCCTCGATCAGCATCGCATCGCCAAACGACTTGAGCGCGCTGCGCAGCTTGCCCCGCGCATCCGGCGCGAAGCCGAAACCGAAGGTGCGCGCCGTGTCGGCCGAAATCCCCCTCCGCGCGAGCAGTTCACGCCCGGCCGCGCCCTCCAGCCCCTCAAGCTGCGCCCGGAACCAGTCAGCCGCGGCCTGCATCAGCCCGTGCAGCGACTGCGCTTTCTCCGCCCGCTCCGCCGAGCGCTTGTCCTGCGCCGGCATCTCCATACCGGCGGCTTGCGCAAGTTCCTTCACCGCATCGATGAAGGGAAGCCCGCGCTGATCGGTCATCCACCGGATCGCATCGCCATGCGCCGAACAGCCGAAGCAATGATAGAAGCCCTTGTCATCGTTGACATAAAACGATGGCGTCTTCTCGTTATGAAACGGGCAGCACCCCTTGTGCTCGCGCCCGGCCTTGGTGAGCTTGGTAGTCTTGCCGATCAGCGCGGAGAGCGAGGTACGCGCGCGCAGTTCGTCGAGAAAGGCGGGGGTCAGGGACATGGTGGTTCGGTCTGCTTGGACAGGCCCTCCCCCAACCCCTCCCGCAAGCGGGAGGGGAGTTCCGCAGGACGACCTTCTTCATCCCCCTCCCGCTTGCGGGAGGGGCTAGGGGAGGGCATGTCCGCGAGCACCCGCTCTATCTCGCAGATCACACCCTCAAGCCGCTCCAGCACATCATTGTTCCAGAACCGGATCACACGATAGCCCTGCGATTCGATGAAGCGCGTTCGCGCGTAATCACGCTCAGCACCGACGCCATGCTGCCCGCCGTCCACTTCGATCACCGGCTTGGCGCTGCGCGACACGAAGTCGCAGATGAACGGCCCAGCCGGAAACTGCCGGTTGAACCGCACACCCGCCACCTTCCTGGCGCTGAGGCAGGCCCACAGCTTCCGCTCGGCATCCGTCATCATGGCGCGGAGTTCACGCGAACGTGCGGTCGGGCGAGCATAACCGCGATCGGGCATGCGCATCACATGCCCTCACCCAGCTCCTCCGGCAAGCGGGAGGGGAGCAATGTTGTGCCGCTTCCGACCCAAGCGCTACGCCAACGCCGCCTTCACCAACCCGCTCGCCTTGGACATATCCAGCACGCTCCCATGCCGCGCCTTAAGCTCGGCCATCACGCGCCCCATGTCCTTCATGCCGCTCGCGCCCATCTCAACCTTGATCGCCTCGATCGCCGCGCTCGTCTCTTCCTCGCTCAACTGCTTCGGCAGGAAGCGATCGATCACCGCCACTTCCGCTTCCTCGGCCGCCGCCAGTTCCTCGCGCCCGCCATTGCGAAACATCTGGATCGATTCGATCCGCTGCTTCTTCATCTTCTGCAGCACTTCCACGACGAGCGGATCGTCGTCCGGCGCCTGGGCGGCGGTGCGCACCTCGATGTCGCGGTTCTTGATCGCCGCCTGGATCAGGCCGATCGCGGCGCGGGTGTCCTTGTCGCCGGCCTTCATGGCGGCAATCTGGGCTTGCTTGATATCGTCTCGAATCATGGTGCACCGGCCCATATCAGATTGACGCGGGGGAGGGTGGGGTTTAGCGCGCCGCTCTTAACGTACATCGCCGCTTACCAGGAGTGCCCGCCCCCATGGCCGACGCCAAGCCCTCGCACGCGCCTCAACCGGATGGCGCCACCGGCGTCCTTGTTCTCGCATCGGGCGACGTGCTGTGGGGCCATGGCTTCGGCGCCGAGGGGCAGGCGGTGGGCGAAGTGTGCTTCCACACCGCCATGACCGGCTATCAGGAGATCATGACCGATCCCTCCTTTGCCGGTCAGATCATCACCTTCACCTTCCCGCACATCGGCAACGTCGGCGCTAACCCCGATGACGTCGAGGCGGACGAGCCGCACGCGCTCGGCATGATCGTGCGCGAGGATCCCACCGCCCCGTCCAACTTCCGCGCGGCCGAAAACCTCGTGGGCTGGATGAAGCGCCACGCCCGCATCGGCCTGGCCGGCATCGATACCCGCGCGCTGACGCGGCGCATCCGCGGCGGCGGCGCCCCCAACGGCGTGATCGCGCATTCGGCCGATGGCACGTTCGACCTCGACCTGTTGCTGAACATGGCACGCGAGTGGCCCGGCCTCGAAGGCATGGACCTCGCCAAGGCCGTGACTCGTGAGACCCACGGCACTTGGGGCGACGATCGCGCCAGCGGCATCTGGCGGCTCGGCTTCGGCTACGAAACACGTCCTTCGACAAGCTCAGGACAAACGGAGGAAGATGGCAGCGCTCCTAGCCCCGTTCGTACTGAGCCTGTCGAAGCACGTGCCCCGAGCGACCGCCCCCATGTCGTCGCAATCGACTACGGCAGCAAGCACAACATCTTCCGTAACCTCGTCCAGGCCGGCGCGAAGGTTTCCGTCGTCCCCGCGGAAACCGATTTCGCCACGATCATGGCGCTCAACCCCGACGGCATCTTCCTGTCGAACGGTCCCGGCGATCCCGCCGCGACCGGCGAATACGCCGTGCCGGTGATCCGCCAGCTGCTCGAGACGGACAAGCCACTGTTCGGCATCTGCCTCGGCCACCAGCTGCTCGGCCTCGCGGTCGGCGCGCGCACGACCAAGATGTTCCAGGGCCACCGCGGCGCCAATCACCCGGTCAAGCGCCTCTCCGACGGCGCGGTCGAGATCACCAGCATGAACCACGGCTTCGCGGTCGAGCGCGACAGCTTGCCGGCGAACGCCCGCGAGACCCACGTCTCGCTGTTCGACGGCAGCAACGCCGGGCTGGAACTGACCGACAAGCCCGCGTTCAGCGTGCAATACCATCCCGAGGCAAGCCCGGGCCCGCAGGACAGCTTCTATTTGTTTGAACGGTTCGTAGGGTCGTTGCGGTGAACATGGCGGGTCGGCTTGCCGCCCCGTTGTTAATCCTGGTCTCGGCCGCCTGTTCGCAGGCGGCCCCGGCCAACCAGCACCAGTTACAGGCGCGCCTGTCTTCGATCCCGGGCAAGTGCGGGGAGGAGAGAGCGCGGCTGAAGGCAACATCGGCCACGCAGGTGACGGTGGAGCTGCCCGGCGACATGCCGCGTGAGGTCTCGCAACAGGTCTCTGCGTGCATCGCCGCCGAAGTGAAGAAGATCTCGGGAGCCAGCCTCAGCCCGATCGGCGCTGCGGCCGGTGCCGCCGACCAAGGACCAAGAGAGACATAATGCCAAAGCGCACCGACATCTCCTCCATCCTCGTCATCGGCGCAGGGCCGATCGTCATCGGCCAGGCGTGCGAGTTCGATTATTCGGGCACGCAGGCGATTAAGGCCCTCAAGGAAGAGGGGTATCGCATCGTCCTGGTCAATTCGAACCCGGCGACGATCATGACCGATCCCGAGCTCGCGGACGCCACCTATGTCGAGCCGATCACGCCCGAGATCGTCGCCAAGATCATCGAGAAGGAGCGCCCCGACGCGGTGCTCCCGACGATGGGCGGCCAGACCGCGCTCAATACCGCGCTGTCGCTGTTCCGCGACGGTACGCTGGAGAAGTTCGGCGTCACCATGATCGGCGCCGATGCGGAGGCGATCGACAAGGCCGAGGACCGGCTGAAGTTCCGCAACGCGATGGACAAAATTGGCCTCGAAAGCGCCCGCTCCGCCGTCGCGCATACTGAGGCGGAAGCGCTGGAGGGGCTGGACAAGGTCGGCCTGCCCGCGATCATCCGCCCGAGCTTCACGCTCGGTGGCACCGGCGGCGGCGTCGCCTACAACCGCGAGGAGTTCATCGAGATCGTCCGCAAGGGCCTCGACGCCTCGCCGACCACCGAGGTGCTGATCGAGGAGTCGCTGCTCGGCTGGAAGGAATATGAGATGGAGGTGGTCCGCGACCGCGCGGACAATTGCATCATCATCTGCTCGATCGAGAATATCGATCCGATGGGCGTCCACACGGGCGATTCCATCACCGTCGCGCCGGCGCTGACGCTGACCGACAAGGAATATCAGATCATGCGCAACGCCAGCATCGCGGTGCTGCGCGAAATCGGCGTGGAAACAGGCGGTTCGAACGTCCAGTTCGCGATCAATCCGAAGGACGGCCGCCTGATCGTCATCGAGATGAACCCGCGCGTGTCGCGGTCGTCGGCGCTCGCCTCCAAGGCGACCGGCTTCCCGATCGCCAAAGTCGCGGCGAAGCTCGCCGTCGGCTACACGCTCGACGAGATCGAGAACGACATCACCGGCGCTACCCCGGCGTCCTTCGAGCCGACGATCGATTACGTCGTCACCAAGATCCCGCGCTTCGCCTTCGAGAAGTTCAAGGGCGCCGAGGCAGTGCTGTCGACCGCGATGAAGAGCGTCGGCGAAGTCATGGCAATCGGGCGCAATATCCACGAGTCAATGCAAAAGGCGCTGCGTGGCCTAGAGACCGGCCTCAGCGGCTTCGACAGGGTCGAGCGCCTCGTCGGCGCGCCGCGCGCCGAGATCGAGGCCGCGCTCGCGGTCGCTTCGCCGGACCGGTTGCTGGTCGCGGCGCAGGCGCTGCGCGAAGGCTTCACCGTCACCGAAGTCCACGCAATCGCAAAGTACGATCCGTGGTTCCTGGAGCGGATTGAAGAGATCGTGCGCGCGGAGGAAGAGGTGTGCCGCAACGGCCTGCCGATCGACGCAGCCGGCATGCGCCGCCTCAAAGCAATGGGCTTCAGCGACAAGCGCCTCGCCTGGCTCGCGCTCCAGTCGGCCAACCTGCGCGGCATGCACCGCGGCATTGCTCAAGGCTCCGGCCTGATCCATGAGGCGGTCAAGGCGATGACCGGCGGGGTCACCGAGCAGGAGGTGCGCGAGCATCGCATCAAGCTCGGCGTGCGCCCCGTCTTCAAGCGCATCGACACCTGCGCGGCCGAGTTCGACGCCAAGACGCCCTATATGTACTCGACCTACGAGGCGCCGACCTTCGGCGAGCCCGAGAACGAGGCAATGCCGTCCGACCGCCGCAAGATCGTGATTCTGGGTGGTGGACCGAACCGGATCGGGCAGGGGATCGAGTTCGATTATTGCTGTTGCCACGCCTGTTTCGCGCTGGCGGACGCCGGCTTCGAGACGATCATGGTCAACTGCAACCCGGAGACGGTGAGCACCGACTACGACACCTCCGATCGCCTCTATTTCGAGCCGCTGACCGCTGAGGACGTGTTGGAGATCCTCCACGTCGAACAGTCCACCGGCGAACTGGTCGGGGTGATCGTCCAGTTCGGCGGCCAGACCCCGCTCAACCTGGCGCGCGCGATCGAGGCAGCGGGGATCCCGATCCTCGGCACCTCGCCGGCCGCGATTGACCTTGCCGAGGACCGCGAGCAATTCGCCGCTCTCGTCAACAAGCTGCGCCTGCTCCAGCCCAACAACGGCATCGCACGGAGCCGCGACGAGGCGATCAACGTGGCCGAACGCGTCGGCTATCCCGTGCTGATGCGCCCCAGCTTCGTGCTCGGCGGCCGCGCAATGGAAATCGTCGACGGCCCCGCGCAGCTTGACGATTATATCCAGACCGCGGTGCAGGTGTCGGGGGATGCCCCCGTGCTGATCGACCAGTATCTGCGCGACGCGATTGAGGTCGACGTCGATGCGATCTGCGACGGCGACGACGTGGTGGTCGCCGGTGTGCTCCAGCATATCGAGGAAGCCGGCGTCCATTCGGGCGACAGCGCCTGCTCGATCCCGCCTTATTCGCTGCCGCCCGAGATCATCGCCGAAATCGAACGTCAGACCGAGGCGCTCGCCCGCGGTCTCGACGTGCGCGGCCTGATGAACATTCAGTTCGCGGTGAAGGACGGCAAGGTGTACCTCATTGAGGTCAACCCGCGCGCCAGCCGTACCGTGCCCTTCGTCGCCAAGGCGATCGGCGCCCCCATCGCCAAGATCGCCGCGCGCGTCATGGCCGGTGAGAAGCTGCGTGACCTGCCCAAAATTGACCGCAGCATCGATTATTATGCGGTCAAGGAAGCGGTGTTCCCCTTCAACCGCTTCCCCGGCATCGATCCGGTCCTCTCGCCGGAAATGAAGTCCACCGGGGAAGTCATGGGAATCGATCGCGATTTCACCACCGCCTTCGCCAAGTCGCAGCTCGGCGCCGGCACGGTGCTGCCAACCGGCGGTGCGGTGTTCGTCAGCGTCAAGGATGAGGACAAGGCGGCTATCGTGCCCGCAGTGCGCGAATTGGCGGATGCCGGCTTCACCATTGTCGCAACCGGCGGCACCGCCGATCACCTCCAGCGCGCCGGCATTTCGGTGGAGCTGGTCAACAAGGTCGCGCAAGGGCGCCCGCACATCGTTGACCGGATCAAGGACGGCGGGATCGCGCTGATCTTCAACACCACGGAAGGATGGCAGAGCCTCAAGGACTCGCAGCCGATCCGCGCGTCGGCGGTGAATCAGAAGATCCCGTATTTCACCACGGCGCAGGCCAGCGTCCAGGCAGCGAAAGCGATCACTTCGGCGTCACGAAACCTTGAAGTACGGCCGCTTCAATCCTATTATTCGCAGCCGCACAATTGATCCCCGACATTCTGTTTGAGGTGCGAAGCGGCCGCCAGGGGGCCGCTCGGGGACATGTTTATTGAAGGGTGACGCGCGATGGCGACCGTCGAGAAGATGCCGATGCTGCAGGAAGGCTATGAAAAGCTGAATGCGGACCTGAAACGGCTGAAGATCGAGCGGCCGCAGATCGTCGATGCGATCGAAGAAGCACGCGCCCACGGCGACCTTTCGGAAAACGCCGAATACCATGCCGCGAAGGAGCGTCAGGGCCAAATCGAGGCGACCATTGCGGACATCGAGGACAAGCTCTCCCGCGCCCAGATCATTGATCCGCGCGAGCTGTCCGGCGACAAGATTGTGTTCGGCGCGACGGTGACGCTGCTTGATGAGGACGAAAAGCCGATCAAGTACCAGATCGTCGGCCAGACCGAGGCGGATGCCAAGAGCGGCCGGATCAGCTACAACTCGCCCCTGGGTCGCGCGCTGATCGGCCGCAGCGTGGACGATGAGGTCGAGGTGTCGGTGCCCGCGGGTGACCGTTATTACTTGGTGTCGAAGATCGAGTTCATCTGATCTGCACGTGGGAAGGCGGCCTGCCGCGGCTTTCCCACTCGTCACGTCAGGCGTCGACTGTGGATCAAGTTTCCGCGAGTGCTAGCGTCGCCTGGAAACAACCTGGTACTCACCGTCGTACCGGCACAAGGCCGGCGTGACGGGAACCATCCTACAGATCTGGTGCGCGCAGAGACCTGAATAGAGTTCTCTCAGAGGACACAAAAGGTCTCACCCTATCCGCTATCCCGCGTCAGCAACAAAAGAACCATTGCTGCCGCGCTTCTTGTCCCAACGCGCAACACCTCCGTGTGCTGCGTACTCTCTGTGAAAATCACTTCTTCGCGCCTCGGCCTCTTCGCGTGAATCAAGATCGCCAGCGTACGTGGAATCTTGGATCCAGGCGCACGGCCGGGATGACGAGCCGGGGAGGGCAGTTTGAAACAAAAATGCCGGGACAAAGCCCGGCATTATCTGCAACTTCTGCAACTCTCACTCAGCTTGCCGACTTCAGCAGGTCCGGCTCCAGCAGGCGGTGCAAATGCACCACCACATATTTCATCTCGGCATCATCGACGGTGCGCTGGGCGGCGCCGCGCCATGCTTTTTCCGCCGAGGCATAGTCGGGGAACACGCCCACGATGTCGATGGACTTGAGATCGGCGAAGTCCAGCGTGCGCGGGTCGGAAACCCGGCCGCCGAAGACGAGGTGTAGCTTGCTCATGGCCGGCTCCCTTATCGCCTCGGCGCGCAGGTTTGAACCCTCTCCGTGCCTTATCCGTGTGTCGTCTTGATCTCCTCGCGGCCGGCCTGCGCCGCCGCAGTGCCGGCGTGCGACGCGGCCTTGGCGACACTCTTGAGCAGCGACTTCACCTGATTGCGCGCAGCATCCTTGGTGAGCCCCAATTCCTCCAGCTCACCGCGCCCTGTCTCTTTGGCGGCAGCCAGCGCCGCGACCGCCGCCGCGCTCACCGTTTTGCCAACCGGCGCGAGCAGCTGCTTTTCACGATCGCTACGCGGAACCAGTGCGCCGATCAGCGCACCTACCGCCAAGCCGCCAGCGAGCGCGCCGAGCGGGTTCCCTTCGATAAAGTCCCCCGCCTGATGCGCCGCGTCGCGGGCTGTATCGCGTGAGCTTTCCACCGTGTCACCGGCGCGCGCCACGGCGCTTTCATAGGCGTGGCTGGCGCGATCGCGCAGCGTGTCCTGCCCGCTCGCCTGCGCGCCATTCTGGTTTTGGCCGGTCTGGTTGTTGGTATCGGTCATTATCTGTTCCTCTCGGCCGATTGGGGCCAGTCACCTGGGATCGAACGCGCTAGTGGCGCCTCGGTTTCGCGCTTGCGGCCGAGTAGGGCGGCGGCGATCCGGCGTCGTGCCAACCATGCCGTGGCAAGCGTCACCACCCAGACCACTGCTTCGGGATTGGCACGGGCGGACGCCACGCCGCTACGCAGCGCTTTTTCTCCCGTTTCCTGCAAGTTCTCGACCGCGTCGCGTGCCACCACGCGCGGGTTAAGCCGCATCTGGAGCGCGCCCGCAGTATTGGTCAGGCGCTGGCGGGCGGCCGCGGCACGCTGCTCGGCAAGTTTGACATTTGCTGCCTCCGGGTCGGCGCTCACGATATCACCTTCTTGCTCAGCTGCGCCTTGCCCATCAGCCCAAGGATCGTCGCCACCGCGAGCACGCCCGCCACGACGGCCAGCGTTGCCCAGCCCGGTCCGATCAGCGGCGCCAGCGCCATGATCAGTCCGACGAGCAATGCGATCAACGCTGCCAGCGCAAGCACCGCCGCGGCGCCGAAGTAGACGACTGCCCATTTGTAGCGCGTGACCGCAAAACCGGCCCGCGCCTTGACGAGCGCGACCTCCGCTTGCGCCGCCTCGCGCGCGTCGGTCGCGAGTTGTGATACGAGTTGGCCGATGCCGGCCTCCTCGAGGTCAGCGCGTTCTCCCCGCATGCGGGTCAGGCCTGGTCGCGACTGTCGAGCCCTGCCGACAGAAGGCGTGCGGCGACGAAGCCGACGGCCGCCGCCACGCCGATCGCTGCCGCCGGGCTCTTGCGCACCAGTGTGCGCGCATCGTCCAGCAGCTCGTCGACGCTGCGGTCGTTGAGCGAGGAGGAAAAGCCTTGCACCTGCTCCGCTGCGCTACGGGCATATTGCCCATATTGCTGCCCAAGCTTGTCATCGACCTGGCCGGCGGCGTCGTTCAGCATTGTGACGAGCTGGTCGAGCGCGCCGGTCGCCTTGGCCTTGCCCTGATCGGCATAGCCACGCGCGCGATCACCTGCTCCGCTCTTCAGCTTGGCCACGCCGTCGCTGATCGTCTGGCGCGCGGTCGCCGGCTCTGCGTCGCTGGTGGAGTTGTTCGCCGGCCCGCCCGGCTGTGACAGCGGGTCACCGCCATCGGTGTCCGTGCCCTTCAGCGGGTCGATCGGCTGCAACGCGTCGGTTGCCGCGAGCGGATCGGCAAGCGCGGGCGCGACGTCCTGGTCGGTCATCGGCTTGAGATTGTCGTCGGCCATTATGAGGTCCTTCCTTGATCGAGACGGAGAACCCCGCCGCGTGCGGGGTGGTTCCATCGCGAATTGCCGGGGACCGCGCGCCTCGTTATCGGGCATGCCGAACCCGTTTCCCGTCATCCTAGAAGGATCGTTACGTGACCGCAATCATCGACCTGCAAGGCCGCCAGATCATCGACAGCCGGGGCAATCCCACGGTGGAAGTCGATGTGTTCCTGGAGGACGGCAGCTTTGGCCGCGCCGCAGTGCCGTCGGGCGCGTCGACCGGCGCGCATGAGGCTGTGGAGAAGCGCGATGGCGACAAGAGCCGTTGGCTGGGGAAGGGCGTCGATGGAGCGATCGAGGCGGTGAATGGCGAAATCGCCGACACGATTCGCGGCCTCGAGGCGGAGGATCAGCTCGAGATCGACACGGCGCTGATCGAGCTCGACGGCACGGAGAACAAGGGCCGGCTCGGCGCCAATGCCATCCTGGGCGTCAGCCTCGCGGTTGCCAAGGCAGCGGCGGATGCACGTGGCCTGCCGCTCTATCGCTACGTCGGCGGTGTCTCGGCCCACGTCCTGCCGGTGCCGATGATGAACATCATCAACGGCGGCGAACATGCGGACAACCCGATCGATTTCCAGGAATTCATGATCATGCCCGTCGGGGCCGAGAACATCATGGAGGCGGTTCGCTGCGGGTCGGAAATCTTCCACACGCTCAAGAAAGGCCTGCATGAGAAGGGCTTGGCGACCGCAGTTGGCGACGAAGGCGGCTTCGCGCCCAATCTCGCCAGCACCACGGACGCGCTCGATTTTATCATGCAGTCGATCGAAAAGGCCGGCTACACGCCCGGCGAAGACGTGATGCTCGCGCTCGATTGCGCCGCGACCGAGTTCTTCAAGGACGGCAAGTACGTCATCTCCGGAGAGGGCCTGACGCTCGAGCCCGGCGCAATGGCGGACTATCTCGCCGATCTCGTCGCGCGCTATCCGATCCTGTCGATCGAGGACGGCATGGCCGAGGATGATTTCGAAGGCTGGAAGGCGCTGACGGATGCGGTCGGTAACAAGGTGCAGCTGGTCGGCGACGATCTGTTCGTGACCAACCCGGCGCGCCTGCGTGACGGCATTTCGCGCGGTCTCGCCAATTCGCTGCTGGTGAAGGTCAACCAGATCGGCACCCTGTCCGAAACGCTGGAGGCGATCCGCATCGCCGAGCGCGCCGGCTACACCGCCGTGATGAGCCACCGTTCGGGCGAGACCGAGGACGCCACGATCGCCGACCTCGCCGTCGCCACCAATTGCGGGCAGATCAAGACGGGCAGCCTCGCGCGCTCCGACCGGCTCGCCAAGTACAACCAGCTGATCCGCATCGAGGAGGAGCTCGGGACGGTCGCGGCTTATGCTGGCCGGGACGTTCTGCGCCTGCGCTAAAAACACCCGGAAACTACTTGAATCCAGGGGGGCTTTCGGCGAGAATCACACACGTGAACCGCCGCAAGCCCTCGACCCTTCGCGCTACCCTGAAGCGCGCCGCCTGGCCGGCGCTCGCGCTGATGGTGATGGCGTTCTTTGGCGGCTATGCCGTGCTCGGCGCCAACGGGCTGCTGGCATTCGGCGACTACAAGCGGCAGGTGGAGCAGCGCGAGCGCCGCTACGCCGCGCTCGATCAGAAGCGCGAGGAATTGCGCAACCGCGTGGCCTTGCTCGATCCCCGCCACGCCAACCCGGATATGGTGGATGAACTGGTGCGTCGGGAATTGAACGTTGCACATCCGGACGAGGTGATCGTTCCGCTCAACTGAGCGACCGGGCGACGGGCTCTTCCCTCCGCCCCTGATCCACGCCATGCTGATCATCGTCAGGGGGTATGTCTTGAAATCCATGTTGCTCGCCGCCGCCGCCGTTTGCGCGGCCGTTCCTGTTGCTGCCGAAACGGTGGTCATTACCGCGGCGCGGATGCTCGATGTCGAAAAGGGCGCGATCGTCCAGCAGCCGGTGATTACCGTCACTGATGGGCGAATCACTGCGATCGGCGGCACTGCGCCCGCGGATGCCAAGCGGCTCGACCTTGGCGACGTAACGCTGGTCCCCGGCCTCATCGACATGCATGTCCACCTCGACAGCACACCGCTCTACGGTGGCTACACCGGGCTCCAGTTTACCGACACTTTCTGGACCGCGCAGGGCGTCGGCAATGCCGAGGCGATGCTGCGCGCCGGCTTCACCACCTTGCGCAATCTCGGTTCGGAAAATTTCAACGATGTCGCTTATAAGCAGGCGATCGAGGAGGGGCTGATGGTCGGCCCGCGCATCGTGCCCGCGGCGCATGCCTTGTCAGCGACTGGCGGCCATTGCGACAGCACCTTCTATCCGCCGAGCTTCAACCAGCGCGGCAAGGCCGTGGGCGACACACCCGACGAACTGCGCACCCATGTCCGTCAGCAGCGCAAATATGGCGCGGAAGTGATCAAGGTCTGCGCCACCGGCGGCGTGTTCAGCCGCAACACCGAACCGGGCCAGCAGCAACTCTCCGAAGCCGAACTCCGCGCCGTTGCGGACGAAGCGCACCAATGGGGCCTCAAGACCGCCGCGCACGCGCATGGCGCCGCGGGCATCAAGGCCGCGATCCGCGCCGGCATAGACACGATCGAGCACGCTAGCCTGATCGACGACGAAGGCATCCGCCTCGCCAAGGAGCGGGGGACGTACCTGTCGATGGACATCTACAACACCGAATATACGCAGGCAGAGGGCGCCAAGAACGGCGTGCTCGAGGATAATCTGCGCAAGGATCGCGAGGTCGCCCAGATCCAGCGAGATAATTTCCGCAAGGCCAATGCGGCCGGCGTCAAGATGGTCTTCGGCACCGACGCGGGCGTCATGCCGCACAAGGATGCCGGCAAGCAGTTCCGAATCATGGTCCAGTACGGCATGAGCCCGCTTCAGGCGATCCGCGCTGCCACCGTTACCGCTGCTGAGGCGCTGGGTCGCAGCAAGGACGTCGGCACGATCACGGTCGGTCGCTACGGCGACATGGTCGCGGTCGCCGGCAACCCGCTGTCCGATGTGGCCGTGCTGGAACGCCCGGTGGCGGTCATCAAGGGCGGTGCACGGATCGACTGAGGCGGGGCGGGCACCATTGACCCCTTGCGACTCCCAACGTATAGGCGCGCCCGTTCGTGTCGGGTCCGCTCGCACGGGCAAGCTTGAACATTGCTGGATGCTTAGAGGGCCAGGGAGGTCGCGTTCGACCGCCCCGAGGTCCTTTTCGTATTCCTAGTGCTGTTATGGCTCCAGCAAAGTAACCTACGGAAAGGTGAAGGCTTCAATGCCGACGATCAACCAGCTGGTCCGCAAGGGCCGCGACCCGCAGAAGGCCAAGAGCAAGGTCCCTGCGATGGAGCAGAACCCGCAGAAGCGCGGCGTTTGCACCCGTGTTTACACGACGACCCCGAAGAAGCCGAACTCGGCGCTGCGCAAGGTGGCCAAGGTTCGCCTGACCAACCAGCGCGAGGTCATCAGCTACATTCCGGGCGAAGGCCACAACCTGCAGGAGCACTCGGTGGTGCTGATCCGCGGCGGCCGTGTGCGTGACCTTCCGGGCGTGCGCTACCACGTGCTGCGCGGCGTGCTCGATACGCAGGGCGTGAAGGACCGTCGCCAGTCCCGTTCCAAGTACGGCGCCAAGCGTCCGAAGTAAGCCGGTCGGCTACCTGTTCGACCACCAAGGCTGAAGTTTAGAAGGAAGATAAAAGATGGCACGTCGTCGTCGTCCCGAGAAGCGGGAAATCCTGCCTGATCCCGTGTATGGGGATGAGGTTCTCTCCAAGTTCATGAATTCGGTGATGCTGGACGGCAAGAAGTCGGTCGCCGAAGGCATCGTCTATTCTGCGCTGACCACCGTTGAGACCCGCGCCAAGCGCGAGCCGCTCGGCGTGTTCCATGACGCGCTGAACAACATCAAGCCGGGTATCGAAGTCCGGTCGCGCCGCGTCGGCGGTGCGACCTACCAGGTGCCGGTTGAGGTTCGTCCGGAGCGCGCGCAGGCGCTCGCGATCCGCTGGCTGATCGCCGCGGCGCGCGGCCGCAGCGAGAACACGATGGACGCGCGTCTGTCGGGTGAGCTGCTCGACGCGTCGAACAACCGCGGCAACGCGGTGAAGAAGCGCGAAGACACGCACCGCATGGCCGAAGCTAACCGCGCCTTCAGCCACTACCGCTGGTAATGGCCGCGGCTTCCGTCTTGGAAGCGCAACGCAGCTGAACTATATCGTGGGGAGCCGGCCGTGGGCCTGCTCCCCACATCGCTAAGGAAAGCCCGACATGGCCCGCAGCCATCCGCTCGAACTCTATCGCAATATCGGCATCATGGCGCACATCGACGCCGGCAAGACGACGACGACCGAGCGCATCCTCTATTACACCGGCAAGTCCTACAAGATTGGCGAGGTCCACGAGGGCACCGCGACAATGGACTGGATGGAGCAGGAGCAGGAGCGCGGGATCACGATCACGTCGGCTGCCACCACCTGCAAGTGGAAGGCCGAAGAGGGCAATGGCCCCGAGCATCTGATCAACATCATCGACACCCCGGGTCACGTCGACTTCACGATCGAGGTCGAGCGTTCGCTGCGCGTGCTCGACGGCGCGGTTGCGTGTTTCGACGGCGTTGCCGGCGTGGAGCCGCAGTCCGAGACGGTGTGGCGTCAGGCCGACAAGTACGGCGTGCCGCGCATGTGCTTCGTCAACAAGCTCGACCGTACCGGCGCTGACTTCTATTTCTGCGTGCAGTCGATCATCGATCGCCTCGGCGCGAAGCCGGCGGTGCTGTATCTCCCGATCGGCATGGAAGGCGGCTTCAAGGGCCTGGTCGACCTGGTCGAGAACCGCGCGATCATCTGGCTCGAGGAGTCGCTGGGTGCGAAGTTCGAATATCAGCCGATCCCCGACGACATGGCCGAGAAAGCTGCCAAGTATCGCAGCGACCTGATCGAACTCGCCGTCGAGCAGGACGACGACGCGATGGAAGCGTATCTCGAGGGCAACGAGCCCGACGCGAAGACGCTCAAGAAGCTCATCCGCAAGGGCACGCTGAACATGGCGTTCGTCCCGGTCGTTTGCGGCTCGGCCTTCAAGAACAAGGGCGTTCAGCCCCTCCTCGACGCGGTGGTCGACTTCCTGCCGAGCCCGCTCGACGTTCCCGCGATCAAGGGCGTGAAGCTCGACGGCGAAACGCCGGACGAGCGCCCGTCGTCGGACGACGCACCGTTCTCGGCGCTGGCGTTCAAGATCATGAACGATCCGTTCGTGGGCTCGCTCACCTTCGCGCGCATCTATTCGGGCGTCCTCACCAAGGGCGGCTACCTGAACTCGGTGAAGGACAAGAAGGAAAAGATCGGCCGTATGCTCCTGATGCACGCGAACTCGCGTGAGGACATCGAGGAAGCACGTGCGGGCGACATCGTCGCGATCGCTGGCCTCAAGGAGACCACGACCGGCGACACGCTGTGCGATCCGGCACATCCGATCATCCTCGAGCGGATGGAGTTCCCGGAGCCCGTGATTGAGCTGTCGGTGGAGCCGAAGACCAAGGCCGACCAGGAAAAGATGGGCATCGCGCTCAATCGTCTGGCTGCCGAGGATCCCTCGTTCCGCGTGTCGACCGATCACGAATCGGGTCAGACGATCATCAAGGGGATGGGCGAGCTCCACCTCGAGATCCTCGTCGATCGCATGAAGCGCGAGTTCAAGGTCGAGGCGAACGTCGGTGCGCCGCAGGTGGCATATCGCGAATACCTCAAGAAGCCGGTCGACATCGACTTCACGCACAAGAAGCAGTCGGGCGGCACGGGCCAGTTCGGCCGCGTCAAGGTGAAGCTGACGCCGGGCGAGCGCGGTGCGGGCATCGTCTTCAAGGACGAGATCAAGGGCGGTAACATTCCGAAGGAATATATCCCCGCGATCGAAAAGGGCTTCCGCGAGACGGCGGCTACGGGTTCGCTGGTCGGTTTCCCGATCATCGATTTCGACATCGTCCTGTATGACGGCGCGTACCATGACGTCGACTCGTCGGCGCTGGCGTTCGAAATCACCGCCCGGGGCGCGATGCGCGAAGCGGCGCAGAAGGCCGGCATCACGCTGCTCGAGCCGGTGATGAAGGTCGAGGTCGTGACGCCGGAGGATTATCTCGGCGACGTGATCGGTGACATGAACTCGCGTCGTGGCCAGATCCAGGGCACCGACACGCGCGGCAACGCGCAGGCGGTGACCGCGATGGTGCCGCTGGCGAACATGTTCGGCTACGTGAACTCGTTGCGTTCGTTCACCCAGGGCCGTGCGAGCTACTCGATGCAGTTCTCGCACTATGACGAAGTGCCGCAGAACGTCGCGGACGAGGTGAAGGCGAAGCTCGCCTAAGGCGGGTAGGGGCTAAGCTTGGCTTAGCCCCACCTCGCTAGGCCGGCCGGCGGGTCGGCAACGCCGAACCCGTCCGACGACGCGGGGCTTGCTCCCGCGTCGGCCCGCACGGGAAGAGTGAAGCCGGCCCCGCCCACAAGGCAGGGTTTGCGAAACAAAGATTCAGTCGTTATGGGGCCGCCTTCACGGCGAGTCCTCGTGCGGCTCCAGTGGAAATCCAGAAGGTAGGACAACAATGGCTAAGGCTAAGTTTGAGCGGAACAAGCCGCACCTGAACATCGGCACCATCGGTCACGTCGACCATGGCAAGACCTCGCTGACCGCAGCGATCACCAAGGTTCTGGCTGACCAGGGCCTGTCGGAAAAGGTCGACTTCGAGAACATCGACAAGGCGCCGGAAGAGCGCGCCCGCGGCATCACCATTTCGACCGCGCACGTCGAGTATGAGACCGGCAACCGCCACTATGCGCACGTCGACTGCCCGGGTCACGCCGACTACGTCAAGAACATGATCACCGGCGCCGCGCAGATGGACGGCGCGATCCTGGTCGTGTCGGCCACCGACGGCCCGATGCCGCAGACCCGCGAGCACATCCTGCTCGCCCGTCAGGTCGGCGTGCCGGCGATGGTCGTGTTCATGAACAAGGTTGACCTGGTCGACGACGCCGAGATCCTGGAGCTCGTCGAGCTCGAGGTTCGCGAGCTGCTGTCGTCGTACGAGTTCCCGGGCGACGACATTCCGATCATCAAGGGTTCGGCGACTGCCGCGCTCTCGGGTTCGGACGACAAGCTCGGCAAGGACGCCGTTCTTGAGCTGATGGCGGCCGTTGACGATTACATCCCGCAGCCCGAGCGTCCGCTCGACAAGCCGTTCATGATGCCGATCGAAGACGTGTTCTCGATCTCTGGTCGTGGTACGGTGGTCACGGGCCGCGTCGAGACCGGCATCATCAAGGTCGGTGAGGAAGTCGAGATCGTCGGCATCCACCCGGAGGTCCGCAAGACCACCGTCACCGGCGTCGAGATGTTCCGCAAGCTGCTCGACCAGGGCCAGGCCGGCGACAACGTCGGTGCGCTGATCCGCGGCGTCGCTCGCGACGAGGTGGAGCGTGGCCAGGTGCTCTGCAAGCCGGGCTCGATCAAGCCGCACACCGACTTCGCGTCGGAAGTGTACGTGCTGTCGAAGGAAGAGGGTGGCCGTCACACGCCGTTCTTCGCCAATTATCGTCCGCAGTTCTACTTCCGCACCACGGACGTGACCGGCACCGTTGAGCTGCCTGAGGGCACCGAGATGGTGATGCCGGGCGACAACGTCGCTCTCGGCATCAAGCTGATCGCGCCGATCGCTATGGACGTCGGCCAGCGCTTCACGATCCGTGAAGGCGGCCGCACCGTCGGCGCCGGTGTCGTCAGCGGCATCACCAAGTAAGATCTTTCACTAGATCTGCGGCTCGCCGCAAAAACAGCCGCCCGGTACACCAGCAGGTGTGCCGGGCGGTTGCTTTTTTATGAGAGCACGGTTACAGGCCGCGCCTTCGACAGTTTCTGAACAGCAAGAGCCGCGTTCACGCGGCCCGCTCTTTCGCATCGGTAGGGATTATGGACAGCAACATCCGCATTCGCCTGAAGGCGTTCGACCATCGCGTGCTCGATCAGGCAACCGGCGACATCGCCGACACCGCCCGTCGCACCGGTGCACTTATTCGCGGTCCGATCCCGCTTCCGACGCGTATCGAGAAGTTCACGGTCAACCGTGGTCCTCACGTCGATAAGAAGAGCCGTGAGCAGTTTGAGGTGCGCACTTACAAGCGCATGCTCGACATCGTTCAGCCGACCCCGCAAACCGTCGACGCGCTGATGAAGCTCGACCTCGCGGCGGGCGTTGACGTTGAGATCAAGCTGGCGTAATGGCCTGCATCCCGCGGTTGACGTGAGTCCCGCGGGTTTGTCGTTTCCGCAGGTTCGGAAACGGTTAGGACCCGAACAGGGCACCTAAAGCAAGAGATACCGCCAGCCGCTCCGGTGGCTGGGACAGCGTCTCCCGTCTGTTTCCTTCGGGAGGCAACCAGCCCGGGACGGGGGCGCGCTTCGCATATTCCGGGCTGGAAACGACGTCCTCTTGTAGAGGGTGTCACAAGCACCTTGGGGATGGGCCCCAGGGTGCCTCTGTTGAGGAGCTACGGATCATGCGTACAGGCGTGATCGCGAAGAAGATGGGCATGACCCGCCTGTTCCAGGATGATGGCCGCCACGTGCCGGTCACCGTCCTGCAGCTGGAAGGGCTTCAGGTCGTCTCTCGCCGCGAAACAGATCGTGATGGCTATACCGCCGTCCAGCTTGGCGCAGGTGTCGCCAAGGCAAAGAATGTCGCCAAGCCGCAGCGCGGCCACTTCGGCAAGGCCGAAGTCGAGCCCAAGGCGGTCGTCCACGAATTCCGCGTCACCGAGGACAACCTCCTCGACGTTGGCGCCGAGATCTCGGCCGACCACTTCGTCGCGGGCCAGTTCGTCGACATCCAGGGCCGTACCCAGGGTAAGGGTTTCGCTGGCGCCATGAAGCGCTGGAACTTCGGCGGTCTGCGCGCGACCCACGGCGTGTCGGTTTCGCACCGTTCGCATGGTTCGACCGGTAACCGTCAGGATCCGGGCCGCGTCTTCAAGAACAAGAAGATGGCCGGCCACATGGGTGACAAGAACCGCACCCAGCAGAACCTCGAGATCGTCGGCACCGACGTCGAGCGTGGCCTCATCTTCGTCAAGGGCTCGGTCCCTGGCTCGAAGGGTGGCTGGCTGTTCGTCAAGGACGCCGTGAAGCTGAAGCCGCACGCCGACGCACCGCGTCCGGCCGGCCTGAAGGCTGCCAATAGCAACAACGCAGCGGCTGCTCCGGCACCCGAAGCGACCGACGGCCAGGAGGGCTGAACGTGAAGGTCAAGGTTTCCTCCTTTGCCGGTACCGATGCTGCGGACATCGAGCTCAACGACGAGGTCTTCGGCCTCGATCCGCGCGCCGACATCCTGCACCGCGTCGTCACCTGGCAGCTCGAGAAGCGTCGCGGCACCGCCCGCGGTACGCGCGAGCGCGCCGATGTCGCCCGCTCGGGCAAGAAGCTAGGTCGCCAGAAGGGCGGCGGTGTGGCTCGTCACGGCGATCGCCGCGCTCCCGTCTTTATCGGCGGTGGTAAGGCTCACGGTGCCCGCGTTCGTGACTTCAATCCGGGTCTGAACAAGAAGGTTCGTGCGCTCGGCTTGAAGATGGCGCTGTCCAGCCACGTCAAGGCTGGCTCGCTGATCGTGCTCGACGGTTTCGAGGTCCAGAAGACCAAGGAACTCAAGGGTCACTTCGCGAACCTGAACGTCGGCAAGCGCACGCTCGTCATTGACGGTGAGACGGTTGAGAGCTTCCGTGCAGGCTACAACCTGCCGGGTGTCGATCTGCTCCCCGCGGTTGGCGCTAACGTGTACGACATCATCCGGGCCGATACGCTGGTGCTGACCCGCGCAGCGGTCGAAAAGCTGGAGGCGCGCTTCAATGGCTAAGCAGCAGCAGAAGGCGATCGACCCGCGTCACTATGACGTGATTGTCGCGCCGCACATCACCGAGAAGACCACCCTTCTCTCCGAGCAGAACGCCGTGGTGTTCAAGGTGGCCAAGAAGGCCTCCAAGCCGGAGATCAAGGCGGCGGTTGAAGCGATCTTCGACGTCAGCGTCGTTGGCGTGAACACCATCGTCCAGAAGGGCAAGACGAAGCGCTGGAAGGGCGCTCCGTACTTCCGTCAGGACATGAAGAAGGCGATCGTCACGCTCAAGGACGGGCAGTCGATCGACGTCACCGAGGGGGCCAACTAAGATGGCACTCAAGCATTACAACCCGACCAGCCCGGCCATGCGTGGCCTGGTCCTGATCGACCGTTCGAGCCTGCACAAGGGTGCGCCCGTCAAGGCGCTGACCGAGGGCAAGCACAAGACCGGCGGCCGGAACAACAAGGGTCACGTGACGTCGCGCGGCATCGCGGGCGGCCACAAGCAGAAGTATCGCTACATCGACTTCAAGCGTCGCAAGTGGGACGCCGAGGGCACGGTGGAGCGGCTCGAGTATGACCCGAACCGTACCGCGTTCATCGCGCTGGTCAGCTATGCGGATGGCGAGCAGGCGTATATCATCGCTCCCCAGCGCCTCGGCGTTGGTGACAAGGTGATCGCGGCCAAGAAGACCGACGTGAAGCCGGGCAATGCCATGGAGCTGGGTCAGGTCCCGGTCGGCACCATCGTCCACAATGTGGAGATGAAGCCGATGAAGGGTGGCCAGATCGCCCGTTCGGCCGGCACCTATGTGCAGGTCGTCGGTCGTGACCGCGGCATGGTGATCGTTCGCCTGAACTCGGGCGAGCAGCGCTATATCCGTGCGGATTGCATGGCGACGGTTGGCGCGGTGTCGAACCCCGACAACCAGAACCAGAACTTCGGCAAGGCTGGTCGCAGCCGCTGGATGGGCAAGCGTCCGCTTACCCGTGGCGTCGCGAAGAACCCGGTCGACCACCCGCACGGCGGCGGTGAAGGCCGCACCTCGGGCGGCCGTCACCCGGTCACCCCGTGGGGCAAGCCGACGAAGGGTGCGCGCACCCGCCACAACAAGGCGACGGACAAGATGATCATCCGCAGCCGTCACGCGAGGAAGAAGTAATGGCTCGCTCCGTTTGGAAGGGTCCGTTCGTGGACCTTCACCTGCTGCGGAAGGCAGAGGTGGCGCAGGATCAGAATGGCCGCTCGGGTCCGATCAAGACCTGGTCGCGTCGTTCGACCATCCTGCCGCAGTTCGTCGGCCTGACGTTCAACGTCTATAACGGCCGCAAGTTCGTGCCGGTGTCGGTGAACGAAGAGATGGTCGGCATGAAGCTGGGTGAGTTCGCGCCGACGCGCTACTTCCCGGGTCACGCCGCTGACAAGAAGGGCAAGCGCTGATGAGCAAGCCTCAGTCCCCCCGCAAGGTCGACGACAAGTCGGCGCTGTCGGTCGGCACGCAGATCCGTGGTTCGGCGCAGAAGCTGAACCTGGTCGCCGGCCTGATCCGCGGCCGCTCGGCGTCCGACGCGATGAACATCCTCGCTTTCTCCAAGAAGGCGATGGCGGTTGACGCGCGCAAGGTGCTGGCTTCGGCCATCGCCAATGCCGAGAACAACCACAACCTCGATGTCGACGCGCTCGTCGTTCACGAGGCGTCGGTCGGCAAGTCGATCACGATGAAGCGGTTCGCCACGCGCGGCCGCGGCAAGTCCACCCGCATCCTGAAGCCGTTCTCGCGGCTGCGGATCGTCGTGCGCGAGCAGGAAGAAGCCTAATGGGTCACAAGAGCAACCCGATCGGTCTGCGCCTGCAGATCAACCGCACCTGGGACAGCCGCTGGTACGCCGACGGCGCCGACTATGGTCGCCTGCTGCTGGAGGATCTCAAGATCCGCCAGTACATCCTGAAGACGCTGCCGCAGGCGGCGATCTCCAAGGTGGTGATCGAGCGTCCGGCCAAGCTGTGCCGCATCTCCATCTTCGCCGCACGCCCGGGCGTGATCATCGGCAAGAAGGGCTCGGACATCGAGAAGCTGCGCAAGACGCTCGGCGCGATGACCTCGTCGGACGTGTCGCTGAACATCGTCGAGATCCGCAAGCCGGAAGTCGATGCCAAGCTGGTCGCGCAGGGCATTGCCGATCAGCTCGAGCGTCGTATCGCCTTCCGCCGCGCCATGAAGCGTGCGGTCCAGTCGGCGATGCGCCTGGGTGCCGACGGCATCCGCGTCGCCTGCGGCGGCCGTCTCGGCGGCGCCGAGATCGCGCGTTCGGAAAGCTATCGCGAAGGCCGCGTTCCGCTGCACACGCTGCGCGCGAACATGGACTATGCCGAGGCGCAGGCCCACACCGCTTATGGCGTGTGCGGCGTGAAGGTCTGGATCTTCAAGGGCGAGATCCTCGGCCATGATCCGATGGCCACCGACCGGTTGATGATGGAGGCTCAGACCTCCGGCGTGCGCCCTGCGCGCGACGACCGCCGCTAAGGAGTAGAGAACAGTGCTACAACCGAAGCGCACCAAGTTCCGCAAGGCGTTCAAGGGCCGCATCAGCGGCGACGCCAAGGGCGGCACCGCGCTCAACTTCGGCGCCTATGGCCTGAAGGCAATGGAGCCGGAGCGTATCACCGCACGCCAGATCGAGGCGGCTCGCCGTGCGATCACGCGTCACATCAAGCGTCAGGGTCGTCTCTGGATCCGCGTGTTCCCGGACGTCCCCGTCTCGGGCAAGCCGGCCGAAGTCCGCATGGGCTCGGGCAAGGGCTCGCCGGAATATTGGGCGGCGCGCGTCAAGCCGGGCCGCATCCTGTTCGAGCTGGACGGCGTTCCGGGGCCGCTCGCTGCGGAGGCGTTCAGCCGCGCGGCGATGAAGCTCCCCATCAAGACCAAGGTCGTGGCCCGCCTCGGCGACACCACGCACCTCGGAGGTGAGTGATCATGGCAAATAAGACCGATTTCAACGGCCAGAGCGACGACCAGCTCGTCGAGCAGCTGGGCAACCTGAAGCGCGAGCAGTTCAACCTGCGCTTCCAGGCGGCCACCAACCAGCTGGAAAAGCCGAGCCGCGTGCGTGAGGTCCGCAAGGACATCGCCCGCATCAAGACCCTCCAGGCGCAGCGCACCGCTGCGGCTGGCAAGTAAGAGGACCGAGCACATGCCGAAGCGCGTGCTGACCGGGCTGATCGTCTCCGACAAGGGCGACAAGACGGTGGTCGTGAACGTAGAGCGTAAGGTGAAGCACCCGCTCTACGGCAAGATCATCCGTCGTTCGAAGAAGTACCATGCCCATGATGAGGGCAATGAGTTCAAGCAGGGCGAAACCGTGCGGATCGAAGAGACCGCGCCGATCTCCAAGCTGAAGACCTGGAAGGTCGTCGATCGGGTGAACACCCATGCGACGCCCGAGCGGGTCGAGATCGACGAGCCGGCCTCGGCGTAAGCCGCGGCTGGTATCGTGTGAACCAGGGCGCCTTCGTCAGTATCGGCCAGGGTCCGGCATCAGCCGGAGACCAGCCGAGGGGCGAGGGGGTTACGAGAGCAGGTGAACGGCGGCGCCCCGCGGGGCATTGCCTTTTATTTGCGGAGCGGCTAACGGGCCGCTCCCCCTGGACGCGGGCAGCCGCGGCCGGGGTCGTTTTTTTAAAGGCGGGGTTGGGTCGGTATCCACCCCAGTAGCGAGAAGGAAGCGGATCAATGATCCAGATGCAGTCCAATCTCGACGTCGCTGACAACAGCGGCGCGAAGCGGGTGCAGTGCATCAAGGTGCTTGGTGGTTCCAAGCGCCGCACCGCCAGCGTCGGCGACATCATCGTCGTGTCGATCAAGGAAGCTCAGCCGCGTGGCAAGGTGAAGAAGGGCGACGTCCATCGCGCCGTCATCGTGCGCACCGCCAAGGACATTCACCGTGCGGACGGGTCGACCATCCGCTTCGACGGCAATGCCGCGGTGCTGGTCAACAAGAACGAGGAGCCGATCGGCACCCGTATCTTCGGCCCGGTCGTGCGCGAACTGCGCGGCAAGAAGCACATGAAGATTATCTCGCTGGCTCCGGAGGTCCTGTAATGGCCGCTGCCAAGATCAAGAAGGGCGACCAGGTCATCGTCCTGTCCGGCAAGGACAAGGGCAAGACCGGCACCGTCACTCAGTCGATGCCGAAGGAAGGCAAGGTCGTGGTCGGCGGCGTGAACGTCGCGACGCGCCACACCAAGCCGTCGCAGGCGAACCCGCAGGGCGGCCTCAACCGCTTCGAAGCACCGCTGCACATCTCGAAGGTCGCGCACGTGACCGCCGACGGCAAGCCGACCCGCGTCCGTTTCGAGACGCAGGATGGCAAGAAGGTCCGTGTCGCCGTGAAGACCGGGGAGAAGATCGATGGCTGATTACAAGCCCCGCATGAAGGCGATCTATGACGATCGCATCGTCAAGGCGATGACCGACAAGTTCGGTTACAAGAACGTCATGGAAATCCCGCGCATCGAGAAGATCGTTCTGAACATGGGCGTCGGCGAAGCGACCCAGGACAAGAAGCGCGTCGAGCAGGCGGCTTCGGAAATGGAGCTGATCGCGGGCCAGAAGCCGGTGATCACCAAGGCGAAGAAGTCGATCGCGCAGTTCAAGCTGCGTGAAGGCATGCCGATCGGCGTGAAGGTCACCCTCCGTCGTGAGCGCATGTACGAGTTCCTCGACCGCTTCATCACGATCGCGCTTCCCCGCGTTCGCGACTTCCGCGGCCTGAACCCGAAGAGCTTCGACGGACGCGGCAACTATGCCTGCGGCCTGAAGGAGCAGATCGTGTTCCCGGAAATCAACTATGACCGCATCGACAAGGTGCGTGGCATGGACGTGATCGTGACCACCAGCGCCAAGACCGACGACGAGGCGCGCGAGCTGCTGCGTCTCTTCGGCTTCCCCTTCCCGAAGGAAGAGGAAGAAGAGGCCAAGAAGGCCGCGTAACCAGATGCTCCCCTCCCGCTTACGGGAGGGGCATCGACTTTCCCCTCCCGCTTGCGGGAGGGGCTAGGGGAGGGGATGGCGTACCGGGTCGTATCCGGACAGACCCACCCCCGACCCTCCCGCAGGCGGGAGGGGAGCAGGACAAAGAAAGAGAGCTTAAGTCCATGGCGAAACTGAGTTCCGTGAACAAGAACGAGCGTCGCAAGAAGCTCGTGAAGCAATATGCCCCTAAGTGGGCGAAGCTGAAGGCTGCTGCGAACGATCAGTCGCTTGACGAGACCGAGCGTCTCATCGCGCGCCTGAAGATGGCCGAGCTGCCGCGCAATTCGAACCCGACGCGCATCCGCAACCGTTGCGAGATCACCGGCCGTCCGCGCGCTTATTATCGCAAGTTCCGTCTTGCCCGCGTCATGCTGCGTGAACTGGCCAACAAGGGCCTGATTCCCGGTCTGACGAAGTCGAGCTGGTAAGGATCAGAAGATGGCAGTGACCGATCCCCTGGGTGACCTGCTCACCCGCATCCGCAACGGCCAGCGCGCGAAGAAGGACTCCGTCCTCTCGCCCGCGTCGAAGCTGCGGATCCGCGTTCTCGATGTGCTCCAGCGCGAAGGCTACATCCGTGGCTACAGCGACGAGGAACTCGGCCCGATCAAGGGCGTGCGCATCGAGCTCAAGTATTTCGAAGGCCAGCCGGCGATCAAGCACGTCGCGCGCGTCTCGAAGCCCGGCCGCCGCATCTACAGCGGGTCGCAGGACCTGCCGCGCGTGATGAACGGCCTTGGCATCACCATCGTCTCGACGCCGCGTGGCGTGCTTTCGGATGCCGAAGCACGCGAGCAGAACGTCGGCGGCGAAGTGCTGGCGGAGGTGTTCTGATGAGCCGCATCGGCAAGAAGGCGGTCCCGGTTCCGGCCGGCGTCACCGCAACCGTCAACGGCAACCAGCTGTCGGTGAAAGGTCCCAAGGGCACCCTCGCGATGCAGATGTCCGACCTGATCCAGTTCGACATCCAGTCGGACGCGATCGGCGTGCAGCCCGCGAACGACACCAAGAAGGCACGCGCCTTCTGGGGCATGCAGCGCACCATGGTGCAGAACCTCGTCACCGGCGTGACCGAGGGCTTCACCAAGAAGCTGCTGATCACCGGCGTCGGCTATCGCGCTGCCGCCCAGGGCCGCAGCTTGAAGCTGCAGCTCGGCTACAGCCATGACGTTAACATCGACGTGCCGGAAGGCATCGAGGTGAAGACCCCGGATGCGACCACGGTCGAAATTTCGGGCGCCGACAAGCAGAAGGTGGGCCAGCTGGCCGCCGAGATCCGCCGCTGGCGCAAGCCCGAGCCGTACAAGGGCAAGGGCATCAAGTACGACGGCGAGTTCATCTTCCGTAAGGAAGGAAAGAAGAAGTGACCAAGGGCCTTTCGCTTTTCGAGAAGCGGCGTCGCCGCAACCGTACGGCGCTTCGTGCGCGCAGCGGCACGCGTCCGCGTCTGTCGATCCATCGTTCGGGCAAGCATATCTATGCCCAGGTGATCGACGATGCGCAGGGTCGCACCGTTGCGGCCGCATCGACGCTGCAGGGCCACGAGGGCGCCACCGCGAACATCGACGCGGCAACGGCGGTCGGCACCCGCATCGCGGAGGCAGCCAAGGCTGCCGGCGTGACGCAGGTCGTGTTCGACCGTGGCGGCTTCCTCTTCCACGGCCGTGTCAAGGCGCTGGCGGAAGCCGCGCGCGCAGCCGGACTGGAGTTCTAAAAACATGGCTGAAGAGAACAACACGCCGGCAGCGGCGCCGCAGGACGCAGCACCTGCCAGCAACGACGCTCCCCAGCAGGGTGGCGGCGGTTACCAGGGCGGCGGTCGCGGCCGTGGCGGTCCTGGCGGCGGCGGCGGTGGCCGTGGTCGTGGCGGCCCCGGTGGCAATCGCGGCGGCCGTGACGGCAACCGTGGTGGTCGTCGTGACGATCGCCGTGGCGGTCAGGACGACGGTGGTGAGGAGCTGATCGAGAAGCTCGTCCACATCAACCGCGTGTCCAAGACGGTGAAGGGCGGCAAGCGCTTCGGCTTCGCGGCACTGGTCGTCGTTGGTGACGGCAAGGGTCGCGTCGGCTTCGGCCACGGCAAGGCCCGCGAAGTGCCGGAAGCGATCTCCAAGGCGACTGCGGCGGCCAAGAAGGCCATGGTCCGCGTGCCGCTGAAGGAAGGCCGCACGCTGCACCATGACGTCAACGGTCACTTCGGTGCCGGCCGCGTCACGGTTCGCTCGGCGCCGCAGGGTACCGGCATCATCGCCGGCGGTCCGATGCGCGCTATCTTCGAATCGCTCGGCGTCGCAGACGTGGTGACCAAGTCGGTCGGCACGTCCAACCCGTACAACATGATCCGCGCCACGTTCGAGGCGCTGAACAACCAGACTTCGCCGAAGTCGGTTGCCCAGCGTCGTGGCAAGAAGATCGCCGACCTGCTCGGTCGCGGCCATGGCGCTGATGCGCAGACCGCCGCTGCCGAAGCCGCGGCCGTCACGGAGTAAGCCGACATGGCAACCATCAAGGTGAAGCAGACCGGATCGCCGATCCGTCGCACCAAGGATCAGCGCGCGACGCTCGTCGGCCTGGGCCTGAACAAGATGCACCGTGTTTCGGAGCTCGAGGATTCCCCCGAGGTCCGCGGCATGATCCGCAAGGTGCAGCACATGGTCGAGGTTCAGGACTGATCGTCCGCCTCTTCGACTAGTGACAAATACGGGGAAGGGGGCTAACGGGCCCCCTTCCTTTTTCTCAGCGCGAACACAGCGAAAGCGAGTGCACACATGAAACTGAACGAACTGCGCGACAACGAAGGCGCACGTCACCGCAAGATCCGCGTCGGCCGTGGTATCGGCTCGGGCAAGGGCAAGACCGGCGGTCGCGGCCAGAAGGGCCAGAAGAGCCGTGAAGGCGTGTCGATCGCGGGCTTCGAGGGCGGCCAGATGCCGCTCCACATGCGTCTGCCGAAGCGCGGCTTCAACAACATCTTCGCCAAGGATTATGCCGAGGTGAACCTCGTCGCGATCCAGAAGGCGGTCGATTCGGGCAAGCTGACCGCGACCGACATCGATCACGCAGCGCTCAAGGCCGCTGGCCTGGCGCGTGGCGGCAAGGACGGCGTGCGGGTCCTCGGCAAGGGCGAGATCTCGGCCAAGCTGAACTTCACCGTCGCCGGTGTTTCGGCCGGTGCGCGTGAGGCGATCGAAAAGGCCGGCGGTTCGGTCAACGTGATCGAAGTCGTGCCCGCTGCCGAGAAGGCCGCTGCCAAGAAGGGCAAGGCGCGCGAAGCACGTCTCGCCGACAAGGCTGCCAAGCAGGGCAAGTAACATTCACCGTTCGCGCTGAGCCTGTCGAAACACGTGTGTTCTGCGGAGCACGCCCTTCGACAAGCCCAGGCGAACGGGTGTGTTGACCACCCGGCATTAGACAAGGCGCTTCTGGCGCTTATATGAGCGGCGGGGCGGGGGCATCAGCACCTATCCCGCCGTTTTTCGTTTCCGAAGGCACCGACGTAGTATGGCATCCGCAGCCGACCAGATGGCGCAAAGCATCAGCCTCGCGAAGTTCGCGCAGGCGACCGATCTCAAGAAGAGGTTGTGGTTCACGATCGGTGCGCTGATCGTCTTCCGCCTGCTCAGCTACGTGCCGCTCCCCGGTATCGATCCGACCGGCCTTGCCGCGCTTGCGCAGCAGACCAAGGGCGGCGTGCTCGATTTCTTCAACACCTTTTCGGGCGGCGCGCTGGAGCGTGCCTCGCTGATCGCACTCGGCGTGATGCCGTACATCACCGCCTCGATCGTGGTGCAGCTCGCGACCTCGCTGTCGCCGCAGCTCGCCGCGATCAAGAAGGAAGGCGAGAGCGGGCGCAAGAAGCTCAACCAGTATACGCGCTACGGCACGGTCGCGCTCACCGCGATTCAGGGTTATGTCATCGCCACCGGCCTTGAGGCGGGCGGCGCGGTGGTTGAACCGGGCATGCTGTTCCGCGTCGCTGCGGTGATCTCGCTGATCGGCGGCACGATGTTCCTGATGTGGATCGGCGAGCAGATCACCAGCCGCGGTATCGGTAACGGCATTTCGCTGATCATCATGGCCGGCATCGTCGCGCACCTGCCGACGACGATCGTCAATCTGCTGGAGGGTGGCCGCACCGGCTCGATGAGCCCGGCGATCGTCATCGCGATCATTCTCGCGGTCGCCGGCCTCGTGCTGTTCATCTGCTTCATGGAGCGCGCGCAGCGCCGCATCCTGATCCAGTATCCGAAGCGTCAGACGGCGCGTGGCGTTCAGGCCGATCGCAGCCACCTGCCGCTGAAGATCAACACCGCGGGCGTGATCCCGCCGATCTTCGCCTCGTCGCTGCTGCTCCTCCCGCTCACCATCACCCAGTTCGCCGGTAACAGCGTGTCGGGTGACAGCTGGTGGGGCGATGCGATCATCAGCCTCAACCAGTATCTGCAGCACGGCAGCCCGCTCTACATGCTGCTGTATGGCGCCGGCATCATCTTCTTCTCGTTCTTCTACACCGCGGTGGTCTTCAACCCGGAGGAGACGGCCGAGAACCTGAAGCGCTACGGCGGGTTCATCCCGGGCATTCGTCCTGGCAAGAACACCGAGCAATATTTCGATTACGTGCTGACGCGCATCACCGTGATCGGTGCGGCCTATCTGGCGTTCATTTGCCTGGTGCCGGAGTATCTCGTGTCGGCGCTGTCGATCCCGTTCTATCTGGGCGGCACCAGCCTGCTGATCGTCGTCAACGTGACGATGGATACGGTGACTCAAATTCAGTCGCACCTGCTGGCGCACCAATATGGCGACCTCATCAAGAAGGCGAAGCTGAAGGGTGGCCGGCTGCGCTAAGCCGCGCTAGCGACCGCAACAGGGGAGGCGTTTTCGCGTGAACATCATTCTTCTCGGCCCGCCGGGTGCGGGCAAGGGCACCCAGTCGGAACGGCTGGTCGCCGAGCGCGGCATGGTTCAGCTGTCGACCGGCGACATGCTCCGCGCCGCGGTAAAGGCCGGCACGCCGGTGGGCGTGCAGGCGAAAGCGGTGATGGACGCGGGCGAGCTCGTCTCTGACGCCATCGTTTCGGCGCTGATCGGCGAGAATCTCGATCGACTCGCTCAGGATCAGGGCGCGATCTTTGACGGTTACCCCCGCACCGCGGCACAGGCAGAGGCGCTCGACCTGTTGCTGGACGAACGCGGCCGCACGCTTGATCATGTCATCGAGCTCGAGGTGAACGAGGACGCGCTGGTGGAGCGTATCGTTGGCCGCTTCACCTGCGGCAATTGCGGCGCCGGCTATCACGATACCTTCAAGCAGCCCAAGGTCGCGGATACCTGCGACGTGTGTGGCGCGCATGAGTTCAAGCGCCGCCCGGACGACAACGAGGAAACCGTGCGCACGCGCATGGCCGAGTATCGCGCCAAAACCGCGCCGATCCTGCCGATCTACGACGCGCGAGGTCTCGTCCGCCGGGTCGACGGCATGGCCGATATCGCGGTGGTGACCCAGTCGATCGAATCGATCCTGGACGGCAAGTAAGGCCCCGGCGCCTCCGCTGCGCTGTCCTCACCCCGTCACCCCCACTCCTTTATTCCGGCCTTGAGCCGGGATCCCGCTTCTTCTTCTGCTCACCGTCGATGCGCAGAAAGCGGGACCCCGGATCACGTCCGGGGTGACGTCGAAAGTTTATTCCGAGTGACGTCGGCACTCAGCCGCGGAACCCCCACGCCCCGCCCCGGGGAACCGATCGCTTGACATGGCGTTTGCGCGCGCCTAACTGACCGCCCTTCCAGCACCCCGGTTGTCGGCAGCGCGATTTGCGCTTGCCGCTTTCCTGCGTGGTGGAAGTCATGCTGAGAGATGGGGTGCGTGATCCATGCCGCACCTCGTGGAGCACGAGGAGAAAGAGTTCCATGGCACGTATCGCGGGTGTCAACATCCCGACCAACAAGCGCGTCCTGATCGCGCTTCAGTACATTCACGGCATTGGCCCGGCCAAGGCCAAGGAAATCACGACCAAGCTCGAGATCGCACCGGAGCGCCGCGTGCAGGACCTGTCGGACCAGGAGGTCCTTCAGATCCGCGAGGCGATCGACGCCGGCTACACGGTGGAAGGTGATCTTCGTCGCGAGACCGCGATGAACATCAAGCGCCTGATGGACCTGGCCTGCTATCGCGGCCTGCGTCACCGCAAGGGTCTGCCGGTCCGCGGTCAGCGCACGCACACCAACGCGCGCACCCGCAAGGGCAAGGCGAAGCCGATCGCGGGCAAGAAGAAGTAAGAAAACAGTCCGGCGGACTGTTTTTACTTCTTCTCCGTCGGAGACAGGTTTGAGGCTGACCGCCTCCCGGTCTCCGTACCACGACAAAGGGTCAGGATTACCAAATGGCACAGGCACCGCAGCGTATTCGCCGTCGCGAGCGCAAGAACATCACCGCGGGCGTGGCGCACGTCAACGCCAGCTTCAACAACACCATGATCACCATCACCGATGCGCAGGGCAATGCGATCAGCTGGTCGTCGGCCGGCATGATGGGCTTCAAGGGTTCGCGTAAGTCGACCCCTTACGCCGCCCAGGTCGCTGCCGAGGACGCGGGCAAGAAGGCCGCCGAGCACGGCGTCCGCACGCTCGAGGTCGAGGTGAAGGGTCCGGGTTCGGGCCGCGAATCGGCGCTTCGCGCGCTGCAGGCGGTCGGCTTTCAGATCACGTCGATCCGCGACGTGACCTCGATCCCGCACAATGGTGTGCGTCCGTCGAAGCGCCGCCGCGTCTGATGATTTCTGGCCCCCGGCTGACGAGTCGGGGTGCCCTTTTATTTCCCGGCTGGTCGCGCCCCACGACTGGCCCAACATCAGGGGACACGAGCCTTGTCCGTCAACGCAAAGAACTGGCAGGAACTTAAGAAGCCCAACGCGCTCGAGAAGAAGGGCGGCGATGGCAAGCGCAAGGCGACCTTCGTCGCCGAGCCGCTGGAGCGTGGCTTTGGTCTGACGCTCGGCAACGCGCTTCGTCGCGTGCTGCTGTCGAGCCTTCAGGGCGCGGCGGTCACTTCGATCAAGATCGAGAACGTGCTGCACGAATTCTCGAGCCTCGCCGGCGTGCGCGAGGACGTGACCGACATCGTCCTCAACGTGAAGCAGATCGCGCTCAAGATGCAGGGTGAAGGCCCCAAGCGCCTTCAGCTGTCCGCGACCGGCCCGGCCGAAGTGAAGGCTGGTGACATTGCGGTGTCCGGCGACATCGAGGTGATGAATCCGGAGCTGGTGATTTGCCACCTAGATGAAGGCGCGACCTTCAACATGGAGCTGACCGCCGACACCGGTAAGGGCTATGTGCCCGCGACCGTCAACCGCCCGGCCGATGCGCCGATCGGTTTGATCCCGGTCGACGCGCTCTACTCGCCGGTTCGCCAGGTCAGCTACAAGGTCGATCCGACCCGTGTCGGTCAGGACCTCGACTACGACAAGCTGACGCTGACGGTCGAGACCGATGGCACGGTGACCCCGGAAGACGCGCTCGGCTATGCCGGCCGCATCCTCCAGGACCAGCTCGCACTTTTCGTCCACTTCGACGATTCGGCCGTGACCCGGTCGGCCCCGGTCGGCGTTGCCGCTCCGGCGGCTGGTGCGGAGCCGGCGAGCGACACGCAGCAGATCAACCGCTACCTTCTCAAGAAGGTGGACGAGCTGGAGCTGTCGGTCCGTTCGGCGAACTGCCTCAAGAACGACAATATCATCTACATCGGCGATCTGGTCGGCAAGACCGAGGCCGAGATGCTGCGCACGCCGAACTTCGGCCGCAAGTCGCTGAACGAGATCAAGGAAGTGCTCTCGTCCATGGGCCTGCGCCTCGGCATGGAAATCCCGGGCTGGCCGCCTGAGAACATCGAAGAGATGGCCAAGAAGCTCGAGCAGGAGATCATGGGCTGAGCCTTCGGCTCATCCCATGATCTCGTCACCCCGGCCTTGAGCCGGGGTCCCGTTTCTTCCGGAGCGGGGAGTAGTTATCGGGACCCCGGCACAAGGCCGGGGTGACGTACATCTGGGTGGCCCCGCACGTCCCACCTGGTCCGGGGTACCTGACACGGCCCCCGAACGAACAAGAAGGAAGAATATCATGCGTCACCGTGTAGGCGGCCGTAAGCTTCAGCGGACCTCGGCCCACCGCATCGCGCTGTTCCGCAACATGTCGGCAGCGCTCATCAAGCACGAGCAGATCACCACCACGCTCGCCAAGGCGAAGGAGCTTCGCCCGTACATCGAGAAGCTGATCACGCTGGGCAAGAAGGGCGGCCTCTCCAACCGCCGTCTCGCGCACGCTCGTCTGCTCGACGATGCGCAGCTGGTGAAGCTGTTCGACACGCTCGCCCCGCGTTACGCCGATCGTAACGGCGGCTACACCCGCGTCATCAAGGCCGGCATCCGCATGTCGGACGCATCGCCGATGGCGATCATCGAGTTCGTCGGCCGCGACGTAGCGGCCAAGGGCCAGGACTCGGGTCCGGTGATGAACGACGAGGATTTCGACGAGGCGGCCTAAGTCGCAGCCGGGCTGCGACGAGGCTCCAGCCTCGTTCGGCCGTGGGCGCTAAAGCGCCGTGCGACGGCGCGGCGTTGCCGCGGTGGGACTGAAACGAAAGAAACGAAAGTGGCCGCTCCGGAAACGAGGCGGCCATTTTCGTTTGGTCGCCGCTCGACTGGCCACGGCGGCCCGCGTGTGGATCGCGCCGGATCGGAAACGCCCGGTGCGGCTCCGCCACTGCCCGTCTCAGGTCCGCCACGACCACTCTTTCGCCCGGCGCGGCCTGCCGCTACAGGCTCGCCATGGAACACCCCGACAGCATCCTCATCATCGATTTCGGCAGCCAGGTAACCCAGTTGATCGCCCGCCGCGTGCGCGAGGCGGGGGTTTATAGCGAGATCGCCCCGTTCCAGTCCGCCGCCGATGCTTTTGCCCGGATGCAGCCTAAGGGGGTGATCCTCTCGGGCGGCCCGGCCTCCGTCGTGGACGAGGGCAGCCCGCGTGCCCCGCAGTCGGTGTTTGACAGCGGCGTGCCGGTCCTGGGCATCTGCTACGGCCAGCAGGTCATGAATGCGCAGCTCGGCGGGCAGGTCGAGAAGGGCTATTCCGGCGAGTTCGGCGAGGCGTTTGTCCAGGTCGACGCTGGATGCGGCCTGTTCGACGGCTTGTGGCAGGAGGGCGAGCGGCACCAGGTATGGATGAGCCATGGCGACCACGTCGCCGCTCTGGCTCCGGGTTTTACCCCGGTCGCCTCCTCGTCTGGCGCCCCCTTCGCGATCACTGCGGATGAGAGCCGCCGCTTCTACGGCATGCAGTTCCACCCGGAGGTAGCGCATACGCCCGATGGCGCGAAGCTGATCAAGAATTTCGCCCGTCATGTGTGCGGCTTGGCCGGCGACTGGACGATGGCCGAGTTCCGCGAGACCAAGATCGCCGAGATCCGCGCGCAGGTCGGCAAGGGCAGGGTGATCTGCGGCCTGTCGGGCGGGGTCGACTCGGCCGTGGCGGCGGTGCTGATCCACGAAGCGATTGGCGACCAGCTCACCTGCGTCTTCGTCGATCACGGCTTGATGCGGTCTGGCGAGGCCGAACAGGTCGTCAGTCTGTTCCGCGGCCATTACAACATCCCGCTCGTCCATGTGAACGCCGAGGCGCTGTTCATGAACGGCCTTGCCGGCGTCACCGACCCTGAGGCCAAGCGTAAGTTCATTGGCAAGACCTTCATCGAAGTCTTTGAAGACGAGGCGAAAAAGATCGGCGGCGCCGAGTTCCTGGCGCAGGGCACCCTCTATCCCGACGTGATCGAAAGCGTCAGCTTCACCGGCGGCCCGTCCGTGACGATCAAGAGCCACCACAATGTCGGTGGCCTGCCGGACCGCATGAACATGGAGCTCGTCGAGCCGCTTCGCGAGCTGTTCAAGGACGAGGTCCGCGAACTCGGCCGCGAGCTCGGCCTTCCCGACATATTCGTCGGTCGCCATCCGTTCCCAGGGCCCGGCCTCGCGATCCGCATCCCCGGTGAGGTGACTCGCGAGCGGTGCGACATCCTGCGCAAGGCCGATGCCATCTATCTCGAGGAGATTCGCAACGCCGGCCTCTATGACGCGATCTGGCAGGCGTTCGCGGTGCTGCTGCCGGTTCGCTCGGTCGGCGTCATGGGCGATGGCCGAACCTATGATAGCGTGCTTGCCCTACGCGCCGTCACCTCCACCGACGGCATGACCGCTCAGGCGTTTGAATTCCCTGGCGGGTTCCTGCCACGTATTTCCACTCGCATCGTCAACGAGGTGAAGGGCATCAACCGCGTCACCTACGATTATACATCCAAGCCGCCCGGCACGATCGAGTGGGAGTGACGGATACAAACCGCGCGGTAATAGCGTAGTTTTGGCCGTGGTCTTCTCCGTCCTCTAAGAGCAGTTCTCGTCCATCTTGGGTCTGCGATCGACCGTTATACTCCGTTGTTACTTAGGTCGATCTGCGCACCTATCCTAGATAATGTAAAGCCACTCCAACGGGTGGGAGTGCTCTGGCGTAGAATGGCGCGCAAAACGGCGGTTCGCGAGCCATTCCGGCCCCCTGCCGTGCCGATGCGCGGATCCGCAACCTGCCATTCGCTCATCAAACTCCGAGCTGTGATCCGGAAAGACCAACATGGGGACATAGCCGCCGGTCAGCTATCGGGAGCCCCGAAGTGGATAGCTGCCGCTCGCTCTGCTTGGACTGCTGCGGAATCGCGCAAGGCCAAAGTCAGCGTCGAGCACCTAAGTTGCGAAGCATGGGTCGCTATGGGCACCGTGCTCGCGCAATGTCATTCGATGACGCGTGATTGAACACGACACGCCGTCTTTCTTCGTGAACTAGCGAAAAGCCTTGACCCTAACACGGTGTCAGACCCGATCTGAGGCTCATGGACGAACACGAGACCTCAGCCGCTCCCTTGCCTAACCACCAAATCTTCCGCGGCTGCGGAGGTGAAACATGAACATCGGCCAAGCCGCGAAGGACACCGGTCTCAGCGTCCGGATGATTCGGCACTACGAGAAGATCGGCCTCATCCCCGAGGCGCTGCGGCGAGACTCGAACTATCGCGACTATGATCGGTCGGACCTTTCGCGGTTGAAGTTCATCCGCCGCGCCCGCGATCTGGGATTTAGCGTCAAGGACATCGGCACCCTTCTCGGTCAACAAAAGGAGGAAGGGCGTGACGACCGGCGGGTGCGCGAGATCGGCGATGGTCACCTCTTGCGCCTTAAGGGTCAGCTCCGGGAGTTGCAGGAGATGATCGCGCTGCTGGAAAGCATCGCCGAACGCTGCAGGCACAGTGGGCGATGTGGCTGCATCATACTGGACGTCCTGTCGGAGGACTGACGTCCTTCTCCATCATTGCAACACGCATCAGCGCTGAACCGCAAGTCGATCCGCGACTTGGCCAGGGGAAGAAGCGCGCAGATTGCACTTCAAGCTATCGGAGGCGACATCATCATGTTCACCGAAACCAACAAGCGGCAGATCGTCACACGCGAGCAGGTCATGCCGGACGAAGTGGCCGGGCTCGCCGCCCGCGGTGCCACGATGCTCATCAACAACCGCCCCGACGGCGAAGTCGCCGATCAGCCCACATCGGCGGTGCTGGAGGCCGAAGCGCACAAGCATGGGCTGGCCTACCGGTACATCCCGGTGTCGTCCGGCCATGAGACTGCCGCGGACGCGGAAGCTTTCCGCACCGCGATCAACGATGCCGAGGGCAAGGTGGTCGCCTTCTGCCGCACGGGCAACCGCTCCTCCGCCCTGCTCAGGCTCGCGGAGCGCGATGACGCCAATCAGAGGAACGATAGCATGGCGCAGGGTAACAACATGAGTGTCGGAGACGACGCGAGCCGCCTGATCCGCAAGACCATCGACAGCGTGGCCCAGTTCAAGGCCATGCAGCCCGACCACCGGATCGACAACGGCGGCAACCCGGCGTGGCAGCTCGCCGCGTACAAGTACACCGATAACGATAATCCAGGCCTGTGCGCCACTGTCCCGCCCGCTACCTTCAGCAGCGAGTTCCGCCTGACTGCCGGCCTGGTCGAACCCGGCCGGGGCGCGCCGCTGCACGATCATACCGGCGAGGAACTGATGTTTGTCGCCGAAGGCCGCTTCGTTGTCTTCTTCGACGAGGAGGAAACGCAGAAGGTCTATCTCGAGAAATGGGACGTGATCCTGGTTCCCGGCAATCTGCCCCGGGGCTGGCGCAACGTGAGCGATGGAGTCGGTTACTTCCTTAATTTCAGCGGCACGCACGACCGGATGACCACTCTGGTCTGACACTTCCGTCACCATCCCGCCGGCGGCCTGCAGGCCGCTGGTTCCTCCTTCAGGAGCAACCAACATGCCCGATCGGGACCAGGCTCTGAAGACCGCAGTTGGGATCGTCACCGGAAGCGCATCGCCGGCGCCGACCATCGAAGCACTCTTCGACGACGACAGCTCCGCCGTCAGCTACGTGGTGCACGACGGCACGAGTGCCGCTTGGCTTGGCTGGAGGTGGCGGCTCGATCCTTGCCGTGCCGCTGATGGTCTACTTCGTCGGCGTGGAAAGCGCTCATGTTGCGATCGGCACTAGCGCCTTCGCTGTCGCCGCTAACGCCTTTGGCGGCGCTCGCCAGTCATTCCCGACAGGGAACGGTAAAGTGGCGGTATGGGGCCATCTACGCGACGACGGGCGTGGTCGGCGCGCTTCTTGGCTCGACACTCGGCAAGGCAGTCGACGGCCAGAAGCTGCTCCTGCTCTTCGCGGTGCTGATGATTATCCGCGGCGAATGATATTCATGCTGCGCACGACACGGATAGCCTGAGCAGTAAACCGACACGCTGACGCACGAAGCGTTCTCGAGGAGGTCGCCCGCTCGCGTATCAGCAAACGCGAGCGAACATCGCTGCACCGCGGCCGCTTGGCGGGGGCTGCCCAGCGGCACTGTTCCGTAAAGTGACGAGGTCGCCGCCCAGGCTGTCGAGGAAGGTGCTCGCATCGGAGACACGTGCATGATTGACCCGGTAGAAGACGAGCTTCGACTTTCGACGGGTCTCAACCAGCGCCGCATTGCGGAGCACGGCGAGTTGCTGCGACAATGCGGGCTGGCCGACGCCCGATGCTTGTTCGAGGTCGCCGACCGATCGCTCGCCACCAGCAAGGGCTCTTAGGATCGCCAGTCGGACGGGGTGAGCCAGCGCCTTCAGCAACTCGGCCTCCGCTTCGAGGTCGTTCTTGCTCATGACGCGTCCGGGACGGGCTGGTAGAACCAGGCGGAGGGCTCCTCAGCAGCAACGATCTCGGCAACCTCCTGGCTTGGCTCGCGCAGCAGCTTGTCGCCGGGTGTCCAGTCTGCCGGTGCCAGCACACCGCCGCCGTGCACGCGCTGAAGCGCCTGCACCATCCGCAGGATCTCCGAGATCGATCGACCGATTTCGGCGGGATAGACCGTCATGGCGCGCACCACACCTTCGGGATCGAGGATCATTGTCGTGCGCACCGTCGAAGCGTCGACTGCGTCCGGCGCAACCATCCCGTAGGCCTTGGCAACTTCCAGCGTCGGATCCTCGATGATTGGGAAGCCGATCTCCACGCCAAAGCGGTCATGGATCGCCCGCACCCAGGCGAAGTGCGAGAAGAGGCTGTCGACCGACAGACCGAGCAAGGCGCAGTCGATCCCTTCGAATGCGTCGGAAAGCCGCGCGAACGCAACGAACTCGCTGGTGCAGACCGGCGTGAAGTCCGCCGGATGCGTGAAGAACACCAGCCAGCGCCCGCGATAGTCGGACAGGCGGACCGGCCCCTTGGTCGTGCGCGCAGTGAAGTCTGGCGCGATGTCGCCAAGGCGCGTCGGGGGGCGGGAAGTCGGGTCCATGGTCCTCCGGAACGTAACGTTGCTGCAGATGTGGCGCAGCGCTCTGATTGACTCAAGTCGTTTACACATATACATGGTTTCTGAAATCAAAGGAGAGTCCAAATGGGACAGCCTCTCTTCAGCGCCAATTCCGTGGTCGAACGAGCTCGCAAGGGCGAACGGCCCCGACCGGAAGTGCGCGCGTTCTTCGATGAAGCGACGTTCACGGCTAGCTACGTCGTTCACGATCCTGTCTCGCGTAAGGCGGCGGTGATCGACTCGGTTCTGGACTTCGATGCCGCCGCGGGTCGGACCTCCCGCGCATCGGCCGATGCCATCGTCGCGTATGTTCAGTCGGAGAGTCTGGAGGTCGAGTGGTTGCTCGAAACCCATGCTCACGCAGACCATCTCTCGGCGGCCCCGTACCTGCAGGAGCAGATTGGCGGACGGCTTGCGATTGGCGCACAGATCGCGACGGTTCAGCAGGTTTTCGGCAAGCTGTTCAACGCGGGTACCGAATTCGAGCGCGACGGATCGCAATTCGACCGGCTGCTCAGCGATGGCGACACATTCTCGATCGGCGAACTTGAGGTGGCGGTCCTTCACCTGCCGGGCCACACACCTGCAGATGTCGCCTATGTCATCGGCGACGCGGTGTTCTGCGGGGACACCATCTTCATGCCCGACTATGGCACCGCGCGTGCCGATTTTCCCGGCGGCGACGCGCGCCAGCTATATCGCTCGATCCGGCGTCTGCTGAGCCTGCCCGCCGAGGCGCGGTTGTTCCTGTGCCACGATTACAAGGCGCCGGGCCGCGACACCTTCGCCTGGGAAACGACGATCGGCCATCAGCGCACTGCAAACGTCCATGTGCATGACGGCGTGAGCGAGGACGATTTCGTCGCCATGCGCACGGCGCGGGACGCGACGCTCTCCATGCCCAAGCTGATCTTGCCGGCCGTGCAGGTGAACATGCGGGGCGGCGAGCTTCCCCCGACCGAGGCGAACGGCACTCGATACCTGAAGATCCCGCTCGACGCGATCTGACCCGGCGGGCGCGCCCGCATCGACAGAATGGAACCCGTTCGTCATGACTCCCAAGCAGCTCACCCCCGGCCTGTCGGTCAGTCCTCAACTCAGCCTGGCTGATGTCGGGGCAGCCCAGGCGCAGGGATTTCGAACGATCATCGTCAACCGGCCTGATGGGGAAGAACCCGATCAGCCGACCATTGCGGCCATCCGGCACGCCGCTGGTGCCGCAGGGTTGGGGGTTGCTGCCATCCCCGTGACGCCCGGCAAGGTCAGCGACGAGGATATCGCGCAGTTCGCCGACGCCTTGCGCATGCTCGAAGGGCCGGTGCTAGCCTATTGCCGTACCGGTACGCGCTCGGCGACCTTGTGGGCGCTCGCCGAGGCAAAGACCCTTTCGCCCGACGCAGTGCTAAAGGCCGCGGCGACTGCAGGCTACGATCTGTCGCAACTTCGTGATCGCCTGGAAGAGCGTCACGGCGACGTTCGCTCTTTCTCTCCGACTGCTCGCGCGCATGACGTGCTGATCGTCGGCGGAGGTGCCGCGGGGATCGCGACTGCCGCTTCGTTGCTCGCCCGGCGGCGCGGGCTCGACATCGCGATCATCGAACCGCGTGAGGAGCATTATTATCAACCCGGCTGGACGCTGGTCGGCGGTGGGGTGTTCGATCGACGTCGGACCCAACGCTCGATGGCGTCGGTGATGCCGAAAGGCGTCACGTGGATCAGGGCGGCCGCGGCCGGCTTCCGCCCCGAGGCGAACGAGGTCGTGCTCGAGGACGGCACGACGCTAGGCTATCGCGTGCTTGTCGCGGCACCGGGCGTAATGCTCGACTGGGCAGCCATTGATGGTCTGGAGGCGACGCTCGGGCGGAATGGCGTCACGTCCAACTACCGCTTCGATATGGCGCCTTATACCTGGGAGTTGATCCAGGGGCTGCGTGAGGGCGTGGCGCTCTTCACGCAGCCGCCGATGCCGATCAAATGCGCTGGCGCGCCGCAAAAGGCGATGTATCTCGCATCCGACTTTTGGCGCCGAAACGGGCGCATCGGCGGCATCGACGTCGGTTTCAACACATCAACGCCTGCGCTGTTCGGCGTGAAGGAATATGTCGCCGCGCTGATGGAGTATGTCGACACCTATGGCATCGATCTCCAGCTGAACTCCACGCTGGTGGCGGTGGACGGGGAGCATCGCCGGGCGACCTTCCGCCGTGCCGATGGCGAGGTGACGATCGCTTTCGACATGATGCATGTCACACCGCCGCAGCGCGCACCCCACTTCATTGCGGAGAGCGCCCTCGCCGCGTCCAGCGGCTTCGTCGACGTCGACCAGCAGACGTTGCGGCACAGCCACTTCGGCAATGTCTTTGGGCTTGGGGACGGGTGCAGTGCGCCGAACGCCAAGACGGCTGCCGCAGCGCGAAAACAGGCTCCCGTGGTCGCCGTGAACGCGCTCGCGGTGCTCGATGGCAAGGAGCCGCGCGCCATCTACGACGGCTATGGTTCCTGCCCGTTGACCGTGGAGCGCGGCAAGATCGTGCTTGCCGAGTTCGGCTATGGCGGGGTCCTCCAGCCCAGCTTCCCCAAGTGGCTGGTGAATGGCGAGCGCCCGTCGCGGCTTTCCTGGCTGCTGAAGGAAAAGGCGCTGCCGTGGATCTATTGGAACGGCATGCTCAAGGGACATGAATGGCTGGCGAAGCCGGAGATGCTCCCGCACGCCCCCACGCCGCATGCATCAGCCGCCAATCCCTGCGGCGAACCGGTTCGCCGCGCATCCTGACATGCTTTCCACCCTGCAATATGGCCTCGGCGCCCTGTCGGGGGGACTGGTGGGCTTCACCCTGGGTCTGGTTGGAGGTGGCGGATCCATCCTGGCCGTGCCGCTGATGGTCTATCTGGTGGGCGTGACGAGCCCGCATGTCGCCATCGGCACTTCGGCGCTCGCAGTTGCCGCCAATGCCGCGACCGGGCTCGCAAGCCACGCCCGCGAACATACGGTGAAATGGCGCTGTGGCGGCATGTACGCGGCGGCCGGCGTGGCTGGCGCCTTCGCCGGATCGACGATCGGTAAGGCGATCGACGGGCAGAAACTGCTGTTCCTTTTCGCGCTGCTGATGGTCGCTGTTGGTGTGCTCATGCTCAGGGGCAGGCACGCGCAGGGCATTGCGGGCGCACAGTGCAACCGGGAGAACGCGTCCAAGGTGCTCGGTTTCGGTCTCGGCACGGGAGCCTTTTCCGGCTTCTTCGGGATCGGCGGCGGCTTCCTCATCGTACCCGGCCTCGTTGCATCCACCCGGATGCCGATGATCAATGCAGTCGGTACCAGCCTCGTGGCGGTCACCGCCTTCGGCCTAACTACTGCGCTCAACTATGCCATGTCCGGCCTGGTCGATTGGCCGCTTGCGGGCGTCTTCATTGCGGGCGGCATCGCGGGAGGTCTCGGCGGCACCATGCTGGCGAAGAGGCTGTCCGCCGGCGGTACGCTGACGACGGTCTTCGCCGGCCTCATCTTCCTGGTGGCTGCTTATACGCTGTGGCGCAGCGCCCCGACATTCTAGGACGGCAGATGTTCGACTCACTCGATCCGGTGATGCTGGCACGCATCCAGTTCGGCTTCACCGTCAGCTTCCATTTCATCTTTCCGTCCTTCTCGATCGGACTGGCAAGCTATCTGGCCGTGCTTGAAGGCCTGTGGCTGCGAACGGGGCGGGATCTGTACCTCGACCTGTTCCGCTATTGGTCAAAGATCTTCGCCATCGCCTTCGCCATGGGCGTCGTGTCCGGCATCGTCCTGTCCTACCAGTTCGGCACGAACTGGTCGGTGTTCTCCACCAAGGCGGGCCCGGTGATCGGTCCGCTCATGGCCTATGAGGTGCTTACCGCCTTCTTCCTGGAGGCGGGGTTCCTCGGCGTCATGCTGTTCGGCATGAAGAAGGTCGGGCGGAAGCTGCACTTCGCGGCCACCTGCATGGTTGCGCTCGGCACGTTCATTTCTGCCTTCTGGATCCTGAGCGTGAACAGCTGGATGCAGACGCCGACCGGCTTCGTGATGGACGCGGGAGGGCGCTTCCTGCCGGGCGACTCCTGGCCGGCGATCATCTTCAATCCAAGCTTCCCCTACCGCCTCGTGCATACAGTGATCGCGGCCTATCTCACTACCTCGCTGGTGGTAGGCGCTGTGGGGGCGTGGCACTTGCTGCGGGACCGAACGAACCCGCATGCGCGCAAGATGTTCTCCATGGCGATGTGGATGGCGGCGATCGTCGCGCCGGCGCAGATCGCCGTCGGCGATGCACACGGCCTCAACACGCTCGAACATCAGCCCGCCAAGGTCATGGCCATGGAGGGGCATTACGACAGCCATCCCGGTGGCGCTCCGCTGATCCTGTTCGGTATCCCGAACGCTGCCGAGAAGCGGATCGACCACGCCGTGGAAATTCCGAAGGCGTCATCGCTGATCCTGAAGCACGACCTCAATGCGCCGCTCGCCGGGCTCGACACGATCCCGGATGACCGGGAGCCGCCCGTCTCCGTGGTCTTCTGGTCATTCCGCATCATGGTCGCGCTGGGGTTCGCCATGTTGGGCCTGGGATTGTGGAGCCTCGTTGCCCGCTGGCGCGACGACTATTCGACTGGCCGTGGCTGCACCGCGCGGCGATCCTGATGGGACCATCCGGGTTTGTGGCCGTGATCGCAGGCTGGATCACGACGGAGGTGGGGCGCCAGCCCTATACCGTCTATGGCCACCTCCTGACCGGGCAGTCGCACTCGCCGCTGGCGGCGCCGGCTGTCGCCACCTCGCTGGTCGCTTTCGTGCTGGTCTACTTCGCCGTGTTCGGTGCCGGCACCTGGTACATCCTGCACCTGATGCGCAACCCGGCACGTCCGCAGGAAGCCGAGCCCGACCAAGCGCTCGTTCGCACGGTTGGCATCACACCAGCGCCCGCACTTAGCGCGGCGGCGGGGGAGTAAGCGCGATGGCGATCAACATCGATCTCACCACGGTGTGGGCGTTCATCATCGCGTTTGCCGTGTTCATGTACGTCGTGATGGACGGGTTCGACCTCGGCATCGGCATCCTCTTTCCGACCTTCCAGGTCGGCGAGGAGCGCGATCAAGCGATGAACTCGATCGCGCCGGTCTGGGACGGGAACGAGACCTGGCTGGTGCTGGGTGGCGGCGGACTGCTTGCGGCGTTCCCGCTCGCCTACAGCGTGATCCTGCCCGCCACCTATCCGCCGATCATCGCCATGCTTCTGGGCCTCATCTTCCGCGGTGTCGCGTTTGAGTTTCGCTGGCGCGCCCCCCGGCATCGGCCACTCTGGGACTTGGCGTTCAGCCTGGGCTCGCTGGTCGCCGCCTTCTGCCAGGGCGTAATCCTTGGCGCGGTCCTGCAGGGCGTGCGCGTAGAAAATCAGGCGTACGCAGGAGGCTGGGTAGACTGGCTATCCCCGTTCACGATGCTGACGGGCGCAGGCGTGGTCGCCGGCATGCTCTGCTCGGCTCCACCTGGCTCGTCTGGAAGGTCGAAGGCACGGCCGAGGTACATGCCCGCCGGCTCTCCCTGTACGCCGGAATATGCACCTTGGCCGCGATCGCGGCGGTCAGCGCGGCGACGCCGTTCCTCCATCACGAGTATTGGAAGCGCTGGTTCGACATGCCTGGCGTCTTGGCCACGGCACAGGTGCCGCTGCTGACCATCATCATCGCCTTTCTCTTCTTCCGCCGGCTACAAGGCGGTGCGACGGTCGCGCCCTTCCTCCTCTCCCTCGCAATCTTCGCCCTTGGTTTCGCGGGACTGGGCATCAGTCTCTTCCCGTATATCGTGCCGGACAGCATCACGATCTGGGATGCGGCAGCCCCGGAGAGGAGCCAGTTGTTCATGCTGGTCGGCACGGTCGTCATCATGCCGATGATCCTCGCATACACCGGCTGGTCGTACTGGGTGTTCCGCGGCAAGGTCGGAACGCACGGGTACCATTGATGACGCCGGATGAGGTCCCATTCTGGCGGCGCCTGCTCTGGATGGCCGCGCTCTGGGTGGCGAGCGTCACGACGCTTGGTCTGGTCGCAGGCGTGATCCGTTTCTGGCTGAAGAGCTAGGAACTGGCGGATTGTACCGCCGGGCCTGCCCCGGCCTTGAAGCGCTGACGGAACTGGTTGGGCGAAAGGCCCACGATCCGCAGGAACACCTTCCGGAATGCGCTTGGATCGGCATAGCCCACGTCCCATGCGATCCTGTTCACCGGATCGGTCGTGAACTGGAGCCGCTCTTGCGCCTTGGCGACGCGAAGCCGCTGGCAGTAATCCGTCGAAGTGAGTCCCGTCGCCTTTTGAAACCGCCGCAGGAACGTGCGTTCTTCCAGTCCGGCCTGCGCGGCCAGTGTGGCAAGGCTCACATCCTGCGCCTGCGTCGCCTGCAGCCAGTGCTGCACCTTTAGCACTGCGGCATCACCGTGGGTGAGCTTGGGGGAGAAGGTGCTGTAGTAGCGCTGTTCGCGCCCGGGCGGGTCGACGAGCAGGTGGCGTGCGGTTTCCAGCATGACCGTGGGACCCAGGAAGCGATCCACCAGCTTCAGGCCAAGGTCGGTCCAGGCCATAGCGCCGCCGACGGTTATGATGTCCCCATCGTCGATGATGAGCTGATCCGTCTCAACTCCGCCCACGTCCGGGAACCGGCTCTGGAGCATGTCGCCGTACGCCCAGTGGGTGGTGACGGTGCGGCCGGTCAGCACGCCCGCCTCACCGAGCACCAGCACGCCCGAGCAGACTGACGCCAGCGTCGTTCCGGCGCCATGCCCCTGCCTCAGCCAATCCGAGTAGAGCGCCGCCACTTCTCCCGCGATCGGAGCACCCAGTGCGGGCGGAAGGATCAGCACATTCGGCTGCCATTGGCCTGCAGGATGCGTGTCATACACCCGCACCGGAGTCGGTCCTTGGTCCGTTCTTTTCCAATGACTTACGCGCAGCAGCGGCGTGTCGCTCGGCTCGCGCTTGGGTCTTGCAAACGCCTCTGCAACGGCGAAGACATCCGTGAGTCCCAGCACGGCTGCCATCTGCGCGCCTGGATAGATGACGATGCCGATCTCAGGCACCTGCTCGACCATCATGTCGGTATTGCCTCGTATTTTGTCGTTCTCGCCAATCCATATCGGACTTCTGCGGGTCTATTCCAGTGTCATCGAACCAACCTGCTTCAGAAGGAAATGCCCATGAGCAAGCGAGCAATCGTCGTCGTCGACCTGCAGAATGATTATTGGCCTTCCGGCAAGTTCCCGCTGGTCGGCATCGACGCAGCGGCGGCCAACGCCGCCAAGGTCGTCGAGGCGGCACGCGCGTCGGGAGACGAGGTGATCCACGTGCGCCATGAGTTCACCGATCCTGCCATGCCCTTCTTCAATCCCGGCACCGAGGGCTCGGAGATCCATCCGGTCGTACAGCCGGTGGGCGAGGAGACGGTCATCCTCAAGAACTATCCGAATTCCTTCAAGGACACCGGTCTGAAGCAGCACCTCGAGGAACAGGGCATCGAAGAAGTGGTGATCGTCGGTGCGATGAGCCACATGTGCATTGCCGCAACGGGCCGCGCTGCGTCGGACTACGGGTACAAGACGGTCGTGGTGCACGACGCTTGCGCCACGCGCGACGTCGAGTTCGGCGGCGTGACGGTGCCGGCGGCCGAGGTTCATGCCGCCAACATGTCGGCCCTTGCCTTCGCCTATGCGCAAGTCGTCGGGACCGACGAATACACCGCGCGCTGATCTTCGGACGCTGAAACGAGACGCGGCAGGGAGGCTCGCCTCCCTGCCTTTTCCGCGCCTGCCTCGGACGCGTGCAGAACCTCAGGAACGATGATGATGTCTTCGATCTTCGGAACACGGCAAGGGTCCGCGCCGGTGCCCTTGTCCCTTCTCGACTTCGCGATGGCGGGCAAGGGCTATACGGCGCGCGAGGGCCTTGCCGGGAGCATCGAGCTTGCTCGCCTGGCGGATCGGCGCGGCTTCACGCGTTACTGGATCGCCGAGCACCATTCGATGCCGGGGGTGACCACCTCTTCCCCGGCGCTTTTGCTGGCGCGACTGATTGGCGAAACCAGGCAGATACGCCTCGGGTCGGGCGGCATGATGCTGCCGAATTTCCCGCCCCTGGTGGTCGCGGAGCAGTTCGGCCTGCTCGCCTCGCTTGCACCGGGGCGGATCGATCTGGGAGTCGGCCGCGCACCGGGAACGGACGGTGCCACCGCCGCCGCGCTGCGCCGCGGCGTCCTGGACGCGGAGGACTTTCCCAATCAGGTGCTGGAGCTGATCGCCTACCTCGACGACGACTTCCCCTCAGATCACCCGGCAGGGAGAAGCGTCTACGCCGTTCCCGGTCCTCGGCAGGATCGGGAGAACGGGGTGCCGCGCTCGTTCGAGCGGCCGCCGGTCTGGCTGCTCGGCTCCTCGGGCTATTCGGCGCAGCTCGCGGCACATCTCGGCTTCCCGTTCGCCTTCGCAGCACACCTTGCCGACGAAAACCTGATGCCGGCCCTGTCGCTCTATCGGCAGAACTTCAGGCCCTCGGCCGTACTCGACCGGCCCTATGTCATCGCCAGCTTCGGTGTTTTTGCGGCGGAGGATGTGCAGGAAGCCAAGCGCCAGGCCTGGGCCTATTCCCACGCGATGATGCGCATGTCGCAGCGCAAGTCGTTCGTGGTGCCGGGACCGGAGGAGGCGGCTGCCTATCCCTACACCGCCTCGGAACGCCAGATCATCGAGATGTGGAACGCAAAGATCATCAGCGGCACGGGCGAGCATGTTGCCGCGAGGCTGAACGCTCTGCATGAGCGCGTCCAGGCGGACGAACTGATGTTGCTGAACCTCGGTCATTCGCCCACTGCCATCGGGCGTTCGGTGGAACTGATCGCCGACGCCTTCGACATGCCCAATCTGGAAGGAGCGACGCAGAGTGGTGGCAATCATGCAGCGACCTGACGAGTGCCGCCTCGCCCGCGATCGGAGTTTCACATGAGCATCTTTGGTTCAGGTCGCGCAACCGTATGGCAGCTGTCGGCCGCGCAGGCGCTCGCGGGCTCGCATGCGACCGTCGTCTTCGCCACGGGTGCCGTGGTCGGCCGGGATCTCGCGCCGGAGGCGGCGCTTGCGACCTTGCCGATCTCGCTGTTCGTCGTGGGAATGGCAGCCAGCACATTGCCTGCCGGCATGATCGCGACCCGCTATGGGCGCTCCCGTGTGTTCCTGATCGGCAACATCCTGGGGGTTCTGTCAGGCCTGTTCGCGGCGCTTGCGTTGTCGATCCAGTCCTTTCTGACCTTTTGCCTCTCGACGATCCTGGCGGGAGCCTATGCGGCGGTCGTGCTGACGTTTCGCTTCGCGGCAGCAGAATGCGTTCCGCCCGTGGCGAAGGCGCGGGCGCTCTCCACGGTCTTGGCGGGGGGCGTTCTCGCCGGGATCGTCGGCGGGCAGCTCGTCAGCCTCACGATGGACTGGATTCCGGGACGCGACTTTCTCGGCACCTATCTTGCGAGTTCGGTCGTGGCCCTCTTGGCAGGCCTGCTTCTCTCCCGCGTGACACTGGACCGGCCGATCGCCGGCCCGGCGACCTCCGGGCGACCGTTCCGGGAGATCGCGCGCCAGCCTCTCTTCCTGACGGCCGTGATCTCCGGATTGGTGACGTACCTGCTGATGAACTTCCTGATGACATCGGCGCCGCTCGCCATGCGCATGCATGGCCTGGCGCAGCATCACGCCAACACGGCGGTGCAATGGCATGTCGTCGCCATGTATGCTCCGAGCTTCATCGTCGGACGGCTCATCACCCGCTTCGGCGCGACCATCGTGACGGCCGCTGGTCTCATCATCATCGCGATCGCGGCAGCGATCGGACTGGTGGGCATGACGAGCGCCCACTTCCTCGCCACGATGATCGTGCTGGGAGTCGGGTGGAACTTCGGCTTCGCGGGCGCTTCGGCCATGGTCCTGGAGACACACCGTCCCGAGGAACGCGCGCGCGTTCAATCCGCGAATGACTTCATCGTGTTCGGTGCGGTCGCGGTCGGCTCGTTCCTGTCGGGCGGCGTGCTCGTGCGGTTCGGCTGGGAAGTGGTCTGCGCGTCCGCGTTCCCGCTGGTACTGGCGGCGGTGATCGTCCTGATCGCCTTTCGGCAGCGCCGAACAGCCGCCCCGCCGCTTGCATCGGTCTAGCTACGGCTATGCGCAGGTGTTCACTTGGCGTGCCTGGTCAGCCATGCTTTCATCTGCGCGATCTCGCGTTCCTGAGCCGCGATGACCTCGGCAGCGAGGCGGCGGACTTCGGGATCCTTGCCGTACTTCAGGGCGACCCTTGCCATCTCCACCGCGCCTTCGTGATGCGGGATCATCCCCCGCATGAAGTCGATGTCGGCATTTCCGGTGAACTCAACCGCCATATCGCGATGCATGCGGCTGTTGATTTCCTGGAACTCGCGGACGGCGGGATCATCTGACGCACCGGCGGCGCCGTGGCTCGAATGTTGATGCTCCGACATTCCCCTATCCTTCTCCTGTGGCTCCGCCGCCACGGCGGCCGATGGCGCCGACGCGAAGAACACGGCGGCGCTGATTAGAAAGCTGGCGGTTTTTCTCACGCTTCGTCTCCTCGTTCCTAGAGAGCCGTAGCCGGATAGCCGTCTTCCGCGAGAACCCGGCAGATTTCTTCCTGGCTTGCGGCGGTCGTCACGGTGATCTTTCGGGACACCGTGTCGGCCTCGATCTTCGCCGCCGGATCGGTCGTCGCGATCGCCTCGTTGATGTGGCGCACGCACGAGCCGCAGCTCATGTCCGGAACATGGAATTGCATTGCGATCTTCCTTTCCCATCGGGTTGATGGACCCCAGATGGGGCTTCCCATCGTTGGAAGGTCAAGGCTGGTTTCTCAAAAAGAGCATCGTGCGCCAACTGACCTAGCCGTGCGCTTCAAGGCAGCGGTCGAACGCGGCACTTGCTCATCCCGCCCCTTGACCTTCCAACGATGGGAAGCCCCACATGGGCGGGGTCAAGAACATCGAGTGCCAGCAAATCATGATGTTAGCCGCCAAGAATGACGTCGCTGATCCCGGCGTTCGGACCATCGACCTGCCGATCGAGGGCATGACCTGCGCCTCGTGCGTCGGGCGGGTCGAACGCGCGCTGAGGAAAGTGCCCGGCGTCCGTGCAGCCAACGTCAACCTGGCGACCGAGCGCGCGGCGATCGAGGGGGATGAACGCGCTGATCGGGGCGCGCTCGTCGCCGCAATCCAGTCAGCCGGCTACCACGTGCCCACCAGCACAGTCGAGCTCGGCATCGAGGGGATGACCTGCGCCTCCTGCGTCGGGCGTGTCGAACGCGCACTGGCGATGGTGCCGGGCGTGGAGCAAGCGAGCGTCAATCTGGCGACCGAGCGGGCAACGGTGCGGGGCGCAGCCGACAGGGCTGCGCTCATCGCCGCGATCGGACGCGCGGGCTATTCCGCACGTGCGCTTGGGGCGACGGGCGCCTCGGACGAGGAAGCAGCCGGCCGCAAGGAAGAGGAGCGCCGCGGCCTCAGGCGCGACCTGATCGTCGCGGCGGCATTGGCGCTGCCGGTCTTTCTGCTCGAAATGGGCGCGCACCTGATCCCGGGCGTCCACATGCTCGTCGCCCGCACCATCGGGGTGCAGACGAGCTGGTACATCCAGTTCGCGCTGACCGCGCTCGTCCTGCTGGGTCCGGGCTTCCGCTTCTACAGAAAGGGAATTCCTGCGCTCCTGCGGCTTGCGCCCGACATGAATTCGCTGGTGGCGGTGGGCACGCTCGCCGCCTTCGCCTATTCGCTGGTCGCGACCTTCGCTGCCGATCGTCTGCCCGCGGGCACGGTCAACGTCTATTACGAGGCGTCGGCCGTGATCGTCGTCCTGGTCCTGCTCGGCCGCTATCTGGAGGCGCGTGCCAAGGGCCGAACCTCCGAAGCGATCAAGCGGCTTGTCGGTCTTCAACCCAGGACCGCGCGCGTGCTCCGCGACGGGGTGCCCGTCGACATGCCTATCGCGGACGTGGTTGCGGGCGATCTGGTCGAGGTCCGGCCCGGCGAGCGCATCCCGGTCGACGGGGCCGTGGTCGAGGGCGAAAGCTTCGTGGACGAGTCGATGATCACCGGCGAGCCGATTCCGGTCGCAAAGCGCACCGGCGCAGCACTGGTTGGTGGCACCGTCAACCAGACGGGCGCGCTTGCCTTCCGCGCGACGGCGGTGGGTGAGGCTACGATGCTGTCGCAGATCATCCGCATGGTCGAACAGGCCCAAGGCGCCAAGCTGCCGATTCAGGCGCTGGTCGATCGGGTGACCCTGTGGTTCGTTCCCGCCGTCATGGCTGCCGCAGCGCTGACCTTCGCCGCCTGGCTCGCCTTTGGACCGTCGCCCGCGTTGACCTACGCGCTGGTGAATGCTGTCTCCGTCCTGATCATCGCATGTCCCTGCGCCATGGGGCTGGCGACGCCGACGGCAATCATGGTCGGCACCGGCCGCGGCGCGGAGCTGGGCATCCTGTTCCGCAAGGGCGAAGCGCTCCAGTTGCTGAAGGATGCGCAGGTCGTTGCGCTCGACAAGACGGGTACGCTGACGGAAGGCCGGCCCACGCTGACCGATCTGGTGCTGACGCCCGGCTTCGAGCGCGGCCATGTGCTCGGCCGGATCGCCGCCGTTGAGGACAAGTCCGAGCACCCGATCGCCCGCGCCATCGTGGCGGCGGCGCGTGAGGAGGGTGTCGTCCTGCCGACCGCCACCGCCTTCTCCTCGGCCACTGGGCTGGGTGTGGAGGCAGAGGTAGAGGGGGAGCGCGTCCAGGTCGGCGCCGACCGCTACATGCGTGACATCGGCCTGGACCCCGGCGTGTTCGCCAAAGAGGCCGCGCGGCTGGGTGCCGAAGGCAAATCGCCGCTCTATGCGGCGATTGGCGGCAGACTGGCGGCAGTGATCGCCGTCGCCGACCCGGTCAAGCAGAGCACGCCGGCTGCCATCGCCGCACTTCATGCCCTCGGCCTCAAGGTCGCGATGATCACGGGGGACAATCGCCGCACTGCTGAGGCAATCGCGGACCCGCTCGGCATCGACGCGGTCGTCGCCGAGGTGCTGCCGCAAGGCAAGGTGGATGCCATCCGCCGCCTCAAGGCCGAACACGGGCGGGTCGCCTTCGTCGGCGACGGCATCAACGACGCGCCGGCGCTGGCGGAGGCGGACGTGGGCATCGCGGTCGGCACCGGGACCGACATCGCCATCGAGGCAGCCGACATCGTCCTCATGTCGGGGCAACTGAACGGCGTGTCGACGGCGATCGCGCTCTCGCGGGCGACGATCGGCAACATCCGCCAGAACCTGTTCTGGGCGTTCGCCTACAATGTCGCGTTGATCCCGGTGGCGGCGGGCGTGTTGTGGCCGATATCGGGCGTGCTGCTGTCACCTGTCCTCGCGGCGGGTGCGATGGCACTGTCGAGCGTGTTCGTGCTGGGCAACGCGCTGCGCCTGCGTCGGGCCGGTGGGTTGGCAGCAGCGGAACGCGCGTAGCAAGGGAAGCCAGGATGAACATCGGGCAAGCGGCGAAGGACTCGGGCGTCTCCGCCAAGATGATCCGTCATTACGAGCAGATCGGCCTGATCCCGAAGGCCGAACGACGGGACTCCGGGTATCGCGATTATTCGCCCGCGGATGTGCACGTCCTTCGGTTCATCCGCCGTGCGCGGGACCTGGGCTTTGCCGTTGCGGAGATCAATGACCTGCTGGACCTCTGGCGCGACCGTTCCCGCCAGAGCGCGGACGTGAAGCGCATCGCAAAGGCGCACATCGCCAACCTGCGCGAGCGGATCGCGAGCCTGGAACAGATGGCGGGCACGCTGGAGACGCTGATCGACTGCTGCGCCGGCGACGAGCGTCCCGATTGTCCGATCCTCGCCGACCTCGAGGACCCCGCCGAGTTCCTGAACGTCGCTTCGGCCCTGAACTTCCGCAAGGCGCATCCTTGACGCGGCAGACTCGCGTTGGCGGACGCCTTGAGAATCAATCCGGAATGAGCGCCCATCCGCGCAGCTGCAGGGTTGCAAGCGTGGTCATGGCGGAGACGTCTACCTCGATGCCGTCGGCGAGCTCGGCGCTGGCAATGCGGTTCCCGAGAAGCGCCTGACTGCAGACGCGCATCGACACCCCGGCGGACCGCAGCGCCGCGATCAGAGGCAGATTGGGATTGTGCCCGCCCTTGTTGCGTTGCGCGTAGGCGGCATCGCTGAGCACGAGCGAAGTCGCGGGGCCATGGATCACGACAACGACATCGCCGGGCCGAGGACGAACCCCGTCGCCGCCGAGCAGATTGAGGAACCGGGCGACCTTCTCCAAGCCTGGATTGACCCCGCCTGTGGCCGGAGCCCCCTTGCTGATGTCAAAGAGCACCCGGTAGCGAAGCGACGGATCGGGCCGCTCCTTCGCGTCTGGCACTTTGGTGATTGCACCGAAGTTCTGGACGACCGGGTGGCGATCATCGGCAGCTGTGGCGCTCGCTTCAGAAATGCACACGATCAATGAAGCCGCCAGAAGCAATATTCTTGGCATTCAACCCACTCTCCATCCCGCCTGAGTGACTACAAGAGCCCGTCCCCTCCGGTCGACCGACTCCCGGGCGACAGGCGCGCGGCCCGCTTGGTTGCAGCGGAGAGATGCCAAGACGGCTGCGGTCGCGCTACTATGATCCGTTCCGTTGACGCACGAAACATACATAGTTACCTAAATCATGATATTCGTTGGCGCGCAGACTGCGTGAAGCAGGGTCAAGGAGTTGGCCAACATGGAACTTGACGTCGGAGCTGCTCTCACCGGCTTAGCTGGAGGCCTCATCATTGGTCTCGCCGCGGCATTGATGCTGATCGCTAACGGTCGGGTGGCTGGGTGTAGTGGTTTGTACGCCCGGGCGCTCGGGTTGTCTCGCGAAGGTGCACCCCGGCAAGGGGCGCTTGCCTTCATGCTCGGCCTGCCCGCCGGTGCGGCGCTCGTTGCAGTCGTAATCGGGGTAGAGTCGCATTTCCCGACATCGTTGCCGTTGCTGGTATTGGCCGGTCTCGTCGTCGGCTTCGGCACGAGACTGGGCTCGGGCTGCACGAGCGGGCACGGCGTGGTCGGCATGGCACGACTTTCCCCGCGCTCGCTGGTCGCCACGGCGACCTTCATGGCGACGGGCATCGCGACCGCGACCATCCTGCGGATGACCGGATGGGCAGCGTGAAAGCGCCGACGATCGTTTCGGCCGTTTCGGGAATCCTGTTCGGCACTGGGCTTGCGGTTTCCGGGATGATCGATCCAGCACGCGTGCGGGCGTTTCTGGACGTCGGCGGCGCGTGGGATCCGACGCTTGCCTTTGTCATGGGGGGCGCATTGTTCCCCATGGCGTTGGCCTGGATGTTCGTGGGTCGCCGCTCCCGCCCGCTCGTCGAATCCCATTTCCACCTGCCCCCGACCAGACCGATCGATCTTCGGCTGATCGGGGGGGCGGCGCTGTTCGGGATCGGGTGGGGTCTGGTGGGTTTGTGCCCGGGCCCGGCCGTCGCCGCCCTGGCGGTGCACCCAGGCCCCGCCCTCGTTTTCTGTAGCGGGATGATCGCGGGCTTCGCGCTGTTCCGCCGGGCCGCGGACGGAGCTGGTCGGTCGTAGCCCAGCTCCCAGCCTAGCCCGCAGCCTCTCACGGCTCGGCGGAGACGAGCTTCACGAGCAGATCGGACGTCAGCACCTGCGGCAACTCCTCCGTCCGCCCGCTCGCATCCGTGTAGAGATAATAAGGGATGGAGTTGCGCCCCTTGCTCGCCAGGAAGCGCGTGATCGCCGGATCGCCGCGCGTCCAGTCGCCGATCAGCGTGACGACGCCCGCCGCGCGGAAGGCTTGCTGGGTCGCGGGGCGATCGATCGCGACGCGCTGGTTGACCTGGCAGATCAGGCACCAGTCGGCTGTCATGTCGACGAAGACCGGCGTGCCGGCGGCGCGCAGTTCCGCATAGCGCTTCTCCGAGAACGTCTCGGTCGCCAACTCCGTCGACGCGGCCGCAGCGCTCGCCGCAGGCAGCTCGATGACTGCGGTCGCGAAGAAGGCGGCCCCGACCGGAACGAGTGCGATCGCAACCCGCTTGCCGCGATGCTGGCGGATACCGACCCACCACAGGCCGATCGCCGCAAGCGTGGCGAGCGCCAGACCCAGCACCATGCCGGTCACACCGACCTGCCGGCCGAGAACCCATGCCAGGCCGAGCGCGGTGAGCAGCATGGGGATTGCCAGGATGCGGCGGAGATCGGCCATCCAGGAACCCGGCTTGGGCAGCAATCGCTGCAGGCGAGGAACGAAGGCGATCAGCAGGAACGGGAGCGCCATGCCAAGTCCGAGCCCCGCGAAGATTGCGAGTGCCGCTGGCGCCGGGAGCAGCAGTGCCGCGCCCAGCGCAACGCCCATGAAGGGCCCGCTGCACGGCGTTGCGATGACTGCCGCGAGCAAGCCGGTGCCAAAGGCGCCGACCCAGTCGCGGCGTGATAGCCAGCCGCCGCTCATCGACGGACCGTGGACTTCGAATAGGCCGGCCAGGTTCAGGGCGATACCGAGCGCAAGAATCGCCAAGGCAAGGATGATCCGAGGATCCTGCAACTGGAATGACCAGCCGATCTCATGGCCCATGGCGCGCGCGCCGAGCAGCACCGCGCCCAGCGCGGTTGTCGCGAGGACGCTGCCTCCGACATAGGCGATGCCTTCGATCCGCGCGGCGCGCTGATCTGCGCCGGACCGCGCAAGACTGAGCGCCTTCAGGGAGAGGATCGGAAAGACGCAGGGCATGAGGTTGAGCAGCAGCCCGCCGATCAGCGCGCCGATCAGCGCCAGGGCGACGGAAGGAGCTTCGTCTTGTCGGACGTCGGATACGGCTTCGGCCGTCGTCTGCGCCGGAGCGGTCGGAGCAGTGGCGGCAATAGTCTCCCCGACGGACTTGACCTGCGGGAGTGGTGCCTTGGCGGTGCCTGCATCGATGCCGGTCCGGGCCTGCACCACGACGGCTCGCCGTCCATCGCTCAGAACCCCCTTGAATGTGCCGGCCGGCGCGCTTCCGCTTGCGGCAACCGAAATAAGAAGCTGGTCGCCGGAGACGCCGACCCGCTGCCGGGCGTCGGCGCTGAACCAACCCTCGGTAGCGGGATAGAGCCGGACCTTGCCGCGATCGATTCCGGCCTCCGGATCGATCCGAAACTCCCACCGGTCCTGCTCGCGCGTGACGCGCATCTGTCCTTTTGCCGGGCGCGGAAGCACCGCTTCGCCGCGGCGAAGCAGGTCGGCGTTCTTGCCGATCGAGCTCGCGTCGCCTGCGACGAGGTCGATCGCGAGGTTTGCCCGCTCGGGCACGCACAGGCTGTCGGAACATGCGAGCCATGTCAGCGCCCCGCGGACAGGCAATGGCGTTCCGCTCGGCACCGAGGAATCGACACGCAGATGCGCGAGGAGCGTGAAGCGCCCTTCGTGAACATAGCTCGCCAGGCCGCCCAGCGTCAGCAGGCTCGGTGCGGGATGTTCGAGCGCACTGATCGTCACGCCCTCCGGCAGGGTCCATGTCACCTCTGGCGGAAGCCCGCTGTCGCCAGGGTTCTGCCAATAGGCGTGCCAACCGGATTGCGGTGTCATGGTGATGCCGATTCGTGTGCCCGCCCCGGGACGTGGATCGGACACGCGCACGGCCATTTCGGCAGCTATGTGCGAGGTGGGCCCCTGAGCATTGCCGGGCGAAAGGGTAGCGATGGCCGCGCAAAGCGCGATCAAGAGCCGGAGCAGCATTGCAGTCAGTCCGCAGCCGCGTCCGGAGCGGTGCGGGCAAGCGTGACCGCCTTGCGAAGTCCACCAAGGTGGACCGCGCCGGGGATCAGATAGGGTCCCACCAGCAGCGCCGGCGTCCCGCTCAGGCCCATCATCATGGCATAGCGGCCATTGCGGTCGATTAGTGCGTCGATATCGCCCTTGTGCGCCTGGAGGTCCGCCTGAAGCCTCGCCCAGTCGACACCCGCCTTGTTTGCCGCAGCCCGGATCGTCTGCGACGAAACCTTGCCCGGTGTTTCCATCAACGCGTTGTTGAAGGCGGCGTGCTTGCCCTGATATTTGGCGGCGATCGCGACATGCGCGGCTTCGACCGATCCGGCACCGAAGATCGGCCAGTCGCGATACACGACCTTCACCTTGGGATCTTCACGCATCAGCTGCTCGAGAGCCGGATGCACCTTGCGGCAGTAGGGGCATTGATAGTCGGAGAACAGGACGAGCGTCACGTCGGCACCCTTGCGCGCGACCGTCGGCGCCAGCGGATCGTTCTGAATTTCCGCCCGAATTCGGGCACCTTCGGCGGCCCGCCGGGTGTCGCCCGTTTCCTCGAACGTCTGCGCTTGGGCGCGATCGGCGGTGCCCAAACGTCCAACAACAGCGCCCACCAACAGCAGGGCAATCGCTGCCAGGCCCAAGATCGTCACTTTCTTCATTGTTGTTTCCTTTCCAGCTCGCGAATCCCGGAGGTCAGAGCTGCTCGCGAGATCTCGCCGGCGTGGACGCGAACGATTTCGCCATCCGCGTTCACGAAAATGGTCGTCGGGTACGCGCGCGCACCCGTGGCGCCGGCAACGCGCTGGGTCGCGTCGAGCAAGATTGCGTCGCTGGGCATGTCATTGATCGAGAGAAAGGCCTTCACTCGTCCCGCCGGCTCGCCCTGGTTGACGAGAAGCACGGGCACGCTTGAGGTCGCTGCCACGTCGATCACCATCGGCATCTCACGCCGACACGGCGGACACCAGGTGGCCCAGAGGTTCAGGACGAATCCGTGGCCGCGCATTCCGTCCAGCGCGACCGGTCTCCCCGTCAGGGTAGTGAGTTGGAGTCCTTCTGGCAGCTGCTTGGCCTTCGGTTCGATGGCGGCGCTCACCGCCGCATGGGTGAGCGACAGCCCGCCCAGCGCGCCGAGCATCAGAACGGTTGCCCGACGCCGCCCCATCTTGACGAGCAGCGCCAATGCCGCCGCCGCAACGCCCACCCAAGGGGAGAAGCCGCCCTGCCACACGGCAATCACTGTCCAGGGTTCCAGCAGAAACGCGGGCAGGTTTTCGAGCACATAGCCCAGCCGCGCAGCGACGAACCCGATCCCGATCGCAGTCCAGCCCGCCTGGCCGGCGTTGCTTCCGGTCCGGGCGGCGATCCACGTCGCGATGGCGAGAAATGCCCAGATCGCAGCGATCGCCAATGCTCGGTCGGTCGCAATCATGAAGGGGCCAAGGCTGATGATGCCGTCCATGTTGGCGCCCATTCCTCCCTCAGCTTAAGAGAGCCTTAGCTGGCGTTAAGGCGGGCATAAGTTTGCAGGTTGACTGAAGCGAGATGCGGATCCTGCTGATCGAGGACGATGACGTGCTGCGCGACGGCATCGCCGCCGGGCTGAGCCTGGAGGGGTTCGAAGTCGACGCCGTCGCCTCGATCGAAGACGCACGTGCAGGCTTGTCGATCAACGATCACGGCGGCGTGGTCCTCGACATCGGGCTGCCGGATGGTTCCGGGTTGGACCTGCTGGCAGAATGGCGGCGCTCGGAGGTCACCATACCAGTCCTGCTCCTCACCGCTCGCAACCTCGTCGCCGATCGGGTCGACGGGCTCGATGCCGGTGCCGATGATTACCTCGGCAAGCCGTTCGACCTCTCGGAACTGGCTGCCCGCGTGCGCGCCATGCTTCGGCGGCAGGGCGGACGGGCGTCGGACGAAATCGTCCTGGGCCGGTTGGTCATCAGCGTTGCGCGGCGAACCGTGACGCTGTCCGGCCAGGCGGTCGCTTTGTCGCGCAGGGAGTTCGCGATCCTCCATGCACTGGCGCAGCACCCTGGGCACGTGCTGTCACGCCGCCTGCTGGAAGACAGGATCTATGGTTGGCAGGAGGAGGTGGAAAGCAACGCCGTGGAAGTGCACATTCACAAGCTGCGTGCGAAGCTCGGTCGCGAACGTATCGAGACGGTACGAGGACAAGGCTACCGTCTGTCGCGATGATGCGGTCGCTTCGTCTTCGCCTGTTCGCGCTCGTCGCTGCCGTCACCTTGCTGGTGTGGGCAGGCGCGGCAATCTGGACCGGCATGTCGGCACGGGCGGAGGTCGAGCGGGTACTCGACCGGCGACTCATGGAGGCTGCCCGGATGGTTGCCGCACTGGACGTGGCGACGCGACGATCCGGAGATGCCCCCCCTCCCGATCCGCTACTCTCGCGATCTGTCGTGCCAGATATGGTCTCTGGACGGCGGGTTGATTGGCCGTTCCGCGGGAACGCCTGACGCCCCGCTGGCGGGCGGCAGGCCCGGCTTCACGGAACGGTTTGTTGGGGAGCGGCGTTGGCGGGTCTACACGCATGTCGATCCCGAACGGGGTGTCCGGGTGATGATCGGCGACAATCTCGCGATCCGCGAGCGGCTGGTGCGCGATCTGCTGCTTGGCCTCGTTCTGCCCGCAGTGGCCGGACTCGTCGCCCTTGGCGTTCTCCTCTGGCTTGGAGTCAGTCGGGGGCTGCGGCCGCTCGGAAGGATTGCCGAGGCGATCGCGGCTCGTTCGCCGGACAGCCTTGCACCGTTGAAGGTCGACCCCGTGCCGAGCGAGCTTACACCGCTGGTGCGAGCGATGGATACGCTGTTGATTGAACTGGATCGCGCCCGACAAGCGGAGCGCGCCTTCGTAGCCAACGCCGCACATGAACTGCAGACGCCACTGGCCGGGCTGAAGACCCAGGCAGAGGTTGCACGGCGGGCGATCGATCCGGCGATGCGGGACCATGCGCTGGAGCGGATCGTCGCCTCTGCAGATCGGACCAGCCGCCTGGTGCGCCAGCTGCTCGACCTTGCTGGGCAGGAACGGCACGAGCGCCGAGCCGGCGCATGGGTGTCGATCGATGACGCGATCGCGGCGATCGAGCAGGACTATGGTCTGATCGCGCACCGCAGCGGTCGCCGGATTGCGACGGCGTGCAGCCGTCCATCCCTTGAAGTGGCGCTGGACGAAGACGCCTTGCGGCTGGCGCTGGGTAACCTCGTCGAGAACGCGGTGCTGCACGGTGGCCCTGGCGATGTGCGCATCGAATGCGCGCTCGATGGCGATCTCGAACTCCGGGTGATCGACACCGGAGCCGGGATTCCGCCGGAGGACGAGGATCGGGTGCGCCGTCGCTTCGAGAGGGGGCGCGGCGCTCGTGCGACCGGTACCGGCCTCGGCCTGCCGATCGCTCAAATGGCGATCGCTTCGGCTGAGGGCAATCTGGACTTCCGCACTCTTCGGAACGGCTTCGCCGTAGTACTTCGTTTTCCGCCTGCTCGCTTCCGTGTCACCACAGCGTAGGTACGTTCTCGGAAACGAGTGCCGGCTCGCTGCTAGCAGCTGAACGGCAGGTCTCGGGAATCGCTAGGTTAGGCTCGGACGTCAGAGTCTGGGTCGTTAGCTGTCCGGCGGGTACCGGCCGCTGAGACCCACAATCGGCTGCTCAGCGTCGTTCATGCGTACACCGGCAGTTGTTTCGAAAACGATGGTGACTCGGGAACTGCCCAGCATTCTCACGAGCGACAAAGTGGGGGTAGGCTATCGGTTACATCGCCGCGAACGTCGTGACGGCGAACTCGATAATCGCCGCGCTGACGCTGTCAGGACGCTCTTGGGCAACCCAGTGTCCGGCACCCTCGATGATAAGCGGCGCGCGAATACGGGGTGCGAGCGTCGGCACGGCCTTGATGATCTCCGACATGCCCGGGATCTGTAATCCGGTATCGCGCTCGCCTGCGATAAACAGCGCCGGCAGCTCGACCTTGATCCCGGCCAGCGCGGCTTGAAGCTGCCAATTGCGGTCCAGGTTGCGATAGTAGTTCAGGCCCCCACGGAAGCCGGCCCGTGTGAATGCATCCGCGTAGACATCCAGATCAGCCTCGGAGAGCCAGGCAGGCAGTTCCTTGGGATCCGGAAGGGGCGCCAGAAGGCCGTCATCCCGCGAGACCATGCCGAAGGGATTTGGCGTGGCGTCTCCTGGCTGGCGTGGGCCAGCATCACCCGAAGCCGCGAAAAGGAGCTTACGCAATGTGCGCCGGGTATCTCGCTCCAGTTCGGCTTCCGCGACGCCCGGTTCTTGAAAGTAGAGCGTGTAAAGTTCGGCGTCGTCGCTCCGTGGGAAAATGCGCGTAGGGGGAACTGGCGGCCTCCCCATGATCGGCACGCTCAACGCCACTACCCCGCGGAAGCGATCCGGGCGCATCTGCGCGGCCTGCCAGGCAATCGTAGCGCCCCAGTCATTGCCGACGATCACAGCGTGTTGTTCGCCCAACACGTCGAGCAGCGCGATCATGTCGCCGACCACGTGGAAGACGCTATATTCGTCAACCGCGCGAGGCTGCTCGCTCCCCCCATAGCCCCGCATGTCGGGGGCAATCGCGCGAAAGCCAGCCTTGGCGAGTGCTTCGATCTGATGCCGCCAAGCATAAGAGGTCTCGGGGAAGCCGTGGCAGAGCAGGATGGCAGGCCCATGGCCTTCATCGACCACGTTCATTTTGATCGTGCTGGTTTCCACATGGCGCTGCTTCATGATGCTTCCCCGCAACGTGATTGCCGCCTTTGACATTTGCGGAAACGACGCTGAGACGGCCGCGGCAAACCCGTGTTTCAAGATAGCTCGCTGATCCACATCAATCGCCCGTTCCGTAACAATCCCAGTTGCGGTATATCGGTACTGCGCCAAAGTGCAACATGCATTGTTACGGAAAGTGATGACGAATGAAACAGGATGGACGGTTGGCGCGGATGGTCCATGTTCTCGTTCACATGGCGCTATTGGGCGGTCGCGAAACCTCGGACACGATCGCGCGCATGCTCAACACGAACCCTGTAGTCGTGCGCAGGATGATGGGCCTGCTGAAGGCAAGAGGGATCGTGCATTCCGAAGGCGGGCGAGGTGGCGGATGGACGTTGCAACGACCGCTCGCCGAATTGACCGTTCTCGACGTTCAAGACGCGCTTGATCAAGGGCCCATACTGGCGCCGGGCTTGTCGAACGACCAGCCAGTCTGCCCGGTGGAGCGCGCCGCTAACACCGCTCTAACAGCGGCATTTGGCGTTGGGGAAGACGTTATCCGGACTGAGTTCGCCAAGCTTACCCTCGCAGATATCGCGCAATCGGCTGTGGAAGGTCATTGATCGGCGACGATGGCACGAGCTGCGCTCTCTTGCACTGGAACATACCTGCCGAGGCACCTGCCGCTTCTCAGAAGCGATAGTGCAGCCGTGCCATCGCAGTGCGCGGCGCGCCCGGCATGGTCCAGAGGGCCGCATAGGAGCTGGAGAACCAGCGCTCGTTGAACAGATTGTCGATGTTTCCGCTCACCCGCAGGCGATCGGTCAGATCGACGCCAGCCAGCACCTTCACCAGTGTCGCGGCAGGCAGCGTGAACGCGGTCCCCGTCTCCCCAAGGCGCTTGTCGATGTACTGGACGCCGGCACCAATCATGGCGGTGCGCTCCCCGATGGTGAAATCCTTAGTCACCAGGATGTTGCCGCTGTGCTTGGGCACGTTGATCAGCGGATCACCGGGCAGGATGGGAAGCGCGAAGTCCGGGTCGCGGAATTCATCGGTCCAGAAAGCGTCGGTGTACGCATAGGCCGCGATGACGTTGAAGCCATTCGGAAGGCGCGCGTTCAGGTCGAATTCGATACCGCGGCTGCGCGCTGAGCCGACCGCCACCACCAAGCCAGAGTTGGCGGGATTGGGATCGGCAGTCAGGATGTTCGACTTGTCGGTAGTGTAAGCAGCCAGCGACGCGGTGATCCGGCCGTCGCGCGAGATATACTTCACGCCCGCCTCATACGCCTCCGACAGTTCCGGAGAGAATGTCTCGCCCCGGGAGTTGGCGCCGTTGTTCGGGCGGAAGCCGCGCCCGTAGCTGCCGTAGAGCGACACCGTCTCGGTCGGTTGGACCACGATGCCGCCCTGAGGACTGAAGCGCCGGACGTGCTGGCGCGCCGGATTTGGAATGATGCGGTTTGGCGGCTGGCGGTTGAACAGCCGCTGGCGGAACTCATCATAGCGTCCGCCCACTCGTACCTTCAGCCAGGGAGCGAGATCGATTTGGTCGTAGAAGTACGTGCCCCAGCTGTGATCGCGTTCATTGCGGCTGAAGACGATTTCCGCACCGGGCAGCCCCGGACGATCACCCGGCTGCGGGAATGCGCCGTAAACCGGGTTGAAGATGTCGATGCCGTTGATCTGCTCCAGGCTTAGCGCGGGATTGTAGATCGGCGGCCGTGAGCGGCTGGTGAGCTGATCGAGCTCGAAATAATCATAGTCCGCGCCCACCACCAACGTGTTGCCCAGGCCGGCGACGTCGAAGCGCCCGGTCAGCTCGGCACGACCGATCAGATTCTCCGAGCGGTGATTGGTGTAGCGGCGCTGGCGCGCGAGGGTGCGGCCATCCACGAACAGCGGCTGGCGCGATCGGACAAGCTCGGGATACTGCCCCGTGCCGCGGATGTGGGTGGTGCGGTGGCCGGCGCCCAGCAGCAAGCTCCATCGGTCGCTGAAATCGTGCTGAAGCTGCAACTGGTGCCCGAGCACGTCGATGCGGAACGGCCCGTCGCTTGGCTCACCCAGGAAACGGGAGCGAGGCAGACGATCGAAGTCTCCGTCGAGGATCGGGATGCCGCGATCGAAGACGATGTCCTGCGAGGCAAATTCCAGCTCGTAGGACACGGTCGTGCCGGACGCAGGTCGCCAGAGCAGCGAGGGCGTCAGGAATATCTTTTTCGTTTCGACCTCGTCGCGATAGCTTTTCGCATCATGGTACGCGCCGTTGATCCGCACGGCGAAGGTGTCGGACAGCGGCGTGGTGAAATCGCCTTCGATCCGGTAATTATCGAAGCTGCCGACCTGGAGTTGCGCGTAGCCCGATCGCTTGAACTCGGGCTTTTTGGTGATGATGTTGACGGTCCCGCCAGGTTCGCCGCGGCCGAACAATGCCGAGGTCGGCCCCTTCAGCACATCGATGCGCTCGACGCTGGACGTGTCGCGCGGACCGGAGAAGCCGCGACCGCCGTTGAAGCCGTTGACGAGGAACCCGCTGGGCACGTTGTTCGCATCCCCTGCGAACCCGCGCACCGAATAGCTTTCCCACAATCCGCCGAAGTCGTTGAGGTGTGCAATGCCGCTCACCAGATCGAGCGCGTTCTCCAAGCGGGTGATGCCGAGATCGCGAAGGGTCGCCGGTTTAATCGACTGGATACTCTGCGGCACGTCGCGCATCGGAAAGTCTCCGACATAAGCCTGGCGCTGGCCGGAGACGATGATGTCATCTTCGGGTCGATCCGCAACCTCCTGCGGGTCCGCCTCACCCGTCCTGACCGTTTGCTGCGACCATGCTGGTGCCGTGACGGCGGTGGAAAGGAAGCCGAATGCGATTAGCCGTCCTGCGCTGGTCTTCATGACGTTCATTGGTGCCCCTGTTGAATCATTCACGTGCCGTCGGTGCCTCGTGGATCACAGCGCAACAAAGGCACTGCCCTGCCACAAATACATCAAGGCTTGACGCGATACGTTATCACATACAGAGACATCGCCGCAGTGCAACATGCCGCGCAAGAATTCCCGACCGCGCGCTGCTCGAGCCTTTCGGCCCTAGAACACCGGGGAGGGGGCTGGTGCCCAGCGGCGGGAGCGAGGCTGCTCGCGCGTATGCCGATCACCGTTGGCTGAAGATTGTTGAGGAGTGACCATGACCTTCCGCTCTGCCGTTCTCGCGGCGACCGCCTGTATTTTCTCTGTTCCTGCGGCTGCTCAGGATGCGCTACCTCCTTCGGTCGCTTGGTCGGGCAGGAGCGAAAAGCTGATCGTCCCTCCCAGCGATGCCTTGGCCACTCCGGTTGAACGCGCTCGCTTCGCCTCTTCCCCGTCGTATCGGGAAACCCGTGCGTGGTTGGAGCACCTCGCCGCAGCCTCGCCGCTCATCTCACTGGAGACGTTCGGCCAGACATCCGAGGGACGCGACCTGCTCTATGTGCGTGCCAGCAAGGGCGGGGATGGGAAACCGGTGGTGCTGGTGCAGGCAGGAATCCACGCGGGCGAGATCGATGGCAAGGATGCCGGCCTCATGCTCCTGCGCGACATCGCGCTGCGCGATAAGGCCAGCCTTCTCGACAAAGTCGATCTGGTCTTCGTCCCCATCCTTAACGTGGATGGGCATGAGCGGACGAGTTCAGGGAACCGCCCGCACGATCGCATACCTTTCGCCAAAGGCTACCGCGCCAATGCGCGTAACCTCGATCTCAACCGCGACTATGCCAAGCTGGACGCACCCGAGACGCGGGCGATCGTGGCGCTGCTGCGCCGGTTCGACCCGGCGCTCTACATCGACTTTCACGTGAGCGACGGTTTTGACCATCAGTATGATGTGACCTTCACCTATGCGGGCTGGGGCAAGTATGCGCGTCATCGCGCCACCGCCGACTGGCTACAGACACGGTTCGACCCGGCTGTAATGGACGCGCTGCGGAAGGCCGGGCACGTCCCCGGCGTCTATCCGAGCGCGATCGACAGCCATGATCCCTCCAAGGGCATCCGCTTCAGTCCAGAGGGCCCTCGCTATTCAACAGGTTATGGCGACTTCATCAGCGTGCCGACGGTGCTGGTGGAGAACCACCATCTAAAGCCCTATCGGCAGCGCGTGCTCGGCAGTTACGTCCTCATGGAGGCTGCACTGCGCCTAGCGGCCACTGACGCTACTGCCATTCAGAGCGCCAAGACGAAGGATCGTGCTTCGCGTCCGGCGGACCTGATGACCCGCTGGCAACCGACGGCGCAGCCGATCGGGTGGATAGAGGACTTCAAGGGCATCGCGTTCGAGACCTATCGGTCCGCCGCGTCAGGGCGTCTTGAGCAGCGCTGGCTTGGCAGACCCACCGCATTTCGAATGCCGATCATCGGGCAGACCGCAACGGAGCATGTCCGCCTGCCAACGGCATGGTGGGTGCCCCCGGGCTATACCGACGTGGTCGAGAGGCTGAAGCTGCACGGCATTCGCTACGATACCATCGATGAAGCTCGAACAATGACGCTGGACGTCGCTCGCATTGAGGGGTCCGCGTTGCAGCCCGCGAGCGAGGGCCGCATACCGATCCAGGCCAAGCTGGTGCATGATCAGCGTCAAGAGACCCTGCCGGCAGGCTCCGTCCGTGTTCCTGCCGATCAGCCGCTCGGCCTCTTGGCCGCGGCTCTGCTGGAACCGGAGAGCCAGGATTCCTTGTTCGCGTGGGGTTTCTTCCATCAGGCGCTTCAGCCTGCACCCGGGACAGACGATTTCGTCCTCGCCGCAATGGCCGACCGCCGTCTAGCGACCGACCCTGAGATGAAGCTGGCTTTCGAGCGCAAGCTGGATAGCGATCCCGCCTTCTCGCGAGACCCTGCCGCCCGCCTCGCATGGTTTCATGATCGTCTCCTGCCCTCCGACCCATATGCGCTGACTTATCCTATCCTGCGCGAAGCCGATCGGGTTCCATCGCGCTCCACGTCGAACCCGCACTAGGTCGATGGCATCTCGCCTAACCGGGACGTATGGTGATCCGCTGCCCCAAGTCATCAAGGGTGAGTTGCCGGCGGATCGCTAAAGGTGCGGTCGTTGGGGACGTGGCATCGCCGCGGCAAAGGAAGAGTGAGCACCCGCGCTTCGACGGGTTTCAGACGCGGCGATGATGCCTTGTAAGCCTCAGGCCCATTCTCTATCGTGTGACAATGTTACATCAAAAGCCCGCGCTGGCCAATCCCGCCAATGCCCCGAGTGCCCGCTTCTTTCCTCATATCGGCATCGCCGCGAACATGCGCGTGCTTGATGTCGGATGCGGCAACGGTGATCTCAGCCGGGTCGTCGCCGCGCTGGTCGGATCCGAAGGCGAGGTGGTAGGTATCGACAGGAGCGAAGACGCCTTGGCATCGGCGCGCTCTGAGCCGCTCCAGCCCGGGAGCGCCCCGATCCACTACCGAACCGCCGACCTGAGCGGAGAACTGCCCGATCTCGGCCTGTTCGATGCAATCATCGGCCGGCGGGTGCTGATGTACCTCCCCGATGCCGCTGCAACGCTGACCCGACTCGCACGACTGGCCAGGCCGGGCACGATCCTGGCTTTTCAGGAGCATGCGCGCGCCGATCTGCCCACCGGCGCTGGCGACCTTCCCGTGCATCGGCAGTGCTACGACAGGGCCTGGGACACCGTCGCTGCGGAAAAGGGCGACGTGACTCTCGGCTATCGCCTGGCGGGTATGGTGCGCGCAGCCGGTTTCGCGATCGAGCACGCCCGAAGCGAAGGCGTGCTCATTCAGCCATGGGAGGAATCCTTCCTGCCGACGCTCACGCGCGTCATGCTGCCGCGGATGATCGAGCACGGTGTCGTCCGCGAGGGCGAGATCGACCTGGACACGCTCGCCCACCGCATCGAGGATGAGCGCCGGGCGGTGACCGAGACGATCTTTTGGGATATGGCTTTTCTAGTTTCCGGCCGCTTCGAAACCATCGAATAGCCAGTGGCCGAGCCTGTGCTTCCTCGCCTGCCGGCGGTGCTGCCAGGGCGTGACCGGAGCTTGATGAGTCTCGATCGGGAAGGTTCAGCGGGACAGCCCATACAGGATTGGTCTACCGATATCCCCGCGTAAAACCGCGTTCTCAGATCCTGTTCCCGATCGCACTTTCCCGAAAAGGCCCGGGGGAAATGGGGAGACGGGACTGCTGCCAGTTGGAAGAACGCCCGGTCTCGGGGATACCCCGCCGATCTACCAACGGCGGAAAATTGAGCCGGGAGCTGATCGGCTGGTCTTGGCTGGTATCCGACCAACTACTCGTGGGGATTTTCCTGCCGGCCAGCTTCCACGTTGGATCGATCCAACGCCGTCGTCCGCGGTGTCAAACCCGGTCGTTCTGAACCGGCGAGTCGATGCGTCAGCTACCGCCGATGGTGACGCCGGGCGGTGGAACGCTGGTCGCCGGCACGAAGAAGTCCGGCATGAGCGGCTGGCCAGGTTCCACGCTGTAGGCCGAGAAATCTTCCACACCTTCCGCGAACAGGAAAGTGTCGTCGATCAGAAATTGGCCGGTGAAGTCCCGCGCCGGTTTGGTGAACACGCGATGGGCGGCATCGGCCATGATCTCCGGCCGACGACAGAAGCGCAGGGTGTTTTCGCCCGTCAGCGCGAACTCGACCGCCGACGTGGCGATAGCGGTGCGCGGCCACAAAGCATTGAACGCGATGCCCTCTCCCCGGAACTCTTCGGCCATGCCCAACACGCACAGGCTCATGTTGTATTTGGCCATCGAGTAGGCGACGTGCCCCTGGAACCAGTGCGGGGACAGGTCCAAGGGCGGCGACAGCATCAGGATGTGAGGGTTCTCCGACCGACGCAGATGCGGGATGCAGGCCTGCGAAGTCAGGAACGTCCCACGCCCGTTGACCTGGTGCATGAGGTCGAAGCGTTTCGGGTCGGTCGCCAAGGTGCCGGTCATCGAGATCGCCGAGGCATTGTTAACGACAATATCGATGCCGCCGAACGTCACAGCGGTCGTCTCGACGCCTTTGCGGATCGAGTCCACGTCGCGCACGTCAACGATCAGCGGTAAGGCCCGCCCGCCTGCCGCCTCGATTTCGGCAGCGGCAGTGTAGATCGTTCCCGGCAGCTTGGGATGCGGCTCGGCGGTCTTGCCGCGATCGCGATGTTGGCACCGTCCGCGCCGCCCGCAGCGCGATCGCGAGACCGATGCCCCGGCTCGCGCCGGTGATGAAAAGCGTCTTGCCCGCCAATGTCACTGGCGCCTCCTCAAAGCTGAATTCGATCGATCACGCGAACTTCGCGAAGTCGGGCGCGCGGCGCTGCGCGAACGCCATGAAGGCTTCCTGCGCTTCGGGGCTTTGCAGGCGTTCAGCAAACTCCTTGCCTTCAACGCCCATGTGCGCCGTCAGCGCTTCGCTGTCGCGCATGAGCCGCTTAGTCGCCTTCACTGCGCCGAGTGGCTGTTTTGTAATGCGCGCGGCGACCGCCTCGATGGCAGGGACCAACTCTTCAACCGGCACGACGGCCGTGGCGAGGCCCCACGACACGGCATCACGCGCCTCGACGGCTTCGCCGAGCGCCAGCATGGAAAAGGCGCGCAGATGACCGATGCGGGTCGGGAGAAGCATGCTCGACGCGGCTTCGGGCACGAGGCCCAGGTTGACGAACGGCGTGGTCAGCTTCGCATCGTCGGCGAGGATGACGTAATCACAGTGCAGGAGCATGGTAGTGCCAACGCCAACGGCGCGACCCTGCACGGCGGCGATCAGCGGCTTGTCGGTTTCCGCGATAGCCCGGATGAAGCGACCGACGTTCTGCAGGCTACCGGGTTTAGCGGACGCGAACTCGGCAACGTCGTTGCCGGCGGTGAACATATCGCCTTCACCCCGGATCACGACGACACGGACCGCCGCGTCCGTGCGCGCCGCCTCGATCTCGTCGGCGAGGACTCCGTACATGTCGTTGGTCAGCGCGTTCTTCTTGTCGGCACGGTCCATGACGAGCGTTAGGATGCCGTCCGCCTTGCTTATCTTGATATGGTCGGTCACTTCGTTGTCTCCTTTGGGAATTTAACGCCGACGGCTTCCAGCCATCGGGCCACGATCGCGAGCTCGGCATCATCGAAGCCATCGCAGAGCTGGTCGTTTAAGACGCGAGCGGACCGCACAGCTTCGGCCCGCACCGCCTTGCCCTCATCGGTGAGCACGATGTGCCAAGCGCGCTTGTCCGTCGGGTCCGGCTGGCGTTCGATCAGACCGTCACGGCCCATCCGGTCAAGGAGGCCGGAGAGCGAGGAAGCGCCGAGGTCGAGCTGCGCGCCGAGCTGCTTCATCGGCATACCCCGCCCGTCCGCCCTCAACGCCATGAGAACCCCAGCGCGCGCCGCAGTTTTCCCATCAACGTCGCCTTGGATCGCCGCTTGGACGCGGCGTTGCGCCACGCTCAACAAGTAGATGAACCTAGGGCGACGCACCGTTCGAAGATTGTTGCCCGTACTTCTCGCCACTGATCGAACCCACCCCGAATCGCTTCGTATGCGTAATATGTAGTTCGTATGCGCAACACAATGTGGGCGGCCTAATGTCGCAACCAACCAGTTTTGATGCCGGCATCCTGCTTCAGCTATTCTAAGGTTTTGGTGCGCTAGGCGCGGCTCAGAATGTCCGCTTCCGAGATCGGAAACTTGCCTTAGCTAAGACCGCCTTTGGGTCGGGAGCGGTCGTGCGCTGAAACCCGCCCAGGACGGCGGTTTCGTGTGTCGATCACCGGCGCGACCCAGAGCGCGATTGCGGGCATCGCGCTCCGCCACATCGTACTTTTGAGCGATTGTGGTCATCTGCTCGAGTTCGTCGGGCGGGGGCGCATTGCCGCTGAGGTCTCGGATTCAGGGTCCAGGACGACGCCAGCAGCCTGGAAGGGTGATCCAAGTGCCGCCTCTGCTCACGGCCTTTTCACTCATCCTCCGGAATTATCGCGCATCTCAAATGCGTGATAATTCCGATTTACCGGTGCCATACCCGCGCGGCGATGGAGCCATGCTGAGACAGCTGTTAGATGGTCCGAGGGTATTTTCTTGAGCGTCTGCTCCACCGAAGACCAGCTCGGGATTCAGCAAAAATGCGACGAACGGGGCGAATGATGGCGATTGATCTGGAAAGGCCGGTTTTCGAGAACGGCGGATTCCGCCAATGAAATCAACAGCGCGACTTTCCCGCGGTGCCTGGGACGGTATCGCAGAGGTGCAGAAATATTTTTCCTCTGGAAGATCAACCGGTTATGATGGTTGCGGATAATCGAGTGGGAGTGACGGAAAGCAAATTTGCGGCAATGACATAGCGCCCGCGCTTGGTATCTAAGCGCGACGGAACATATCGCCAGGGAACGAAGTGGCGGCGGGCGCCAGGGTGTTTCACAGGATCGTTTCGGCGTGATGCTCACAGACAAGGTTGCTCTTGTAACGGGTGCGAGCGGCGGTTTAGGTCGCGAGATCGCTTTTGGCCTGGCCCAGGCCGGTGCCCATGTGCTGCTTCACGGCCGCCACGCTGACAAGCTCACTGCTCTTGCGAACGAGATCGAAAGTACCTGTGGGTCAGCGGAGCTGGCTATCTTCGATCTTGAAGATGAGGTTGCAAGCGCCATCGCCTTGGCCGCGCATGGCCGGATCGACATCCTCGTTAACAATGCGGGGCTTCGGGATCGACGGCCTATCGAAGACCTGGATCGCAACGCCGTTCGCCGGCTGATGGAGACTAACTTGGTCGCGCCATTCGATCTCGCTCGCACTCTTGCAAGCGGGATGGGTCCGGGCGGTCGGATCATCAACGTGACATCAATCGCCGGCCAGATCGCTCGTTCCGGCGACGCGGCTTACACGATGTCGAAGGGCGGGCTGGACAGTCTCACCAGAGCACTGGCAGCGGAGCTCGGAAGTCGGCAGATCACCGTGAACGCCGTAGCGCCTGGCTTCTTCGCGACGGAGGCGAATTCTGAGATGGTCGCCGACCCTTCGGTTGCCGAGCACCTCGCGCGGCGCACCTCGCTCGGTCGTTGGGGGCGCCCGGAAGAGATCGCTGGCGCGGTCCTGTTTCTCGCCTCGGACGCCGCCTCGTACATCACCGGGCAGGTCCTTGCCGTCGATGGCGGGTATCTCGCCCATTTCTGACAACCCCACATCAGAAGCTCAGCGCAGCTGCCCAGTAGCCGTTACGCCTCAGACGTCTGCATCGGCCCGCAAGTGTGCTAGGGCGAACGCGAGATGAGGGCGTCAGAGGTAAGCAAGGCATGCAGCAGATAGGTACGCCCATCGACGAGGTTGGCACGCTGGTGCGCGATGGCGGCGCCTTTTACCTGCGGCGTGACCTTGGCGGTCGGTACCTGCTCGAGCTTCAGCGTACGCCGGTGGATCTCGTCGAGAAGCGGGTGCGGCTGCGCGGCACGCTAGTCGGCCCGGATCTCGTTAACGCACTTGGTGTTGCACCCGAGTAGGCATCGGCGCTGTCCCGAAAACGGACGTTCAGCGACCGTCCGAAAGCTTGGTAGGCCAAGCGGTCAATGGTTCGAGGCAGAAAATCCGGTCGTCCCCAAAGTCGTTGCGGGAACGATCCGTTCCCTAGAGCATTGTTTCGCCGTGCATAAGTCATTCTTTGAGGTTCCGATGAGTAGCGCCGCTCCGCTCTTCGCGTCGCTGATACGGAAGCTTCGACTTCTGGCGCCCACCCTAAACGAAGAAGATGAAGACGCGCTGCTGGCCTTGCCCCATCGCCTCGAGCACGTTCGTGCGCGAAGCTACCTGGTGCGCGAAGGCACAATTCCGGACGAATGCTGCCTTCTCATCGAAGGCTATGCGGCAAGAAGCAAGCTGGCCTTTGACGGTGGACGACAGATCGTCTCGTTTCACATCGCGGGCGACATTCTCGACATCCAGCACCTGTTTCTGGAGCGAGCCGACCACGACATTCAGGCAATCACTGATGCCGCTATACTTTGGATATCGAAGGCAGAGTTGCGCAAGCTTGTTTTGCGCCGACCGGCAATCTCGGTTGCTCTGTGGCGCGACTCGCTGATCGACGCTTCGATCTTTCGAGAGTGGGTTCTGAACGTGGGGCGGCGCGATGCCAGGACGCGGATTGCTCATATGCTGTGCGAATTCATCGCGCGGTGTGAGGCCGTTGGTCTGGGCACGCCTCAGCGGATGAATTTGCCCTTCAGCCAGGAGGAGATTGCAGATGCTACTGGCCTCACCCCCGTTCACGTCAATCGTATGCTTCGCGAGCTTTCCGAGGAAGGATTGATCACTCGTAGCGGCCGAGCACTAGAAGTCCAGAACTGGGATCGTTTTCAGCGCGTAGCAGGTTTCAACCAAGCCTACCTTCACGCCGCCGCTGCCTGAATAACCGGTAATCGAGTTTTCCACTGTTATGGCACTCTATTATTTTCATCTTCATGAGTGCGGGCAGGCGTTGGAGGATCTTGAAGGCGTTGAATGCGCTTCGCTGGACGAGGCTCTGGAAATCGCACGGGCCAACGCGCGTGACGTAATGATCGGCGAGCTTCGACAGGGGAAACTCTGCTTCAACTGGTCCATCTCTGTCGCTGACGCCTCTGCGCAAGAGGTCGCGCGCTTGCGTTTTCGTGATGCGGTAACGATCACTTGACTGGCGGGTGTCAAAATGACGCGCGGAGCCGAACGGCAGGGGCATCTCCTCGTGAAAGGGGCTGCGAGCCGTCTTACGGAACGAGGCCCTTTGCCCGTCGGCCGTAAGCGTGAGGTGGACCGCTAACGGCGGTTTGTCGGTGCTGGGCTAAAAGCTGACGGTACTCGCCAGGCCAGTCCGAGCGGCGAACACCGAATGACCGATGCGCGTACGTCCGGGCCCAGGCGCATTGGCGATCCGGCATTGCTATCGCGGATCGCTGACCCCACATGGAATTCATCGAGGCAGTTCTGATCTGTAGCGTTGTCGGCTGAGAGACCATCGCGCTTTCGCTTACATGTTAAGGCGTTGCCATGGATCTGAACGAGCTATTTTTCCGCCATCAGGTATGTGTCGAGCGGGCAGCTATGGCCAGCAGCGTAGAGGCTAAGGTCGCTCACTGGGGGTTGGCGAGTGGTTATGCCCGCCGGATCTCGGATCTGCGAGCTGACAACAACACCGTGGAGCTGGTGCAGGAAGCGGCGGCATGAATGTCGGGCCGGAAGAGGCTTCCGCGGCCTCGTCAGAGAAGCCGCGCCGCTTCTTCAGAGCCGCACGGACGGCCTGTTCCCTGACCAGGGAAGAGACCGCGCGTGAAGGCTGGATCGTCCGCCTGGCGCTTGATCGTCTTGGAGTAAGTGGCGCACTCACGTTCCTGAACACTTCCGACCCGGTACTCGGTGGACGCCCTATTCAATTGGCCACCGCGTCTCGCGAAGGCGCCGACGCGATGGAACGCGCAATCCTCGCGCTTGGATGAAGCCGAGCGCTGTAAGCGGACCTGAGCCGATGTCTGAAAACGCCCTTGTCACCCTCATCATGGGATCGTTGACCGTTGTGTCACTGGTCGCGTGGCTGGCCCTCGTGGGTGCCTGACCATCCCCTGTACGCCGCGCAAGGGAGCTGCCTGGCGTTCTGAACGAGTGACGGCTGTAGGCTGATGCGAATGTCCTCGCTTGCTCGCGAGGTGACCATAAGTGCCGTTCTCAGGCCTGATCGTCCAGGCTGCGAGGCTGACCTTCATTGGTCGAGGCCACGTAGGTGAGCACACCATCCGTCACCTTCTCGCCTTCTTTGGTTCGAGCCTTCATCAGTTCACGAGCAGAAGCAACTTACCCGGTCGCCGACTTATACCGTTCAAGAAAGCGCATCGTCGATCGCGACTGTAGCGACGGGTTCTGACGCCCGCTTCATCACGATCCGTTGCCGGTGCTCGGCAAAGGAAGTGCAAGTGACGGGGAGGGCTGTCCTGACGTAACAGCCCTCCGCGCCCTCGAACGGACCGCTCAGATCGGCCGCGTCATTTGCCGCGCTTGGCGAGCCACGCCTTCATCTCGGCGATTTCGCGCTCCTGCGCGGCGATCACCTCGGCGGCCATTCGGCGCACCTCCGGGTCCTTGCCATGCTTGAGCGCGACCTGCGCCATGGCCACTGCGCCTTCGTGGTGGGGGATCATGGATCGCATGAAATCCACGTCCGCATTGCCGGTCAACTGAACCGCCATGTCGCGGTGCATCCGGTCGTTGACGGCCTGATACTCGCGCGTGACCGGATCCGGCGAAGCCGCCGCGCCATGGCCCTCATGCCCACTCTGACGGTGCTGCATCGTGGCCTCGGCCGCCTGCTCCTGCGCGCAAGCACCGCTCGCGAGCCCGCCCATGGCAAGCGCCAACGCCCATCCGGTGAACAACTTTGTCATCACACTCTCCTCGGACTTGTCAGATTGCAGTAGCGGGATAGCCTTCATCGGCCAGCGCCCGTTCGATAGCGTGCTAAGCTGCGGCACCGGTGACGTTGATGGTGCGCGACGCCATATTAGCGCCGACCGGCGCACGCAAATCGGCCCGCGCTACCGCCTTATTGATACGGCGGACGCACGATCCGCCGCTCATCTCGTCGACATGGAATTGCATGACGTTCTTCTCCCGGAAAACAGTTGATGACGCCGCTATGGGGCTTCCCATCGTTGGAAGGTCAAGCGCACTGACTCGACCCTCTCGTCCGGGCAACGTCGAACATGCCGGGAGAAATCCCGACCCTCGTTCGTGTTGAGCCTGTTTAAGTACGTGCCGCGTCCAAGCGGCTGAGAACTGCCGTCAAGGCTCCGCTCTGCTGTAGCAACCGAAGCGCGCCCAGCCGCGAAATCGATCCAACACGCAGACCGACAGCCAACCGCCTTCCGTCACGCCACGTCCGGCTCCGCGTCCAGCAGCTTGTCGATCGTGATCGGTAGCGCGCGCACACGTTTGCCGGTGGCGTGATAGATGGCATTGGCGACGGCAGCGGCAGTACCGACGATGCCGATCTCACCAAGCCCCTTCACGCCCAGCGGGGTCACTTCAGGATCGGGCTCATCGACGAAGATCACCTCGATATCCTCGACGTCGGCGTGGGCCGGCACGTGATATTCGGCGTAATTGTGGTTCATCCACCGCCCGAGCTGCCGATCGCCGAACGTTTCCTCGTGCAGCGCCATGCCGATGCCCATCACCACGCCGCCCAGAATCTGGCTGCGCGCCGTCTTGGGGTTGATGATCCGTCCCGCCGCCACGGCGTTGACCACGCGGGTCACCCGCACTTGGTTCAACTCTTCGTCCACCCGCACTTCGCAGAAGATCGCGCTGTGTGTGTTGCGTGACTTGCGCATCATCGAGATCATCCCACTGATCCCAGGGGAGGCGGTTTCCTCCACCTCGATCCGGTCCAGCCCGGCGGCCTTCATCACGTCGGTGATCGTCACGATACGCGAGGGATCGGTCTTCAACGCGATTGCGCCATCGGCGAAGACAAGATCGTCGATCGAATTGGCGCCATGGAGCGGCTTGCCCTCGATCTTCTCCGCGGCTTTCAGCAACTGCTTGGCGACCGACTGGCAGGCAAGCTGGACTGCCGCACCGGTCGATGCTGCGCCCCAGGAGCCGCCCTCCACCGGTGCGGTCGGCAGGTCGCTGTCGCCCAGCTTGGCTCTGATATGCTCGGGTGTGATGCCAAGCGTGTCGGCGGCGACCTGCACCATAACCGTATAGGTGCCGGTGCCGATGTCCGATGCGGCCGACGCTACCTCCAGGCGGCCATCGTCGGTCAGCACCGCGCGGGCGGCCGTCTTGGAAAATTGTGCATCCCACATGCCGGTCGCCACGCCCCAGCCGATCAGCTCGCGCCCTTCCTTCATCGATCGCGGCTGGGGCGTGCGCTTCTCCCAGCCGAACCGTTCGGCCCCTTCGCGATAGGCTTCGCGCAGCGCCTTGGACGTGAACGGCGTTTCGTTCATCGCGTCCACGTTGGAATAGTTGAGCAGGCGGAGGTCGAGCGGATCGACCTTGGCCTTGTACGCCATCTCGTCGACGGCGATCTCGAACAACGTCATGCCCGTCGCGGCACCCGGCGCGCGCATGTCTGCTGAGGTGTAAGTGTCCCGAGGCGCGATGAAGTACTCGCCGCTGGCATTGGGGCAATCGTAGTTCATCATGCCCCAGACGACGATATCCTCCATGTTGCTTTCAAACCGGGAGGTAGAGGTCGTCGCGCTGTTGATCATCGCGCTCAGCTTGCCATTGTGTTCGGCGCCCAGCTTGATCGAATAGCTGCATTCCGGGCGATGCGCATGCGTGAACATCTGGGCGCGCGTCATCACCACCCGCACCGATCGTTCGAGGTGGATCGCCGCCATCACCGCAAGCTGCACCTGCCATTGCGGCCGCAGGCCGGAGCCGAATGCGCCGCCGACATAGCTGTTGACCACGCGCACGTTCTTCTTGCCCAGCCCGAATGCGCTGGCGAGATAGGCCTGGTCGCCCTGCGGTCCTTGGATCTTGTCAAAAACGGTGATGCTGCCGTCACCGTGCCACTCGACGGTAGAAGCGTGCATCTCCATCGGATTGTGATGCTCGGTAGCGAGGTGATACTCGCCCTCCACAGTCAGGTTGGCGGCCTTGAACGCAGCGTCGGCGTTGCCGCGGTTCTTGGGCGGATGATAATTGTTGCGCCGCTTCAGATGGGATGGCGTGAACTTCTCCGCGAGCGACGCTTCGAAATCGATATTGTGCGCCTCCTCCGTGTAGCTCACCTCCACCAGGCTGGCGGCAAAGCGGGCCGCCTCGAACGTCTCGGCGATCACGACGGCGATCGGCTGTCCGGCGAACAGGATCTGCTCGTCGTGGAAAGCCTTGAACGGCTCGCCGGGTATCGACAGCTCGTCCTTCCAGCTGCGGTCTAACCAGGCCTGCTTGGGCCGGTTGCGATGGCTGACGATATCCACCACGCCCGGCACCGCGCGGGCTGCCTCCTCGTCCAGCGCGGTGATCCGCCCTTTCGCAATCCGGGACGAAACCGCCACGCCGTAAAGCAGGTCAGGCACGTTATACTCTGCGGCGTACTTCGCCGTACCGGTCACCTTTTCGGTGCCATCGACGCGGGACAGCGGCGTGCCGATGCCGACCTTGGCGGGTGCGTTCATGGAGCGGCTCCTCAGGCGATGCGTTTGTCGGTTTGCGATTGCGGCGTACCGTTCGCGGCCTGGTGCAACGCGCGGACGATCGCGCGGCGCGCCAGGTCGATCTTGAAGTCATTGTCGCCCTGGCCCTGCGCGCCTTCCAGGATCGCGCCGGCGACCGTTGCGAAGATCGCGTCGCCCGGCGCTTCGCCGACCAGCAACTCCTCCGCCGACGGCGAGCGCCACGGCTTGTGCGCCACCCCGCCCAGCGCCACCCGCGCCTCGGTGATCGCGCCATCCTCAATCCGCATCGCCACTGCCACTGACACGAGCGCGAAAGCATAGGATAGTCTGTCGCGCAGCTTCAGATAGGTGTAGTGGCTGGCGAAATCCTCCGCCGGAAGGTCGATCGCTGTGACGAGCTCGCCGGTTTTCAGCGTGTTGTCGCGCCACGGCTCGTCGCCGGGCAGGCGGTGATACTCCCCGATCGGGATCACCCGCTCGCCCGCCGGCCCAGTCACGTGGATGTCGGCATTCAGCGCCGCCAGCGCCACGCACATGTCGGACGGGTGCGTGGCGATGCAATGATCGCTGGTCCCCAGGATCGCATGGATCCGGTTCACCCCGCCGATCGCCCCGCAGCCCTCGCCGGGATTGCGCTTGTTGCACGGCGTATCGACGTCGTAGAAATAATAGCAGCGCGTCCGCTGGTTCAGGTTGCCGCCGTTGGTCGCGGCATTGCGCAGCTGCGGCGAGGCACCCGCCAGGATCGCCGAGGACAGCAACGGATAGCGCCGCTGCACCCGCTCGTCGTAAGCGGTATCGGCATTGGTCACGAGCGCGCCGAGCCGCAGCCCGCCGCCATCCATCTCTTCGATCGCATCGAGCGGTAGTCGGTTGATGTCGACGACGTGCAGTGGCCGCGCGACATTCTCCTTCATCAGGTCAACGAGGTTCGTGCCCCCGGCGAGATAGGCGACTTGCGCGCCGGCACCCGCCTGAACCGCCTCGTTAACCCCACTCGGTCGCGAATAATCGAAGCGGATCATTCCTGCTTCTCCCCGTTCGCCCGACGATCGAGCACCTCGATCACTGCGTCGGCGATGTTGGTGTAGGCGCCGCAGCGGCACAAATTGCCGCTCATCTGCTCGCGCACCTCCGCGCGGCTGTGCGCATGGCCTTCGTTGATCAGCCCCTGCGCGGAGCAGATCTGCCCCGGCGTGCAATAGCCGCACTGGAAGGCGTCATGCTCGATGAATGCGGCCTGCAGCTGATGAAGGTTGCCGGGCTGCCCCAGCCCCTCGATCGTGGTGATCTCGGCACCGTCCAGCGTCACCGCCAGCTTCAAGCAGGAATTGATCCGCTTCCCATCGATCAGGACGGTACACGCGCCGCACTGACCATGGTCGCATCCCTTTTTCGATCCGGTGAGGTCGAGCTTCTCGCGGAGCAGGTCGAGCAGCGTGGTCCACGGCTCGACCTGGAGCGCGCGCTCTTCGCCGTTGATCGTCAGCTGCAAGGGGAGGGTGGCGATCGGCGTTGCGGCGACGCGTTTGCCGCTTTCGCGTCCCGCCGTGTGATGCAAGGCCTCGGCCCGCTCGGTAATCATCGACATAGGGCCTCGCTCGCTGTGTCCCTGTCAGAACAGCCGCGGCCCGGTTCAGTTCACCCCAAAGCGTCCAATTCTGCCCGTTCCCGCACGAAATCGAGGTCAGACGGCTTGTCGACGTCCACCGCAGCCAGCCCGTCGCTTGCCTCGATTACTACCGCGGTCACGCCCACCCGCCGGCCCAGACTAGCGATCGCCTCCGCCAGCGACAGGCGACCGAACAGATAGCGCAGCAGCAGCCCCGGCCCCAACCGCCCCACAATCCGCCACGGCCGCTTGCGATCGCGCTCCACCGATTGCCACAGCCGCACCGCGGCTTCGGCCTTCGGCGTCGCCAACAGGAAAAGGTTGCAGCCGGACCAATTGCCATCGGCAAAGCGAAGATAGGTGCGCCGCGAACCCGGTGCCGCTCGCTCGATCGCCTCGCACCGTGCCAGCAGCACCGCCACGTCCGCGCCCGTCGGCACCCGCGCCACGAAGTCGCGCACCCAATCCGCGCGTAACAAGGCATGATCCGCAGTGGTGACGAGCAGCGGCGCGCCAAGCATCGCCAGCGCGTCGGCGGTGCTGGCGCTCGGCCCTGCGGCAGCAGCGAGGGGTTGCGCCCCATGCTGCCTCGCCTCAGCCACCACCGCGGGTGCATTGGCGGCCACCGCTACCCGCCCGATCCCGGCCTCGTGCAATGCCCCGATCACCCGCGCGAGCATCGTCTGCCCGCCCAGCGGAATCAGCGCCTTGTCGGACACCCCGGCATAATCCGCGACCGGATCGGTGCCGCCGCGCGATCCCGCCAGCACCAACGCATTCGGCATCACCGCAGCACCATGTGCCGCCACAATTGCCACAGCACGCCCGGCGCGGCCATGATCGGGTGTCGTTCCCGAAACGGCGTCACCGGCACGCGCAGGCCCGTGTGCCGCTCGATCTTCCAGGCCGCATAGCGCGTTGCGCCGTTGAAGGTGAATGCTGCCTTCAGCAACCGCGCGAGGTTGAGCCGCTTGCCGGCATTCTCCAGGGTCAACCAAGCATTGGCGAGTTCAATCACCCGCTCGTCAGAAAGCCGCGGAGAGAGCGTGTTCTCACCCATGGCGAAGTCCACGCCGGCCGCATGCCAGGCCAGCGGCAGCAGCGTGTCATAGCGGGCCCGATCGTAGCTCAGGATCTGGTCCTCGCGTCCCGGCGCCTCGACGCGCAGCTCTGCGGCATAGGTTGCGCGGAACAAGGCGCGCCAGAAGGCATTGGCATCGCCCTGCTCGGGACCATGCAGCGCGGCAAAGCTCGCCGCCGTCACGGCGGCGGTGGCCACCGCGTCGATTGTCCGCTGCCGGGCCACGGCGCCCTTGGCCCACACCAACGCCGCAGGCTGGACGAAGCGCGCCCAGATCGTCGTGTCGAGCGTCGTGCCGCTCGCCGCGCGCTGAAACGTTTCCAGCGGCATGGAAGCCACCTTGGCGCGGATCAGCTCGCCGCCGATGTTGACCTCATGATAGCTGACGTCCGGCCACAGCAGCCGGCCGATCGCGCCGCCTGCCTGGCTGCCGTCGCGCAGCACGTAGAAATCGAGCAAGCCGTCAAGATCTCCGGTGCGCAGCACGGAGCCGTAGAACAGCACCGCCACCCCGCCGAGCCGCCCGGCTATCACGCGCCCGGCATGCACCACCTCAGGCGGCACCGGGCGATTCAGCTCGCCAGCGATGAAACTCGTTAGTGCGGTCACGGCGTCACGAACCGGATTGGCGCGCCCGTGCGTACGTCGATCGTGCCGCCAGGGAACAGCTCGCCGTCAAGGATGAAGCCGCGTTTCAGCGTCAGCCGCACCGGCGGGATGTCGTGGCCATGGTGATAGCCCATCCGCTCCAGCCATGAACCTTCCTTGCCCATCACGACTGCGGCGGCGGCTACCGGCAGCATCCGCGGCGGCGAATCGACCGCCAGCACGTCCAGGCCGCTGCTCGTCGTGCCCAGCGGCTTGATGCCCAGCGGCAGCCGCTGCAGCGTGGAGCCGAGCAGCAGGTATAGCTCGCGAACGCTGGTTTCGCCCGTGGCGTGGTTGAAAATCTCGACCCGCTCACCCGCGCGCCAGCGATTGGCTGATCCGCCAAAGCACGTTTGCGCGATCGCGCCGACCAGCGATAATCCCACCGCAAGCCCGTCGATTGCGCCGAAGCGGTGCGTTCCCTGCGCCAGTTCGGTCGCCAGCACGAAACCGCCGGCCCCGAAGATGAATCCGCGCAGCGGACCATCCCCGTCGTCGCGGCGAACGTCGATCGGCGCGCGCGTCTGGACCCGGCCGGTGCTGTGCGCGGTCACGGCATCCTCCAGCGACCAGCCCAGCGGAATGCCGAGGTCTAAGGCCAGCGCATTGGTCTTGCCCGACGGCAGCAGCGCCAGCGGCGGCAGGTTGTCGCCATAAATCGCGGCCGCGGCGCTCAACACGTCGCGCACGGTGCCGTCGCCGCCATCGATCACCAGCAGTTCCAGCCGGTGCTTGGCAAAAGACTGCAGCGTCTCGACCAACTGCGCATTGGTGGTCGGCGCCGCGGCCAGCACGCCCGGGCCGATCTTGAGCTCCAGATCGACCGTCCAGTTGCGGCGGCTGCGCGGATTGCTGATGATCCCGACCCGTGCCGCGCCCGTAGCGAAACGGAACGACGGGCTGGGCACCGGCGCCACTCGTGACGGGCGCAGGCCGTGGAGCAGATCCGCGCCCACGCCCATCTTGGGATGGAGAGCGGCGCCCATTTGAACATGAATTGTCACGACGCCCTCACGAACCTGTCACAAAGAGGATTTATGTGGATCATCGGCTAATTGCCAGCAGATGCGGCGAAATTGCGACCAGTCCGTCGCCGAAGATGAAACGGACCCTTTCTGGCCGCAAACTTCATCCTCCGCGCGAGGGGGAGGTGGCAGTGCGAAGCGTGAACGGCGGGGGCGAGAGGCGGAACGCCCGAGATCAAACCGCCGCCTCTCCCTTGCGACCTGATTCAATCCAGCGGCTGGCTCACCCTCGCTCGCCCAACCGCGTCACCACATAAGCACTGCGCACCAACGCGATCAGCGCCACGGCGGAGGCGATCAGCGACGCTGCGCCGGCGCCCATTACCCCGAAACTCGGCATCAGCAGGACCACCCCGCCGAACAGCACCACCACCGCCGCCACGCGGATGCGCAACGCTCGCGTGGCATGGCCCGTGCCCAGCAGCACCGGCTCGAACCCCACCGCCATGATGTCGAGCCCCGCGGCAAGGCCGAGCAGGATCAGGATCGGATAGGCACCCAGATACGCCTCGCCCGCGATCAGATGGAGCGCCGGCCAGCCCAGCAGCGGCACGAGCAGGCACGTCGCCAGCCCGACGCCGACCGCCAGCCGCGCGGACTGTCGCATCAGCGTGCGCAACTCACCCATCCGCGCCGCGGCATGCGCGCGGGTCACTTCGGGAAAGACACCGCGCGCGAACATGTCCGCCAGCCGCACCAGCGACTGGCTAAGCTGATAGGCCAGCCGGTAATTGCCCGCCGCCGCCGCCCCGGTCAGCAAGCCGACCAGCACGACGACGAACTGCCGGCTGGCGGCGTTCAGCGTTGCGTTCAGATTGGTGACGAAGGTGAACTGCCAGATACCGGCATTCTCCCGCGACGCCGCCATTGCGCCACGCCAGCCCCGCATCGTGCCCGGCGCCACCCGCAGCGCCGCGATCCAGTAACCCAAGGCGGTCAGCACCTCGGCCGCCGCCCAGGCGAGCAGGAAACCGGTCAGCGTCGCCTGCTGCCACACCGCGATAACCGCGCCGGTGAACCGCACGATCGACGTCACCGAATCCGCGCCGGCGCCCAGCGCGAAGCGATCGTGCAGGCGAAGCACGCCGACCGCGGTCGATCGCACCGACAGCAGCAGCACGACCGAAAAAGCAAAGGCTTCACGCACCAGCGTCGCCGACCAGCCGAAATGCCCCTGCATCAGCCACAGCGCCACGCCCGCGATCCCAATGCCGATCAGCGCCCCGCCTACGTCCAGCGCCAGGCAGAAACAGATCAGCCGCCCCAGCGAATCCTGCCGTCCCGCCTCGCGATGCGGCATGCCGAACCGCACCACGATCTGCCACGTGTCCGAGGCGACCAGCGTCGATACCGCCTGCGCGGTGCTGAGGATCAGCGTGAACAGGCCGAACTGCTGCACGCCGAGTGAGCGGGTGGCGAGCGCCAGATAGACGATGCTCAGCACCGCGGCGAGGCCCTTGCCGGTCAGCAGCCAGCCGACATTGCGCAGCGCGCGGCGAAATGGGGTGATTGCGTCTGTGGGGGGCGTCAACGGCTATCTTCCAATCGCGGCCGCGCTATGGGGCAGGCGGATGCGGATCGCCTTCCTTTATATCGCAGAAGCCTATCAGTGCTACCACGGCGCAGGGATCGCGCACGAACTGGCGCGCCGCACCGGCTGGACAGTGGTCGATTACTACAACGATCCCGAAACGCCGCATCATCTTGCACGTATCGCGCAGGCCTGGGGCGGCCCAGCGATCGAGTCGCGCGCGTTGCACAAATCGCCGCTGACCCGCGCCTTGCAGCGCGGGTTGGGACGCCTGGGCATGTTCAAGACGCTGGTGATGCGCGACAACATCGCGGAGCTGAACGGCTATGACGCGATCATCGCCGTCGAAGACACGGCGGCGGCGCTTCGCCGCCTGGGCATCACAAGGCCCAAGCTGATCTATTATCCGCACGGCGTCGGCGATCGAGCGCGCGGCTTCGTACCCGAGATCGCCATCTTCGATCTGGTGCTGCTCGCCGGGGAGAAGACGGCGGCGCGCATGCTGGATGCCGGCATGATCCGCGACGGCGGCTATGCGCTGACCGGGTCGGTGAAACTCGACACGGCGGATCGGATCGCGCGCACCACCGCGCTGCCCTTCGACGCGCCGCGCGCGACCGTGCTGTACAATGCGCACAAGGAACCGAAGCTGACATCGTGGCACCGCTTCATCGAACCGATGCTCGCCGGCTTCGCTGCGGACCGGTCGATGAACCTGATCGTCGCCCCGCATGTGAAGCTGTTCCGCCGCCGCAGCGAGGCGCTGCGGGTGCGCTGGCGCGCGCGCAGCACCGGCAACGTGCTGGTCGATCCAGGCTCCGATCGCTCGGTCGACATGAGCTATGCCGCCGCGGCGGACATCTATGTCGGCGACGTCAGCAGCCAGGTGTATGAATTCCTCACCGTCCCGCGCCCCTGCGTCTTCCTCAACGCGCACGGGATCGACTGGCGCGACGATCCCAGCTTCGCGCATTGGCACTTGGGCGATGTGGTGGACGATCCCGCCGACCTGATGGACGTGATCCGTGCCGCGCCGGCGCGCCACGCGCTCTATCGCGAACGGCAGGCGGCGATGGCGGCGGCAAGCCTCGGTGACACTACCCCCGGCGCGGCATCCCGTGCCGTCGAGGCCGTGATCGCCTTCCTCACCAAGGAGGCGCGGGCATGAAGGTCGGCTTCCTCTTCAATCATGACGCGCTGCACCAGATCCGCCACACCGCGCCCGTCATAGCGGAGATCGTGCGCTTTCCTGGTGTCCAGGCGGTGGTGCTGACCTCCTCGCCCGAGCAGGAGGCGCATGTCCGCGCCTTGCTCGGCCCCGCCGCCGAGCAGGTCCATTTCGTCCGGCTCAGGATCGGCCGTCTCGCCGAGGCGCTCGATCGGACCCTGCGCTTCGTCGCGCCCTTTCGCCGCGTCGCCACTCTGCGCGAGAATCTGCCCGCCTTCGCCGCGCTCGACGTGCTCGTGGTGCCCGAGACGACCTCGCTCCTGCTGCGCGACCGCTTCGGCCTTACCGGCCCTAGGTTCGTCTGGATCCCGCACGGCGCTGGCGACCGCTCGGTCGGCTTCCGGCCGGTGATGCGTGGTTTCGATCTCGTCCTGCTCTCCGGCGCCAAGGTGCGCGATCGGATGCTCGCCGCCGGCCTCATCAAGCTGGAAAACCACGCGATCATTGGCTATCCGAAATTCGACACGATCGATGAAGCGCCCCCGACGCGGCTGTTCGCGAACGATCGCCCCACCGTCCTCTACAACCCGCATTTCGATCCGAAACTGTCGTCCTGGTACACGATGGGCAAGGACGTGCTCGCCTGGTTCGCGCAGCAATCACGCGTCAACCTAATCGTCGCGCCGCACGTGATGCTGGCCAAGCGCCGCCTCCACGCCTCGGTCGAGCATCGCATCGTCCACTGGCGGCGCGACATCGAACGCCAATACCGAGACCTGCCCCATATCCACGTCGACATGGGCAGCGAGGCGTCGGTGGACATGACCTACACGCGCGCCGCCGACATCTATCTCGGCGATGCGAGCAGCCAGATCTACGAGTGGATTGCGCGGCCGCGCCCGGCGATCTTCCTCAACGCGGCCGGCGTCGCCTGGGCGGCCGATCCCGATTTCGCGCATTGGCGCCTCGGCGAGGTGATCGACGAGGTGGCGGCATTGCCCGCCGCACTCGATGGCGCCGTCACCGACCCCGACCGTCACCGCGCCGCACAGGAGGCTGCCTTCGCCGCCACCTTCTCGCGCACCGACCAGCCCGCCTCGCGCCGCGCCGCCGCCGCCATCGTCGAGCGGTTCGGCGCGGCTTAGCGGCCCCAGTCCACCACCTGCCACCCCCGCGCTGCCGCCAGCGTGCGCAGCTTGGCGTGCGGGTTCACGGCGACCGGCTCATCGACCCAGTCGAAGGTCGGTCGGTCGCTGACATGATCCGAATAGAAGCGGGTGTGTGTGTTCGCCCGATCCAGTTTCGTACTCGCGAACCAGGCGGCGATCATCGCCTGCTTCACCGCGCCATAGCAGTTCGGCCCGTCGAGCTCCGGCAGGAGGGCTCCCGCCCGATTGTGGTTCGCTTCAGTGGCTATTAAGTCTGCCACTCCCAGTCGCCTGGCGATCGGCTCGGCGTAGAAGCGGTGCGCGGCCGTAGCGATGACGATCCGCCGACCTTCGGCGCGATCGGCCGCAAGCTGCGCGACGGCGCCCGGGCGAAGATGACGGCTGACGATCCAGTCAGCGAACTCATCTGAGACTTCGCACAGCCTCGCCGCCGGCACTTCCGGACCTAGCAACAAACGATGCATCGCCTCTTTCAGCCGGTCGCGATGCATCAGACCCGCAATCCGGCGTGCCACAGCAACCCCAATCGCCGGCAACAACCAAAGTCGCGCCGGATGCATACGCCGAGCTGCAAACACTAGAAACGGTGTCCAAGTCGGCAGCCTCGTGATTGTCCGATCTAGATCATAAATGGCGATGCTAGCTTGCGGCGGATCGATCATGATTCGCGCCTATGTCGAGCACGGATGATTGCGTCAAAATGGCGAGTGCCCGCATCACTCCCGCATCATCCCGCCTGCCATATGGAGAAAAGCCTGCTGGATCTCCGTGCCGAGCGTCCGATCGACGCGGCACTCGGCCATCGCGCGGCGCATCGCATGCACCCACAACGAGGCCGTCTCGCGAGTGATGCCCATGTCGCGGTGGATCGACATCATGCAGGCTCCGGGCCGCGCATCGAACCAGATGCGCGGCCCGCCGAGCCATCCGCTCAGGAACTCGGCGAGCGACACGCGCAGCGGGAAAAGGTCCGCCTGGTGCATCGCCCGCAGCGCGGCATAGAACGGCTCATGCTCCATCAAGTCATAGAAGCGCTCCACCACCGCACGCACGCCATCCGCGCCGCCGATCCGGTCGTAGCGCGACTGTTCCGTCATTAAACCTTGTTCCCTTGCATAGCCGGCGCCGCACCCGCGCAAGCGTCCGCTCACCCTCGACCCGCCCGACACTGACGCCCATCTGCCGATCAAGGGTGACGGCGTCCCGGTGGGCGCCACCCACGATCGACTCGACTGCCACATAGTTCTTTTCCTACCCGCAGCCGACCGGATAGTTGAGCAGCACCGTTGAAGCCCATCGTGGCCCAGTTCAACGACGGGGATGCTGCGGATTGGAGTTGACGGCGATCATGTCCCACGCCCTCAGTCGCTCGTGAGCCGCTGGAACAAGGCGCTGATTTTGGAGGCAAGGCCCTAGAAGTGACGGTGCTCGAGTTGTCGGCGGAGTCTGCGATCGACGAGATGGACGCGCTGCGCTGACCAGCCAGGATCATGCCGAGGTGGCGAGCGGTGGCGCGTCGAACAGCGGCAGGGCGGCAGAAACCTCCTCCGCTGCCTCGAAGTTTGACACGGTGACGCCGACCAGGCGGATGCCAGTTTCGGCCGGGTAGATCGAGCGAACGAGCTCGAGGCTCGTGCGGTGGAGCAACGTCCGATCGTTGACCGCCCCGCCGAAGCTGCGGCTCCGAGTAATCAGGCGGAAGTCCTGAAACTTGATCTTCACCGTGACAGTGCGGCCAAACGCCTGAGCCTTCTCGCACCAAGCCCAGACATCGTCCGCCATGCGCAGCACGCCGGCCTCGATCTCGGCCGGTTCGGTGAGATCGCGACCGAAGGTGGTCTCCGAGCCTGACGATTTGCGCACCCGGTGGGGATTGACCGGGCGGTGATCCTCGCCCCGAGCGATGGCGTGATACCAATCGGCCGAACTGCCGAAATGCTGCTCGAGAAAGGCGAGCGACTTGGCGCGCAGATCGGCGCCGGTCTCGATCCCCAGCCGCTTCATCTTCGCCGCGGTGACCGGGCCGATGCCGTGGAAGCGGGCGACGGGCAGCGTCTCGACCCATGCCGGCCCCATGTCGGGCGTCACGGCGAACTGGCCGTTGGGCTTGCGGTGGTCGGAGGCGAGCTTGGCCAGAAACTTGTTGTACGACACGCCGGCGGAGGCGGTGAGGCCGGTTTCGGCAAGGATACGCGCGCGGATCGCCTTGGCCGTCGCCCAGGCGGTGGGAAGGCCGGCGCGGTTCTCGGTGACGTCGAGATAGGCCTCGTCCAGTGACAGCGGTTGGATCAGCGGGGTGAAATCCGCGAAGATCGCATGAATCTGGCGCGACACGGCCTTGTACACATCGAACCGCGGGGGAACGAAGATCAGGTCCGGGCAGCGGCGCAGCGCGGTGACCGAGGGTAGCGCCGAGCGGACGCCGAACGCGCGTGCCTCGTAGCTGGCGGCCGCCACCACCCCGCGCGCGGCGGCATGGCCGACCGCGACCGGCTTGCCGCGGAGCGATGGATCGTCGCGCTGCTCCACCGAGGCGAAGAACGCGTCCATATCCACATGGATGATCTTGCGAGTCGCTCCGCCTTCCATCGCGCACGGCATAGCAGGTCAAGAACGGATGGGGAACGGTGGAGACGCACGCGGGGTCAGGCGTTGGGCTTCATCGGCACGGCATGCCGATGGAGAGTGCAATGACCGAGAAGACGTTCAAGTCCGGCGATCATGTGAAATGGGATACGCCGCAGGGCGAGACGCACGGCAAGGTAGTGCGAAAGGAAACCTCCACCACCAAGGCGGGTGGGCATACCGCCAAGGCAAGCAAGGACGAGCCGCAATATCGCGTGAAGAGCGACAAGAGCGGCAAGGAAGCGGTGCACAAGCCGGACGCGTTGAAGAAGGGCTGACAGGGCTCTTCCCAATGACGTCATGCTGAACTTTTTTCGGCATCCACCGTGCCAACAGCAGCGATCGGGCTGGTGGACGGGTGGACCCTGCAACTAGTTCAGGGTGACGGCCGGAGGGGGGAGGGCGAACGACGTTGCTCGCGCTGTGCCGCCGGTTTGGCGCTGGTGATCCACTTGAGGCCGCCCGAGGCAGCAAGGAGCGCGACGCCGAGCGCAGCGCGGTCGCGGCGGCCGAGGCAGGTGAGGCCGCCAGTGGCGAGGATCGAGGGGATGAGGCCGGCCTTGCCGACCCCGGCAATCCGGAGCGCACGATCGACGCCGCGACCGGTGGCGAACTCGGCGCGCACGCTCGGCGGCGTGGCGGACGGTGTCGGGGCGGGCGCCGCCGACGCAGGCGACTGGCCGGGATTGTTTTCTGACTTCGGCTCCGGTCCGGTGGCGACCGTGTCGGCGGCATAGGCGCCGCGCTGCCCGATCGGCTGCGAGGCGCCGGTGGTGGTGTCGTACGCGGTCTGGCGTTCCAGCTCGCAATTGAACTCGGCACCGAGCAGCAGGACGTAGGCTGACAGGTACAGCCAGGTGAGCAGCACGACCGCCGCGCCGAGCGAGCCATAGGTCGCGTCATAGCTGCCGAAATTGGCGACATAGATGCCGAAGCCGAAGGTCATCAGCACCCACGACAATGCGGCAAGCGCAGAACCGGGGCTGAGCCACAACCATTTGGCGTGCTGGCGATTGGGGGCGAAGCGGTAGAGCGTCGCCGCCGCCGCGGCGCCGACCGCGGCCATGACCAAGTGGGACAGGATCCGGCCGATCGTCAGCACGATATCCGGGAGCCACGGAAAGAGCGTGTCAAGCGAGCTCATCGCGGTGATCGTCGCCACCGCCAGGATCACGCCCAAAACGCCAGCCGCGGTAATGCTGAGTGCGAGGAGGTTGAGCTTGACGAAGCCGCGCGTTTCCTCCTCGTCATAAGCGATGTTGAGCGCGGTGATGATCGCGGTGGCGCCCTTCATCGCGCCGTAGAGCGCGATGCCGAGTGCGATCAACAGGCCGAAGCCCTTCTTGCCATCGGAGGTGGTGACGATGTTGGCGAGCTGCTCGCCGATCAGCCGCGCGGCGTCGGCGGGCATGACGGACATCATCGAGCGGACATTCTCGATCACCGTTTCCGGCGTCGCGATCAGGCCGTAGCTGAGCACGATAGCGCCGAGCATCGGCACCATGGCAAGGATGCCGCAGAAGGCGACGCCCGAGGCGATCAGGCTGATATTGTCCTGCCCCGCCTCCGCCCAGGCGCGCATCGCGACGTCCTTCCAGCCGCGCGGTGGGATAGCCCATGGCTTTGCCGCGTCGTGGCCGGCAGTGCTTGCTTCGGTGGTCGTCGCCATCGTGTCCCCAAACCCTTGTCTTCGCAGACGAACAGGTTGGGGGCGCGGACGTTCCACTGGGGTCGAGTGCGGCCGACGTGTTCGCGTGAGCGCTGGGGTCTTCCTACGTCATGCCGGGCTTGTCCCAGCATCCAGGGTGCCGCGTGCTCTCATGCCGTTAGGTTCGCGGAATACTGGACCCCGGCACAAGGCCGGGGTGACGGAGCATTGGTGGGATCGGACGCTCGTCAGCCCGGCAGCATCGTGCCCGTTTCCATGAAGCGGCGGTGCCAGGACAAGGCCTCGGCCGGCAGCGAGGGGGCGTGGAGGCCGTAAGAACCGCCGCGGGTGCGGGCGGCATAATCGGTGAGCAAAGGCCGGTAATCGGGGTGGGCGCAGCGCTCGATCACCAGCTTGGCGCGCTGCTGCGGGCTTAGGCCGCGCAGGTCGGCGAGGCCCTGTTCGGTGACGATCACCTGCACGTCCTGCATGATGTGATCGACATGGCTCGCCTGCGGCACGATGGCGGAAATGTTGCCGTTTTTTGCCGTGGAGGGCGTCATGAAGATCGAGACATAAGCGTTGCGTGCGAAATCGCCCGAGCCGCCGATGCCGTTCTGGATTCGCGATCCCATCACCAATGTCGAATTGACGTTGCCGTAGATGTCGGCCTCGATCAGGCCGTTCATCGCGATGCAGCCGAGGCGGCGGACCAACTCGGGGTGGTTGCTGATCTCCTGCGGGCGCAGGATCATGCGCTTGGCGTAATGCGCCATGTCGGCGTTGAGCCGCTCCGCCGCCGCGGGGCTGAGCGAGAAGGCGGTGGCCGAGGCCATGCGCAGCTTACCGACATCGAGCAGGTCGAGCATCCCGTCCTGAATCACCTCGGTATAAGCTGTCATCGGGTCGAACGGCGCATCGACCAGGCCGGAAAGCACCGCGTTGGCGATGTTGCCGACGCCCGACTGGATCGGCAGCAGCGAGGCGGGCAGGCGGCCGCGCTTCACCTCATGGCTGAGGAATTCGATGATGTGGCCGGCGATGGCCAGCGCGGTGGCGTCGGGCGCGGCGAAGGGCAGGTTACGATCCGGCGCGTCGGTTTCCACGATGGCGACGATCTTGTCGGGGTCGCAGGCGAGATAGGGCGTGCCGATGCGATCGTCGGGCTTGACCAGCGGGATCGGCACGCGATCGGGTGGCAGGCGCGTGCCGTAGTAAATGTCGTGCATGCCCTCCAGCGCGGCATTCTGCCAGCGATTGACCTCAAGGATCACGCGGCTGGCGCGATCAAGCCAGGTCTTGTTGTTGCCGACCGAGGATGAGGGGATCAGCGAGCCGTCGGGGCGGATGCCGCTGATCTCGATCACGGCGGTGTCGAGCGTGCCGATCACGCCTTCCCAGGCCATCGGTGCGACCTGGCTCAGATGCATGTCGAGATAGTCGATCTCGCCGCGATTGATCTTTTCGCGAGCGACCGGATCGGAGCTGTAGGGCAGACGCTGGGCGATGCCGTCCACTGCGGCGAGCGCGCCGTCGAGCTCCGGGCCGGTCGAAGCGCCGGTCCACAGGTTGACGCGGAACGGGCGGCCGGCGGCGCTTTCGCCAGCCATGCGGCGCGCCAATGCCTGCGGGACCGCCTTGGGGTAACCCGATCCGGTGAAGCCGCTCATGCCGACCGTCTCGCCGGGGCTGATCAGCGCGGCCGCCGTGTCGGCGTCGGTGATGCGGCTGCGAAGGGCGGCACAGGCAATGCGATCGGACACGAGGTTCCTCTTTACGTTGTTGAATGGCCAGTAAGGCTGCCTTTCGACGTTTGGGTCTGCCATGTCGAGGGCGACGCGGCCCAACGCTGCATTTCTTGCTGCGTTGCACGCGTTGATTTTGCGGCGCAGCATAACGATAATACCGCTTGTCACTCCGACCGATGGGCGGAGTTCAGCGACATAGTGGTCGAACACGAGCGGCTGCATCCTTACAGCGGAGAACGATATGATCCCGAGCCTTGGGCGCGGCATGCGTGCGGGTGCGCCATCATCGGCGGTGCACCGGTGAGCGTGGCAACGCTTCCCGTCACCGCGACCGGACAGCCGGTCAACACCAAGCTGGCGCTGTTCGCGCTGGCGATGGGCGGGTTTGCGATCGGCACCACCGAATTCGCGTCGATGAGCCTGTTGCCCGAGCTTGCCGCCGGGCTGGGCGTGGACGAGCCGACCGCGGGGCATGCGATCAGCGTCTATGCGCTGGGCGTGGTGGTCGGCGCGCCGCTGCTGGCGGTGCTCGGCGCGCGGCTGTCGCGGCGCAAGCTGCTGATCGGGCTGATGAGTTTCTTTGCGCTGGCCAATGCACTGTCGGCACTGGCGCCGGATTTCGGCTGGATGCTGGTGTTCCGTTTCCTCAGCGGCCTGCCGCATGGCGCGTTCTTCGGCGTCGGGGCGCTGGTGGCCGCGGGGATGGTGCCGCATGAACGGCGAAGTCAGGCGGTGTCGCGCATGATGCTGGGGCTGACGATCGCCACCATTGCGGGCGTGCCTTTCGCCAATGTCGTGGGGCGGGCGCTCGGCTGGCGCTGGGGTTTCGCGATCGTCGCGGTGCTGGCGGTGGCGACGGCGGTAATGGTGCTGTTCTTCGCGCCGCGAACGCCAGCCGATCGCACGGCGAGCCCGCTGCGGGAGTTGGGCGCGCTGCGCAACCTGCGCGTGTGGCTGGCGCTGGCGACGGGGGCGGTTGGTTTCGGCGGGCTGTTTGCCGTTTACACCTATCTTGCGTCGACGATGACGGAGGTGACCGGCGCGCCCGGGATGATCCCGGTGGCGCTGGCGCTGTTCGGCGTGGGGATGACATTGGGCACGATCATCTGCGCCTGGGGAGCGGATCGTGCGCTGATGCCCACCGCCGGGCTGACTCTGGCGTTTGGGGCGGCAATGCTGGCGATCTACGCGATCGCGGCGGAGCAATTGTGGTCGATGCTGATGATCGTGACGTTGATCGGCATGAGCGGCGGGCTGGGCAGCGTGCTCCAGATCCGCTTGATGGATGTGGCGGGTGAGGCGCAGATGCTGGCGGCGGCGCTGCACCATTCGGCGTTCAACGTCGCCAATGCGCTGGGGCCGTTGCTGGGCGGGGCGGCGATCAGCGCCGGCTTGGGCTGGACCTCGACCGGGTGGGTCGGGATGGGGCTGGCGCTCGGGGGGCTGGCGATCTGGGCGCTGTCGCTGCTGGTGGATCGCCGGTTGAGTCGCTGAGAAGTGAACGTCCGCCGCGTCGGGCCGTTGTCGGTCGAGATTAGCGGAGACGAAGCGATGAGCGATTTCGAGGCCTCTCGCCGGGGCGTGCTGGGTGGTGCTGCGCTGGGCCTGGCCGCGGCGGCGACACCGGCGGGGGCGCAAGGCGGTGCGGGCGAGCGACCCGTGCTGCGCGATCCGCGCACCAAATATCGCCGCGAGCCGTTTCCGGAGCAGCGCCAGCCCTGGCCGGCGCTGGCGAGCAAGATGAACCCGCGCCCGGACCATGGCGAGACGAGCTATCGCGGATCGGGCAAGCTGACCGGGCGCCGCGCGCTGATCACCGGCGGCGACAGCGGGATCGGGCGCGCGGCGGCGATCGCCTTTGCGCGCGAGGGCGCGGACGTCGCGATCAATTATCATCCCAGCGAAGAGCCCGACGCGCGCGAGGTGAAGCAGCTGATCGAACAGGCCGGGCGCAAGGCGGTGCTGCTGCCCGCCGACATCCGCACCCAGAAGGCGTGCGAGGAAACGGTGAAGAAGGCGATCGCGCAGCTCGGCGGGCTCGACATCCTGGTCAACAATGCGGCCTATCAGCAGAGCCGGGCCGACATTTTGGAGATCACGGATGAACAGTTCGTCCGCACCTACGAAACTAACGTCTATCACGTGTTCCGTTTCAGCAAGGCGGCGATCCCGTCGCTGCCGCCGGGGGCGGTGATCCTCAACACAATCTCCGTGAACAGCTATGATCCCGGTGAGGAATTGATCGACTATGCCTCCACCAAGGCGGCGATCCTGAACCTGACGAAGGGCATGGCCAAGCAGCTCGCCAAAAAGGGCATCCGCGTGAATGCGGTGGCGCCGGGGCCGGTGTGGACGCCGCTTCAGGTGGCGGGCGGGCAGTTGCCGGGGAAGATGGGCGAGTTCGGGCAGGATACGCCGTTGGGACGCGCCGGGCAGCCGGCGGAGCTTGGATCGCTGTTCGTGGCGTTGGCGTCGGACGAGGCGAGCTTCTCCACCGGGACCGCGGTGGGTGCGCATGGGGGGAGGGGGAATCCTTGATCCACTAGCGACGCACCGTCACCCCGGCCTTGAGCCGGGGACCCGCTTCTTCTGATACGTGACGAGGCAGCGGGACCCCGGATCAAGTCCGGGGTGACGTATAACCGAGAGGTTAGAGATCAGCCCAGCAGTGTCGCGAGGCGCTCCAGCCGGGCTTGGGGATCCTCGAGCGGCTCCTTGAGCAGCAAGCGGCCGTCCTTTTCCTCCGGGCCTTCCAGCGCGACGGTGCTGCCGGGGCGTGGGGTGAGGGCGATGGCGGCGGGGCCGGCGTCGATGCGGGCAATGTCGAGCGCGCGGGCGCGTTCGCGGGCTCTGGTGACGGCGAGCAGCAATTGCGCCTCCCCCGGCAGTTCGCCGAACCGGTCCTCCAGCTCTGCCTCGAACGCATCGAGATCGGCGTCGCTGCGCAGGCGGCCGAGGCGGGCGTAGAGCGAGATGCGTAAGTCCTCTTCCGGGATCCAGTCGGCGGGGAGGCGGCCTTCGATGCCCAGGCGCAGGTCGGGCGTCCAGCGCTCCACCGTCTCGCCGCGCGCGGTGCGCAGCGCGTCTTCCAGCAACTGCTGATACAGCTCGACCCCGATCAGCCGCATATGGCCGGCCTGGGTATCGCCAAGCAGATCGCCGGCGCCGCGCATGTCGAGATCGCGCGCGCTGATCGCGAAGCCAGCGCCGAGCCGGTCGAACGCCTCCAGCGTGCGCAGCCGCTTGAGCGTGCGCGGGGCGATCGCATCGTTGGCGTCGGTAAACAGCAGCACCTGGCCGCGGCGGTGACCACGCCCGACGCGGCCGCGCAGCTGGTGCAGCTGGGACAGGCCGAAACGGTCGGCGTGCATGATCGCCATGGTATTAGCGCGCGGCACGTCCAGCCCCGCCTCGATGATGTTGGTGGCGAGCAGCACGTCGCCGTCGCCGCGGCCGAAGCGGACCATGGCGTCGTCAATCTCCTCGGCGGGCATCTTGCCATGCGCCTGGAGGAGATCGAGTTCGGGGACGAGCTTGGCCAGCTTCTCGGCGAGCGGCGCCATGTCCGAAATGCGTGGGACGACGACGAAGCTCTGACCGCCGCGCGCGCGTTCGCGCAGCAGCGCGGCGCGCAGCGTCTCGGGCGCGAAGGGGGAGACGGCAGTGCGGATCGGCTGGCGCCGTGCGGGCGGGGTGGCGATCACCGATAGCTGGCGCAGGCCGACCAAAGCCGATTGCAGCGTGCGCGGGATCGGGGTGGCGGACAGCGTCAGGAGGTGGCCGGCAGAGAGATCCTGGAGCTTGTTCTTGTCGGCGGCGCCGAAGCGCTGTTCCTCGTCGACGATGACGAGCGCGAGATCCTTGTAGGCGACGCCCTTGCCGGCGACCGCGCCGGTGCCGATCACGATGTGGACGCTGCCGTCCGCCAGGCCCGCCTTGACGCGCTTCTTGTCGGCGGCGCTGGTCAGGCGTGAGAGGCCTTCGACGACGATGTCGGTGCCCTCGAAGCGGGCCTTGAAGGTTTCGAGATGCTGGCGGGCGAGCACGGTGGTAGGGGCGGCGAGCGCGACCTGCTTGCCCGCGAGCGCGGCGACGGCGGCGGCGCGCAGCGCGACCTCCGTCTTGCCGAAGCCGACGTCGCCGATCACCAGCCGGTCCATCGGCTTGCCTGAGGCGAGATCACTGCGCACCGCTTCGATGGCGGTGAGCTGATCGGCGGTTTCGGAGAAGGGGAAGCCGGCGGCGAACCGCTCATAGGCGGCGACGGGCGGGTCGAGCACGGGGGCGGTGCGATCGGCGCGCTCGGCGGCGAGTTCGGTCAGGCTGCGCGCGGTTTCGGCGATGGCTGCGGCGATCTCGCCGCGGCGGGCATGCCAGCTCTTGCCGTCGAGCGTGTCGAGCGTGACGGCATCGTCCTCTGCGCCGTAGCGCCACAGGCGGTCGGCTTCGCTGACCGGCACCAGCCGCACCGCTTCCTTGGCGTAGTGAAGCTTGATCGTGTCGCCGGCGACCCCTTCGCTTTCGGGCAAGGCTTCGATGCCGGCGACCACGCCAATGCCATGATCCTCGTGGATCACCGTATCGCCGACGCGGATCTCTGCGGTCTGCACCAGCGATAGGTCGACGCGGTGCGCGGCGCCGTCCTCACGTTCGGCGCGGCTGCCGATCAGGTCGGCGGCGGCAACGGCAAGTAAGCCATCGCGGCGGAAGCCGCGATCGGCGGGAGCGGCGAGGGTGAGCAACGTGCCCTTCCTGGCCTTGCGTACGGCGGCCCAATCGGCCGCTGCTGTTGCCTCCGTTTCCAACCGTTTCTCGATGCGGCGGGTAAGGAATTTCAGGTCGCGCGCGCTGCCCAGCAGGACAACGCGATCGCCGGCCGCCAGCGCCTCGCGCGCGGTCTTGGCGAAGGTGGCAAGCGGAGAGCGCTGCTCAATGAAGCGGGCGGGCGGCTCACCCTCCCGCGCCGGCGTCGTGACATCGCGCGTCTCCAGCGCCTTTCGCCAGGCGGTGTCGTCGATCATGTCGCTCGATGCGCGGCGGCTGCCGCGGCGCGCCGCATCGGCGCTGAGCAGCAGCAGGCGGCGCCGACGCTCGTCCGCTGTCGCCGTGATCGCCACTCGCGCGTTCGGCAGGTGATCGAGCAAAGTCACCCGTTCCTCGCCCAGCGGGGGCTCGGCAACGCGGCCGAGTTCGTGCTGTTCGACTTCGCCGATGCTGCGCTGATCGGCGGGATCATAGCGGCGAATGCCGGTAATCCGCCCGTCGGCGGCCTCGATGCGCAGCGGCATGTCGATGTCGGCAGGGAAGACGTCGAGCACCTGCCCACGCAGCGCGATCTCGCCGGGCTCATCGACGCGCTCGTCCGCGACATAGCCCAGTTGGATCAGCGTATCGTGCAGTTGCGACAGGTCGCATTCTTCTCCCACCTTCACTGACGGGGGCGACGCATCAAAACCGGCACGCGGCGGATAGGCGCGCGCAAGTGCCTCGCCGGAGGTGACGAGCACGATCGGCGCGCGGGACTTGGCCTCGCTCAGGCGCCGGATGGCGCGCAGCGCCGATACGCGCTGGCCGACGTTGGCGGGGGAGGCCGGCGCATTGTCGCCGGGCAGCGCATCCGTGCCCGGGCAGAACAGCACATCCGCCTTGGGCAACATCGCGGCGAGCACGCGGGCGAGCGCCACGGCGCGCGTTTCATCGGCCAAGGCGACCACAACATCCTGCTGCGCGGCGAGTTCGGCTAGCGCTGCACCGGTCTCGGCAATGCCCATCGGCGGCGGCAGATCGCTCATCGCGGGCATGGCGGCGATCTCCGCGTCGGAAAGAGTGCGCATTTCAGGTGCTTGGATCCCCAGTGGCGAAGCTCACCGAACGGGCGGCGCGCTTCCCCGTTCCTTGCGATCCCGGTTGCGACGGAACTTCACCCGGCGATGTCACTTAAGCAGGAGATGGCGCGCGATGGTCGATCGCGAAGCGGCACAGGAGGAGAAGGCAATGGCGCGAACGGCGGAAAAGCGTGGCAAGGACGAAACCAAGGCCGCGGAGAAGAAGGTCAAGGCGACCGGCAAGCCCGCCACCGGCGCGCGCGGCGGCATCACGGCACCGGTGACTCCGTCCCAGGAGCTGGCAGAAATCGTCGGCAAAAAGGATCTGCCCCGCAGCGAAGTCGTCAGCAAAGTGTGGGAATATATCAAGAAGCACGATCTGCAGGACGCCAAGGACCGGCGCCAGATCAACGCCGACGACAAGCTGGAGAAGATCTTTGGCAAGAAGTCGGCGAGCATGTTCGAGATGAACAAGCATCTCAGCAAGCACCTGTCTGCCGTCAAGAAGGACTGATTGCCGGTTCCCGGCTTGCCGAGGCCCCTCTGAGGAGGTGGTCACTGACAAGTTGCGTCGTCCGGGCCTTGTGCCGGGATCCACCGATTCGAGAATCCAGTGGTTGAGATTTGCAGCGCTGTGGGTTCCGGGACGGGCCCGGTACGACGAAGTGAGTGTCGCCAGCACGTCTCTGATCCGCACAGGCGTCGTTAGTTGGTATTCGTCGGCGTTATTCCATGATGTCGCGTATGCGGGCGGCCAGTGCGTCCATCGCGAAAGGCTTTGTCACCAGCGCCATGTTGGGCGCGAGCTGGGCGTTGCCGATTACCGCATTCTCGGCATAGCCGGTGATGAACAGCACCTTGAGCGACGGTTTCAAGCTGAGCGCGGCGTCGGCGACCTGCCGCCCGTTCATGCCGCCGGGCAAGCCGACGTCGGTGATCAGCAGGTCGATACCTGGATTAGCCTGAAGCGCCCGCATCGCGCTTTGCCCATCGAATGCTTCGAGCACATCATAGCCGAGATCCTCGGCGACCTCGACCACCAGCATGCGCACGGTTGGCTCGTCATCGACAACCAGAATGCAGCCAGCCTGCGCCTCATCGGCGCGATTGAGCATCGATGTCGTCGCATGAGTTTCGGCCAGCAGGCCGTCTGGCTCGTCCATGTGGCGGGGAAGATAGATGCACATGGTGGTGCCCATCCCGAGCTCGGTGTAGATTCGCACCTGGCCGCCCGATTGCCGCGCGAAGCCATAGATCATCGACAGGCCCAGCCCAGTGCCTTCGCCCATCGGCTTGGTGGTGAAGAACGGATCAAAGGCCCGCCCGACCACGTCCGGCGCCATGCCGGTGCCAGTGTCAGTCACGCAGATCGAGACATATTGGCCCGGATCCAGATCGCGTTCGCGCGCGGCGCGTTCGTCGAGCCACTTGTTGGCCGTCTCGATCGTGATCCGCCCGCCGTCCGGCATCGCATCGCGTGCGTTGATGCACAGATTGATAATCGCGTTTTCAAGCTGGTTGGGATCGACCAGGGTGCTCCAAAGCCCTGCCTTGCCAACGGTTTCCACCTCGACATGCGGGCCGACGGTTCGGCGGATCAGCTCCTCGACGTCGAAGATCAGGCGGTTAACGTCGGTGGGCCGCGGATCAAGTGTCTGGCGACGCGAGAAGGCGAGCAGCCGGTGGGTAAGAGCGGCCGCGCGCCGCACTGCGCCTTGCGCCGCGACCGAATATTTCTCCAGCTCGGTAACGCGGCCCTGGGCGATGCGGACCTGCATCATCTCCAGCGCGCCTGAGATGCCGGTGAGCAGATTATTGAAATCATGGGCGAGCCCGCCGGTCAGCTGGCCGACCGCTTCCATCTTCTGCGACTGGCGCAGGGCGTCTTCAGCGCGGTCTCGCTCGGCGGTGGTTTCCTCCACCGCATGCACCAGTCGCTGACGCTCGGTTTCCAGCTGGCGTTCCACTGCTTTGCGCGTCGACAGGTCAAGCATAGCCCCGACCATCCGCAAAGGCGTGCCGGCGGCATCGCGGAGGACATAGCCGCGATCGAACACGTCGGCGTAGCTGCCATCGCCTTTGCGGAAGCGATATTCGTCGGTCCAGTCGGTGGCGTCGCCATCGATAACAAGGTGAATGCTGGCGAAGATTCGGTTGCGGTCCTCCGGATGGATCTGGCCGAGCCACCATTCGCCGGTCGGCTCCACCGTGGTCAGCGGATGGCCATAGGCCTCAAAAAGCGCCTCGTTCCAGGTGACGTGGTTGGTGCGGAAGTCCCAGTCCCAGACCGCGTCGTTGGTGGCGCGCCCGGCGAGCCGCAGCCGTTCGCTCACTTCGCGCAGCGCCGCTGTGGCCTCGCGATCCTTGGTCACGTCCTGAACCGTGCCGATCAGGCGGATTGCAGCGCCGTTTTCGAAGAACGCCAGGCCGTGCGCGCTGACGTGGCGCAGCAGGCCATCCTCAATGCCGACTGTTCGATACTCGACCTCGAACTTGCCCGCGCCGACAGGGTCCAGCGCGGCGAGAACGGCGCTATGAGCACGTTCGCGATCCTCGGGGTGAAGCCCGGCGAGATAGGTGCCTTCGTAGCTGACCGGCGCTCCGGGTGGCAGCCCGAACAGCGCGCGGCAGCGGTCATCCCAGGTGAGCGTTCCTTCGCGGGGGCGGTAATCGTACCGGCCCAGCTCGGCGGCGGCGGCGGCCACCTCCAGCTCCTCGCGGCTGCGCTCCAGCGCCTGTTCGGTACGGCGCCGCTCGGTCAGATCCGAAAACAGGACGGCGACATGATGCTGCTCCGGCCGATCGATCCGATAGGCATGGGCCAGGTACCAGCGGCTGTCGAGCGCCGACGCGGGCAGCTCGATCCGCTCGGCCACCCCCGTACGCGCGACGCGCCCGTAAATGTCGAACCAATGCTGTTCGTGATCGGGCGCGATCTCGCGCATCCAGCGCCCCGGAGCGTCAGCGATGCCGGTATATTGTTCAAAGGAATCGTTCACTTCCAGGAAGCGATAGTCCTCCGCCCTGCCGTCCGCGCCAAAGCGGAGCTCGATCACGCAGAAACCGGCATCGATCGAGTTGAACAGCGAACGATAGCGCTCTTCGCTGGCGCGAAGTTCCGCCTCCGTACGGGCGCGATCGACCGCGTCGCGCGTGCGAACCGCCACGTCCTCGACCAGCGAAATGTCCATCGCCGTCCAAGCGCGCGGCGTGGGTTCGTGAACGTAGAGCATCGCGTCGAACTGGCCGTCGCGAAGTAGCGGAACCACGACAAGGGCGCGCACGCCGATGCTGTTCCAGCCAGCGAGATGGGCGCCGGTGCGGGGATCGACGGCGCTGTCGCTGACGACCAATGTGCGGCCAGCCCGCAGCTCGGCAATCACGTCGGGGCCGAAGCTGTCGAGCAGGCGTGCTTCGCCCGCTAGGCTGGGGATCGTGCCCGACCAATCGGCATCCACGCGCACAGTGGCGCCATCGGCGCTGATCGCTCCGAAGCCGCAGCGGCCGGCCTTCATGTGAGTGCCGAGCAGTTCAGTTGCCGCAATCAAAATACCGGCGGCATCATCCCGCTGGCGTAAACGATCAAGGAGTTGAAGCTGGAACGTTTGTCGCTCGAGCAGTTGCTCGCGGCTAAGCTCTTCTGATCGCGGCATCGGCATCGGTTTTCCGGAGGTCGCGCCGCGTTATGCGCTTTAGCGGGGGTAGGGAAGTAGCGGCGTGATTGTTTCTTTTCCTGTTTCTTAGCGATGTCGCGCCTGCCGGTATGCTGTCCAGACCGCCGATCTACCCGCGACAGGTCGCATGGGGGAAAATCGGACGTGTGTCTTGAACCTTTAAGTTAGCGTGCTAACTATTCGGCTCATGTCGAGAACCGAGCACGAGCTGCGCATCGCAACCATGTTGAACCCGCTGGCGCAGGCGTGGCGAGCGGCAGCGGATGCGATGCTGGGTGAATTGGGCATCAAGTCCGCGGCGGCGTGGTGCCTGGTGCACCTCGCTCGCCTTGGGCCCAACGTTCGTCAAACTGAACTCGCCGATGCGATCGGGATCAGCGATCCGTCTCTGGCGCGCACCATCGCTCAGGTGGTCGCCGACGGACTGGTCGAGCGGCGCATCGACGAAAATGATCGGCGGTCGAACCTGATGTGCCTGACCGTGGAGGGTGCTGCCCTGGCAAAGGCGGCGGAAGAGCGGCTGGCCGGCCTGCGAGCTGACTTGCTGGGCGAGGCATCTGACGCGGACCTTGCCGTGATTCTTCGTGTGTTTGCCGGAGTGAACGTGCGGCTCGGCAAGGGCGCGCCGGCTGCGTGACCGATCGGTTCGGCCTTGGTGCCGCGCTCTTCTCTCTCAAGAGCTATCTGGCGGCGATGCTGGCGCTGTGGGTGGCGCTGCGGATCGGGCTCGAACGGCCGTATTGGGCTTTCCTGACCGCTTATATTGTTGCGCAGCCGCTGGCCGGCGCGGTGCTGTCCAAAGCGGCGTTCCGCGTGATCGGCACGGTGGTGGGCGCGGCGGTCACGGTGCTGATGGTGCCGGCGCTGGTCAACACGCCCGAATTGCTGGTGCTCGCCTTCGCCGGCTGGCTGGGGCTGTGCGTCTATGTCTCGCTGCTCGATCGCACGCCGCGGTCCTATATGTTCGTGCTGGCGGGATACAGTACCTGCCTAATCGCGCTGCCGAGCCTCGACACACCGGAGGCCATCTTCACCATCGCCAGTCTGCGCGTGCAGGAAATCCTGATCGGCATCGCGTGCGGCAGCCTGATCCATGGGATCGTGTTCCCCAATTCGGTGACCGACCTGCTGCTGAGCCGCGTGGACGCGATCCTGCGCGATGCGGCGCGCTGGTCCCGGGACTCGATCGCGGCCCAAGGCGGCCCGGAGCTAGACGCCGAACGCCGCCGGCTGGCCCAGGATGTTACCGAGCTGCACCAGATGTCGGTCCACCTGCCGTTTGAAACGGCCCGGATCGCGCCGCGGCTTCGCACCGTGCGCGCACTGCAGGAGCAATTGTCGATCCTGCTGCCGCTAGCGGCGGCGATTGAGGATCGGGTGCTGCAATTGGGCGCGGCGATGCCGGCGCCAGTTGGCGACCTGCTCGACGATGCGCAGGCGCTGCTCGGCAATAGCGCGCTCGATCGCGCCGGGTGGCGCGCGCAGGCGGAGGCGTTGATCGCGCGTTGCACGGCGCTGGAGCCGCCGCTTGGCCCCGAGGCGCGCTGGGACGAGATGATCGTGCTGAGCCTCGTCACCCGCCTGTCGGCGTTGCTGGCGGCGCACCGCGACGCGTTCGACCTGCGCGACCAGATGGCGATCCCCAGCGCACGGCCGATCACGCCACGGGTCGGCGAGCTGGTGGCACTCGCGCGCGATCGCGAATTGCACCGCGATCCGCGCGCGGCGCTCGGCGGGGCGCTGTCGGCGGCGATCACGATGATTGTCGGCTGCGCGCTGTGGATCGGCAGTGGCTGGGCGGACGGTTCGACAGCGGTGATGATGGCCGGGGTGTTCCTCGCGCTGTTCGCGGCGGTGGAAAACCCGGTCGGGCCGCTGCGCGGGTTCCTGATCGGCACCGCTTTCGCGACCGCGATCGGCGCCATCTATGGCTATGCGATCCTGCCGCGGCTGGATGGCTTTCTGATGCTGGCGGCGGCCTTTGCGCCGACGTTGCTGCTGCTCGGCGCGCTGCTCGCCTCGCCGCGATGGGGCGGGATCGCGCTGCCGGCCTTGCTCGGGCTGGGCAGCCCGGCGCTGCTCGAAACCGAATATGTCAACAATTTCACCGGCTTCATCAACGGCGCGCTGGCGCAGGTGACCGGCATCTGGTTCGCCATTGCGATGGTGCGGGTGCTGCGCTCCGCCGGGGCGAGCGGCGCGGTGCGGCGGACGATCCGCGCCGGCTGGCGCGACATCGCGCAGAGCGCCAACAAGCCGGGGCAGCCCGACGTGCGCGCCTGGATCAATCGCATGCTGGATCGCATCGGATTGCTGGCGCCGCGGCTGGCCGCACAGGACGAAGGCGAGCGGCTGTACGATGCGCTGCGCGATCTGAGGACCGGCGTTGCCATTGCCGAGCTTCGGCGGCTGCGCATCGATCTGGGTGGCAATGCCGAACCGCTGACGCGCGTGCTTGCCGGCGTCGGCGATCATTACCGCCGGCTCGATCCCGATGCTCCCGCGCCACCCGATGACGCGCTGCGCGGCGATATCGACACGGCGCTGGCGGCGTTGCTGCACGACGGCAATGCGCGGGTGCGGCGCGATGCCGCGATCGGGCTGGTCAGCCTGCGCCGCAACCTGTTTCCGGACGCAACCCCTTATGGAGCACTGGCGGCATGAAGGGTGAAATCGCAATCGGCGGCGTGTTCGTGCCGACCCTGTTGCTGCTCGGCATCGCCGCCTTGGTGCTCACCTTTGCCATCGTGCGCGTGATGAACGCCTTCGGCCTCCACCGCATCTTTGCCTATCGCGCGGCCGTCGACCTCGCGATCTTCGTCCTCGTCATTGGCGGCCTCGCCGTCCTGCTTCAAACCTTCGGTATCCCCTTATGAACAAGTATCTCGCGCTCGTGATGCGCAGCGCCGCCACCATCGTGATCGTCATTCTCGCGCTGATCGTCGCGGTGTGGATGTGGAAGCGCTACGAACGCGATCCGTGGACGCGCGACGGGCGAGTGCGCGCTGATGTGGTGCGCGTGACGCCCGACATCGGCGGGCTGGTGACCAGCGTGGCGGTGCAGGACAATCAGAAGGTAAAGGCGGGCGACCTGCTGTTCGTGATCGATCGCCCGCGTTACTCGCTGGCCGTGGAGCAGGCGAACGCACGGATCGCCAGCGCCCGCGCGACTCTGGCGCAAGCGCGGCGTGAATCGCGGCGCGATCTGGCGCTGGGCGATCTGGTCGCGGCGGAGACGCACGAACAAAATGTCGCGCGCGTCGCCACCGCGCAGGCGGCACTGTCCGAAGCGTTGAGCAGCCGCGACGCGGCGGCGCTCAACCTCAAGCGGACCAACGTCACCGCTTCGGTGAACGGCGTGGTCACCAACCTCGATCTGCACCCCGGCGATTATGTCGGTGCGGGCAAGCAGGCCATGGCGCTGATCGACAGCGACAGCCTGCGCGTCGAGGGCTATTTCGAGGAAACCAAGCTGCCGCATATCCGCATCGGCGCGCCGGTTGCAATACGGCTGATGGGTGAGGCGCGCGATCTGCACGGCCGCGTCGAAAGCATCGCTTATGGCATCAACGATGCCACCCGCAGCACGTCGGACAATCTGTTGCCAACGGTCGATCCCACCTTCTCGTGGGTCCGTCTGGCGCAGCGCATTCCCGTCCGTGTCCGCCTTACGCACGTGCCCGCCGACGTGCGGCTGATCGCCGGCCGAACCGCGACGGTGACGATTCAGCCGATTGGCCAGGCGAGTGCCCAGCCCGTGGGCCAGCCGAAAGGGCGCTGAGCGATGCGGATACTTGCCCTTGCGATGCTCCTGACCCTCGGGGCCTGCGCCACTGCCGGCCCTGACTATCGCCCGCCCGAACAAGCCGTCGCCACGACGCCGGCCGCGCAGGGCCGGTTCGATGCGGCCCGGTCCGACGCTTTCGCTGCGGGCGAGGCGCCTGATGCCTGGTGGCAGCTTTACGGCGATGCGCGGCTGGATGCGTTGGTAACGGCGGCGTTGGCGGCCAATGCCGATCTGCGCGTCGCTGACGCCAATCTGCGCCGCGCCGAGGCGGTCGTGCGTGAGGTGCGCGGCAGCCGTGCGCTGTCGACCACGATTGGCGGCGGCGCGAGCCTCGACCGGCCGTCGCAGCTTGGTGGTAGATTACCCGGCGTGGTCGACGAAAGCCTGACGCTGTCGCTCGCCTATCCGCTCGACGTGCGCGGCAAGATCGCGCGTGCGATCGAGGCGAGCGAGGCGGATCGCGAGGCGGTGCTCGCCGCGCGCGATGCGGTGCGCGCCACGGTCGCGGCCGGCGTGGTGCGCGCTTACGCGGGAACGTGCGGGGCTAATTACAGTCTGGCAGTAAATCGCCGCGTCGTGTCGCTCCAGCGCGACACGCTGAACGCGACCCAGCGGCTGGCCAAGGGCGGTCGAGGCACGGCGTTCGACGTCAGCCGCGCCGACGCCGCGGTGCGTAATAGCGAGGCGACCTTGCCCGCGTTCGAGGCGCAGCGCGACACCGCGCTTTACACATTGGCGGCGCTGCTCGGGCGCGCGCCCGCCGCTTATCCGCGCGAGATCGCCGGCTGTGCCACCTTGCCGCGGCTCAACAGACCGCTTCCGACCGGTGACGGCGCCGCGCTGATCCGCCGCCGCGCCGACATCCGTGCCGCCGAACGGTCGATCGCCGCCGATACGGCGCGGATCGGGGTGGCCGTTGCCGATCTTTACCCGCAGATCAGCCTGGGCGGGTCGGTCGGGATCGACGGCCCGCTTGGCAATCTCGGATCGGGCGCGTCGTTCGGGTTCAGTCTTGGGCCTCTGATCAGTTGGTCCTTTCCGAACCGGCCCATCGTGCGCGCTCGGATCGCGCAGGCGGAGGCGCAGGTGCAGGCCGATCTGGCGCAGTTCGACGCGACCGTGCTGACCGCGCTTCGCGAGACGGAGACGGCCCTCACTAATTATGCCCGCGGCCGGGAGCGGGTGGCGGCGCTCACCCGCGCCCGCGACAGCGCCGCACGGTCAAGTAGCCAGGCGGAACGCCTGTTCCGCTTCGGGCGCAGCGACTTCCTGACTTTGCTCGATGCGCAGCGAACGCTGGCGGATAGCGAAGCGCGCCGGACGCAGGCCGAGGTCCAACTGGTGGACGATCAGGTCGATGTGTTCGAGGCGCTCGGCGGGGGCTGGCGGTAAGCTGGCGCGCGTTGCTGGCACGTACTTCGACAAGGGCGCTACGAACGCAGGATTTGGTCGATCTTTGATTCAGGGTTCTACCGACACGGTCGTCTCGCGATGGATCGGGAAACTCACTGATCGGGCGATGAAGCACATGGCGTGCGCTTGTTCGTGCAGCGCCTCTGCCAGCTTTAAGTCCGACCCCCGCGCGATCGTTACGGTGGGGCGCAGCGTCACGATGGTGAACTGGCCAGCACCACTTGCTTCCTCGACCATCACGCCCCTGGGCTGATCCCGATAGGTTTCGACCACCACGCCGGCACCTGCGCACAGCCCGAGATACCAGAGCTTGTGACAAGCAGAGAGCGAGGCGAGCAACAGTTCCTCCGGGTTCCAGCACGCCGGATCGCCGCGAAAGCTCGGGTCGGATGATCCTGCGATTGCCGGCTTCCCCGGCGCAGAGATGCGGTGGTCGCGGCCATAGCCGCTCATCGTGCGCGTGCCCTGGCCGCGATTGCCGGTCCATTCCACATCCAGCGTATAGTGGTGCGTTTCCATGCCGCCGTCCTTTGGTGGTTCGGGGTGACGCTCGCCTTTCCAGGAGGCCGCGTCTAGACATCAGGGCGATGATGAAGATGACCCGACGCGCGATCGTGGCTGGCCTCGCTGCCGCTCCCTTGCTTTCGACGCCGGCGCGGGCGGCGTCTGGCGGCAGCATCACGCGCCTCCATCCGGCGCTCGATGCGCTGATCGATCCGACGAGCGCGGTCGAGGTGATTGCCAGTGGCTATCGCTGGACCGAGGGGCCGGTGTGGGTTCGCGATGGCGCCTATCTGCTGTTCTCCGATGTGCCGGCGAACGTGGTGTATAGCTGGACGCGGGGCAATGGTGCGCGGCCATTCCTGTCGCCGTCGGGGCGGGCTGGGCCGATCCCTCCGGGCATTCGTGAGGCTGGCGCGAACGGCCTCGCCCTTGATGCCGATGGTGCCTTGATCGTCGCGGATTCGGGCAGCCGGGCCATTGCGCGGGTCGCTCTAGCCACGAAGCGCAAGACGATCCTTGCCGATCGGTTCGAGGGCAAGCGCTTCAACAGCTGCAACGACGTGGCGATCGGGCCGGGTGGCGCGATCTACTTCACCGATCCGCCTTATGGCCTGACGGATGGCGACCATTCATCGCTGAAGGAGCTGGATTTCAACGGCGTGTTCCGCCTGCTGCCGGGCGGCGCGGTGGAGTTGATCGACCGCAGCCTGTCGCGCCCGAACGGCGTTGCGCTGTCCCCAACGGGTGACCGGCTCTACGTCGCTTGTTCGGACGAGAAGCGCCCTGAGATCCGCGGCTACGATCTTGCGGCGGACGGCAGTGCGACCGGGCTGGGGCGGCAGCTGGTGGATTTCTCCGCCGAGTTCGCGCGCAAGCTGCCGGGCCTTCCCGACGGCCTGGAAGTGGCGCGCACCGGGCATCTGTTCGCGTCGGGTCCAGGCGGTCTCTACATCATCGCGCCTGACGGCACGAAACTGGGGATGATCGCCGTCGGTAAGGCGATCGCCAATTGCGCGTTCGGGGAAGATGGCAAGACCCTGTTCCTCACCGCTAGCAACATGGTAGCCCGCGTGCGGCTCAAGGTTTCCGGCTGGTAAGCGGCTCGATCAGGCATGGGGTAGCCATTCGCTGAGGATGGCATTGACCTTTTCGGGCGCCTCCTGCTGCACCCAGTGCGACACGCCCGGCAGGCGGCGGATCGTCAGATCGCTGACGTAGCGGTCCGTGCCGTCGAGCGTTTCAAGGCCGAGCGCCTTGTCCTCCTCACCCCAGACGATCAGCGTTGGCACATCGACCTTGCCGTCGCCGATACGCATGGTGGAACGGTGGCGGGCGGCGGCGCGGTACCAGTTGATCATCGCGGTGAGCGCGCCGGGCCGCTGCGCGGCCTTGGCGTACACATCAAGCACTTCGTCGGGGAAGCGGCTCTTGTCCACGGCCATGCCGCGGAACGAGTTGCGGATGCCGCGGGCGTCGCGGGCGCCCATCATCGCCTCGGGCAGAAACGGCAATTGGAAGAAGCCCATGTACCAGCTGCGTTTGCGCTGTGGCCCGTGCTTCAACGCTTCGGCGAAGCAGGCGGGGTGGGGGAGGTTCATCACCACCAGCCGCTCGATTTTGCGCTTCTTCCAGATCGCGAACAGCCAGGCGATCGCGCCGCCCCAATCGTGCGCCATGAGGGTTAGCTTCTTCGCGCCGCTCGCGTCGAACAGCGCGGCAGCATCCTCGACGATCTTGTCGGGTGTGTAGTTCGCCGCCCCCTTCGGTCGGGTCGAGGCGCCATAGCCGCGTTGGTTGGGCGCCCATACACGATAGCCCATCTGCGCCAGCAGCGGCATCTGGTAACGCCAGGAGAAATTGAGTTCTGGAAAGCCGTGAAGGCAGAGGACGAGGTGGTCACCGCTGCCGGCTTCGGCAACCTCGAAGATTTTTCCATTCGCCGCCACCTCGCGAATGGTGATGCCGCTGTCGGCAGGCGGGGACCAGCTTGGGGTCATGCAACGGCTCCTTCCGCCGCCGCAGCGGCGTAGCGATAAAGGTTCGGCTGGCCGGTCCAGGCGGTCTGCCCACCATCCGCCACGAACGCGGCGCCGGTGACATAGGATGCGGCGTCGGAGGCGAGAAAGGCGATCACCTCGGCCATTTCCTCGGGCGTACCGGCGCGGCCCATCGGGATCGTGTCGTGCCAGCCAGGCTCGAGGCCCGGGATAGTCTTGGCGCCGGCGGTGAGAGGCGTGGCGATCAGGCCGGGGCAGAGGCAGTTGGCGCGGATGCCCTCGCGGGCATGATCGACCGCAAGGCTGCGCGTGTAGTTGATCACGCCGGCCTTGGCGGCGTTATACGCCGTGAAGCCATAGTCGCCGCCTAGCCCCGAGATCGAAGCGGTGTTGACGATGGCGCTATTGCGCCCGGTCATGTGCGGGATCGCGGCACGGCAAGCATAGAAAACGGCGTTGAGATCGATCGCGATGACGCGCTCCCATGTCTCCGGCTCGAGATCGGGGGTGCGTCCAAAGCAACCGATGCCGGCGTTGTTCACGAGTATGTCGAGGTGGCCGTGCTCCTCGGCAGTGCGGGCGACGAACGCTTCTACGGCAGCACGATCGGCGACGTCGGCCGTAAGCGCTAAGCCACCACATTCCTCGGCGATCGCCTGCGCGGCGTCGCTCACCAGATCGACGACGACCACCTTCGCGCCTTCGCGCGCCATCAGCCGCGCGGTCGCCGCGCCGATGCCGGAGCCGCCGCCGGTGATCAATGCTACCCTGTTCTCAAATCGCATCGCTCTCTCCTTCAGGCACCGGTTGATTCGGCGCTCGCTTCAGGCCATCATAACTTTCGTTATGGCTGCCGGGAAAGAGCAGCCGGGGAGAGGGACATGGCGGTAAGCAAGCGCGCCTGCATCATTGGCGCCGGCTGTTCGGGCTTTACCACGGCCAAACGGCTGAAGGATGAAGGCATTAGCTTCGATTGCTTCGAGATGTCGGACGATATCGGCGGCAATTGGTATTACAAGAATCCGAACGGCAAATCGGCCTGCTACCAGTCGCTGCATATCGACACGTCCAAGTGGCGGCTGGCCTTCGAAGATTATGCGGTGCCGAAGGACTGGCCCGACTTCCCGAGCCATGCGCAATTGTGGCAATATTTCCGCGATTACGTCGATCATTTCGGGTTGCGCGAGCACATCACCTTCAACACCGCGGTGACCAAGGCCAAACGCAAGCCGGGGGGCGGGTGGAGCGTGACGCTCTCGACCGGCGAGACGCGGGACTATGAGATCCTGTTCGTGTGCAACGGCCACCATTGGGATCCGAAGATCCCGGAATACCCCGGCAGCTTCGACAACCCGCATTATCACGTGCACAGCTATCGTGACCCATATGACCCCGTTGATCTGCGCAGCAAGAATGTGGTGGTCGTCGGTATGGGCAATTCGGCGATGGACGTCGCCAGCGAGCTGTCACAGCGGCACTTAGCCCGGAATCTGTGGGTCGCGGCGCGGCGCGGCGTCTGGGTGCTGCCGAAGATGGCGGGCGGCAAGCCGATGGACAAATCGGCGATGCCGACGTGGATGCCGCGCAAGCTGGGGAAGGCACTGGCACGGCGCGCGATCAAGAAGCTGGTGGGGCGGATGGAGGATTACGGCCTGCCCAAGCCCGATCACGAGCCGCTCGACGCGCACCCAAGCGTATCGGGCGAGTTCCTGACCCGCGCGAGCTGCGGCGACATCAAGTTCAAGCCCAACATCAAGGCGCTGGAGGGCACGCGCGTCCGCTTCGAGGATGACAGCGTCGAGCAGGTCGATGCGATCATCTACGCCACGGGGTATAAGATCAGCTTCCCGTTCTTCGACGATCCCGCGCTGCTCCCTGACGCGCAGAACCGCTTCCCCTTGTTCAAGCGGATGGTGATCCCTGGGGTGCACGACCTGTTCTTCATGGGGCTGGCGCAGCCGCTGCCGACGTTGGTGAACTTCGCGGAGCAGCAGTCGAAGCTGGCGGCAGGCTTCCTGACCGGGCGCTATGTGCTGCCGTCGGTGGAGGAAATGCGCAAGATCACCGCTGAGGACGAGGCCACCGAGCTGGGGGATTACTACCAATCGCCTCGGCACACCATCCAGGTCGATTTCGCGCGCTACGTGGCGGATCTGCATAAGGAGATCGCCAAGGGGGAGCGGCGGGCAAAGGCGCAGACCGGGGAGGAGGCGGCATGACGGAGGTGGTGAGGGTGGCGGCATGACCGATACTCTCGTTCGTCCCGGGGCCACCCTGGACGCCGGCGATCGCGTCGCCTTGGTCGACAGCGTTCGTCGCTTGCTCGCCGATCGCTGCACCGAAGCGGACGTGCGGCGGATCATGGATAGCGAGAGCGGCCATGATCCAGACCTGTGGCGTGCGCTGTCGGCGCTTGGCGTCACCAGCCTTGTCTTGCCGGAGGCGGCCGGCGGGGCAGGACTGAGCGCCGTCGAGCTGGAGCTGGTGATGGAGGAAGCCGGGGCGGTATTGTTGCCGGCGCCGCTGATTTCCACTGCGATCGCCTCGGTGCTTGCGCCGCAGCTGGACGGGCTGGCGGATGGATCACGAATTGCTGCAATTGCCTTCACCGGCGCGCAGGACTGGACGGGGCACGGCGACGTGCGGATCGATGGCGATCGGCTGAGCGGCACGGCGCGCTTCGTGCCCGACGCGGCGATTGCCGACACGATCATGGTAGCCGGCGATGACGGGGTGTTCGCGGTTGATCGCGCCGACGTCACTGTAACGCCGTTGCCGGTGTTCGATTGCACGCGGCGCATGGCGGATGTGGCATTCCATGGGCCGGCCACGCGGATCGGCGATGGGGCGCAGGTCGACGCGGCACGCGACATCGGGCTGATCGCGCTGGCGGGTGAGCAAGCGGGCGGGGCGCGGCGGATGCTGGAGATGACCGTCGCTTATGCCACCGAACGGCACCAGTTCGGCCGTGCGATCGGCAGCTTCCAGGCGATCAAGCATATGGCGGCCGATCTGCTGCTGGAAAGCGAATCCGCCATCTCCGCCGCGCGCGATGCGGCTCGGCAGGTGGCAGAGGGCAGCGCGACCAAGGATGCGGCGGTGGCGCTGGCGGCGTTCGCCTGCGGCGACGCCTTCGTGCGCGTGGCGAAGGACGGCATCCAGATGCACGGGGGGATCGCCTTTACGTGGGAACACCCGGCGCACCTGTATTTGCGTCGCGCGCGGTCGGGCGCGCAGCTGTATGGCGACGGCGCGCATTGGCGCGAGCGCTACCTTCGGGCGCTGGAGGCGCAAGCATGACCGACGAACAGCTTCGGGACGAGGTCGAGGCGTGGCTCGCCGCCAATTGGACCGGCCTGCCCGCGCATCACGAAAGCTTCGGGCGCGATCCGCGCAGTGCGTGGCTTGCCAAGGTACGCGATGCGGGCTGGGCGGTGCCGCGCTGGGACGCCGAATGGCATGGGCGCGGGCTGTCCAATGATCAGGCGAAGATCATCGAACGTGCCTTTGCCGCGGCGGGCGCACCCGGCACGGGGCAGGATCGCTCGAACCTATGGGCCAATACCGCGCTCGCGCATGCCACCGACAGCTTCAAGCGAACGATCGTGCCGCAATTGCTCGCCGGCGAAGTGGGCATGTGCCTGCTTTATTCGGAGCCGGGCGCGGGATCGGATCTCGCCGCGGTGCGGACGCGCGCGGAGAAGGTCGAGGGCGGCTGGCGAGTTACCGGGCAGAAGGTGTGGACCTCGGGCGCGGCGGTGGCGGATTACGGCATGCTGATCGCGCGCACCGACTGGGACGTGCCCAAGCACCGCGGCATCAGTTTCTTCTTTCTGCCGATGAAGCAGGCGGGGGTCGAGGTCCGCCCGCTGCGCCAGATCACCGACGAGGCGCATTTCAACGAGGTGTTCATCACTGACGCCTTCGTGCCGGAGGAAAACCTGCTCGGGCCGCTGAACGGCGGTTGGGGCGTGTTGCAGACCGCGCTCGCCTATGAACGATCGGTGATGGGTGACGCCGCACGCGGGCCGCGATCGGGCGCCGGCGGGCCGAAGGGCGACTATTCGCTGCTCGGGCTGGCGCAGGAGGCGGGCCGGCTCGATGATCCGGTGGTCCGTCAGGATGTGGCGCAGGTGATCGCGTGGCGCGTGCTCAACAAGCTCAACACGCAGCGCGCCAAGGCGGAACTTGCGCAGGGCACATCGTCCTCGATCATGTCGCTCGGCAAGCTGGCGATGAGCCGAATCCTACACGAGGAGGCGCGGGTGCGTGGGCTCCTGCTTGGGCCGGAGAGTTTGCTGGAAGGGCCGGAGCATCCGCGTGCGGAGGACGCCAATTTTCTGGCGCTCAACGCCTATTTCACCTCAATCGGCGGGGGGACGGACCAGATCCAGCGCAACATCATCGGTGAGCGGGTGCTCGGCCTGCCGCGCGAGCCGGAGGTGGATCGCACGGTGCCGTTCCGTGAGGTGCGGGCGGGGTAGGAAGCGAAATCGCCCTCTCCCCTCCGGGGAGAGGGTTGGGAGAGGGTTGGGAGAGGGGCAGGTCGGAGGGGGTGGTGAAACTCACTGCCCTCTCCCCGACCCTCCCCGGAGGGGAGAGGGAGTTATGCGTTCTATCTTTATCACCGGGGGCGCGTCGGGCATCGGGCTGGCGGCGGCGCGACGGTTCAAGCGTGAGGGCTGGACGGTCGGCATCGGCGACATCGACGGGATCGGCATGGGGCGCGTGGCCGATGAGCTTGGCGTGTTCACCGCGCCGCTCGACGTGCGCGACCGCGCACAATGGGCGGCGGCGCTGGATGGCTTTGTGGCGAAGGCCGGCAAGCTCGACGTCCTGCTCAACAATGCCGGCATCGCGCGATACGGCATGTTCGAGGAAGTGACCCCGGACGAATCTGATCTTCAGGTCGACATCAACGTGAAAGGCGTGATCAACGGCGCCTATGCCGCCTTGCCCTACCTGAAGGAGAGCAGGGGCCGCCGTCTGGTCAATGTCGCCTCGGTCGCGGGAATCGTGGGTTCGCCGGGTCTCGCCACTTACTCCGCGACCAAACATGCGGTCCGCGGGCTGACGGAGGCGCTGGACGCGGAATGGACCCGCCACGGCATCGACGTGACGTGCGTGATGCCGTTCTTTGTCGAGACCCCGATCCTCGATGCAGGTTCGAAGGGCAGCAACCGCACGATCCGGGACGCGATCGGCAAGTCGCCCGTCTATACGGTGGAGGATGCGGCCGAGATGATCTGGCGCGCGGTGCACGGGCGCGAGCGGGAATATATCGTCGGCAAGGCGGGCCGGCAGGCCAGTTTCGCGCGGCGGTTCATGCCTGGCCGGCTGCGCAAGCGGATGAAGGCGGCGTTTGCGGGGTAACGCCGTTCGGGCTGAGCTTGTCGAAGCCTTGCCCCTCCTCTGAGGGAAAGGCAGCCCTTCGACAAGTTCAGGACGAACGGGTTGCCGGCGCGGGTGTCTTCGGCTTGTAGGCGCACAGGTCGATGACTGAGCAGCGCCAGCATTCGGGCTTGCGCGCCTTGCACACGTATCGGCCGTGCAGGATCAGCCAGTGATGCGCATGGAGGCGGAACGGCTGCGGCACCGCTTTCTCCAGCTTCAGCTCCACCGCCAGCGGCGTCTTGCCCCTCGTAAGGCCGGTGCGGTTGCCGACGCGGAAGATGTGGGTGTCCACCGCAAAGGTCTCCGCACCAAACGCCACGTTCATCACCACGTTCGCCGTCTTGCGGCCGACGCCCGCCAGTTGCTCCAGTGCACCGCGGTCCGCCGGCACCTCGCCGCCATGCTGGTCCACCAGCGCCTGGCTCAAGGCGATGACGTTCTTTGCCTTGGCATTGAAGAGCCCGATCGTCTTGATGTGCTCCTTCAGCCCGTCCTCGCCGAGCGCCAGCATCTGCGCCGGAGTTTCCACCTCCGCGAAGAGCCGGCGGGTCGCCTTGTTGACGCCGGCGTCGGTCGCCTGCGCCGACAGCACCACCGCGACCAGCAGCTGATAGGTGTTGCCCGATTCCAGCTCGGTTTCGGGATGCGGATTGGCTTCGGCTAACCGGCGGAAGAACTCAAACGTATCGGCCTTCTTCAAAGGCCCAGCACCTCCGCCATGCCGTAACGGCCCGCCGGCTTGCCCGCGAGCCACAATGCCGCCTTCACAGCGCCGCGCGCGAAGATCGACCGGTCCTCACCGCGATGGCCGAGCTCGATCCGCTCACCTTCGCCAGCGAACACCACCAAGTGATCGCCCACCACCGTGCCGCCGCGCAGCGAGGAAAAACCGATCGTGCCTTCGGTGCGCGCGCCGACCAGCCCGGCGCGGCCATCGACGCGTTCTTCGTTAAGCGTGGTGCCGCGACCCTTGGCAGCGGCGTCGCCGAGCAGCAGCGCGGTGCCGGACGGTGCATCTACCTTGTGGCGGTGATGCATCTCAACGATCTCAATGTCCCATTCCGGCCCGAGCCGCTGCGCTGCCTCCTGCACCAGGATGTTGAGTAGGGTGACGCCGAGCGACGTGTTGCCGGTCTGCAGCACCGCAATCGATTCCGCGGCGCGATCGATCAGCGCGTGGTGCGTGGGCGAAAGGCCAGTGGTGCCAATCACCATTGGTGTGCCCGCTGCAACGGCTGCAGCGAGGTGCGACTCAAGTGCCGCGGGCGTGGAGAAATCCACTAGCACTTCGGCGTCACGCGCAAGGGGAAACGGATCCTCGCCCGCATCGGCGCCGCCTGCGACGCTTGCACTCTCGTCGCCCGCGATCGTTGCGATGGCGCGGCCCATCCGCCCCGCGCTTCCGTAGATGCCGATCGCGGTCATGCGCGTCCTTCGATGTTCATGCGGTGTCTCGTTATCGTTGGCGACGTGTCGCGTCGAGTAGGCGGGGTGCGTTGCAGTCGCATGGCAAGCGGCAATCGTTTATGCCGCGTTGCATGAACGACGTTCGAACCATTGTGATCCTCACCGGCGCCGGCATTTCGGCGGAAAGTGGGCTGGCCACTTTTCGGGGGCCGGGCGGGCTTTGGGAGGGGCATCGCGTGGAGGACGTGTGCACGCCGGAGGCGCTGGCGCGCGATCCGGCGCTGGTGCACCGCTTCTACGATCTGCGGCGCGCAGCGTTGCGCGAGGTAGCGCCGAACGCGGCGCATCTGGCGCTAGCACGGCTTGATGCGGATTGGGCGGGCGAGCTGCTGATCGTGACGCAGAATGTCGATGATCTGCACGAACGCGCCGGGGCGAGCCGGCTGCTGCACATGCACGGCGAGCTGACCTCTGCTTTGTGCGCGGGATGCGAAGCGCGCGTGCGCTGGCCCGATCCGCTGCCACCGGGAGCTGCATGTGCGTCATGCGGCGCGCCGGCACTGCGGCCGGACATCGTGTTCTTCGGCGAGATGCCGTATGAAATGGAGCGGATCGAGCGCGCGCTGGCGGGCTGCGATCTGTTCGTTTCGATCGGGACGTCGGGGGCGGTCTATCCCGCCGCGGGGTTCGTGCAGCTGGCGAACCATTATGGCGCGCGGACGCTGGAGCTGAACCTGGAGCCCTCGGGCGGGAGCGGGTGGTTCGACGAAAGCCGAATGGGCGCGGCGAGCGTGCTGGTGCCGGCGTGGGTCGAGGAAATTCTTCGATAGGCCGTCATTCCCGCGCGGAGGCGGGAATCCAGAGGCGCAGGTCCTCGATGGAGCCGCAATGGCGACGGTTATGGATCCCTGCCTGCGCGGGGATGACGGTTGCAGGACGAAGCTGCTCAATCCACCCAGTCGAGGCCGATATCGCGGTAGACGCCACGGTCCTCGTCCCAGCCGGGCTTTACCTTGACGTGTAGATACAGGTGCACCGGGCGGTCGAGCAGAACTGCAAGCTCCGCGCGGGCGCGAGCGCCGATTTCCTTGATCCTCGCGCCGCCCTTGCCGAGCACGATTGCGCGCTGCGTCGGGCGTTCGACCAGGATCTGCTGGTGGATCTCGGCTGCGCCGTCCTCGCGATCGGTGAACTTCTCCGTCTCGACCGTGGCGGCATAGGGGAGCTCGGCGTGCAGCTGGAGGTACAGCTGCTCGCGCGTGACTTCGGCCGCGAGCATGCGTTCGCTCGCGTCGGAGACCTGATCCTCGGGAAAGTGCCACGGTCCTTCGGGCATGGCCGCGGCAAGGGTGCGTTTCAGCTCCGGCAGGCCATCGCCCGTCGCGGCGCTGATGAAGAAGGTGTGCGCGAAATTGACCGCGGCGTTGAGCTTCTCGGCGTGGATCAGCAGCTTGGGTTTGTCGGCGAGATCGACCTTGTTCAGCACCAGGAACTTGGGCTCCGGCCGGTCAGCGATGCGTTCGGCAATATCAGTCACCTTGGGACCGAGCCCACCCTTGGCATCGACCACCAAAGCAAGCACGTCGGCGCCCTCCGTCCCGCCCCAGGCCGCGGCGACCATCGCTCGGTCCAGCCGACGACGGGGATCGAAGATGCCCGGCGTATCGACGAGCAGCAACTGCGCGTCATCCTCCATCGCGACGCCGAGCAGGCGCGTGCGGGTGGTCTGCGCCTTGGGGCTGACGATCGCCACCTTCTGCCCAACGAGGGCGTTGACGAGGGTGGACTTGCCGGCGTTCGGGGCGCCGAGCACGGCGACGAGGCCGCAACGGGTCATTGGGATTCCTTTGGTTTGTAGGCGTTATACCGGGAGCACCGGGTTGCGTCGATAGAGGGTACATCCTCCCCGGCACGGGGAGCGGGACCGCCGGCGCAGCCGGTGGTGGAGGGGCGGTGCCACAAAACGTACCGTGCGCGGAGACGCCCCTCCACCAGCCCGCGGCTGGTCCCCCTCCCCGTGCCGGGGAGGATATCAGCCCTTCCGCCGCTTCTTCGGCTTGGGCACGTTCACCAGCGCAAGCAGCGCCTTCGCCGCGGCAGTTTCGGCCTCCTGCTTGCTCCCACCCTCGGCGGTGGCGTCCGCGAGCTTTGCAATCTCCGCTCTCACTTTGAAGCGCGGCGCGTGGCCGGGACCGGAGCGTTCGACCACTTCGTACACCGGCGCCTTGCGCTGGTTCGCGGCGGCCCATTCCTGGAGCGCGGACTTGGGGTGTTGCGGCGCGGCGGCGTCCGCGTGGAGGCGGGCCGCCCAGAGCCGGCGCACCACAGCACGGGCCGGCTCCAGCCCCGCGTCGCGATACAATGCGCCGAGCAGCGCCTCCATCACGTCGCCGAGAATGTTGTCGCTGTCGCTCGCGCCATCGTCGCGGGCCTGTTTGCCCAGGCGGAGGTGCGCGGGCACACCAATGTCGCGCGCCACTTCGGCACAGGTGACCCCAGCGACGAGTGCGTTGAAGCGCTTCGACAACGCGCCTTCCGGCTCCTCGGGGAAGGTTTCAAAGAGCCATTCGGCCATCGACAGGCCGAGCACGCGATCGCCGAGGAATTCCAGCCGCTCGTAATGTGTGTCGCCGCGGCTAGCGTGGGTGAGGGCGCGTTCCCAATCGGCGAGATCGGCTGGCCGATGATCAAACGTCCGCTCGATCCAGGCGGCGAGATCAGTCAAAGCCGCCGCCCAGCCGATCCCAGCGGGCCGCGGTGAACCACGTCCAGGGCAGCAGCCAATTGGCCGAGCCGTCGGTGGACCAGAAGATGATCATCGCCTTGCCCTGCACGCGATCCAACGGGATGAAGCCCATGCCCTGCACCTGGCCGGGCAGTGCTTCCTCCGTCGAGGGGAAGCGGCTGTCGGCGGAATCGTCGCGATTGTCGCCCATCAGGAACACGTTGCCAGCAGGCACCGTGTAAACGCCGGTATCGTCCGCATCGGGAATGTAGCGCTGGTCGAGCACTTCATAGCTGCGCCCGCCGGGCAGCGTTTCGCGGAAGCGCGGAATGCGGCACGTCGCGCCTTCGCCGTTCGTCTGGACGAACTCGGCGTCGCATTCGCGCGTGGTGAAATTGGGCGAGAGCGGCACCGCGAAGTCGGCGATGCGCTGCTTGGGGATTGCCTGGCCATTGAGGATCAACTGCCCCCGGCGCATCTGAATCGTATCGCCCGGCAAGCCGATCACGCGCTTGATGACGTCGTGATGGTCCTCGCCCTTGGAGCGGAACACCACCGTATCGCCGCGCTCCGGCACGCCGCCGAGCAGGCGCCCCGGCACCGGGGGGAAGCCGAACGGCATCGACCAGCGCGAATAGCCATAGTTCCACTTGGAAACGAACAGATAGTCGCCGATCAGCAGCCGCGGCAGCATCGATTCCGATGGGATCGAGAACGGCGCCAGGACGAAGCTGCGGAACAGCCACACAACGAAGGCGAGTTTCAGCAGGAAGCGGATCGTCTCGGACGTTTCCGATCTCGCCTTGGGAGCGGTGCTGGCGGGCTTGGCGGGAGAGGTGTCGGCCATGTCCGGCGCGTTGCCGAAGCCGGGCGGCGCGTCAAGCGGCGGAACGATCTATCTCTCGTCCCGTTCGCCCTGAGCTTGTCGAACGGCTGTCTTTCCGTCTTAACGCGCGAGGGCCAAGTGCAGGGCTTCGACAAGCTCAGCCCGAACGGTGGAGAAGCAGGAATGACGGATTGGTCGACGATTGAGGCGCTGCCGCAGATCAAGCTGGAGCAGCTGTTCGCCGACGATCTCGAGCGGTTGACCAAATTGTCGCTCGACGTCGCGGGTATCCACTTCGACTGGTCGAAGACGCATCTGACCCGCGACGCGATCACGGCGTTCGAGGCGCTAGCCAAAGAGATGGACTTAGCCGGCAAGCGCGAGGCGATGTTCGCAGGGGCGCATGTCAACGTAACCGAGGATCGCCCGGTCGAGCACACGGCGGAGCGCGGCGAGGGCAAGGCGGATAGCGTCGCGCGGGCGGCTGAATTCCATGCGCGGATGCGGATGCTGATCGATGCGATTGAGGCGGAGGCGTTCGGACCGGTGCGCCACGTGCTGCATGTCGGCATTGGCGGATCGGCGCTGGGCCCGAATCTGCTGGTCGATGCGCTGGGGCGCGACAATGAGCGCTACGACGTGGCGATCGTTTCCAACGTCGATGGCATGGCGCTCGATGACGTGTTCGAGCGGTTCGATCCAGCAACGACGTTGTTGGTGGTCGCGTCCAAGACCTTCACCACGACCGAGACGATGATGAATGCGGAAAGCACCATCGCCTGGATGCAGGAAAATGGCGTCGAGGATCCCTATGGCCGCGTCATCGCGCTGACCGCCGCTCCCGACAAGGCGGTGGAATGGGGCGTGGACGAGACGCGGATCCTGCCTTTTTCGGAAGGCGTAGGCGGGCGCTATTCCCTCTGGTCGTCGATCGGCTTTCCCGCCGCCATCAAGCTCGGCTGGGATCAGTTCGCCGAGCTGCTGGAAGGCGCGGCGGAGATGGACCGCCATTTCCGCCTGACCGCGCTGCATGAGAATGCGCCGGCGCTGGCGGCCTTTGCTGACCTCTATTACACGCAGGTGCGCGGCTGCGAGACGCGCGCGCCCTTCGCCTATGACGAGCGGCTGCGGTTGCTGCCGAGCTACCTTCAGCAGCTTGAGATGGAATCAAACGGCAAGGGCGTGACGGTGGACGGCCAGCCGGTCGGCCGCCCGACCGCGCCGATCACCTGGGGTGGCGTTGGCACCGACGCGCAGCATGCGGTCTTTCAGCTGCTCCACCAGGGCACGCATCTGGTGCCGGTCGAATTCCTGGCGGTGATCGAGGCTGGCGACACGCTGGCGGAGGAACATCACCGTCAGCTACTGCTCAACGCCTTTGCGCAAGGGGCCGCGCTGATGAAGGGGCGCGCCAACCCGGACGATCCGGCCCGCGCTTACCCCGGCGATCGGCCGTCCTCGACCATCCTGCTCGACGTGCTGGACGCGCGCACCCTGGGGGCGCTGATCGCCTTTTACGAACATCGCGTGTTTGTGAATGGCGTGCTGCTGGGCATCAACTCGTTTGACCAGTTCGGCGTGGAGCTGGGCAAGGAAATGGCCAAGGCCGCGGCAAAGGGGGGTGGGGACTTCGATCCCTCGACAACCGACCTCATCCGGCGCGCTGGTCTGGAGTGATGGCAGGTCTGGGGACAATGATCGGGATTTCAAACCTTTCGTCGAACACCTCGGGCTCATATCTGCGCTCGACGCCAGTGGAGTGAATTGATGCCCGATTTCGACTACGACCTTTTCACCATTGGCGCCGGTTCGGGCGGAACGCGGGCGTCACGCGTGGCGGCGGCGCATGGCGCACGCGTGGCGGTCTCGGAGGAATATCGCGTCGGCGGCACCTGCGTGATCCGCGGCTGCGTGCCCAAGAAGCTGCTCGTCTATGGCGCGCATTTTGCCGAGGACCTGAAGGACGCGCAGCGCTTCGGGTGGCGCGTGCCGGATGATCTCGAATTCGACTGGAAGTGCCTGCAAGAGAACGTCCTCAGCGAGGTCGATCGGATCAACAAGGCGTACACGACGACGCTAGAGTCGAACGGCGCGGAGATCATCCATCAGCGCGCGACGATCACCGGCGCGAACGAAGTGACGCTCGCCGACGGCACCAAGAAGACGGCGAAGACGATCCTAGTGGCGAGCGGCGCCCGCCCGCACGTGCCCGATTTCCCCGGCTGCGAACATGGCATTACCTCCAACGAGGTGTTTCACCTCGATGCGATCCCCAAGCGCGTGCTGATCGCGGGGGCGGGCTATATCGCCAATGAGTTCGCCGGCATCTTCCATCAACTCGGCGCGCACGTCATCATCATGAACCGCACCAAGGATATCCTGCGCGGTTACGACCTCCAGATCCGCGACCGGTTGTTGCAGATCAGCATGATGAAGGGCCTGGAATTCCGCTTCGACGCTACGTTCGAGAAGATCGAGAAGCGCGAGGACGGCAGCCTCGAGGTCCACATGGCCGGGCACGAAGTGGCGGTGGTGGATTGCGTGATGTACGCCACTGGGCGCGTGCCGAACACTGACGGGCTCGGGCTGGAGAATGCCGGCATCGAGGTCGACAATAAAGGGGCAATTCCGGTCGATCACGATAGTCGCACGACGTGCCCATCGATCTTCGCCGTGGGCGATGTGACCAACCGTATCCAGCTTACCCCTGTCGCGATCCGGGAAGGACAGGCGTTTGCCGACAATCAGTTCGGCAAGGGGGGCGCCAAGGTGGATTACGATTGTGTTCCCGCTGCCTGTTTCAGCCACCCGCCGATTGCCGGCGTGGGCATGACGGAAAGCGAGGCACGGCAGAAACTTGGGTCGATCCGCGTCTATTCGTCCGATTTCCGCCCGATGAAGAACGTGCTCGCCGGGCGCGACGAGCGTTCGCTCTACAAGATGATCTGCGATGCGGAGACCGACCGCGTGGTCGGCATCCACATGATCGGGCCAGATGTGGCGGAGATCATCCAGGCCGCCGCCGTGTGCGTGAAGGCGGGGCTGACCAAGGCACAGTTCGACGCAACAGTGGCGCTGCACCCGACGATGGCGGAGGAACTAGTGCTGATGCGATAGCGCCCAGCCGCATCAGACGCTGGCGCTGCGCTCAACGAAAGACGGCCAGCAAGCTTTCGTATTGGCTCAGCGGCGGGGCACCAATAACGGTTGCCCCTTGGCGCAGAAGGAAAGCGTGGCGAACGATCTCGGCCTGCTGCTCGATCCCGTATCGCTTTAGCGGCCAGCCCGGAACGAAGCTGTAGTGATAGCGGCAGAACGGATGCCGGGCGATCGGCAGGAACACGCCCTGCTGATGTTGCCAGACATGGCAAAGCTCATGCAGGAACAGGCCTTGCAGACCGCCATGTTCGCGGCTGAAATCCTCGCTCCAGTTGGTGTCGTGCGGATGAAAGTGGACGTGGCCGCGCGGCGCCATCACGACGTTGCGGGGCTGGAGCGGCCACCAGCGACGACGCCTTATCTCCACCCGATCGAGATCGATCGCATTGCGGTAGATTGATCGGGCGAGTTCCCGTTCGCCGCTGGTCAGGCCTCTGATCGTCATGGCGACTAGGTAAGTGGTTCAGGCCGCCAATCCAGCATGTCGGCCCTCAGGACGACACGTCCGTCTATGCAGTGACAGGGCGATACATCACCCAATCGCCCTCCTCCGCCTCAATCCGCCAGCGTCCGTTGTCCTCGAAAGCCTCGCGGTGCTTTGGATTGACATAAACGACGATCACCGTTTCGCCGGCGGCGGCGCGCTGTTCCAGGCGGTGCAGCACTTCACGCAGGATCTGCGGCCCGAAGCTGTTGTAGATATAAGCGAATAACGGGCCGGGCGGTGGCACGTAGCTGCCCGCGTCGCCCAACACCATGTCGCATCGTTGCGCGGCACCGCCAGCCGCCAGGAAGCGATCCGCGTTGGCGAGCGCCACCCGATGCAGTTCCGGCGCGAACTCGACCCCGATTGCCCTGGCGAAGCCGAGGGCGGTGGCGATCATCACCACTCGCCCCTTGCCCGATCCGTAGTCGATGAACGTGAAGTCGGCAGGATTGACCCCCGCCAGCCCAAGCGCTTGTTGCAGCGCAACCCCGTTGCTTGCCTGATATCCGAACCCCAGCAACGCGCGATCGCGGGCTACGTTCAGGGCGGAAAGGTTGACGGTGCCGCTCGTATCAGTCCCCCATTGCCGATCGAAGGCCTGATCGGCGCGCCGCTCGCGCGCGGCGGCTGGCCCGACGCGCCGCGCGGCGTGGCGGATGGTCTTGAACGTGAGCCCGACGATCTCGCGCGGACTGCGCCCTTCGAACCGCCGGACCAGCCCGTCAGAGAGGAAGGAGTAAAGCTTGGCCATGCGCCGCTTATGAGCAGCAAAGGTTACGTCCCGCTTAGCGCGTTCTGGCTGGCCTTGGCCGGATTCGACGGGCGCTTTGTATCAGTTCTTTGTGGGTGCGGGATCGCCGGCTGCGATCACCCGGGCATTCTGCTGGATCCGCGTGGCGTCGGCGAAGGTGAAAGTGAAGGTCAGCGTGCCGCCCGGCTTCACCACGGGATTGAGATTGAACAGCATGGCGTGCTTGCCACCGGGGGCGAAGCGTACCTGCTTCAGGGCGGGCACCGGCACTTGCCGGAGGGAATCCATCGCCATGCCGCCGCTGTGCGTCATGCGCGATTCATGCAATTCGGTGCGCGTGGCCACGTCGGTTGACACGCTCACCAGCGTGGCATCCGCCGGCCCGCCGTGGATGGTGAAATATCCCGCCGCCGGCCTGCCTTCCACGGCAGCGAGCCGCACCCAGGCATCGCTGATGTATAGCTGCTTCTCCTGCGCACAGCCCGATAGCACGGTAGCGGTGGCAAGAAGCGAAGCGGCAAAGCGAAACATGAGGCATCCTCCGGCAAGATGACGCGCATGCCGCTACGCCGCCACGTGTCTTGCGGCAAGACACCGGCCACCTATATCCGGCTCCATCAACGCGGTTTCGTTGCCGTAACGGGGCGAAGCCGCTCACGTCTTACGTTCAAGCAGGGGCTAGAAGAGCACTCATGGCTAAAGTTATCGGGATCGATCTGGGCACCACCAACAGCTGCGTTGCTGTGATGGAGGGCGGCAAGCCCAAGGTGATCGAGAATGCGGAAGGCGCGCGCACCACGCCGTCGATCGTCGCCTTCGCCAAGGATGGCGAGCGGCTGGTCGGTCAGCCGGCCAAGCGCCAGGCGGTGACCAACGGCGACAATACGATCTTCGCGGTGAAGCGCCTGATCGGTCGCCGCTTCGACGATCCGATCACCAAGAAAGATACCGAACTGGTCCCGTACCACATCGTGCGCGGCGGCAACGGCGACGCATGGGTGCAGGCCGGTGGCAAGGATTACAGCCCGTCGCAGATCAGCGCCTTCACCCTTCAGAAGATGAAGGAAACCGCGGAATCGTATCTCGGTGAGACTGTCACGCAGGCCGTGATTACGGTGCCGGCCTACTTCAACGACGCGCAGCGCCAGGCGACCAAGGACGCCGGCCAGATCGCCGGCCTCGAAGTGCTGCGCATCATCAACGAGCCGACCGCGGCTGCGCTGGCCTATGGCCTGGAGAAGCAGGACGGCAAGACGATCGCGGTCTATGACCTTGGCGGCGGCACGTTCGACGTTTCGATCCTGGAGATCGGCGACGGCGTGTTCGAGGTGAAGTCGACCAACGGCGACACCTTTCTGGGCGGCGAGGATTTCGACAACAAGCTGGTCGAATATCTCGCCGAGGGCTTCAAGAAGGACGAGGGCATCGACCTCGCCAAGGACAAGCTCGCGCTGCAGCGCCTGAAGGAAGCGGCCGAAAAGGCCAAGATTGAGCTGTCCTCGGCAGCGTCGACCGAGGTGAACCTGCCGTTCATCACCGCCGACCAGAACGGCCCGAAGCACCTCGTCAAGACGATCAGCCGCGCCGATCTGGAGCGCCTGGTCGACAGCCTGATCCAGCGCACGATCGAGCCGATGAAGAAGGCGCTCGCCGATGCCGGCGTGAAGGCCAGCGACATCAGCGAAGTAGTGCTGGTGGGCGGCATGACCCGCATGCCCAAGGTGCGCGAAGCGGTGAAGAACTTCTTCGGCAAGGAGCCCCACACCGGCGTGAATCCCGATGAGGTGGTCGCGATGGGCGCGGCGATCCAGGCCGGCGTGCTTCAGGGCGACGTCAAGGACGTGCTGCTGCTCGACGTGACGCCGCTGTCGCTGGGTATCGAGACGCTGGGTGGCGTGTTCACCCGCATGATCGATCGCAACACCACGATCCCGACCAAGAAGTCGCAGACCTATTCGACTGCCGATGACAATCAGCAGGCGGTGACGATCCGCGTCTTCCAGGGCGAGCGCGAGATGGCGGCGGACAACAAGCTGCTCGGCCAGTTCGATCTCGTGGGCATCCCCCCGGCGCCGCGCGGCGTGCCGCAGATCGAGGTGACGTTCGACATCGACGCCAACGGCATCGTCAACGTCTCGGCCAAGGACAAGGGCACCGGCAAGGAGCAGCAGATCCGCATCCAGGCCTCGGGCGGTCTTTCGGACAGTGACATCGAGAAGATGGTGCAGGAAGCCGAGCAGTTCGCCGAGGAGGATAAGAAGCGTCGTGCCGGCGCCGAGGCGAAGAACAACGCCGAATCGCTGATCCACACCACCGAGCGCCAGCTGGCCGACAATGGCGACAAGGTGGACGAGGCGCTGAAGGGCGAGATCCAGTCCGCGATCGATGCCGCCAAGGCAGCGGTCGAGGGTGGCGATCCCGACCAGATGAACGAGAAGAGCCAGGCACTCGCGCAGGTCGCGATGAAGCTCGGCCAGGCGATCTACGAAAAGCAGCAGCAGTCTGAAGCGTCGCCCGACGCCGACGGTGGTGCTGACGCGCCGAAGCAGGACGACGTGGTCGACGCCGAATTCTCGGAAGTCGACGACAACCAGAAGGCGTAAGGCACGCGCCCTCTCCCCGCTGGCGGGGAGAGGGCAGCCGAACGAAGTTAAGGCGGGAGAGGGGCAGTGCGGGACGGGTCGGTTCTGATTGCTGCCTCTCCCCCAACCCTCTCCCTCGAGAGGAGAGGGCTATGAGGTCCCGATGACCGAAGTCGATTTTTACGAGCTTCTGGAGGTCGAGCGCACCGCGGACGCGGGCACGATCAAGTCCGCATACCGCAAGCTCGCGATGAAATATCACCCGGACAAGAATGCCGGGTGCAAGGATTCAGAGGCGAAGTTCAAGGCGGTCAGTGAGGCTTACGATTGCCTCAAGGACCCGCAGAAGCGTGCCGCTTACGACCGCTTCGGCCATGCCGCCTTCCGCAACGGTGGCGGCGGTGGCGGGCACAGCCAGGACTTCTCCGGCTTTTCCGACATCTTCGAAAGCGTGTTCGGCGAGTTCATGGGCGGCCGTGCGGGTGGCCGCCAGCAGGTGCGCCGCGGCGCCGACCTTCGCTACGACATGGAGATCAGCCTCGAGGAGGCGTTCCACGGCAAGTCTGCGGAGATCACCGTCGACGTTACCGCCGCGTGCGAGAGCTGCGACGGATCGGGCGCGCGGCCCGGCAGCCGGCCGCATGCGTGCAATACGTGCAACGGCCACGGCAAGGTGCGTGCGCAGCAGGGCTTCTTCGTGGTCGAGCGTGCCTGTCCGGTATGCAACGGCTCTGGCCAGGTGATCGACGACCCGTGTCCGGACTGCCGCGGCGATGGCCGCGTCGAACGAACCAAGACGCTCAAGGTCGATATCCCGCCCGGCGTGGACGAGGGCACCCGCGTGCGGATGACGGGCGAGGGTGAGGCGGGCGCGCGCGGCGCACCGGCGGGGGACCTCTACATCTTCCTCCACGTCAAGCGGCACCAGCTGTTCGAGCGTGAAGGCACGACCTTGTTCGCCCGCGCGCCGATCAGTTTCACCACGGCGGCGCTCGGCGGATCGCTGACCATCCCGGGCCTGGACGGTCGCAATCACGAATTGCGCATCCCCGCCGGCATCCAGTCGGGCAAGCAGCTGCGGCAGCGCGGCGCCGGCATGCCGGTATTGCAGGGCAGGGGCTTCGGCGACCTCGTCGTGCAGATCGACGTCGAGACGCCGCGACGCCTCAGCACGCGTCAGCGCGCCTTGTTGGAGGAGTTCCGCGAAACGGAAACCGGCGACGAGTGCCCTGACAGCCAGGGCTTTTTCTCGCGATTGAAGAGCGCATTTGCGGGAGAATAGGTAAGTTTGAGCGTTGTGGGGGCTTAGGAGAAGATCAAATGCGCATCCTGTTCCCCCTCGCGCTCGCCACTGCGCTGCTCGCTGCTCCTGGCGCGGGGCGAGATCGTAATGCCGTTCCCGCCGCGGTGCCAGCCGGGAAGCCGCAGAGCTGCATCCCGATCCGTGGGATCCGCGAAAGCCTGGTCCGCAACGATCGCGTGATTGACTTCCGCATGAATGGCCGCCGCTACTATCGGGTCACCCTGGACCAGCCTTGCCCGCAACTCGGCCTGGAGCGTCGCTTTAGCTACGCCACTTCGCTGAGCCGATTATGCGCGCAGGACATCATCACGGTGCTCCAGTCGGCACCGCTTATGCGCGGTGCGAGTTGCGGCCTCGCGCCGTTCCAGCCGGTCACACTGGCGAAACGTTGAGGGGACTAGCGCTGCGCGTCCGGCGCTGCTAGGCGCTTTCTTCCAGGCACCCGTAGCTCAGCTGGATAGAGCGCTGCCCTCCGAAGGCAGAGGCCACAGGTTCGAATCCTGTCGGGTGCGCCAAAATTGGCCGTTCGAGAAAGCGCTGGGAACCTCGACGCAGACGCACAGCGCACTGAGGCAAGCACACGGTTCTCCCGTTCAATCCAGTCGCGCCACCGTCACCATTCGCACGAGGTCCGACAACGTCTTGGCCTGCATCTTCATCATCACGTTGGCCCGATAGACCTCGACCGTGCGCGCGCTGATGCCAAGATCATAAGCGATCGCCTTGTTCGCCTCGCCCTTGGCCAGCCCCCCCATGACCTCCCGCTCGCGCCCGCTCAGGCTGGCGATGCGATCGGCAATCATCTGCCGCTCCGCGTGCGCCGCTTCGCTGCCCGCCTGCCGCGCGAGCGCCTTGCGAATCGCGGCGAGCATGACCTCGTCGTCAAAGGGCTTTTCGATGAAGTCCGCTACGCCTGCGTGCATTGCCTGGATCGCAAGCGGGACATCGGCATGGCCAGTGATTACGATCACCGGCACCTCGGCCCCGCGCCGGTGCATCTCCTCGACAAGCTCGATACCGCTTCGTCCCGGCATGCGCACATCGGTGACGACGCATGCGCCGGCAAGCGGGGGCGACGCCGCAAGGAAGGCGTCGGCGGATACAAAGGAGCGGACGCGGATACCCGCGCAGTCCAGCAGGAACTCCAGCGAATGCCGCGCGGCGCCGTCGTCGTCGATCACATAGACAATCGGTTCACTCGCCATCGTAGAGTTCCTCCTGTCCCATCTGCTGCAGCGTGAAGCCGAACAATGCGCCGCCGCTGTCATTGGCGCCCGCCCAGATATGCCCGCCATGCGCCTCGATGATCGTCCGAGAGATCGACAGGCCGACGCCCATGCCTGTGCGCTTGGTGGTGATGAACGGCTGGAAGAGCCGCTCGGCGACTTCCGGCTCGATCCCCGGGCCGGTGTCCGCTACCGTAACCTGCGCCATGTTGTTGACGGCCGGCGTGATCGCGATCCTGAGTTCGCGACGCTCTCCGTCCATCCCGGTCATGGCATCGACGGCGTTGCGCACCAAGTTGAGCACGACTTGCTGGACCTGCACCTTGTCGGCGAGCACGAGATCGACGTCGGGGCTGAATTCGAATTGCACCCGGATGCCGTGCTCCTTCGCGCCGACCAGCGCCAGCGCGCTCGCCTCTTCCACCAGCTTAGGAAGGCTCTCGACCGACCGCTCCGTCTCGCCGCGCGCCACGAACTCGCGCAGGCGACGGATGATGTCGCCAGCGCGTAGCGCCTGTTCACCAGCCCGCTCGACGGCATCCGCGATGCGGTCCAGCGGAGTATCCGCGCGCGCGAGCAACATGCGGCTGCCCTTGAGGTAATTGGTGATCGCAGACAGCGGCTGGTTCAGTTCGTGCGCCAGTGCCGACGCCATCTCACCCAGCGCAGTGAGCCGCGACACATGGATCAGTTCGTTCTGCAATTCTTGCAGGCGCGCCTCGGCCTGCTGGCGTTCAGTGAGGTCGCGGATGAAACCCGTGAAATGACGCAGGCCGCCCACGTTCATCTCGCCGACCGCAAGCTCCAGCGGAAAGGTGGAACCGTCTCTTCGCTGGCCGACCACCACTCTTCCCTTGCCGATGATCCTTTTCTCGCCGGTGCGATAATAGCGCTGAAGATAGTCGTCATGGGCGCTGCGATACGGATCGGGCATCAGCATACTAACGTTGTGGCCGCGGATCTCATCCGTGTCCCAGCCGAACATGCGTTCGGCGGCGGGGCTGAAATCGCGGACCAGGCCCCGATCGTCGATCACCACGATCGCATCGGGCACCGTGTCCAGCAGCGAGCGCAGATGTGCCTCGCGACGTGCGAGTCCCTCGGTGACGCTTTCCGCCTCTGCACGTGCGCGCTGGAACCATTCGCCACCCAGCGCCACCGCGCATCCGATCACCACGAACGCTCCGGCGGCGATCAGGCTCGGCGCGGCGACCGGGCCGATCATGCGATCACACCACAGCCCCGCCGCTGCGCCGGCCAGACTGGCCGCCACCCCGGCGCGCAGGCCGGAAAGTGCGCTCGCGACGACGACGCCCGGAACGAAGAAGATGTACGTCGCCCGTTGTCCCAGCTCCGCGGCGAAGGCAATTCGCACGCCTGCGCCGAGCGCGATGGCAAGCAAGGCCAGCGCCAGGGTGGCGAGCAGCGGCGGCGACGGCAGCATCGTGTGCCGCGAGAGGTATCGCTTTGGACTCACGCTTCCGTCATGCCCTGTGCCACGCCGCCAACCCACCTCCGGTAAATCCCTTAGGGTAGGCACGGTAGGGACAACATCGAAATTTCAGGACCGGGCTGAGCGGCATAGACGCGGTGCAACGTCAAACGCTTGGTTTATCGGAGAACTGCCATGACCCCACCGTTCATCGACCTCGGTGTCCACCACCAGCCCAAGGGCGTCTCCGACCGGATCGCCTACGGGTTCACGAAGATGCTGCGCTGGACCGCCGACACCTTCTTCGCCGAGCGCTACGGCCACCGCGCCGTTGTCCTCGAGACCGTTGCGGCGGTGCCCGGGATGGTTGGCGCGACGATCAACCATCTCGCCTGCCTGCGCCGCATGTGCGACGACAAGGGCTGGATCAAAACGCTCATGGACGAGGCCGAGAATGAGCGCATGCATCTGATGACCTTCATCGAGATCGCCAAGCCCACCTGGTTCGAGCGCGCGGTGATCATCGGCGTGCAATGGGTGTTCTACCTGTTCTTCTTTGCCCTCTATCTCGTCAGCTCCAAGACCGCGCACCGGGTCGTCGGCTATTTCGAGGAAGAGGCGGTGATCAGCTACACTCACTATCTGGCTGAGATCGATGAGGGCCGCAGCGAGAACGTCCCGGCACCACAGATCGCCAAGAGCTATTGGAACCTGCCTGAAGACGCGATGCTGCGCGACGTGGTATTGGTGGTCCGCGCCGACGAAGCACATCACCGGGACGTGAACCACGGCTTCGCCAATGAGCTGGGCGGCCTGCCAAGCGGTGAAGTCGCCGCCTGCCCACCGCACGTCGCACTGGAGCCTATCTGGAAGAAGGCAGCCTGAACTCTCTTCGGGCGCGGAGAGCCAGCCGCGCCCCATTTTCTCAATGGAGCCCTTCCAATGCGCAGCATCTCAGCCGAAGTCATGGCTATCGTCAAAGCCACGGCCCCCGCCCTCGAGAAACATGGTTTGGCCATCACCACCGCCATGTATGACAGGCTGTTCCAGAACCCCGAAATCGAGGCAATGTTCGATCGCGCCGCGCAGGACAGCGGCGAGCAGCCGAAGCGGCTGGCGGGCGCCATCCTCGCTTACGCCAAGAATATCGACAAGCTCCAGAACCTGGGCTCAGCGGTTGATCGTATGGTGACGCGGCACGTGCAAACGGGAGTGAAGCAGGAGCACTATCCCCATGTCGCGGCGGCGCTGCTACCAGCAATCCGCGACGTACTGGGTGAGGAGGTCGCGACCGACGCTGTGCTCGCCGCATGGGGCGAAGCCTATTGGATGCTGGCCGACATCCTGATCGCCGCCGAAGCGCAAGCCTATCAGAGCGCAAAAGCGGCCTGATATCATGAAAAGCAACCAAATCACCGAAGCCGATATAATCAAGCTGGTTCCCGCCTTTTACGCCCGAGTTCGGCAGGACGCGGTGCTCGGGCCGATCTTCGACGGCGCGGTCGAGGATTGGCCGCATCATCTGGAGAAGCTACAGGCATTCTGGTCGTCCGTGATGCTGACCAGCGGTCGCTACAAAGGGCAGCCGATGGTGGCACATGTGCGGCACGAACGGCACATGACATCCGAGAACTTCGGCCGCTGGCTCGATCTGTGGAAGCAGACTAGCGAAGAAATCCTTTCGCCGGAATTGGCGGCGTCCGTCCAGGATAAGGCGGCTCGAATTGCGGAGAGCCTCCAGTTGGGCGTTCAATTCTACCGCGAGAGGCACACCGCATGATCGGGCGGCTCCCCGCCGATGTCCGCCCTTGTCGAACCGGCAATAGCGAACCGCGTAGAGCCGTTTGGCGCCGTCCTGTTCCACGTCGAAACCCACCGGCGGAAGGCCGGAGAGCGGACCGCTCGGCCGAACGGATCGAGCCCGCGCCACTGATCCAGCCGCACATCGCTTTTCGTGTCAGGTGCGCCAGCTTCGATGTGAATATACTCGGCGGCGGCCGTATGGGCGCGGCGGACGCTTTCTTTCCCGTAACCCGCCAATAGGTGCTGGTCTTCGAGAGAATGGCCGGAAGATGGGCGGACTGCTCGCTCTGCACTACGTGCACAGCGTTCTCGGGACAGCCCCGAACCGGAACTTGGCGCGGCGGCATGTCGCTGCGTAATCATGGGCTATGCCCATCGTGTGATTGGTTGGTCGCTCGGCCGCTTCGTGTTGTCGAACTGGTTTAAAGCATCTGTTCGCCACCCTGGGGGATTGTCGAGCGATGTTGAGAACCTGTGCCTAACGCTCGAAGCACGTTCGACAATGCGCTTGGCTAGCGTGCCAGGGCGATTGGCAGCGACAAAGGCAGGAACATGAAACTTCTCGTAGGCACTTAAGCAAAAAAATAGCGGCCCGAAGGCCGCTATTCCTTGTCATCCTGAGCGAGAACTCAGTTGCTGTCGGCGTCGTCATCCGAATCAGCGATGATCACGATGCCGGCGATAACCGCCGCAGCGGCCAGAACGGCAACGATCACGCCGCCGCCAGCAGCCTTGTCGGCCTTGGCGGTCGAAGTGCTAGCGCGAGCAGCCTTGGCAACCGACAGGCTCGAAGCCGAAGTCGGAGCGGCAACGGCGGGAGCCGCAGCCAGCGAAGCAGCGGCAACAGCCGCGAGGTAACCACGAACCTTCATTACGAACTCCCTTTTTTGTTCGTCACGCCCATCTGGCAGAGATTGCAGTCCAGCGCAACTCGGATAACAACCCTGGCGGGCAAAAGAGCGGGGTAGTCTGGCTTCGATGCAACACTCTACCGCGTTTTGCACTCAACTGGCGGGCAAGCTTCTATTATCATCAACAGTGTCGATGATCCAGCGCTCTCCCCCTTCCATGCCAAGTGCAGTCAATCTGCCGGTCCGATAAGCACCGGTATCTATTCCGATTCGGTTAACACGTTCATCGACCCGTTCGGAAATGGTGTGGCCATGAACGACAAACTTGCCGTGATTCGCCGTATGATCAAGGAACGGGTCACGGATCCACCGCAGATCGCGTGATTTTTGTTGCTCTAGGGGTAGCCCGGGGCGGATGCCGGCATGAACGAACAAATAGTCGCCTTCCACGATGTAATCTTGGAGTGAACGCAGAAAGGTGATCGGCTGTTCGGGTATGTCCCGTACCATCATCTCCGCCAGTTCGCCGATGGTAGCGCGTTCGATCTCGTCGGCATCCATGCCATAGCTCAGCAAGGTTTCATGACCGCCGGCGCGCAGCAGCAACCGGAGAAGATCGGTGTCGCCGTCATAGGAACCTAGAAAAATCTCTTCGTGGTTGCCGCAGAGGCATCGGACGTCGGGGCGATTTTTACAAAGATCGCGCACACGATCGACCACGCCCGCCGAATCGGGGCCGCGGTCGACCAGGTCGCCGAGGAAGATAAAACCGGTTTGGGCGGCGCCGCGCGCGGCGTCGTCGGCCGCTATTTGATCGAGCAGCTGATCCAACAGATCCAGGCGGCCGTGGATATCACCGATCGCGTAGATCCGCCGACCCAGCGGGAGCTGGGCCTGGATCGGTTGTGGGCGGCGGCGCGGAAGGAGGCGCGAAAGCATGAACAATATATCGCAGACGGAGACGCCGCGCTGTACCCAAACCTGCTCGCACCTGCAACAAGCGTGACCCGATCAGACCGCCATGCGCAACGGGCGGGGCGTGCGGAGGGCGGGCTGATCGGGCCAGATGCCGCGGGTGTCGAGCACATGCTTGTCGGCGCGCTCCTCCAGCGGGATCGAGCGGAACACGTCATGATCGACCAGGACGATCATCACCGGGCAGCGTTCGATAGCCGTATCCACGTCGATCAGCGTTGCCCCACTTGAGGCGAGGCGATCGGGGAGAATTGCCGCATAAGGCTCGACGATACGGATGCGGTTGCCGAAGCGATCCGCCAGCGCGGCCGCGACCTTGAGCGCGGGGCTTTCGCGAAAGTCGTCGATGTTCGCCTTGAAGGCGAGGCCGAGACACGCAACCGGCACCCCTGGGTTTGCCTCGATCAACGCCGTTGCGCGCGCGACGACACGATCGGTCTTGCCGTCATTCACTTCCCGCGCAGTGCGGATAAGCGGCGTATTGTCGGGATCGGCCGCCACCAGGAACCATGGATCGACCGCAATGCAATGGCCGCCGACGCCTGGGCCGGGCTGAAGAATGTTGACGCGCGGATGGCGATTAGCCAGCCGAATTACTTCCCATACGTCGACACCCATCGTCTCGGCCACGAGGCTGAGCTCGTTGGCGAAAGCGATGTTGACGTCGCGGAAGGCGTTCTCCGTCAGCTTTGTCATTTCGGCCGCGCGTGCGTTGGTGGTGACGCATGCCCCACGCACGAAGCGGCGGTAAAAGGTCAGTGCCTTGCGGGCGCAACGCGGCGTGATGCCGCCGATCACGCGATCGTTATCGATCAGCTCAACGAGAATGCGGCCGGGGAGCACGCGTTCAGGGCAGTAAGCGACGGCATAATCGCTGCCGTCGCCGAGACCCGGAGCACGCAGGTCCGGGCGAAGCCGGGCAAGCAAGTCGCGAACCTGCTCGGTGGTGCCGACCGGCGAGGTCGATTCGAGGATCACCGTATCGCCAGCCTTCAGCACGGCAGCGATGCTGGTCGCGGCCTTGAGCACATAGCCGATGTTCGGCGAGCGATCGTCCGCAAACGGAGTGGGGACCGCGATCACGAATACGTCTGCGGGCTCGATCTGGGTGGAGGCGCGCAGATGGCCGCGCGCCACCACGCCCGAGACGAGGCCGTCGAGATCGACTTCCTCGATATGCACCCGGCCGGAGTTCACCGTCTCGACCACCGCCGCATCGACATCGATGCCGAGAACCGTTGCGCCGGTGCGAGCAATCACCGCGGCGGTGGGCAGGCCGATATAACCAAGGCCGAGAACAACAACCTTCAGCTCATGATCCGATACCATCGGCTATGATCCCCGCGATCCGTTCGCTTGCATGACCGTCGCCGAACGGATTGTGGGCGCGGGCCATGGCTGCATAAGCGGCCTTGTCGTCGAGAAGGGTGAAGACTTCGGAAACGATGCGATCCTCGTCCGTGCCGATCAGCCTGGCGGTGCCGGCAGCGACACCTTCGGGGCGTTCCGTGGTGTCGCGCATCACCAGCACGGGCTTGCCGAGCGCCGGCGCTTCTTCCTGCACACCGCCGGAATCGGTGAGCGCGAGATCGCAAAGCCCGAGCGCACGGATAAAATGCGGGTAATCGAGCGGCTCGATACGCGCGACGTTGCGCCGGTGACCGAGGATTTCATCCATTACCGACACGACGTTGGGATTTGGATGCATCGGGAACAGCACGGCGACGTCGTCGCGCGCGCTGATGCGCGCAATGGCACGGGCGATCGCGGCCATGCCATCGCCGAAATTCTCCCGGCGGTGGGTGGTGACCAGCACGATGCGCTTGCCGGCGAATTGATCGGCAATGGCGTCCAGCCCCGCCGCCAGCGCCGGCTCGGCAGCGATCCGATCGCGCGTCCAATGAAGTGCGTCGATCACGGTGTTGCCGGTGACGTGCACGCCGGCGTGCACGTTCTCGCGCTTCAGCGCATCGGCAGCAGTCTGGGTGGGGGCGAAATGAAGGTCCGCAATCGGCGCAACGATGCGGCGATTCACTTCCTCCGGCCAGGGGTGGTAGATATCGCCGGATCGCAGTCCTGCCTCGACATGGGCAACCGGGATCTTGCGATAGTAAGCCGCCAACGCGCCGCTCATCGCGGTGGCGGTATCGCCTTGCACGATCACGCGATCGGGTCGTTCGCGGTCGAGCACGTCGCCAATCCCGGTCAACAGCCGCGCGGTGAGCCGATCGAGCGTCTGCCCGGGCTCCATCAGATCGAGGTCGATGTCGGGTGCGAGCCCCGCGATGGCGAGTACCTGATCGAGCAAGCCGCGATGCTGCGCCGTGACGCAGGTGCGGACCTCCAGATCGGCCTTTGTCTCCAATGCGCGCACCACGGGGAACAGCTTGATCGCTTCGGGTCGGGTGCCGAAAATGAGCAACGTCTTCATGATCCGCCCGATAGCAAGAGGCGATTAAAGCCGAACTAAACGCTTTTGCGGGAAATCACGCTTTGCCGCAGCAGGGCGCATCGGTAAGCCCGCTGTGAATACGGGAGAAATCATCGATGTCGTCGTTCAAGCCGTTGCGCAAAGCCGTGTTTCCCGTCGCGGGGCTCGGCACGCGCTTCCTTCCGGCGACCAAGGCGATGCCGAAGGAAATGCTGACGGTGGTCGACAAGCCGCTGATCCAATATGCCGTGGAAGAGGCGTTGGAAGCAGGGATCGAACAGATCATCTTCGTCACTGGCCGCGGCAAGAGCGCGCTGGAAGACCATTTCGACATTTCCTATGAGCTGGAAACGACGATGCAGGCGCGCGGCAAGAGCCTCGCCGCGATCGAGGGCATCCGGCAGAAGCCGGGTTCCCCGGTGTACGTTCGCCAGCAGGAGCCGCTTGGCCTTGGCCATGCGGTGTGGTGCGCGCGCGAGATCGTCGGCGACGAGCCGTTCGCGGTGCTGCTGCCCGACGAGTTGATGTGGGGCACGCCGGGTTTCCTGGCGCAGATGGTGGAAGCCTATCACAAGGTGGGCGGCAATCTGATCGGCGCGCTAGAAGTCGCGCCGGAGGAAACCGACAAATACGGGATTATCACGCCGGGCGAGGTCGATGGGCCGCTGACGGAGGTGCTGGAAGTGATCGAAAAGCCCGCGAAAGGCACCGCCAAGTCCAACCTGATGACCCCGGGCCGTTACATCCTGCAGCCGGAAGTAATGAAGATTCTCGATAATCCGGTGACTGGCGCTGGCGGTGAGATCCAGCTGACCGACGCCATGGCGCAGCTGATCGGCAAGCAGCCGTTCCACGGCTATACCTTCAACGGGCAGCGTTTCGATTGCGGTGGCAAGGCCGGCTATATTCAGGCCAACCTCGCGCTGGCGCTGGAACGCGAGGACCTGGGGCCGCCGGTGCGCGCCTTTGCGAAGCGCCTATTGGGCTGAGGCAGCGCGGCAGCCGGGGCAGGCGGGATCCTTGGCGACGCGGATCGTGCGGAAGCGAAGATCGAGCAGGTCGACGAGGGTCAGCCGACCTGCGGAATCCTCGCCGAACGGCGTGACCGCACGGATCGCCTCAAGCGCTGCCATGCTGCCCAGAATGCCGGTGACGGGGCCGAGAATGCCCTGTTCCGCGCAGGTCCCCTCGTCGCGATCGGGCGCGGCGCCGACAAGGCATCGATAGCAGGGCTTGTCCGATTCCCACCCGCGATACGTGGCAAGCTGGCCTTCGAACTGGCCCACCGCCGCCGATACGAGCGGAAGGCGCAGCGCCAAAGCGGCGTCCGCGACGATCAGCCGGGTCGCGAAATTATCGCAACCATCAAGCACTACGTCAGCGCCGGCGAGCAGCGTTGCTGCGTTGGCGACGGTGATCCGATCATCAAGGGCGACCACGTCCACATGCGGATTGCGGCGGCGCACGGCTTCCGCGGCGCGCTGCGCCTTGGATCCACCAACATCGGCCGTGTCGAACAGGATCTGGCGCTGAAGATTGGACGTGTCGACGCGATCGTCGTCGATGATGACAAGCCGGCCGACGCCGGCACCCGCAAGATATGCCGCGGCCGGCGACCCGATCCCGCCGGCGCCGATCATGGCGACAGTCGCGCGCTTGATCCGCCGCTGCCCGGCCCCGCCGATCTCCTTCAGGATGATCTGCCGGGCGTAGCGGGCGCGTTCCTCTTCACTCAGCGTTACTGCCATCGAAAAACGAGCTGTGTCCGAAACCAGCGATCCTCGCCCGAGGGGGCAACGTTGCTTCGTGCCATGCGCAGCATCACGCCCGAGGCATATTGCTCCACCGTCGGGCATCCGATCGCCTGCGGCCGAATGCGGCGCAACTGCCCGTTGGCGGCCACAAGCACCGCCAGCTCGACCCGCAAGTGGTTGGCGGTGGCGGCGCAGCGGCCCGATCGCACTTCATCGCGAACATAGGAGGAAAGCGCTTCGGTTCTTAGGGGGCGCCGCCGCAACTTAAGGTCAGGCAGCGCCGACCAATCCTCCGGCAGTGCCGGCATGAGTACGGCCGCATGGGACCCTGCCGCTGGCGCCGTGACCGGTTGATGCATGGCCGCATTCGGCACCGGCGAGATCGCCTGTACCGCCAGTGCCAGCATCAAGGTCAGCCCGTTCACCGCCCCGTTGACCCGAATCCACCAATGCCGCGGGCAGTATCGTCCAGTTGCGCGCACTCGTCCAGCATCGCCCGCAACACCGGGGCGGGCACCAATTGCGCGATGCGCTCGCCACGCCGCACCTCGAACGGCACGTCGCCGAGATTGGCCAGGATCACCTTCACCTCGCCGCGATAATCGCTGTCGATGGTCCCTGGCGTGTTCAAGCACGTGATGCCGTGTTTCAGGGCGAGGCCGGATCGCGGGCGAACCTGCACCTCGTGACCTTCAGGGATCGCCATCGCGAAACCGGTCGCCACCGCATGGCGCCCGCCGGGGGCGAGCGTTACGTCCTCGGCAGCGACGACATCCATGCCGGCGGCGCCAGCGGTCGCATAAGCGGGCAGCGGCAGGCCCTCGCCATGCGGCAGGCGAAGGATACGGATGGCAATCACGGCATGTTCTCCAGCGCCGAGGCGATGCGCGCGGCGAGCCGGGCGGCCACATCGTTCTTTGGCATATGATCCCAGGTCTCGACCTTGTCTGCCGAGACCAGATGGACGGTATTCGCATCGCCGCCCATCACGTCACCCGACACATCGTTGGCGACGATCCAGTCCGCGCCCTTGCGCGCGAGCTTGTCCGTGGCATGCGCGATGACGTTCTCGGTTTCGGCGGCGAAGCCGATGACCAGGCACGGGCGCCGCTTGCCGTGACCGAGCGTGGCGAGGATGTCGGGGTTTTCGACAAGGGGCAGGGCGGGGATGCCGCCTGCTGCCTTCTTCAATTTCTGTTCGGCGGTTCCCTCGACGCGCCAGTCCGCCACGGCGGCGACCATCACCGCGGCGTCGGCGGGCAGCGCCGCATCGACCGCGGCTGCCATCTCGCGCGCGGTCTCCACATCGACGCGGGTGACACCCGGCGGGGTCACCAATGTCACAGGGCCGGCGATCAGCGAGACGCGGGCGCCCAGCGCGGCGAGCGCGCCGGCAATGGCGAAGCCCTGTTTGCCGGAGGAGCGGTTGGCGATGTAGCGCACCGGGTCGATCGGCTCGTGCGTCGGGCCGGCGGTGACGAGGATGTGTTTGCCGCCTAGCGTCCCCCTCCCGCTTGCGGGAGGGGTTAGGGGTGGGGCTGTTGGCTGGACGATGGTGCCCGTGGATGGGCCCACCCCCGACCCCTCCCGCAAGCGGGAGGGGAGAAGGCTCTCGATCCTGGCCACGATCGCTACTGGCTCCGGTAGGCGGCCGGGGCCGTATTCGCCGCACGCCATGGCGCCCTCGTCCGGCTCCATCACCGTCACGCCGTCGGCGCGCAGCTGCGCGACGTTGCGCTGCGTTGCGGGGTGGAGCCACATGCGCACGTTCATCGCCGGGGCGGCCAGCACCGGCTTGTCGGTGGCGAGCAGGAGGGTGGTGGCGAGATCATTGGCGAGGCCGGCGGCCATGCGCGCCATCAGATCCGCGGTGGCGGGGGCGACCACGACCAGATCGGCTTGTCGACTGAGCTGGATATGCCCCATCTCGGCTTCATCCTTGAGATCCCACAAGGTGGTGTGGACCTCTTCCTCCGACAGGGCGGCCAGCGTCATGGCGGTGACGAAATGGCTGCCGCCCTCCGTCAACACGCAGCGGACGCCGTGGCCGGCCTTGCGCAGCTGGCGTACGATCTCGCACGCCTTGTAGGCGGCGATGCCGCCGCCGACGATGAGGAGGATGCGGCTCATGATGCGGTTCTTGTCACGGTGATGCGGCGCCTGTCGAGCGCGGCGCGGGTGAGATCGCGGATCGCGTCGGGCACGAATGCGAGGCCGACGAGCAGCAGGGGCGCGACGAGCAGGCCCCAGTAAAAGGTATCGGCGCGCCCGAACACGCCGATCAGCACGGCATAAGCGCACAAGGTAGCGAATGCGCGAAGCGCAAACCCGCCGCGGCATGCCGCCCAGCCGAACAGCGCCAGCGCCGTCAGCAGGGCCGCGAGCGCAGACGGCAGCAGGGTGAGCGCGGTGGCGAGCGTCATTGCCTTTACGAACAGGCCGAAGCCGAGCATCCCGGCCCAGCCGGGCGAGGCGGCATCGAACGGGCGAACCACGCCCGCTACGGCCGAGGCGTGAAGGGCGACCGCGACCGCCAGCACCAGTGTCGCGCCGAACCAGCCCGCCGCCTCCCGCCGTGATCCGTCAAACAGCGCGAGGACGAACATCACGCCGACGTACAATGCGGCGGTTTCGCGGATCAGCATCGCCATCAGCCCAAGCGCGACCGACTCGATCCAGCGCCCGGGGCGCCTCGCTGCGAGGCTGAAGGCGATCAGTAATCCGGCCCAAATCTCGTGAAAGAGCGCAAGATGCGACTGCGTGAAGGCGATCAATCCGCCGAGCAGCAGCAGCATCGCGATCATGTGCGGGATCGGCCGGGCAAATAGCGGCCGCAGGCGAACCAGCCAGGCGATCACGACGCCCGCGGCGAGCGCGTAGAGCAAGCCGGTGATCACCACGGGCGGCAGGATCGCCTGCACCATGGCGAGAGTCGGCAGGCGAAAGGTAACGAACGGCTGTAGCGGATAGTCACCGGATCGCAGCGCATCCGCCGCGACGAGATAGTAATTGCCGCCGTGCCGGATGCCATCGACGATGCTGCCGTAGAGGATGAGGTCGGTCTGCTCGCCCGGGTCGCTCGGCGACACGCCCAGCGCGTGCACGGCATCGGGAACGCCCAACGCCAGCAAGGACGTGAGCAGCAGGGCCGCAAGCGCCGCCAGCGCCACGACCGCACTCTGGCGCGGCCAACCGGCGAAGCGGGACGGTTGCGCCAGGAGAAGCGGCGCCGCCGACCTCACGAAGCCATGATCGCCATTGTTGCGGCTACACTGGCCGCGGCGCTCGCCAGCGCAACGGCGACATAGCGCCAGCCGCCGCCGATCCGCACCACTTCGATCTCGCGCAGCGGCGGGGCGGGAGGCGCGCCGCCTGGTGGCGGGAAGCGAGCCTCGATGCGGCGGACCAGCTCCGGCAGGCGATACAAGGTCTTCACGTCCGCGACGATCCGGTCGGCGATAGCCGCTTCGGGGCCGAGTTCCGTGCGGATCCATTCCTCGACGAACGGGCCGGCGGTGTCCCACAGGTTGATGTCGGGATCGAGCGCGGTAGCGACGCCCTCCACCATCACCATGGTCTTTTGCAGCAGCAGCAGGTGCGGCTGAGTCACCATGTCGAAATCGCGGGTGATCGAGAACAGCCCGTCGAGCATCATCCCGATCGACATTTCCTTCACCGGCAAGCCGCGCATCGGCTCACCAACGGCGCGCAGCGCGGTGGCGAATTCGGCGACATTGTGGTGCGGCGGGACGTAGCCAGCCTCGAAATGGATCTCGGCGACCCGGCGGTAATTGCCGGTGATCAGGCCGTAAAGGATCTCCGCCAGCCAAATGCGCGCGCGTCGATCGATACGGCCCATGATGCCGAAATCGATCGCCGCGATGCGATTGCCCGGCAAAGCGAAGAGGTTGCCCTGGTGGAGATCGGCGTGGAAAAAGCCCTCCGCGATCGCCTGGCGCAGGAAGGCGTGGATCAGCGTTTCGGCGAGTTGCGGCAGATCATAGCCGGCGTCGCGCAGCGCGGCGTGGTTCGACAGTTTGATGCCGTCGATCCATTCAAGCGTCAGCACCTTGCCCGAGGTGCGCGCCCAATCGATCGCGGGAACGTGGAAATTCGGCTCGGACGCCATGCCTTCCGCGAGTTCGCTGGCCGAGGCGGCCTCACGGCGGAAGTCGAGCTCGCGCGCAGTCCAGCGTTTGAAGGTCGCAATGACGAGGCGCGGTTGCAGGCGAGCAATCTCGCCGCCCATCGGTTCGACCTGGGCTGCCGCCCATTCGTAGGTGTCGATGGCGCGGGCGAAATCCTCCTCCACGCCGGGGCGCTGTACCTTTACCGCGACGGTGCGGCCGTCGATCGTCACGGCCCGGTGGACCTGGGCGATCGATGCGGCGCCCACCGGCGTTTCATCGATGCTGGCGAATAGCGTCTCGATCGGACGGCCCAGGCTCGCCTCGATCTGCGGGCGGACGACGTCGAACGGAAGCGCAGGCAGCGCATCCTGCAAGCGGAACAGGTCCAGCGCGGCTTCGTCGCCGACGATGTCGGGGCGGGTAGCGAGCGTCTGGCCGAACTTCACCGCCGCCGGGCCGATCGCCTCGAACGCATCGGCGTAGCGCGGCTGTGCCGGCACGCGCGCGCCGACGCGGGCGAGCCGCAACAGGCGACGCAGCTTGGCCGGCGTGTTCGGATCGCGCTCCAGCCCCTGCAATGCGCCGTGCCGGGCCAGCGTGCGACCCCATTTCAGGAGCCGCCACGTGTGAACGACGGGATGGGTCATTCTTCTCCCCTCCCGCTTGCGGGAGGGGTCGGGGGTGGGGCTATCGACAGGGCGTCGCGGCTGCGATGGGTCACGCCTTCGAGGTTGCCCATCACGTCGGCGTTGGAGAAGCGGAGGATCGTCAGGCCGCGTTCGCGCAGGAACGCATCGCGCTTGGCATCGTGGGTAACTTGCGTTGCGCGCGTGTCGCCGTCGAGTTCGATCGCCAGCATCGCGCTTCGGCTTAGGAAATCGCAGATGTACGGTCCGACAGGCATCTGCCGGCTGAACTTCGCGCCCAGCTTCGAGGCGGAGAGTTCCTGCCACAACCGGCGTTCTGCCGGTGTTGACTCGCGTCGGAGCTGTTGCGCGCGGGTCGTGGGGCGCCGGATCCCCTCGACCGTGCCCACCCCCGACCCCTCCCGCAAGCGGGAGGGGAGTGCGGCGTCGTTCATATCTTCCAGCCGCTGTGGATGGCGACGAGGCCGCCGAGGAGCGGTTCCACCTTGGTCTGGACGAAGCCGGCGTCGCGGATCATTGCCTCGAAGGCGGGCATGTCCGGGAAGCGGCGGATCGATTCGATCAGGTAGCGGTAGCTGTCCGCGTCCTGTGCCAGGAGCTGGCCGAGCTTCGGCACCATCTTGTGCGAATAAGCGTCGTACACTTCCTTGAACCCCGGCCAGGTGGTGGTCGAGAATTCGAGACAGAAAAAGCGGCCGCCGCGGCGCAGCACGCGATGTGCTTCGCGTAGCGCGGCAGGAATGTCCGTCACGTTCCGGATGCCGAACGCGATGGTATAGGCGTCGAAGAAGCGATCCGGGAATGTCAGCACCTCGGCATTCGCTTCGGTCCACACCAGCCCGTCGAGCCCGCGCTCCTGCGCCCGCTTCATGCCGACTTCGAGCATGGCGGGGTTGATGTCGGCCACCGTCACCGATGCGCCCGATTCCTGGAGGCGGAACGCGATGTCGCCGGTGCCGCCGGCCATGTCGAGAATCTGCTCGCCGGCGCGCGGCTTTACACGGCGCACGAAGCGATCCTTCCACAAACGGTGCATGCCGCCTGACATGGCATCGTTCATCAGATCGTAGCGGCTGGCGACATTGGTGAAGACGCCGCCGACGCGCGCGGTCTTCTCAGTCGCGGGAATGTCTTCGTAGCCGAAGGAGACGGTTTCGCTCATGCCGGTGGCTCTAGCGATGCGGGGGGCAGGGGGCTAGGTTGTATCGCCATTCCGCCCATACCGGCCTGCAAATGGCGCTCCCGCGCGCTTCCGGTGCTCACGTACTGAAGTACGCTGCGCGCCGGGTCGCGCAAAACCACCATTTTCGGCTCGGTCTGAACGAAATGGCGACACAACCTAGAGGGGGCGCATGCCCGAGCTACCCGAAGTCGAGACCACCGTTCGCGGCCTGCGCCCCGTCCTGGAAGGCGCGCGGATCGCTGCGATCGAGCCGCGGCGTGGGGATTTGCGGCGGCCGTTTCCGGCGGACCTGCGCCAGGCGATGACGGGGGCGACGATCACCAGCCTGGGGCGGCGCGCCAAACATGGCCTGCTCCATACCGATCGAGAGCAGACGATGATCTTTCACCTCGGCATGTCGGGGCGATGGCGAGTCGATCCTGGCGAGTTGCTGGCGCACGATCATCTTGTCATCGAGACGACCGCCGGGCGGCGGGTGACGCTCAATGATCCGCGGCGCTTCGGGTCGGTCGACCTATGGCGGACGGACGAGCTGGACGCCTTTCCGGCTTTTGCCGGGCTTGGGCCGGAGCCGCTTGGCCCGGATCTGACCGCTGGGTGGCTCAAGCAGGCGCTGACCGGCCGGCGGGCGTCGATCAAGATCATGCTGCTCGATCAGCGGATCGTCGCGGGGCTCGGCAATATCTACGTGTGCGAAGCGCTCTACATGGCGCGGATCTCGCCCAAGCGTGCAGGCGGCCGTATCGCGTTGGCGCGGCTGGAACGGTTGGTGGAGGCGATTCGGGCGGTGCTGCTGTCTGCGATCGAGGCTGGCGGATCGTCGTTGCGGGACTATGCCCGGCCCGACGGCGAGCTCGGCTATTTCTCCAAGCAATTCGCGGTTTACGGACGCGAAGGACAGCCGTGCAGCTGTGGTGGCACCGTGCAGCGCTATGCAGAAGGCGGGCGCTCCACCTTCTGGTGCCCGACCTGCCAGCGTGGTTGACCGACTCGCCCAATGACGTTAAGGGCCGCGTCTTCCAGGGCGATGGGTGTTCCCGCCGCCCTTTTTTCATCGACCGATATTCGAGGACTATAAATGGCGAACACGCCGCAAGCGAAGAAGCGCATCCGCCGCAACGAGCGCCGGGCCGAGATCAATGGTGCGCGCGTGAGCCGCATCCGTACCTTCGTGAAGAAGGTCGAGGCAGCGCTCGCAGCGGGTGACAAGACGGCGGCAACGGCAGCCCTCGCAGCGGTGCAGCCGGAGCTGGCACGCGGCGTGGCGCGTGGCGTGCTCCACCGCAACACCGCCAGCCGCAAGTTCTCGCGCCTCACCAAGCGCCTGTCGGCGCTGGCCTGATCCGGCGCAGCCTGCCCGATCGGGTGGGCTGATGGGATAGACAAAGGGCCGGGTGGCTTTGGTGCCGCCCGGCCCTTTGTCGTGTCTGCTTTTGTCAGGCACCCGGTTGGTGTCCGCTCGTCCCGATCGTCGTCGAGGGACATGCCGCGGCTGCTGCGTTCCGGGCCTGTCCCTCGACTTCGCTCGGGACGAACGGCGTGTCGGGCGGTCGCGTTACAAGAACGCGCGGCCGCCCGTTACCGGGATCGTCGCGCCGGTGATGTAGCTCGCCTCGTCGCTGGCAAGCAGCACATAGGCACCCGCCAGTTCGGCGGGCTGGCCAGCACGGCCCAGCGGCGTGTCCGCGCCGAAGTTCTTCACCTTCTCCACCGGCATGGTCGACGGGATCAGCGGCGTCCAGATCGGGCCAGGTGCCACTGCGTTGACGCGGATCTTGCGCTCGGCGAGCATCTTTCCCAAGCCGGCGGTGAAATTGTAGATCGCGCCCTTGGTGGTGGCATAGGCCAGCAGTTGCTCGCTGGGATCCTCGGCGTTGATCGAGGTGGTGTTGATGATCGACCCACCTGCCTGCATGTGCGGCAGCGCGGCCTTCACCAGATAGAACATCGCGTGGATGTTGGTGGCAAAGGTGACCTGCCATTCCTCGTCGCTGATGTCCTCGACCTTGTCGAAGGTCGCCTGATGCGCCGCATTGTTGACGAGCACGTCGATGCGGCCGAACTCGGAGGCGGTCTGGTCGACGATCTTGCGGGCGTGGTTGGGATCGCTGATGTCACCGGGCAGCAGGATGGCGCGGCGGCCGGCGGCTTCGACCAGCCGCTTCGTCTCCTCGGCATCCTCATGTTCGTCGAGGTAGCTGATCGCCACGTCGGCGCCTTCGCGGGCGAAGGCGATCGCCACCGCCCGGCCGATGCCGCTGTCGCCGCCGGTGATCAGCGTGCGGCGGTCGAGCAGCCGCCCGTGTCCGACATAGCTGTTCTCGCCATGATCGGGCCGCGGATCCATCGCCTCGGTCGCGCCGGGCATCGGCTGCTGCTGTTCGGGATAGGGCGGCTCGGGACGGTTGGTCATGGCATTCCTCGTGTGTGTTGGGGATGCCATCCTCAAGTCATTGGCGCGCTTGTCGTTCCGTCCCTTGATCCAGGTCAGCGGCCGTTTTTCTCGGCTTTGCTTGCGGCGAGATGCCACCTGTCGATCGGGCGAGCGCTCTCAAAGAGCGAAGATCTTGCCCGGGTTGAACAGGTTCTTCGGATCGAGCGCGCGCTTGAGCGTGCGCATCACGTCCACTGCATCGCCGAGTTCGGCGACGAGCCAGTCCTGCTTGCCAAGGCCGATGCCGTGCTCCCCGGTGCAGGTGCCGTCCATCGCCAGTGCGCGCTCGACGAGGCGCGCGTTGACCGCGGCGACTTCGGCGAACTCGTGGGGGGCGTCGGGATCGATCGAGAAGATGACGTGGAAATTGCCGTCGCCGACATGGCCGAGGATCGTCGCGGGAACGTTGGATGTGGCGAGATCGGCCTGGGTCTCGAGGATGCAATCGGGCAGGCGGCTGATCGGCACGCAAACGTCAGTCGACCAGCCGACCGCGCCCGTGCGCAGGTTCACAGCGGCATAATAGGCCTCGTGCCGCGCCTTCCACAGCCGCGCGCGTTCCTCGGGCAGGTTCGACCAGGCGAAATCGCCGCCACCATTGTTGCTCGCCAGCGCCTCGACGGTTGCGATCTGCTCCGCCACGCCAGCGGGCGTGCCGTGGAACTCGAAGAACAATGTGGTGGTCTCCGGCAGGTCCATCTTCGACCAGCGGTTGACGGCGCGGATCTGCATCGCGTCGAGGATCTCGACGCGGGCAAGCGGCACACCGAGCTGGATCGACTGGACCACCGTGTCCACCGCGCCCTGCAGGCTGTCAAAGCCGCAAACGGCGGAGGAAATCTGCTCAGGGATCGGGTGCAGCCGCAGCGTCACTTCGGTGATGATGCCCAGCGTGCCCTCCGCGCCGACGAACAGCCTGGTGAGATCGTATCCAGCGGCGGACTTCCGCGCGCGGCGGCTGGTGCGGATCACCTTGGCGTCTGGCGTGACGACGGTGAGCGAGAGCACCGCCTCGCGCATCGTGCCGTAGCGGACGGCATTGGTGCCGCTGGCCCGGGTCGAGGCCATGCCGCCGATCGTCGCATTAGCACCGGGGTCGATGGGGAAGAACAGCCCCTGGTCGCGGAGGTGGAGGTTGAGCTCCTCCCGGCGGCGGCCGGCTTGCACGGTGCAGTCGAAATCCTCGGCATTGACCGAGAGGATCGCATTCATCTCCGACAGATCGACGCTGACCCCGCCGCGGACGGGCAGCGCATTGCCCTCGATCGACGTGCCGGCGCCGAAGGGCACGATTGGCACATCATGCGCGGTGCACAGGGCCACGAGATCGACGACGTCGGTGGTCGAGCGAGCGTAGACCACCGCGTCGGGCAGCGCGGTGGGGAAATGCGCTTCGGATTTGCCATGCTGTTCGCGCATCGCGTCGGTCAGGTGCAACGCGGCACCGAAGCGCGCTTCCAGTTCGGCGAGCACATCAGGCGCGAGCGGCGCGCGCGAGAGAGGAGGGGCGTGGAGCATGATAGGTGACGTTCCTTGTCCGCATACCGGGGCGGCGACGACCGTTGGAGCGAGACTCTGTTACCTTGCGCCGTTCGCTCCTTGCAACGTCGAGAACGTGCGGTTCGCAAGCGGGACGATGGCGGCGGTGCTTGCCGCGTGAGAGTTTTTCGTGAAACCGGCGGCGACGAGCACCCCCGCGCCGGTTGGTAGATCAGCGCGCGCACCGTCGCGCGGACTAGGGCGAAGCACCACCGGCACGAAGCAAGGGATCAGCCCGCCTCGATTATGCTCCGAATACGGGTTGTCAGCGCGTCGATTGCGAATGGCTTTGTCATCATCGACATGCCAGGATCGAGGAAGCCGTTCGCTATGGTGGCATTCTCGGCATAGCCGGTCATGAACAGGATTTTCAGATCGGGACGTCGTTCGCGTGCAGCATCGGCGAGCTGCCGCCCGTTCAGGCCGGGCAAGCCGATGTCGGTGATGAGCAAGTCGATGCGGCGCTTCGATTGCAGGATCTTGAGGCCTGACGGGCCATCCACCGCCTCCAGCGCCCGGTATCCAAGCTCCTCAAGAACATCGACGACGAGGGAACGAACCGCTGTCTCGTCCTCCACGACCAGGACCACTTCGCCGCGCTCGGCTCGAAGCTCATCCGCTAGCTCGACGTTGTGGCCTTCATCTTCCTCGCCCTCGCCATAGTGCCGAGGAAGGTAGAGCTTGAACGTGGTGCCCTTACCGACTTCCGAGTAGATCTTGGCATAGCCCTCAGACTGGCGCGCAAAGCCGTAGATCATCGATAGACCAAGGCCCGTGCCCTGACCGATCGGCTTGGTGGTGAAGAACGGTTCGAATGCCTTGCTGATCGTGTCGGCGGTCATGCCGACGCCGGTATCCGTTACGCAGATGCAGACGTACTGGCCGGGCTTCACCTCGCGTTGCCGCGCTGCATAGGCGTCGTCGAGATGCGCGTTGCAGGTCTCGATGGTCAGCGTGCCGCCCTCGGGCATGGCGTCGCGCGCATTGATCGCAAGATTGAGGATCGCGCTCTCAAGCTGGTGCGGATCGCACAGCGTATGCCACAACCCTCCCGCGGCGACGATCTCGAGCCGCACCGCCTCGCCAATCGTGCGGCGGAGCAACTCCTCCATGCCAGTGACCAGACGGTTCGCGCTCACGGGCTTCGGATCGAGCGGCTGGCGACGCGAGAAGGCGAGCAGGCGATGCGTGAGCGCCGCTGCCCGGTTTGCCGACGTGATCGCCGTCGTCGTGTAGCGCTCCATCTTGCTGAGATCGCCCTTGGCGATCTGGCGCTGCATCATGTCGAGGGACCCGATCACGCCGGTGAGCAGGTTGTTGAAGTCATGCGCGATGCCGCCGGTGAGCTGGCCGACCGCCTCCATCTTCTGGGCTTGCCGGAGCTGTTCCTGCGCTGCCTCAAGCTCGGCTTGGCGCGCCTTCTCCTCAGTGACATCCCGAGTAACGGAGTAGAGCTTGCCACCTTCGGGCACGGCCACCCAGGACAGCCATCGCCATTCGCCGCTCTTGGAACGGTAGCGGTTCTCGAACTGCATCACCGGACTGCCGGCACGCACCCGCTCGAACGCCTCAGTGCTGGTGTTCAGATCCCCGGGGTGGGAGAAGTCCGTGTACCGGCGGCCTTCGATCTCATCGATGCGCCAGCCCAGCGCAACGGCCCAAGCCGGATTCACGGCGACGAAGGTTGCCGATTCCAGGTCGATGACGGACAGCAGATCGAGACTGAGCTGCCAGATGAGGCCGCGCTCCCGGGAGCGTTCGACGACTTCGCGCTCCAGGTCAGCGTTGAGTGCGCGCAGCTGGTCTTCCGCCTTCTTGCGCTCCGTGATGTCGAGCGATGACCCGACAAGCCCAACTACGGTGCCTTGCGAGTCCCGGAAGGGAGCCTTGGTCGATAGCCAGATCGCCCGGCGCCCATCGGGGAAAGTGACTTCCTCCTCCAGCGCTTCGGTGCGGTTCTCCGCCATGACGCGCGCGTCATTGGCCATCACCGCCTCGCCCTCGGCGGGATCGTCGAGGAACTCGCGATCAGTACGGCCGATAATCTCGGTCAGCGGCTTGCCGACCAGCTCCACTGTGCCGCGATTAGCGGCGAGCATCTGTCCTTCGCGGTTCTTGGCGTAAACCACGCCGGGAACCGCCTCCATTACCGCTTCCAGCAGCGTCTTTGCGCGGCGCAGCTCATCCTCGGCTTCGCGCCGGTCATCGATGTCGATGACGGAGCCGACATAGCCGAGATATTTGCCATCGGCGCCGAAGCGGGGGCTCGCCGCGTCGATCGCCCAGCGATAGGTGCCGTCCGCCCGACGCAGCCGGTACTCCATCCGGAACGGCTTGTGCGCGGCATTCGCCGCGATGAACGTCTGCTCGGCAATTGGCCTGTCGTCGGGGTGGGTCGCGGCCAGCCATCCATCGCCGAGCGCCTCTTCCTCGCGCTGGCCGGTGAACTCGTACCAGACACGGTTGAGGTAGGTGCAATAGCCGTTCGGGTCCGTAACCCACATCATGACCGGGGTGTAGTCTGCCATGTTGCGGAAGCGGGCTTCGCTGTCGACCAGCTCGGCCCGGGTTCGCGCGAGTTCGTCGGCCTGCCGGCGCTGGCTCGTCTCGTTACGCGCGATTTTCAGGAAACCGCCATGCTGGCCTTCCCCCGTCACGACCGGATGCGTCGACCCGTTCATGAACACGCGCGTGCCATCGGCACGAAGGTGCCAGCGCACGTCCGGCGCGGAGCCGTTCGCAAGAGCCTCCTCTGCCTCCTTGGCGGGGATACCCGCTGCTCGGTCTTCGGGCGTGAAGATGTCATCGATCGGACGACCGATCGCCTCCTGCTCGGTCCACTCGAACGCGGCCTGCGCGCCTGCCGACCAGCTGGTGATCCGGCGCTCGGTATCCATCGTCATGATGGCATAATCCCGGGCGCTGTCGAGGATCAGCCGGAGACGATGTTCGTTTGTGGCAGCGGTTTCGAACTGACGGCCACGCTCCTCCAGGGCGCGTCGCAGTTCCAGTTGCGCCATGACCTGCCGCGCCAGCACGCACAGCGCCTCCTGCTGCACCTGCGTGAGCTGCCGAGGGCGGTGATCCAGCACGCACAGCGTGCCGATCGGCAATCCCTCTTCTGTCTTGAGCAGAGCGCCGGCGTAGAAGCGCAGGTGTGGCTCATTCACGACCAGCGGATTGCAGTTGAAGCGCGGGTCCTGCGTGGCGTCGGGGACAAGCAGGAAATCCCGCTCCAGGATCGCCTTGGCGCAAAATGAGGTTTCGAGCGACGTCTCGCGAACGCCCAGACCGACCTCGGCCTTGAAGAACTGCCGACCCTCGCCGATCAGGTTCACCACTGCGATCGGCACGTCACAGAGCTTGGCCGCGAGGGCCGCCACCTCGTCGAAGGCTGCTTCGCGCGGTGTGTCCAACACGTCATAGCGCGCCAGCGCAGCCAGGCGCTGCCGTTCCAAGTCGTTCATCTCATTCACTTGTCGTGGCGGTCCGCAGGACGCGGGCAAGACCCTCGGCAGTATAGGGTTTCTGAAGAAGCTCAAAGCCGTGCGTGCCCTCTGCGGCGAGCACCTGGCTGTACCCACTGGTCAGTACCACCGGCAGTTCAGGAAAGCGACTTCGCAGCGTCTCGGCAAGTTCGACGCCGGAAATGCCCGGCATCACGACATCGGTGAAGACGATATCGAACTTGTCAGGTTCGGCCTCGACCAGGGCCAGTGCCTCCTGCGCACTCGGCACCCACATGTTGCCGTAGCCAAGATCGCCGATAAGCTGCGCTGCGAATTCGCCGACAAGCTGATTGTCCTCGACCAGCAGCACGCATCCACCGCCTGACGGAGGCGCAGCAGCCGCGGGGGGAGTGAGATCGGCATCGCCGTGCACGTGTCGGTCCTCGGCCCGCGGCAGATAGAGCGTGAAGGTGGCTCCGCTGCCCGGCGCGCTGTCGATCACGATCTCGCCGCCCGATTGCTTGGCAAAGCCGAAGACCTGACTGAGCCCCAGGCCCGTTCCTCTGCCGACGTCCTTGGTCGTGAAAAAAGGTTCAAAGATTCTCGGCAGATCCTCCTGACTAATGCCCGTGCCCGTATCGGAGATGGCAACCGAGATGAATTTCCCCTCGGCCCCCGCATGCCCCCTGGTTGCCGGAATACCGCTGCGCTCCTCCACCAGGATCGTCAGCTTGCCCTCGCCGTGCATCGCGTCACGCGCATTGACTGCCATGTTGAGGACGGCGGTGTCGAACTGGGTGGGATCGGCGTTCACGACGCAGGGTTCGCAGCGGATGTCGAATTCGATCTCGACCCGCGATCCGGCAACCGTCCGTAGCACATCGCCCCCAAGGTGCAGACGTTCGACCACGTCGAAGTCCTTCGCCTGGAGCGGCTGTCGCCTGGCGAAGGCGAGGAGCTGGTTGGTCAACTTGGCTGCGCGCTCTGCTGTTTCCTTGATCGACGCCAGGTAGCGCTGCCGCTTCTCTTCCGCGAGCTCGGGACGGCCGAGCAGGTCGATGCTGCCGAGGATCACCGTCAGCAGATTGTTGAAGTCGTGGGCCACCCCGCCCGTGAGCTGACCGATGGCTTCCATCTTCTGGCTCTGGCGCAGCGCCTCCTCGATCCGCTCGCGCTCGGCTACTTCCGACATCAGGGTGCGCCGCGACTCCTCAAGCGCCGCGACCTTGTCCGTGACGGCATGCTCGAGCGAGCGGTTGAGATCCTCAAGCAGGGCCTTGGCCTGCGCCTCGTTCTCGACGTCGATGCATGTTCCGATCCAGCGCAGCACACGGCCCTGATCGTCAGCTTCGGGAACGCCGCGGCAGGCGAAGCAACGATACTCGCCGTCATGACCTGCGACCATGAAAGTCTGTTCGAACGGCTTGCCCGTCCGCACCGCTTCCGTCCAGGCTTCGTGCGTGCGGGCCCGGTGCCTGGGGTGGATCGTTTCCAGCCACCTGTCACCGAGAAGCTCCGGATCATCCCTTCCCGTGTAGGATTTGAAGCGGGCGTTGGTTCGCACATAGTGTCCGTCAGTGTCGGCTTCGAACACAAACCCGGGCAGCGCGTCGGTCAGCATTGTGAGCCGACGTTCCGTCTCGCGTTCCTTGGTCCGATCGCGCACGATCTTCAGGAAGCCTGTGCCGGCCTTCAGCGGCATCATCAGGCCGGAGCCCCAGAACCGGGTGCTGTCGCTTCTTAGATGTAAACGCTCGTCAATGGCCCGGCCGTCAGTAAGCGCGCGCTCCATCTCGTGCTCGGGGGACCCCGCAGTCTGATCCTCCTCGGTGAAAATCATCCGGCCGTGCTGCCCGATCGCCTCATCGGGCGACCAGCCCAGGATCACCTCCGCGCCGGGGTTCCAGCTGGTGATGAAGCCGCGCTCGTCAAAGGTGATGATCGCGAAGTCGATGGAGCTTTCGACGATCTGCTGCGCCAAGTTCGCATCGATCATCCTTGGCGCAACTCCGCAGGAGAGAGCCGACGTTCAGAACGATGCGCGATCAGAGACCGTAGCCCGGCCCGAATGACTTCGCTCGCGGTGCAGTAATGCCCGGAGGCCACCTGATCGGAGACGAAGCGATCCAGTTCTTGGCTGAGCGAGACGGTACGAATTTGCCGATGCGGCATCCGGCCTCCGAGTGAACGTAAGACAGTGCAATACATTTCACGTGTCACCCTGTTCCCGAGGTGCTGCAACCGCGTGACTGGAACGGATCGTCTCATGGGCCACGGCAAGCGAAAACGTTTTCGGCCCGTGCGAGGCGAGGCAACGAACAGGGCTGCTTGGGAAATCGACGGAGGACGACGGGTCAGCACGGCACCACTGACGTGTTCGCTGGTTGTCTGTCCCACCACGCAGAAGGAAGCCGCATGGCTGTAACCCGGGACGCACTCATTGAGCGGCAACGCATTCTGGCCGACTTCGGTGAGTTCGCGCTGCGAAGCGACGATCTCCAAGAGGTGCTGACCGAAGGGTGCCGGTTGGTCAGTCGGGCACTCGGCGCTGACCTATCCAAGGTGCTCGAACTGGAACCAGGCGGCGAAACCGCTGTGATGCGCGCCGGGGTGGGTTGGAAAGCGGGAACGGTTGGGCGCCAGTTCAGCCTGCGCGATCAATCCTCCGAGACATTCGCGCTGCGGCTGGGAAAGCCAGTCATCACTCAGGACATTAATCAGGAAGACAGGTTCGAATTTCCCGAGTTCCTCAAGGAACATGGTGTGGTTGCTATCGTCAACGCGCCCATCTTCCTGCCCGGCGGCAAGGCCTATGGCTTGCTCCAGGTGGATGCAAAGGAGCCACGCGGTTTTGACCACGAGGATATCGAGTTCCTGCGTACCTATTGCGCCGTCCTGGGCCCGGTGATCGACCGGCTTCGTATCGTCAACGACCTGAAGCAGAGCGACGAGCGGTTCCGGCTTGTGGTCGAGAATGCGCACGGCTTCGGCATCATCCTGTCCGACCCCGACGACATCATCACCGACTGGTTCCCCGGCGCTGTGGAAGTGTTCGGATGGAGCGAGGAAGAAGCCGTCGGCCGGCCAGTGGCAAGCATCTTCACGCCCGGCGACCAGGAAAGTGGCATTCCTCAACGGGAGGTGAAGCGCGCGAGGGAGATGGGCAAGGCGCCCAATATCCGCTGGCATGTCACCAAGAGCGGTCGCCGCGTGTTCGTCGATGGGCAGACGATCGTTCTCCGAAACCCCGACGATACGGTCAGGGGTTATCTGAAGATCGGGCAGGACCTTACCGAGCGGAAGCTCCATGAAGAACGCCAGACAGTTCTGCTGGCGGAACTGCAGCACCGGGTCCGCAATGTGCTTGCGATGATCGCCTCCATCGTCAAGCGTGCCGACGTCGATCTTGGCACGCGCGAGTTTCGCGACCGGTTAAGTGGGCGGATCGCATCCATGGCGCGGACGCAGGCGTTGCTGACCCGCGCGGCAGGCGCGGGCGTGGATGTTGCAGGCATCGTGGGGGATGAACTTGCCGCGCAGGATGCGGCCCCCGCGAGGATCCACGTGGCAGGCCCGCAAATCACCCTTTCCGCCAAGGCTGCCGAGGTGGTGACACTCGCCGTGCATGAGCTTGCCACGAACGCCAGCAAATATGGGGCGATCGCCCAGCCCGACGGGCACATCGACGTACGCTGGCAGCTTCAGGTCCGGGACGAGCAGGATTGGCTGGAGCTTGAATGGCGCGAAACCAATGTCGAGATCGCGAGTGATGCGGTGCCGCGGAGCGGCTTTGGAACCGAACTGATCACGCGGCGTGTGCCCTATGAACTGGGAGGGGAGGGGGAATTGGTACTGGAGGAGGATGGGCTGCGCTGCCGGATTGCCTTCCCGCTGAAGCCTGGCGATAGCATCCTGCAGACCAACTCCCCCCCGCTCCCCAAGACGGCGAGGGACGAACTTTGAGCGCGCAATTGCCCCTTCACGGCTGCATGGTGCTGATCGCCGAAGACGATTTCTATCTTGCCGAAGACATGGCAGACACTTTGCGCGAGGCGGGCGCTGAGATCATCGGCCCAGCCGGTGTCGCGGAATCCGCGCTTGCGCTGATGGGCGATCGCCGGCCCGATCTGGCGGTGCTTGATATCAATCTGGGGAGCGAGACCAGCTTTGAGATCGGACGTCGACTCCTTGGCGACGGCGTGCCGGTCCTGTTTGCGACGGGCTATGACGCGTCGATCATTCCATCCGACCTTTCCGCCGCCGCGTATCTCTCCAAGCCGGTGAGCATGAGCAACCTCGTCGCCTCCATGACCCGGCTCCGCGATCAACGAAACAGAGCCTAGCGCCGCGGCGAGCGAAAGCGGGCGATCCACCGATGGCCAGTTCGGTGGTCGGCCCTGCTCACGCCGAGCGGCCTACGACGGCCGAAACGTTGGTCGTCACGAGCCGAAATTCACGTAGACCGGATTGGTCAACAGAACCCGCTTGCTGCCTTCGCGGACTTCGAAGCGGATCCAGTGTCGGCCGCCATCGCTCGTCCAGGAAAGCGGCGCCCGCCCTTCGGGTATTGTGTCCAGCGACAGTGCGGCAGATGGTTGGCCATCAAGCAGCCCGACAAGCGTCGCCCCCTTGCTGCCGGCGGCTTCGATCGTCATCTGCAACGTTTGGCCGGCCGAGAGCGTGAAGTTATCGCCCAACGTACCTTCCATGCTTGCTGTGCGCGCGGTCAGATCGAAGCTGCGCCCCGGCTTTCCGGTTAAATCGATCCAGACATGCCCCGCCTTGATCGATTCGAGGATCGCGCGCTCCGACAAAGCGTCCGCCCGCACCACGGTGGTGGGAAAGCCGACGCCGAGACGGCCGAGCTGCGTGTCGTGATTGTCGCTGCCGCCAATCGCGGTAATGCGCCGGCCCTTAGCGATCTCCTTTTCCCAGATCACAACATCTTCCATCGGGTCGGCGCCGGCGAGCTGCTTCCACAGATTGCCCGCGTTCATCACCTCAAAGGCATCAACCATGCCGCGCGTACCCGCCGGCGCGATCCAGCCGCAACCGCGGCAGCGATGGTCGTTCGGGGCACCGGGATGGTTGATCGAGACCAGAGCGCCCGCCTTGTGCGACGCGTCGATCATCGTCGTCATGTCAGGCATGGTCTTCTCGCCGAGCCGGTGATCGACATAGTCAGTGGCGCCGAAGATGTTGGCATGGCCTTGCTCGGTGGTCATCTCGCGGCCCGGGATCAGCAGCACGTTGTCGTAGAACGGCTGCAACTCGCGCATCGCATTATAGTGGCCGACGTTGTTGTGATCGGTGATGGCGATGAAATCGAGGCGGGCGTTCTCCGCCGCTTCAACCGTGCGATAGATGGGGCAGGGGACCGATCGTCCGCGCCGGCTGTCGCAGAAGCCGTCGCTGTCGCCGGTGTGGAGGTGGAGGTCGCCCCGGTACCAGCCGCGCTCAGCCTTGAGTGGCTCGGGCGAGAAGGTGGAAACGGCGGGTACGTCGCCGGGACGCCAGAACCAGACCTTGGCAGTGTAGGTGCTGGTGGCGCCTTCGTCGATGTACGACACGCCGAGGTCTAGCGACCAGCGGCGACCGCCGATCGGACCGGCGGTGAAGGACGGCGTGGCGCTGGTCTCGTCCAGCACCACCGCATGCTTGTTGCTGCCGCTCCAGCCGCGGAACCGCTCGCCGTCAAACAGGCCGAGGTTGATGACGGTCTTGCCGTCGGGGCGGGTATAGGTGAGCTCGATCGCGATCCGCGTCACGCCCTTCGGCACGGTGAACGGCACGGCGACGTTGCGCTGGTAATTGGAGCGATCGACGGTGCCGGTCAGGACCAGATCGGGTGCTTCCTTGCCCTTGGCGAGCGGCACCTTGTCCCACGCCGGAAGCGGCTGGGCGAGCAGGATCTGGGCGGGGAGGGCGGTGGGCAGCACGAGAGCTGCGGCGAGAAGCGCGCGGCGGAGGGAAGCGAGCATCGGCGTGGTCCTGAGGCTTCGTCACCCCGGCCCTGAGCCGGGGTCCCGCTGCCTTCTTCGACGTTGGAGGAAGAAGGCAGCGGGACCCTCGGCTCAAGTTCGGGGTGCGGGTGGAGAGTAAGGTTAGAAGCGGAACGTCACCGCGCCGCGCACGCTTCGGCCGAAGATCGAGCGGGCGATGTACACGGCGTCGCCCACTTCCTCGTTCTGGATCGATCCGGCGCGCGGATTGCCTTCGGTCAGTCCAATCGTGTCGGTCAGATTGTTGACGTAGAGGTTGAGGCTCAGCAACGGGGTGACATCGAGCCGCGCGTTGAGATCGACGGTGGTATAGGCTGGCAGATCGATCTGGTTCGCCACGTCCGACCAGCGCTGGCCGTAGTGCGAGATGTCCGCTTCGAGGCGGAAACGATCGTCGAACAGGTTGATGGCCGGCGTGATGCGGAACTGGTGCTCGGGCACGCGGACCAGGCGGTTCTTCGAGTAATCGAACACCCGCCCGTTGGCATCGCGATAGACAAAGTCGGTGAAACGCGCGCGCTGGTAGGTGTAGTTCGCATGAATATCGAACCACGGCACCGGCCGGATCGTGCCTTCGACCTCCGCACCCCAGGTCTCGGTATCGCCGAACACGGTGTTGAGCACGAACTGCCCCGCATTGTTCTGGCGATAGTCGCTGATCTGATAGCTTTGGTAGATTGTGCGGAAGCCGGTGACGAACAGGTTGAAGTTGCGGCGATCGAATTTCAGGCCGACTTCCTGAAAGTTCATCTGCTGCGTGACGGGCTTCTGGCTCGGGTTGCCGAAGAAGCTCGACACGCCCGGCAGGCGATAGGTGGAGGTGTAGCGGGCAAAGGCGCCGAAGCTCGGCTGGAACTGATAATTAACACCAACCGACCAGGCGAGATCATCGTTCGAGCCGGTCCACGGCGTGAACACGCCATTGCCAGCCGCCACCGCATCGTCGGCAACGGTCGGGCTCTGGTTCAGGTTCTGCGTACGGCTGCCTTCGCTGAGCCCGTTGACGCTGACCTGCTCCCAGCGCAGCCCGCCGTCGAGGCGCAGCTTGTCGGTGATTTTCCATTCGTCCGAGGCATAAAGCGCGATGGTGCGCGACGTGCCCGAAGAATAGCCAAACTCGGTGCCGTAGCTCAGCACGCCCCCCTCGGTCAGCACGGTACCCGGCGCGCCGCCCGCGCCGGGAAGCACCACGTCGAGCAACGAGGCGTTGTTCTTCACATCAGTGAGGATCGACGCGGAGGTCGCGTTATAATCCTCGTCGACATAGGCGTAATACAGGCCGAGCGCGAAATCGTGCTGGCCGCCGGCCTGGAAGGTCTTCTGAAGGCGCGTGTCGCTGATCACTTCGCTTTCGGGCACGGTGAACGAGCGCGCGAGGTTGAGCAGCACGAGGCCGTTGCTGTTCTGCGTCGGTGAGAAAGCGCCACCACCGTTCGTATAGGTGAGGCTGAGCGGCGTGCCCGCCGGCAAGCCGAACGTGCCACGCAGCGACGTGAGCACGTCGGCATTGGTGAAGATCGAGCGCGGCGTGATGCTGTTGCGCTTCTGGTAGCTGTCACGATAGCGCAGGCTCTGCAACAGGCTGAAATCCTCGCCCAGCTCGAACCGGCCCTGCATCGTTACCTGTGTGATCTGCGCCTTGTTGGCGACGCCGGCGTCGAAATCATAAAGGCCGGTTGGGGTGCGAAATTTGAAGTAGCGCGTTTCCGGGCCAGCGATCGTGTCCTTGAGCGCATCGAAGCCCGGCACACCGACGGGATCGCCATCCTCGTTGTTGACGAAGGGCGTCACCATCGCATTCTCGACCCGCTCGTCGAGATGCTTGACGCTCATCATGAAGGAGCCGCCGTCCCATTCGGTCGACAAGGCGGCGCGGATCTGGCCGCCCTCGCCGAGGCGATAGCCGGTTTGACGCTGCCCGTCCGAGATACGATAGAAGCCGCCGACGAAGAAATTCCAGCCGGTGTTGGCGATCGGGCCGCCGATCCAGCCATCGACACGGTGCGAGTTGAAGTCCGCACCTTCGTAGCGGACGAGACCTTCCAGCGTGTCACCGCCGCGGCGAGTGATGAAATTCACCACAGCGCCTGGTGCGTTGGAGTAGAAGAGCGAGGACGGGCCGCCGCGTACCACTTCGACGCGCTCCAGCGACTGATCGATGCGCAGCGACTGATCGCCGTTGAGCCAGCCGAGGCCCGGATCGTGCTGGATCGTGACCCCATCCTCGAGCAAGGCGACCTGCGAATAGCCGTCCGTCGGGATGCCGCGCACGCGGATGTTGCCGCTGGTCTCGCCCGACGAGCTTTCGACCCAGAAGCCGGGGACGTTCTTCAGCGCCTCGCCAACTCCAATGGGCGCCTTCATCTTCAGCATTTCGGATGAGATGGTCGAGATTGCGTAGCTCGCCTCGACCTTGGCCTGGTTCTCGTTACCGGCCCGCGCCGTGACGATGATCTCGCTGCCGCTGTCCGGATCGCTGGCCTGCGCGCCGCCGGTGCCGCGGGCCGGCTCGTTCGCCGGGATCGCGGCGCCGTCCTGGACGTGATTGCTGGTCTGTGCCCAAGCCGGCGCTGCGACGACAAGCGCGATCGTTGCCGACGCGCCCAGCAGGGTGCGCCGGAGAGGATTGACGTACATTGGAACTCGACCCCTTTGTGTTTCTACGGGGCGGTCATATGATAGCGATCGCTATCAGTTTTATGACGATTTGGTTCCGTTTTGATGGCAGAGAGGACGGGGCGGATTGCTCACGCACAGAAAACCGGTGCAAGCCCGCGCGCAGCGGACCTATGATGCCCTGCTCGACGCCGCTGGCATGTTGCTGGGAGAGGTCGGGATCGAGCGAATATCAACCAACCTGATCTGCGAGCGCGCCGGCACGACCCCGCCAGCGCTCTACCGCTATTTCGATGACAAATACGCCGTGATCGGTGCCTTGGCGGAGCGGCTGATGCAGCGCCAGAACCTCGCCATGCAGGCGTGGATCGCTCGCTATGCCGATGCGGGGCTTGAGGTGCTGGCCGATCGCACGATCGACTTGCTGCGGGAAATGCACGCGATCACAAGCAGCGAGCCTGGTGCGCTGTGGATCATGCGATCACTCCACGCGGTGCCAAACCTCACGCCGATCCGGTTGTTCTCGCACAATCTCGTCACCGATCTGCTGACGGATCTGTACCACATTTATCTACCCCACGTGGATCGCGCGGTACTGCGACGCCGAACGCGCCTTTCGGTCGAATTCGCTTATTCCCTGGACGAAATGCTCAAGGAAGAAGCAGTTGACGTGGAAAGGACTTTCGAGGACGCGCACTTCGTCTTCAAAGCAATGTTCGCCTACCCCGATTATCAACTATCGAGTGAAGCATGACATGCCGTGCTTTGGTCATTCAATATGCCCGGGCGCTTAACACGCCTCCGCGAAGGGCTGCCGGGACGTTAGAAGTGCTCGTTCATTCGGCGAAGGACGCGCTCCGCCAGGAGACGATCAGGCTGCGCGGTCTGGCCCCCGGGTATTCAGCCCCGGAAGGAAGACGTGGGCTTGACGGCAGATAACGCGCCCGCTGGGTGATTACCTGTACTTCGCCATCGACGCTCGCTTGCCGGCTGAGAACGATCAGGGAAGCGTCGGCGAAAGCGCAGAACTCTCTGCGCTGCGCTTACGAGAATGGCGGATTTCCGCCGCTGGTGACCCCTACGGGAGGGGTCCATCGGTCCGCTCTGCGCGATATTTCAATGACTTAACAGCACACGCCGATTGTGCTTTGGACCAGTCTTGTATCACCAAAACCCGGGCACGAGCAACATTGTATCGAGCCGTCGCATCCGCTCAAGCGACTCCGTCTTCGCCGCTAAGGTCATCAAACTGCGCGATGAGATCCGCATGACGGATTCGCTCCAAGGTATCGTCGAAGCTCTCGTTCGGATCTCCTGGCTGAATGTGCTCACGGATCTCCTCGTAGTGCTTACGAGCGGCAACCCGTGATACGGACCGGGTTAGATGCAACCGCACGGCAAGGCTTTCAGGGCTATCGCAACCTTCCCGGACAATTCCGCCGAGCGCCGCTAAGACTGCGGGAACCGGGGTTTCGTCCCCTGCGGCCCGGAGCCTTGCTGCGAGCAAGCGCCCTGGCAAGCCCGCAAGAAAGGCGAGATCTGGCACCAGCCGCAACGCGAAGTGACGCGCATTCTTACACTGTCTAAGATTGGCCACCGGCCCTAAAAACTCTCTTTCGAGTTCGCAAAGCGGCTTGCCCGCCAGCCATATTGGCCACAGCCTGCGCAACCACTGCAACGCGTAGCTGCCGCGTGCCGACGCATTAGAAAGGCTCTTGTATTGCGTGCCGAACATCTCCTCGAGGCTCTCAGGCCTGATCAACTCGAGGAGCTGACTAGGATGAGCATCTAGCCAATCGAGCAGGGCAAGGACGACGTCGACGGCCGATCCTGAGAAAGCTCCCGCGTCGAGCCGCTCAACGATCTGCTTGAGCAGCGCGACAGGGATGCCCGTGGCTCCCGCCACTTGCTCAATCCAGCGATCGGGTTCGGGAAGATCCAATGCCTCGCGGGCAGCGAGAGCGGAGGCAACGCGAGTGGTCAGCCAATTCGCGTCGCCGGCGAGCAACGCACGATAGGCGCCGAAGCTGCGGTTGAGGAGGGCTGCCGCTGGATCTTCTTCTGCGCCGGCAACAGCGAGCGGCAGCTTACTTAACAGATAAGCCGACGCGCCGCCTTGAGTAACGCCGTCGTGAATTCGATCGAGAACCAGCTTCACTGGGTCGTCAATGACGAGACATTGATCGGCCTGCTCGAAAATCGCCTGCAGATCCATCCAGTGCCCACTGATCTGGCTGTTTAGATTATCGAAATCGATGACCTTACTCGGGACGAGAAGCACAACACCCTGCGCGCCCTCGCCAGCTCGTCCCGCGCGCCCAGCGGCGTTCAGTAGCTCATGCGCCTCCAGTTTTTGCATCTTGTCGGCATCTGGATCAAAGCGGCTGTCGCCCGAGATGATCACAAACTCCGAAGGGAGGTTCATTCCCTGCGCGAGCGTTGAAGTTGCGAAGAGGACCTTGATCCCGTCGGGGCGGCGGAAGAGGCTTTCGTGAAGTTCTCGCTCCTCTCGCAGCAGCAACGCGTGGTGGCTCGCACTACCCGCCCGGAGCGTGCCGTCGTCGGCTAGCTGCATGTAGCAGTAGGCGGGGCTGCCCAATTCTTCTTCGGCGAGCTGCCGCCATTTCACCTCGTCCTCGGTGAGCGTGACCTGGTTCGCGGGCACGCGTCCTGGATAAGCTCTAACGCAACTCTCGCAGAATACTGTGGTTTGCACGAAAACGAGAGTTTTCATGCCGGCGCTCGCCGCAGCCGCTGCAATTGCGCCGCTCGTCTCGTTCCCATTCGGGGTAAGGTACCAGTTCCCTCCTTGGCTTCGCCCGCTCGAGAGTGGTCGCCCCTCGCCAAGTAGCTGAAGCAGTGCGTAATCGCTGCGATCGGTGGTCGACCATGTCTGGAGCAGACTAAACAGACCAAAAGGTTGCGCGAGCAGCGCGTTCTTGATGCCTAACGGGGGCTGATTGTGATCGGGATAGTCGAGGCGGGCCTGGGCGAGCATGGCTTTGAGCGCCGCGACTTGCTCCGCAGGATACACTACGCAGCCTCGCACCTGCCGCGTCGGCTTCCAGTTGAGGTCGAGAGTCAGGCAATGGCGGCCCGTCAGGAAGGCTACCCAGCCGGCGATCTCGTCGGTGTTCTTCATCATCGCCGACAGGAGGAGCAGGTCCGCGTCTGGCGCGACTCGCGTCAGGTTTAAGATCGCGAGCATCGCGTCGAGGCCGCGTCGGCTGCGGTCGCCCTCGCGCGGATGGAGAAGATGGCATTCGTCAAAAACAATAAGGCCGAGATCGGCAAAGGCGTCAGGGTCGACCGAAAGCAGCATCAGGCAGCGTTCGGGTGTCATGACCGTGACCTCGCCGAGCACAACGACCTCGCCAATGCCGACGTCCTCATCGACATCGGCAAGAATGCTGTAGTCTTGGAAAGTGCCTCTCAGCGAACGTTGCGTCTGCCCAACCAACGCGTGGGTGGGCGCTAGAAAAACAACTCGTTGGCCGCGAAGCAATGCGGTGGCAATCTTCAGTTCGGCAAGAGTCGATTTGCCACCCCCGGTCGGAAAGCTGATTGCCGAAGAGACGCCCTGTTCGAGATAGCCTTTCTCAATCGCTTCGCGATGATTGCGCCAGAGATACGGACGTTGGCGTGCCATCCGGCGAAGCGTTTGCCACCAACCATTCTCCTCTAGCCCGCCCGGCGTAGGAATACGGCTGAGGGCGGTAGCGAGGAGGTCGCCTTCGAGACCGAGCAGCAAATTGGCGAGGTGTAAGGGGCCCGGATACAGACTGAGCAGCACCTCACCGGCAACGCCGGCGCCTTCGATCGGTTCGCTTGCCAGCTTGCGGACTTGGGCGAACAGCGAGCTAGCCGGCGTGACGCCACCAGCTTCGGGCGCGAGATCAAGGCGCAGGCGCAACTGACGCGCGAGGTTGTTAACACCGCGCAGAAGCACCAGCCGAAGCGCATCGAGCGCGCGCAAGCCGAGGTCGCTATCCGAGGAGCTAATCTCTGGTTCGTCAGCAGCGACGATCTCGCCGAGTCTGCCTTGGGCAAGACTGCGGATAGCGAGGAGCAGCGCTCGCTCTATTGGGCTGGCATCGGGGGCTGGCGCAATGCGCTTCGCTGCTTCTGCCGCGTCGGCGTGCGCTTCGGCGAGCAGAAACAGCAGCGTCGCACAGACGTCGGAACTTACGGCATTCGTATCAACGTAGCTGTTGGCCTGAGTGTCGCGAAATGCAAGCGACACTGCTTGATGCGCTGATGCGGCAACGAATGCGGCTGAGGCGCGATTTTCGCGGTTAGGGAGGAGAGCTGCATATACCTCGTGAGCCGCGGCGATCCGGCGCAGCTCTGCGACCGTTGACACTAGGCTTGCCTCGTCCGTGTCGGTTGCCGCGCCGCGGAGACGAATGCGCGCAGTGACGATATCAGCAAAGGCCTCGGTTAGGCGCTTTGGCAGATTATCGAGATCGAGCCCCTCAAGCGGGGGCGCCCCGCGGATCAGTGCCGCCGTAGTTGGATCAAACACCGGCGACCACCTTGATCTTGTCGATCACGCGGTCCGCGAACCCCGCCATCCAGCTGCGCATCGTTGGCAGATAAATGGTGTCTGCGCGCCGGCGCTTTGCCGCTCCTGGGGCACTTTCATCGAAGCCCTTGAAGAGCGCAGCGCGTGCCGCCTCGCTATTATGAGTGTCGCCGATAGTTATGCTTACGCGGTAGCGCCGAACCTCTTGCCAGAGCGTGTTGGCGATGGCGTTGTCGAGGTCGAATAGCGGATCTACGGAGGCGCGGGCATCGAGCATCCCGCTTACCTCCTGGCTGAGTTCGTTCAACCTCTCGCCCTTCTCGAGGGCAACGATCCCCGGCCAGACGTCGTCGCGGATGGTATCGCGCGCATTGTCTGTAGCCTTGTCCTCGAAGATCACGACTGCCGTGACCGACGTGCCATGGGCGTCGAGACTGAGTTGCATCCCATCGAAACCCTTATCCGCCTTGCGGATGTGCGGCATGCGCGTGAGCGATGCGGAGGGTTGCTGGTGCGCGGCAATCCAAGAAATTGCCTGAAAAAGCCAACCGTCGCGATGCCAAGGATCGGCGCCGTCAGCCAGTGTCAACTGCTTGATCGCAGCATTGGCCTGTTCAGCATTGGCCGCGGGGCCAGGCAGGCCAGCACCGCTCAGGATCTTTGCGACATGACGATATTGCCCAAGCACGATTCGCGCGACCCGCTCGGCCAGCAGATCCTCGTCATCGATTGTCCATGTCCAGCCATGGCAGAGATCGCCATGTTCTATCGGTGTAAGGCTCAGTGTCATCTGCGGGCACCTCAGCGTATCGCGGCGTCGATCTGCCGCGACACCCCGCCGCCACGGTCCAACTCCGCCCAGAGGAACACTACGCTCCCGCCGCTGACTTCCTGAAGCTGCGCTCCGATATTGCGTTTCTCCCGGCTATCAGCGTTGTCGGTGCGGTCGGCGCCCTTGTATTCGATAATGAGCTTGCGGCCGTCCATCAACTCGGCGACGAAGTCGGGGTAGAACAGATCGGTCGAGGTCGGTAGCGCGTAGGACCAAGTGGTGCGGTCGACGTTCCTAACCCAGTGCTTCACTGCCGGATGATCGTCGATGGCCATCGCTGCCATCCATTCCTCGCCGCCGTGCTTCAGGTCGCCAACCTGCGAGAACAGGTGTTTTCGCGGCCGCCAAGGCCCTGAATAGGGCGTTCGCGGGTCGTAACCCGCCTTGCTGAAGCTGAAGCCGTTCTCGCCGAGGGCGAGCACCGGTGCGATGTCGCCGAGAAGGAGCTGGAGGCCGCGTGCGCCAGCCTCACGGCGGAGCTGCGCCACCCGTCCGATGATCGCGCGGCGCAGCGCGTATTTGCCACGTACAAGTTGGGCGAGCGGTATTCGCACAGCGACACCCTCAAGGACGCGGCGACAATATTCGAGGAAGATCGGCTGGGCGACGTCACGCTGGCGCGTCGTTCGATCGAGCCAACGCGACAGCGCCGGCAGGTCCCAGTCGGTCGCGTCATCCAGCGCCAACTCCGCAGCGGCGTCGATGCGGCTGTAGACGACCTGGTCGCCGTCCACGTCCATCTCGAACGTGTCGGGCCGGTCCGTCAGTGCGAAGCCAGGGAGACTGGTGTCGACGTGCCGCAAATCCCAGCCGCCGACGTCCACAAGCGTCTCGGGGTAGATGATCTCGAGCTGGCCGTCGCGCTCGATCGCGAGGCGCGGAAGTGTCAGCACTTCGCCCTGCTCAGCCGGCGACAACGACGCCGCGCGCTGGACGAGGAACGCTTCCATAGCGGCCACCGGCGAAGTCGTTTCTGTAGTGACTGCGGCTGCAACCTCCCGGAGCACCCTGTCTGGGGCAGCCGTGTCGAACGAGATCGCGACACCGCCGGCACCATCGTCAGCGATGCGAGTCGCGGCCACCATCTCGGGCGTCCAGCCGCTCTGGTCTGGACGCTCCTGCACGTGCAGCACCGGCAGCTCGGGCCGGGTGAACAGCGGCTGATCCTCTCGCCACTCGAACGTCTCGGGCTGCTCGACAATCGCTTCAAGCGCAGTGCGCTCGTCGAAGCCCATTTCGGTCAGCCGGTCCTTCAGCCCCTCGGCCGCCTCGAAGAAGTTGCGTTCGGACACATGGGCATAGGCGCGGTTCAGCTCTTCGGATGAGCGCCGGGTCGCGAATGGCATTCGCAGCACGCGGCCGAGCAACTGCTCCACGGCGCCGCCGCTCCTGATGCTCGCGAGCGAGCAGAAGACATAGGCGAAGGAGCAGTCCCAGCCTTCCTTCAGCGCGTCGACCGTGATGACGTGCTCGATGATGCAGGCGGGGTCGAACAGGTCGATGCCGTCGAGCTCGCGTTGGTTGCCGGTCGCCACCGCGATCCGGTCTTCGGGTATGCGGCAATCTTCGATCAGGTGGCGCTTCACCACGTCGACCGTCGCCTCGGCGCCCTCGCGCGCAGGCTGCGCCTGATAAAGCGCGATCGGGCGGATGCCACCGCCATCCTTGACGGCGATGCCCTCCAGCCAGGCGCGGTTGTCGACAGCATGGGCGATCGCCGCCTGCCAGCTGCCGTGCTGGGATAGGTGGATCGGCAGCTTGATCATGTCCGCCGCTTTCAGCTCGGCAGCGGTGGCTGAGACGATGACGTTCGAGCGCACGGGCGTCGCGGTAAACTCAACCACGGCGGCGGGCGCGAGCCGGCCAAATGTCTCGCCGGACAGCGTTGAGGTGAAGTTGTGCGCCTCGTCCACGATCACCAGCGGCCGGTGCAGCTTCAGCAAATTCGCGAAGCTCGCGATCGGCTTGCCGCGGCGGGGGCCGTCCTCGTGCCGGGCGAGGTCGATGCCGGGGGCCAGCGCCGCGAAGTGCGGCTCCAGCTCCTCGTCGTCGCGATAGACGTTGCGGTCGGCTACGTTGTTGACGCGGAAGGACTGGACGGTGGCGACAATCACCGTGGCGGCATCGGCCATGTCCTGCGGTCGCAGTTGGCGCCGCTCATCGATGCCGAGCACGCGCACGGCGCCGCCGAAGTGCGCCTCCAGCGCCTGACGATAGGGGTGGCCGATCTTCTTGAGCGCGCCAAGCGTCTGGTCGGCGATCGCGCTCGACGTGACCAGCCACAGCACAACCGGATAGCGGCGTGCGAGATAGGTATCGCGCGCGATGCCGATGGCGTGGGCGGCGAGCAGCGTCTTGCCGCCGCCGGTCGGCAGGCGCAGGCAGCAATAGGGCACACCCGGCAACCCCGCGAGCGGGCGGTAGGTCGCTCCATACGCCCCCGGCTCGCCGACCGCGCAGGCGGCGGCATAGGCAGCGGCATGGTCGCGGATCGCCGCCTGGTCGAGGAAGGTGCGGAGCGCATCGAGCGCACGGCGCTGATAGTCCTTGAGCTCCATCAGCGCGCCTTCACGTCATAGGGGGTCTGCTTGAAGGTGACGCCCGCCTCCGCCAGCCGAGCCGCGCCCAGCTTCGACCATTCGCCATAGACCGTCATCGGCCCGTCCCAGCCGCTTGTCTGCCGTAGCCGTGCGAGCAGCGCCGCAGTCAGCACGTTGCCGCCGCTGACGGAGCGATCGCCGAGGATGCCATTGTAAAGCAGCGCATAGGCGACATCGTTATGCACACCCAGCACCGGCGTATCGGCAGCGCCGGTGAAGGGTGTTCCCGTCTCGCTGAACCAGATATGCGCGGCGAGTGTCGGGAAGCGGATGCCGTCTGCGATGTGCCCGTCAGCCTCGAACACCGGCGCGCCGAGGCTATAGAAGCGATAGCCGCCGCCGGCGGCCCAGCCGACCGCCTGCGATACGCCGCCCTGTTCGCCCGCAATCACCTTGTCCAGCCGCGGCTTGCAGTGCGTCTCGGCATGGTCGCCCATCTCAATGCCGATCCACCGCCGCCCCATCTTATGCGCCACCGCCGCCGTAGTGCCGGAGCCGAGAAAGCTGTCGAGCACCAGGTCGCCGGGGTTGCTGGCGATGTGGAGGATGCGCTGCATCAGCCGCTCGGGCTTGGGGGTGATGAACACATCGGACGAGGAGATCGCGAGCACTTCTTTCTTGGCGTCTTGAGTGTGCCCCACTTCCTCATAGGACCAGAAAGTTTGAGGGACGATGCCCTGCTTCACTTCGGAGAGGAACCGCTTGATCTGCGGGATGGCGTTGCCGTCCCGGCCCCACCAGATGCGATTGTCCCGGTCCAGCTCCCAAAACTTCTCTTCGGCAACCCGCCAATAATTGCCGCCTGGCGGCCGCTCGATTATGCGTCCGCCCGGCGTGATGATCGAGTAGATGCCCTTGCTGTAGAAGTTGCGAGCTGAAAGGTCGCTCGTCTTCCAAGGTCCTCGAGCATCATTATCCGGATTCTTATAAGCCTTGTCCTGCTTCTCGGAGCGTGGCATCAAGTTGGGTAACCATCGGTTGCTATCGCGGGCATACACCATGATATAATCATGGTCTTCCGAGAAGTGGCGGGCCGTCGACTTAGGCGAGTAGTTCTTCCGCCAGATCATGGTCGACAAGAAGTTGCGCCGCCCAAAAACCTCGTCCATCACGACCTTGAGATAATGCCCCTCATTGTCGTCGATCGACACCCAAATACTGCCGTCCTCCGCCAATAGGTCGCGCAGCAGCACGAGGCGCGGATAGATCATCGCCAGCCACTGACTGTGCTCGAGATTGTCGTCGTAATGCTCGAATGCCGATCGCGTGTTATAGGGCGGGTCGATGTAGATGCACTTCACCGCACCCTTGTAATAGGGCAGCAGCGCCTTGAGCGCGTCGAGGTTGTCGCCCTGGATCAGCATGTTGGCAACGTCCGCGTCGCCACCGTCCAGCGCGGGCACAGCTTCCAGAAGCCGATACGGCACCCCCGCCGCCGCGCGCACATCCTCCCCGCGCGTCATCCAGTCTAGTATCGGCACCTAACCCCCAAGTAACACAACGGCTTCCTCGCCGGTGTAGCCGCTCGCCGCCTGAACGGACAACCTTTGAGGCGTGCCGGGAAAAGGCCGGGCCACTGCCCGTCTCCGTGACCGAAGATGCAGAGGGGAAAATCCTCGCTGCCGCTCGGTCTTCCAGGAGACCAAAGCCATGCACGAGATCCGCCACCTGGCGGCCAGCGCCCTGATGTCCGATGCAACTGCTGACCCTGATATCCGCATCCTGCGCCGCGTGAACACCCCAGATACCTTTCCCCTTGCCGCCGATCCGGTCGGAACGACGCGCCGCATCGCGATCGTGGATACCGAATGCACCGGAACGGATCCGCAGCTCGACGAAATCATCGACATCGCCGTCGTCGTCGTCGAGGCGGACGAGTGCGGCCAGATCGTCGGCATCGACCGAGTGGGACAGGCGCTGCGCGACCCGGGGATGCCGATCCCGGCCGTTATCAGCCGGTTGACCGGGATCACCGACGACCACGTGCGGGGTCGGACCATCGACCTTGACCGGCTGGAACGGCTGCTCGCCGGCGCCGATGTGCGGATCGCGCATTCGGCGGTATTCGACATCGCCTTCATCGAGAACCTGATGCCCGGTCTCGCCGGCGCTAGCTGGGCCTGTTCGATGAACGACTTCGACTGGCTGTCGGCCGGCTTCGATGGTCGCAAATTGGGGCACCTGCTGATGCAGATCGGTCGCTTCAACGACGCGCACCGCGCGATGTCCGACGTGATCAGCTTGCTGCACTTGCTCGCGCACCGGCTCGACGATGGCCGCACGGTGCTGGGTCAGCTGCTGGAGAACGCCGCGATGCCATCGCTGCGGATCGAGGCAACGAACGCGCCGTTCGACCGGCGCGGTTTGCTGAAGGCCCGCGGTTACCGGTGGGATCCGCGAGGTCGCGTCTGGTGGTGCGAGATCTCAGCGGACGAGTACGAGTCCGAGGCGCTGTGGCTTCAGCGCGAGGTGACGCCGCACGGCCCCGCGCCCCGCACCCGGCCAGTCACGTGGCACGAGCGGCATCGCTGAGCACACGGGGGGCGCGCCGGCAGGCGCGCCGTCCCTTCCGGAACAGAATGATCGGGCACCCTGACGATGGGGAAAAATGCTCCGGCCGACAGGCCGTCACACGAAAGGATGAACTCATGGACATGATGTTGCGCCACCAGAAGACGATGCTCGCCCTGCGCCAGCAGATGGGCTGGCCACCGTTCAAACCGGCGAACGACTGCATCGCCTTCACCAGCGGCAAGACCAGCGACTTCGAGGTCGGCATGGAACTGGGACGCATCGCGCAGATGCTGGGCAAGGACGTGATCTACTCCGGCTGGGCCAGCGTCGGCGCGACCACACCCGCCGCCTTCACCATCGCCTGGCGCGACCTGCTCACGGTCGACATCATCGACCGGGCGCTGCCCTATGCCGCGAACGATCAGGCGCCCGTGGTGCTGGTCAGCACCCGCCGGAACGAACACTTCGCCATCGACCAGCGCGGTTCGCTGGTCCGGGTGCCGGGCAGGCCGAAGTCGCTCGGCGCCGGACGTCGCCTCGCCATGAAGCGCATCAAGGCGGCGGCGAAGACCATGGGTGACGAGCTGCTCGCCGGCAACCGTCACGTGCCGTGGGGCGCCGAAACGATCGCGCCGGACACGGCGCAGGTCGAGCCGGTCGTCCGCTTCGGCTGACCCTGCCGCTGCCTCAACCATCATCGTCGCGCTCGTCGCGACACCCTGCGACGCCGCCCCTGATCCGGGCGGCGTCGCCGTTTTCGGAGATCACCATGACCCCCATCATCACCACAGCCGATGTTGATGCGATGAAGCGCATCCTGTTCGCCCGCCCGCGCGACCGCCGCCCGGACGACCAGCCGGACTTCAAGGTGCGGCCGATCAGCGAGGCGTGGCGGCTCGTCCACCGCATGCCTGCCTACAAGACCGCGGTCAGCAACGCCGCCTACATCTGGCGCGACAGCGCGCCGGCTGACCGGTTCGGGCCGATGCCGGCGAAGTTCGCCGAGCGCCGCTGCGAACTTCGCGGCGCCGGGCTGATCCTGCCCGCCAGCGCACCGGTCTGGGCGACCACGGACTATACGATCTGGGAGGAGGCGGACGCCGCGACCGTGGCCACCGGCGATCCGACCGCGGTCGCCGCGTGGCATGTGATTATGGAAATCCCGCTCACGATCCGGCTGGACTGGTGGACGTGGCTGGTGACAGGGTTCGTCGAACACGAACTTGCAGGACGCGGTGCTGCCGTTGCGTGGGCGATCCACGCTCTGCAGGGCGCGGACGGCTGGATCGTGAAGCCTCACGCGCATCTGATCGTGACGGCACGGCATTGGCGGCATGACCATCGGCAGGGTCAGCGCCATCCCGGGTGGATCGGATCATGGGACGCGCAGAAGCGGCTGGAGTTCGCCTGGCGGCGGCGCTGCGGCGTGGCTTGGGCGGGTATGTGGTGAACACTACTATCGCAAGGCGTCTTTCCCGAAAACGATGATGTTTCGGGAATGGGCAATCGTTCTCGGAGGGCAGCAAGTGGGGACTTAGCTGCCATTGAGCCGTCCCGCTGTGAATGGCAGCTTGTAAGATAAGCAGACGTTGGATGCGGTGCGAGGCTCGCGGGTGAATGCCCGACTGAAGCGGGCGCGATCACGCGCCCTAGGTTCCGCAACTCAACCGGTGGGCGTCGCCTTCAGCAGCAAACCCAGCACCCCACCGATCTTGCTGACCTTGAATGGCTTCTCCACCCGAGGTGTCGCCGCAAACCGTTCCGGCAGCGCCCATTGGTCGTAGCCAGTGGCAAAGGCGAAGGGGACGCCGCGATCTTTCAACGCGTCAGCGACTGGGAAGATCATCTCGCCACGCAGGTTGACGTCGAGGATCGCGGCGTCGATCTCCGTGTCCCCCGAGATCAACGCAGTCGCCTCATCGAGGGTTGGAACCGGGCCGAGGACACTGGCACCCGCCGATGCCAACGCATGCGAAAGATCTTCCGCCAGCAGATATTCGTCCTCGGCCACCAATATGCGGCAACCTTCCAAGCTGCGCTCAACCATCGGCTTTCTCCATGACGTGAGTCTCGGCGGGCACGGGCATCTCGATCGTGCAATGCACCCCGTCCGGCTCGAATCGATAACTCGTCCGCGCGCCGAGCTGGTACGGTAGGGCGCGCTCGATCAGTTCGCGGCCATAGCCGCCGCCCCGCGCGGGCGTGTCGCTGCCGGGCATATCGGAGACGCCGCTCTCGCGCCAATCGACCCAAAGTCTGGGCTCGCTCGGCTCGTCGCGTCGAACGCCCCATCGCACGCGCAGCCGCCCGTCGGCGCTGGCCAGCGCGCCATATTTCACTGCATTGGTCGCGAGTTCATGGAGCGCTAGCGCGAAGGTCTGGATCGTTGCGGAGCGCAGCGGTACTCTCGGCGGTCCCTCGAGCGTCACCTTGCCACTCTCGGCCGCCGCATCGAGTTCGACATGCGCCGACAGCTCGTCGCGCAGCAGCAGGTCGAACGGCACGCGCGTGCCGGTCTCGCGCCGCGACAGCAAGCTCTGCACGCGAGCAAGCGCCGAGAAGCGGTCGTCGATGCATGCCGCGAACTGCTCGAGCGACGCTGCGCCCCGAAGCGTGCGTGTGGTGACTGCCTGCACCACCGCCATTAGGTTGCGCGTGCGGTGCTGCAGCTCGGCCACTAGCACCGACTGCGCCTCCTGGAGCTGGAGGATGTCGTCGACATCGGTCGAGGTGCCGAGCCATTCCATCGCGCGCCCGGGCTCGTCGCGCACCCGCAGCGCGCGCGTGCGGAAATGGCGGTAGCGCTCTTCGGGGGCATGGAAGATGCGGCCCTCGATATCCAGCCTGCCGCTGTCTTGGGCACGTTCCCATGCCTCCGTCGCGGCAGCGCGGTCATCGGGGTGGAACGCATCGAGCCAGCCCAGCCCGCGCGCCTCAGTTTCATCCTGCCCCGTATAGGCGCTCCATTGCGGGCTCGACCATGTCCATTGCCCGCCGCCGACCGCACGCCAGACGAGCTGCGGGATGCCTTCGATCAGCGTGCGGAAGCGAAGCTCGCTGCGCTGCAGCGCCTCCATCGTCATGCGCTGGCCATGGATGTCGGTGCCTGCCGCGAACCAGCGGAGGATACGGCCGTTCTCCGTCAGCGGCTCGGCGCGTACCAGGAACCAGCGATATTCGCCGGCGGCATCGCGGATGCGGAACTCGTGCTGGAAGGGCTTGCCGCTGCCGATGGCAATGCTCCAGGCGGTACGGGCCACGTCCTTGTCGCGTGGATGGAGGGCTTCCAGCCAGCCAAGGCCGAGCGACTGCTCGAGGAACTCGCCGGTATAGTCGGTCCAGCGCTGATTGAACCAGTCGGCCTTGCCCCGGGCGTCGGTACGCCACAGCAGCTCGGGCACCAGATCGGCAACGGCGCGCAACGAGGCTCCGGTCGTCTGCAGCGCCTCATTGATCTCCTTGAGCTGACGCGTCCGCTGTTCCACGCGTGTGTCGAGTTCCCGGTTGGTCTGGTGCAGGTCGGTGTTGGCGACCTCCAGCTCCTCGGTAAGGACCTGAAGCTCCTCGAACGCGACGCGCAGCTCCTCCTCGGTCTGCCCCCGCTGCGCATAAGCGGGCTCGAGCCAGCCGGTGCGCTCCGCCTGTTGCGACACCGCCGATTGCGTGAGGCGCAGCTCCTGCGACAGGTCGCTCATCCGCTGGCGCAGCCGGTCGCGCTCCTCTGCCAGTCCCGCATTCTCCTCGAGCGCGGATTCGAGCGAGGCACGAAGCTGCTCATTCTCATCGAGAAGTCGGGCCTGTTCGCCTTGATCGCCTGCGGGTCGGGCCATGTGGAGTCCTGTCTGCAAGATCGTAACGCCGGGGGAACTGGATCGTGCCCCAAATAGATCAGGCTCGGCACCATAAGCATCGCTGGCCGTTACGTCTTCGAAAAGGAGGCAGCGCATGCCCAACAAGGATATTGTCGTCGTGGGGTCCTCGGCGGGCGGAGTGGATGCGCTACAGCGGCTTTGCGCGGCTCTTCCGGCCAACTTCTCCGGCTGCGTGTTTGTCGTCCAGCATCTTTCGCCATCGTCGAGGAGCGTCTTGCCGCAACTGCTCGACCGCGTGACACCGCTGCGTGCGCTATCGCCGGTGGACGGTCAGGCGATCGAGCCGGGCCACATCTATGTGGCGGGCCCCGACAACCATATGCTCGTGCGTGAGGGCAAGGTGCTGATGCGGCGCGGCCCTTATGAGAACCGCACGCGCCCGGCCGTGAACGCGCTGTTCCGATCGGCGGCGGTGCATTACGGCAGCCGGGTGATCGGCGTGGTGCTCACCGGCCTGCTCGACGACGGCACCGACGGACTGATCGCGATCAAGGCGACGGGCGGCACCTCCGTCGTGCAGGACCCGGACGAGGCCGAATGGCCGTCGATGCCGCGCAACGCGTTGAAGCGCGACCATGTCGACCGCGTCGTCCGGTTGGACGAGCTGGCCGCAGTGCTGACGGCCCTTGTCGGCGAAGAGGCCGGCCCGACCATCCCGCTGCCCGAGGAATATGTCATCGAAGACGGCATCGCTGCACAGGAGTTCGCCGTGGTGGAACCCGAGATCGTCACGCCCGGCCAGCCGAGCCACATAGCCTGCCCCGATTGCGGCGGCGTGCTCAACCAGGTGGTGATGGAGGACGAGATCCGCTTCCGCTGCCAGGTAGGCCACGCCTTTACGCCGCTGGGGCTGGCGGATGCGCAGAATCAGGAGCTGGAGCGCGCGCTCGCGATCGCGGTGCGCACGCACCGCGACCGCATCCGCCTGTTCGGCCAGATGAGCGAGAGCGCCAAGGCCCGCGGGCTGGATCATGCCGAACGGCGCTGGAGCGAGGCGACGGAGGAGTCCGAGCAGCTGATCGCAGTGCTGGAGAATGCGATGACCAACCTGCGCAAGACGCCGACCGAGGGCGAGGCATAGCGCTCAGTTCCCGGCGAGCTTGCGGCGCGTCTCCTCGATCGCGGCATGGGTCCGCGCCAGCCGCTCGCGCAGCTGCGGCAGCTCCTTGGCGAGCCAGTCGAGCAACTGATCGGCAGTCTGGTTCATCCGGCGCACTCGTAATCCAACGGGTGCGCCATAGGATGGCCGGGGTTAACAGCGGCTTAGGGACGAATTCTGCCCCCGTTCAGCCTATGGTGCCGGCCGGGAGCTAACCCTGTGGGACCGGCCGTCGCTCGCTCGTGTCATGCAGCACCGCCACCAGGATGGGCGGCTCTTCGTCGCCGAAGAGTTGCATGCACATCTCGGCCGGATATTCGCGCTCCTTGCCGCGAATGCTGGTCTCGAAGACGATCTCCTTTTCAGCCCCGCTGAACAGCGACGCCAGCAGCGCATCGACGGCCTCCTGCGTCAGCGCCGGCGCGACCTCGAGCAGCGTCATCTGCCGCAGCTGCGCGTCGCTATAGCCAAGCTTCTTCTGCGCGCCGTCATTGGTGAGCGTGAAGCGCAGCGTCTTGGGATCGAGGAAATAGATCTCGTTGAGCGCGCGCCCCATGATCCGGCCCAGGTAGCGCGCATATTCCTCCTTGCTGCGCTCCTCGGTCAGGTCCTGGAAGATGAGGACGAGGCCGAGGGTGCTGCCGTCCTCGTCGCTAAGTGGTGAGACGCGGATGCGGCAGAGGATGCGGCGGCCGCGGCGATCGACGCCCTCCAGCATCTCGTCGACATATTCGGCGCGGCCGAACTGCACCGTCGAGAGCGCGTCACGCAGCTTGTGAATCGGCAGGCCGATGTCGAGCAGATCGAACTTGGTGCCGATCACGTCCTCGGCGCGCAGGCCCCAAGTGCTTTCGCTCCAGCGATTCCAGCTGCGGATCACATGGTTCGGGTCGAGCACGATGATGCCGCCGTTCATCGCCCGCAGCACCGATTCGAGGTGGAGCCGGTATGCGCTGGCCTGCTCGGCCTGGATGCGCAGCTCCTCGTTGACCGACTCCATCTCCTCGTTCGAGGAACGCGCTTCCTCGTTGAGGGTCTCCAGCTCCTCGTTGGTCGACTGCAGCTCCTCGTTGGTGGTCTCCAGCTCCTCGTTGGTCGACTGGAGCTCCTCATTGGTGGTCTCCAGCTCCTCATTGGCGGACTGGAGCTCCTCGATCGAATGCTCGAGATTCTCCTGCGCCGCCTCCAGCTCGCGGTGGAGCGTGTGGAGCCGCGTCTGGTCTAGGAAGGAGAGCAGCACCGCATAGACGCTGCCGTCGGCGTTGAAGAGCGGGCGCAGGTCGATGGTGAGGCGCATCACCTCGGCCTGGTTGAGCCGATATTCCTGGTCCTCCAGCCGCACGCCAACGCGCTGGCGGAATACTTCCTCGATGGGGCCGCGCAGCTCGATCGGGCGATAGGAGATGGGCAGGTCTTGGAACGGCCGGCCGATATCGGCGTCGCCCACGCCGAGCAGGTGGCGCGCGGGCAGGTTGGCGAGTGCCACCGAGCCGGCCTCGTCCACCACCAGCAGCGCGTTGCCGGTCTCGTTGACGATCGCCTCCAGCAAGCGCACGTCGGCCATGGGCGGATCCATCCGTGACATGCGGCTCGCGGCGAAGCTGCCCATCGGCCGCCGCCATTCCTGCGGCACCTTGGCGAAGATGCGGTGCTTCATCTCGACCGGGCGAAACAGCGAGGAGCGGGCGAGCTGCGTCTCGGCCTTGCCGAGAAAGAGATAGCCATCGCGCGTGAGCGCGTAGTGGAGCCGCGGCAGCACGACGCTCTGCGTCTCGGCCTCGAGGTAGATCAGCAGGTTGCGGCAGGTGAGCAGGTCGATGCGCGAGATCGGCGCGTCATGGACGACATTGTGCTGTCCGAAGATCACGCATTTCCGGAGCTCGCGCTCGAAGACATAATGGTTGTTGGTTCGCTCGAAATATTTCTCGAGCAGTTCCGGCGGCACACCCTCCACGTCGCGCGGGGCATAGGTCGCGACGCGCGCGGTCCTCAGCGCCTCCTCGTCCAGGTCGGTGGCGTAGATCTTTACCCGGCGGCAGAAGTCCTTCGTCCCCATCGCCTCGGCGAACAGCATCGCGATCGAATAGGGCTCCTCGCCCGATGCGCAGCCGACGCTCCACACGCGGATCGGCCGGTCGGAGTCCCCATGACCGAGGATGGAAGGGATCACATGGTCGCGCAGCACATCCCACGCCTCGCCGTCGCGGAAAAAGGACGTCACGTTGATCAGCACCGTGTTCAGCAGGTTTTCGAATTCCCCCGGCTGCGCCTCGAGCCGAGAGCGATAGGCGGAGAAGTCCTCGGCACCCACTGCCTCCATGCGCAGCGTGATGCGCCGGCGCAGGCTGGTGCGCTTATAGCCACGGAAATCGAGACCCCGGCTTTCCTGTATATAGCGCAAGAGCGCCTCAAATTCGGGGTCGGGGGGCGTCTTCTCGGCCATTTGACTCAATCTTCGAGGGGCTCGGCGTCACCCTAAGCTTCCGATCCAGCCGCGTCTATGAATGTAGGTCATTACAGGGCCGCTTTGCCCCAAAGCTGACGCTGAACGACGGCGACACGAATGGCTGAAGTTGGGTCGCTTCCGGCCGTTCCCGATTAGGAACCTGGGACGGGAATCCCGCCGGGCCGATGACGCTGACCACCGCCAGCGGGTCCCGTTTTCCCGAAATCTGTTCCCGATTGCACATTCCCAAATTCGCCCACGTACACGGGGAAACGGGAATGTCCCACGGCACCAGGACGCGCCTGTCATCATCCCGAAGGGACCGAACCAGGGCCATCGTCCGGCGACGTAGGGCCGGTGGATGCGATCACCGCCCCGCGTCGCGAGCAGCATTCCAGGCCCGAGCCGCAACCGTTGACCGGCGGATCGCCTGCTGTACTTCCGCCGCGACCAGCTGCTGCTCCGGCGTCAGGACCGGGCCGGCACGCCCGAGCAGTTCGGTCAGCTGGCGCGCGGACGATGCGGCAGCCTGTTCGTGCTCGCCCACCCGGCGCTGGCGGTCGGCCACGTCGAGGCGGGCGAGGAGCACGTTGAGCGCCCAGGGCGGCGGCGGCTCTCGCAGGGTGGCGGCAAGTCGGGGTCCGGCTGCCGTCGCTGCATCGCGATCGAGCCGGATCGTGGTGCCCGTCACATCGATCCAGTCGGGATGGTCGACAAGCGTGTCCACCGCCATCGCCCACCGGCTGTGCTGTGCAAGCAGTGCTTGCGCGCCGGCGTCCTTCGCCGCCGCCGCCGCGATCCCGGCCTCGGCTGCCGCCAACCGTGTCGTTGCATCCTGCTCCCGCGCGGCAAGCTCGCGGTCCCGACGGTCGAGACCCGCAAGCGTTGCGGCATGCTCGGCGTGCCTTGCCGCCCGCTCGCGCTCTGCATCGCGTTCGCGTGCGGCCAGCGCGGCTTCCCGCTCCTCGATGACCTTCTCGCGAGCCAGCAGCCGCCGCGTCCATGCCCGTACCTGCTCCAGCGCCACCGCGATCTGGCGGCCTGCCTTCACCAGCGATGCGGGCCACCCCGCCTCATAGACGTGACGTTCGTCGGGCAGCATTGCATCCTTGCGCATCGAAAATGCGCTTGGGGTGCTCCGCAGGTCAAGCCCGGCACCATCGTCCGCCGCACGCGCGAGGAGGGCGAGCTGGGCTTCCCGCACCTTGCGCTGGGCGTCATTGCGTTCCCGCTCGGCGGTGATCGCGGCGCGCTCGGCAGCCGCGAGAGCCCGATCGGCTTCGGCGTCGGCACGGTCGCCGGCGGCGGCGGCGAGCTCGCGGTCGACCGCCTCGCCACGCAGCCGGGCAGCCTGAAGCGCGGCCTCCATACCGATCCGGGCCTGCTCCGCCGCAAGCCGCGCGGCAGCGGCCCGATCGCCTGCCGCCGCGGTCTCAATCTCGCGCGCAGCGATGGCCCGTTCGCGTTCCGTCGCCTTCCGCTCGCGAGCCGCGAGCGCCTCCTCGCGTTCGGCCGCCCGATGTGCAGCCTCGGCCGCGGCGGCCTCCGCCCTGACCCGATCCTGCTCGATCCGTGCCAGTGCTGATGTCTTCTGTGCCTCTAGCCCGTCCAGTTCCTCCAGCCTCTGCTGCTCGGCCGACTTCCAGTCGTTGCCGGACACCGCCTTCGCCTTCCCGCGCTCCACGCCGTCCAGCTTCATCTCGTCGCGCATATAGTCGAAGAAGGCGGTCTGAAGCGCACGGCCGTACCCGAACGGTAGCGGCTTCTCGCCATATTCCTTCGCCAGCGCCTTGAGATGATGGGTCGTCGAGATGGCGGGCTTCGACTCGCGCTTCGTCGACTTCATGTATCTTGGCGCGACGAACAGGTCGACCACATGCCGGCTCTTCTCGTCCCGGTCGAGACGATCGGCCAGGATCGCCTCGTCACCGAACACGCGCTCTGCGAACACCCGGGCATGATGGAGCATGTAGCCGGGGTCCTCGCCATCGACGAGCTCGGTGGGGAACTGGATGAGGATATGCATCACCGACGACTTCGCCCTCGGGACAAACGCGCCCTCGATGTGTCGGTCGTACAGTGCGAGCAGATCAAGTCCGGTGGTGGTGAGCGGTGGCAGGTCGTTCATCGCGCGCGCCTTGCCCGTCTGGTCGAGACGCTTGCCGTGCTTCTCGGCCCGTGCCAGTCCGGCGAGGTCGAGGTTCTTGATGCGGGCGGCACCGGCGACGCCGGAAACCTGCTTTTTCATGGGTCCTCAGTGGGCCGCGCTGGCAGGCGGCAGAAAAAGAAGAACATGCTCTTCTTTTTTCGATGCTCGAAAAAAGGCATGTCAGGGGAGTGCCCCTGAACCCCCGGAACGGCCCTTCGCGAAGTCGCTGCGGGCCGTGGCTTTCCGGTCCGACGGAAAGCCGAAGGGGAAGGAAGGGCAGCGGAAAACCGCGTCGCCGCCATGACGACGGCGGCGCGGGCGCAGCGGATCAGCCGCGATCGTCACCGGCATCGTCCGCCGTGTGGGCGGAGGCGCTGGTGGCGAGCGGCATCTCGACCTGACCATCCGCGGGATGATCGGTTTCGACTGCCGGCGACTGTTCGGGTTCGACGGCGCTGACGAGCGGCTCGCTCGCCGTGGTCGCGATCTCGCCGGTATCGTCGCTGGAGCGACGGTCCTGGTCGATGCTGCCGTCCGCCACCGCGCCGGCGTCGGGCGCGGCGGTCGGCGTGATCTCCGTCCCGCTGTCGGTTGCAGTCACGGGGCGGAGCACGTTCAGCAGGGCGTCACGCTCGTCCAGCCGGCCGAGCAGCCGCTGGACCTGCTCGCGTTCCTTCCTGAGCTCGTCGGAGAGCTCAGCGATGCGCGCCTGCGCCTCGCCGAGCTCCGCCTCGGTTTCCACGAGGGTCGCGATCACCGCGTGGCCGCGCCGCGCCTGATCCGCGTTGAGGCGTTCCAGCGCACCGACGCGCATCGCCGTGGTCTGCTCGAAGGATCCCGCGACGTCACGCACGATACCCGTCACCCGCTGCATGATCTGGGCCTTCAGGTGCTCGGTCCATTGCTCCAGCTCGGCCGCCGCCTCGGCGGGCATGTCCGCCGGCGGTGCGCCGGGGACGGCGCGACGCAGTTTCAGCCACTCCTCGAACAGGGCGTAGAAATCCCCGTTCGGCTTTCTGTCGAACGCCGCCATGGAGACGGCATAGCCCGTGACTTCAGACGGGCTGACGCCCGTCTCTTCGACAATCCTGTCGGCGGCAGCGCAGATCAGCTTGAAGCGCTGGTTACGATTGTTGTTCATGATCCTGGTCCTCGTCGGCGAGGACCGGGAGTGCCTTTAGCGCTATCGCGCGCTGACGCTCGTTATCGCGCGGTAGCGCGCTTCGACGCGCGTGTCGCAAATCGAGCTGGCTTCCCGGTCCGTCGGCATGAGGCGCGGCCGTATGAAGACGGCTGCGCCCGGCGTGTTCGACGGGGATCGGTCAGGCGCCAGCCCAGCGCGACGGCGGGCAGCGGAGGTGCCGCAGGATTGGCGATGCCGATACGGGAAGGTGATGTACAATGGCCGCGCGCTGGCGAACGGCCATTGTCATCACGACGGTGAGGAAGGCCGCGAGGATCGACAGCAGGCGCCGGACGGCGCCGGGGCCGCCGAGACGCCGCTGGATCTGCCACTGGACGGAGCGTGCCGCCAACGCCAGCAGCTCGCCGATCATCTCCCAGACCGACATGCCTTCGAGGGCCGCCATGGTGGCAGCCTCTGCGTCGGACAGGGCGGTATCGTCGGTCATAGGCGTAGTATAGGAGCGTGGCCGTCGATCGACAAACGCCTGTCGCGCTTTTCGTGTCCTGGCTGTGCCCCAGCGTCATCACGACGCGGCAAGACGTGTCCGGGCGGCGAACCGCAGAAGGCGCTGGTGTGCGCAGGCCACCACCGCATCCCACGGCACGCTTCGGAACTCGAGCCGGTCGATGCTCTCCTTCAACGCGTCGATCGGCGAACCCTGCCCGTATTTCCGGCCGACGTTGATCGAGGCATGCCCGCCATCTGGTCGAGATCGTGTTCGCTGACGCGCCGGCGCCGGCCCTCGCGCTTGAAGTTGTGCCGGGTCGAGTAGAACGACTTGTCGGGGTCGTCGATGCCAAGCGCACGGATCGCGTCGTTGATCTCGCGCGACAGGTATTTGTAACGGTCGCCGTATTTGTCCGCGGTCAGGTCGCTGAACACCCACTGCTCGCCGCGCTCGATCTGCAGTGCAACCCAGTCGAGGAAGCCCGACTCGACGACGATCCAGTGGATCGGCACGTCACGCACTGACTGGCCGGTCTTCTGACGGCGGGGGCGTTTCTCGGGTCCTTCCGCAGAACTCTGGCGCTTGCGATCGGACCGGAAGCGCATGACCCACTCGTCGTCCTCACGGATGACCTCGTGCGGCTTGAGCTTGCAATGCTCGCCCGGCCGCGACCCGTGGAAGGGGGCCAGAAGCAGGATCCAGAACATCGTATCGCTGCACGCGTCCGGGTCGGTCATCAGCGGCGCCGTGTAGATACGGCGCATGTCCTCGTCGGAGAAGTGGTCGCGCTCGGTCCCCGTGTGCTTCGCTCCCTCGACGCTCAGTCCGGCGGCCGGGTTGAAGGGGATCCATTTCTTCCTGACGGCCGTCGCCAGCAGCGACCGGATCGCGGCGAGATGCTTGCCGACGGTAGATGGGCCGAGCGTCGGCAGCTTCGCGGCATGGGCGGCGGCGATCTGCTGTCGCAAGGGCAGGCTGCCGATCACCTTTTTCGGACGGTATGGGAGCTGCGCCACATCTTCGAGGAACGTTTCCACCATCTCGCCGGTGATGGCGGCAACATCCTCGGTGCCCGCCAGTTCGCGAAAGCGATCGAGCGCGCTCTGCCATTCGTCGGCTGTCTTGTTGGGCAGGGCGGGGTCGATCCCCTTGCGCTTCTTCCAGGCCGCCAGCGCGTCGGACAGCGTGTGCGCCGGCGCGTCCTGATCGACGATCGTGGGCGCGGGCAAATGCGTCGCCATCGCCGTCATCATCGGCTGCAGCACGTTCTGCACGCCCGTCGGCCAGTGGCCGAAGCGGTGTTCCGCAAGACGGCGCAGGATGCGTTCCGCCACCGCCTCGAACAGCGGACCCTTTGGCCTGAGCACGACACCGGCCGCCTGCGCGACGATCTGCGCCTCGAACTCCGCTGCCTTCCAGTCCCGGGCCGACAGGTGGGCGCGCGCGACCTCGCGGAACGCAGCGCCCCTGAACAGCGGGTTGTTCTCGAAGAGCTCGATGTTCATCGCCACTGCATCACGATGCGCGAAGGTCGGGAATGCGCCCGCTGCGTCCGGCTGCTCGATTGGCCAGATGTCCTCGTCAGCCTCACCGAGCATGTCATCCTGCGCCTTGCTGGCATAGCTGCCGCCCCAGTCCAGCCGCGCCCGGAAACCCATCATCTGCAGCATGGTGAAGCACACGTGGTCGAGGCCCCGCGCCAGATCGTAGTCGGCGGCGATTTCATGCGCCCTGACGTTCGCACGGGCCAGCGCATCGAACCCGTCCGCGACGATCTTGTCCGCCTGATCGTCGACGGCGATGGCCTCACCGGCGTCCAGCGTGCGCATCAGCTCCTGCACCTCGTGGAGCTTGCGGGCATGCAGCGACCGCGCTTCCACCAGATCGGCGGTGCCGAGTGTCTCCTTCCACTCACGCTTGCCCACACGCTCGCGATACCGCTCCGGCACGCCCATGCGGAACCAGTACATCTTCGACCGGGGATGACGCCACAAACCCGCCACGCGCAATCTCATCTTTGTGCCACCCTTTTGTATCACCGGGAGGCTGCCAAGTCGATGAAATGCACGAGACTGGCGGGAATCCGCGCTTCTCAAGGGAAGCTGGTGACCCCTACGGGACTCGAACCCGTGTTTTCGCCGTGAGAGGGCGACGTCCTAGACCGCTAGACGAAGGGGCCGTGCAAGCGGGAGCGGCGCCTCTACGGGGGACGCGGCAGCCCGTCAAGCCGCCGCGTTCCGTTTTCTTGTCAGGCCGCTACCTTGCGGCGCTCGGCCATTTCGGCGTTGAGCATTTCGGCGAGCAGGAACGCCAGCTCGATGCTCTGGCCGGCGTTGAGCCGCGGATCGCAATGCGTGTGGTAGCGGTCGGCCAGGCTCTGCTCGGTCACATCGATCGCGCCGCCGGTGCATTCGGTGACGTTCTGGCCGGTCATCTCGGCGTGGATGCCGCCGGCATGCGTGCCCTCGGCGCGGTGGACGGCGAAGAAGCCGCGCACCTCGGCGAGGATGCGGTCGAAGGGCCGCGTCTTGTAGCCATTGGCAGCCTTGACGACGTTGCCGTGCATCGGGTCGCAGCTCCAGATCACCGGATGCCCTTCGCGCGTGACGGCGCGGAGCAGCTTGGGGAAGCCGGCCTCGATCTTGTCGTGGCCGTAGCGCGTGATCAGCGTCATGCGCCCGGGCACGCGGCCGGGGTTGAGCGTGTCGAGCAGGCGAAGCAGCACGTCCGGCTCCAGCGTGGGCCCGCATTTCACGCCGATCGGATTGCCGATGCCGCGCAGGAACTCGACATGCGCCGAGCCTTCGAAGCGGGTGCGATCGCCGATCCACAGGAAGTGCGCCGACGTGTCATACCAGTCGCCGGTCAGCGAATCCTGCCGCGTCATCGCTTCTTCATAGGGAAGCAGCAGCGCCTCATGGCTGGTGTAGAAGCTGGTTTGCGCCAGCTGCGGCACCGTCTCGGGGTCGATCCCGCAGGCGGCCATAAAATCGAGCGCCTCGCCGATGCGGTCGGCGGTTTCGGCATATTTCTTCGCCCAGGGGCTGCGGCCCATGTAATCCAGCGTCCAGCGATGGACCTGCGCGAGGTTCGCATAGCCACCCTGCGCGAAGGCGCGCAGCAGGTTGAGCGTCGCCGCCGACTGCGAATAGCCCTGCACCATCCGCTTCGGGTCGGGGATGCGCGACTCTGCGGTGAAGCCGATGTCGTTGACGTTGTCGCCGCGATAGCTGGGCAGCTCGACGCCGTCGATCGTCTCGGTGCCGGCCGAACGCGGCTTGGCGAACTGGCCGGCCATGCGGCCGAGCTTCACCACCGGCAGCTTGGACGCATAGGTGAGGACCACCGCCATCTGCAGGATCACGCGAAACGTGTCGCGGATGTTGTTGGGGTGGAACTCGGCAAAGCTTTCCGCACAATCGCCGCCCTGAAGCAGGAATGCCTCGCCCGCCGCGACCCGCGCCAGTTCCGCCGTCAGATTGCGTGCTTCACCCGCAAAGACGAGCGGGGGATAGGAGCGCAACGTGTCGGTCGCCGCGGTGAGCGCGGCGGCGTCCGGGTAGTCGGGGAGCTGGCGTGCCTCGTGCGAGGTCCAGCTGTCGGGGGCCCAATTGGCGGCCATATTCATTTCCTTTCGGCGCGCGCCCATGCAAGAAAATTTCAGGCGGCGCAAACAAGTCGTACTTTATAGCACGCCGGGGTAGGCGCCGCCATCGATCAGCAGGCTCTGGCCGGTGATGAAGCCGGCATGACTGGAGCATAGGAAGGCGCAAGTGGCGCCAAATTCGGCAGGATCGCCGAAGCGCTTGGCCGGGATCCGCTCGCGGCCGCGCGCTTCCGCCGTTTCCATGTCGATGCCCTGGCTCTTGGCGGCGAAGGCCATGACGCCGGGCAGGCGGCGGGTGGCGAACAGGCCGGGGAGCAGGAAGTTGATCGTGACATTGGCGTGCGCGACCTCGCGCGCCACGCCGGCGAGGAAGCCGGTGAGGCCGATGCGCGCGCCGCTCGAGAGGTCGAGCCCGGCGGCTGGCGATTTCACGCTGCCGGAGGTGATGCACACGATGCGGCCGAAGCGGCGCTCGATCATGCCGTCGATCACTTGCTGCACCAGGCGGATCGGAGTGACCATGTTGGCGTCGAGCCCCGCGTGGAGCGCTTCGCTGTCAATGTCGCGGAAGCCGCGCGGGGGCGGGCCGCCGTTGTTGTTGATGAGGATGTCGGGCGTGCCCGCGGTCTCGACCAACCTAGCCTGCACCGCTTCGTCGCCGATGTTGCCGGCGACAGTGAGGATCTCGGCACCGGTGCTCGCGCGGATCTCGGCGGCGGTCTGCTCCAGCGCCTCGGCGTCGCGGCCGTTCATGACAATGCGGCAGCCGGCACGAGCGAGTTCCTCGGCACAGGCGCGGCCGAGCCCCTGGCTGGAGGCGCAGACGATGGCGGTCTTACCGGATAGCCCGAGATCCATGGCGATTCTCCTGATGGTTTGGGGTGGGCTGTAAGGCATGTTTTCGTTGATCGTCATCCCCGCGGAGGCGGGGATCCATACGCGCAGGTCTTAGATGGAGCCGCTACGCTGGCGTTTATGGATTCCCGCCTGCGCGGGAATGACGGGAGCAGAGCGAGCGCTTGCTGCGAACCGCTCGCGCTCCTAAATCCATTTCATGGCGCACGCTCATCATGATCACCACGAACCGCAAGGCGCGGACCTCGCCCAGGCCGCGCAAGCGACGCTGGAGCGTGCGGGCGAGCAATGGACTGCGATGCGCGCCAGCGTGTTCGGCGCGCTCGCCGGGTTCACCAAGCCGGCGAGCGCCTACGACATCGCCGATGCGGTTTCCAAGTCCGAAGGGCGGCGCGTCGCGGCGAACAGCGTGTACCGTATCCTCGACCTGTTCGTCGGCGCGAACCTTGCGCGCAAGGTGGAGAGCGCCAACGCCTATGTCGCCAATGCGCATCCGGACTGCATGCACGACTGCATCTTCCTGGTGTGCGATTCGTGCGGGCAGACGACTCACCTCGACGACGACCGGCTGACCGGCGGCGTGCGCGAGGCGGCGTCGGCCGCCGGGTTCCAGCCAGTGCGTCCGGTGATCGAAGTGCGCGGTCGGTGCGCCAAGTGCGCGATCAATTAACGCAATCCGGTAGCATTCGACACGGTCGCTGCGGTGGAGTAAGCCCCGCGGGATGACCGATCTGCCTCAGACGCCGCTGCTCGATACGGTATCGACGCCGGCCGACCTTCGGAAGCTGGCTCCCGAACAGCTCCGCCAGCTTGCCGACGAACTGCGCAGTGAGACTATTTCTGCGGTCGGGACAACCGGTGGGCACCTCGGATCGGGGCTGGGCGTGGTCGAGCTGACCACCGCGATCCATTACGTCTTTGATACGCCGCGCGACCGGCTGATCTGGGACGTCGGCCACCAATGCTATCCGCACAAGATCCTGACCGGGCGGCGCGATCGCATTCGCACGCTGCGGCAGGGCGGGGGGCTCAGCGGCTTCACCAAGCGCAGCGAAAGCGAATACGATCCGTTCGGCGCGGCGCATAGCTCAACCTCGATTTCGGCCGCGCTCGGCTTTGCGATCGCGAACAAGATGGCGGGGCAGCCGGGCAAGGCGATCGCGGTGATCGGCGATGGCGCGATGTCCGCCGGCATGGCCTATGAGGCGATGAACAACGCCGAGGCCGCCGGCAATCGGCTCGTCGTGATCCTCAACGACAATGACATGTCGATCGCGCCGCCGGTAGGCGGGCTTTCGGCCTATCTTTCGCGCATCGTGTCGAGCCGCGAGTTCCTGTCGCTGCGCGACCTGATGAAGCGGGTGGCCCGCCGGATGCCGCGGCCGTTCCACAATGCGGCACGCAAGACCGATGAATTCGCCCGCGGCATGACCATGGGCGGAACGCTGTTCGAGGAGCTCGGCTTCTATTATGTCGGGCCGATCGACGGGCATAATCTCGAGCACCTCATCCCGGTGCTGGAAAATGTGCGCGATGCCGAAGAAGGTCCGATCCTGATCCACGTCGTGACCAAGAAGGGCAAGGGCTATGCTCCGGCCGAGGCAGCGTCCGACAAATACCATGGCGTGCAGAAGTTCGACGTCATCACCGGCGCGCAGGCCAAGGCACCCCCGGGACCGCCTGCTTATCAGAACGTGTTCGGCGACGCGCTGGCGGACGAGGCCGATCGCGATCCGCGCGTGTGCGCGATCACCGCGGCGATGCCGTCGGGAACGGGTGTCGACCGCTTCGCCAAACGGCATCCGGATCGCTCGTTCGATGTGGGCATTGCCGAACAGCATGGCGTGACCTTTGCCGCAGGCCTCGCGGCGCAGGGCATGCGGCCGTTCTGCGCGATCTACTCGACGTTCCTGCAGCGCGCCTATGACCAGGTCGTCCATGACGTGGCGATCCAGAATTTACCGGTGCGCTTTGCGATCGACCGCGCGGGACTGGTCGGCGCGGACGGCGCGACACACGCGGGCTCGTTCGACATCACTTATCTCGCCAGCCTGCCGAATTTCGTTGTGATGGCCGCGGCGGACGAGGCGGAACTGGTCCACATGGTCCACACCTGCGTCGAACATGATTCAGGCCCCATCGCGGTGCGCTACCCGCGCGGCAATGGCGTGGGTGTGCCGCTGCCCGAGACGCCGCAGCTGCTGGAGATCGGCAAGGGGCGGATCGTTCGCGAGGGCAAGACGGTGGCGATCCTCTCGCTTGGCACGCGGCTGGCGGAGGCGCTGAAGGCGGCTGAGCAGCTGGAGGCCAAGGGGCTGTCGACGACGGTGGCGGACCTTCGCTTCGCCAAACCGCTCGACGAGGCGATGATCCGCAAGCTGCTGTCGACCCATCAGGTGGCGGTGACGATCGAGGAAGGTTCGGTGGGCGGCTTCGGGGCGCATGTGCTGACCCTCGCGTCGGACGAGGGATTGATCGATGGCGGGCTGAAGCTTCGCACGCTTCGCTTGCCCGACGTGTTCCAGGATCAAGACAAGCCGGAGGTGCAGTATGCGCAGGCCGGGCTTGATGCCGAAGGGATTGTCGGCACGGTGCTGAAGGCGCTGCGCTGGAACGAAACCGGCGCCGCGGCGAGCGCGTGAGCGGCTGGACCAAGGTCATTCTCGCCACCGGGCTGATGGTGGTGGCGCTGGCTTGCCTGAACCTCGCGCTGTGGCGCCGGATGAAGGAAGCGCGGCGCTTGGGTGAGGCGGCGGCCGAAGCGGAGCGGCGCGAAAACGATTAGGCGTAATCTGCGCTTCGGCCGCGAGCAACTCACTGCCTCACGCCGGACCCGTCCAGGCATCCAGGGTGCCGCACTTCTTACGCTGGGAGAATTTGCGGGCGGCTGGATGCCCCGACGAGCTTGGCATGACGCAGGTGGGTAGCGGGTCGCCAGAATGCCCCGGGGCCGCATCTCGTTATGCTCGCTCGGCCGCGCCGGGATTGCGCGGGCGTCACCGCGCGGCGCGAACCGCGCCAGGTGGTTCGTCCAACGCTGCGACGACGCGTTCCGGTGATCCCTGGCTCTCCGGCCGCCGTTCATATGCCCCGTGTGCGCCGGCATCGATGAAGTGGCTGTTCCCGGTCCAGCGCGAGGCCATTCGCGCCGTGCCCATGAAGGTGCTTCTGTTCGTCGGCGAGGCCGCGCTGCCGGTGCTCTAGGGGGACGCCCGGCACCGCGACCTCGACCGAACCTCTATACCCCACTTAATCCATGGGCAATCACTCGGTCCCGGGTTGAAGGCGGGGCGACAGGGTCTTGCGATGAACCGATCGGCGGCCAATAGAGCGCCCATGACGAAGGTGCGTGCAGATCAGATGCTTGTCGATCGCGGGCTCGCCGAATCGCGGACGCGGGCGCAAGCCCTGATCATGGCCGGGCTGGTGTTCGCCGGTGAGCGGAAGGTGGATAAGCCGGGGCAGGCGCTGGCCGACGATGCGGTGCTCGATGTGCGCGGGCGCGACCATCCGTGGGTGTCGCGTGGTGGAATCAAGCTGGCGCATGGGTTGGATCATTTCGGATGGGACGTGAGCGGGGCGGTGGCAATCGACGTCGGGTCCTCCACCGGCGGCTTCACCGACGTGCTGCTCACCCGCGGCGCGGCGCGCGTTTATGCGGTCGATAGCGGCACCAATCAGCTCGCCTGGAAGCTGCGGCAAGACGAACGTGTGGTGGTGCACGAACAGACCAGCGCGCGCGTGCTGACCGATGCGCAAATTCCCGAGCCGATCGACCTGATCGTCTGCGACGCCAGCTTCATCGGCATCGCCAAGGTGCTCGAGGTGCCGCTCGGCTTCGCCAAGCCGACCGCGCGGGTGATGACCTTGGTGAAGCCGCAGTTCGAAGCGGGCCGCGAGGAAGTGGGCAAGGGCGGGGTGGTGCGTGATCCGCTGGTCCACCAACGCGTCTGTGACGAAGTGGCGGCTTGGTTCGCCGGCAAGGGCTGGCGGGTCGAAGGAATCAGCGAAAGCCCGATCACCGGACCGGAAGGGAATGTGGAGTTCCTGCTCGCGGCTGTCCGCAATTGAGGCAGATCGGCACCGCCAAGCGTTGATCTGCCGGTTTACGTATTTTGCGGGTCGTGGTTATGGCCGCGAAACGATCGCGGAGGATGTGTGGGCGGAATCGCGTCAAAGGGGCAGTTGCGAATGTCGCTCGCGCGCTGGGCGATGCTCTGCGTGCCGTTGATCGTCCTACTTGGCTTTCTGTCGGGGCGCAGTGTCGCTTCGGGTGACGAGAACCCGTGGTACCAGGCACTGGTCAAACCCGCGCTGACCCCACCGGGCTGGGTATTCCCGGTCGCCTGGACGACGCTCTACATCATGCTGGGCTTGGCACTCGCAACGATCCTCAATGCTCGCGGCGCGAGAGGGCGCGGCGTAGCGGTTGCGCTGTTCGCCGCGCAGTTCGCGCTCAATCTCGCCTGGACGCCATTGTTCTTCGGCGCGCACCAGGTGAGCACGGCGCTGCTGGTGATCGTCGCCATGCTGTTGCTCTCGATCGCCACAACCTTTGCGTTTCGCCGCATTCGCAAGGGGGCGGCATGGCTGATGCTGCCGTACCTCATCTGGCTCGGCTTCGCCGGTGTCCTCAACTGGGGGATCTTGCGGCTTAATCCGGACGCGGAAACCCTTGTGCCCGGCGCGCGAACCTCCCAAGTCATCGGCTGACTTCTCTCTCCCGAAAGGCTTGGCCACATGCAGTCCGAAAACCGGCTGTTCGACGATCTGGCGAAATTCCTGAACGGCGCGGCAGGCACCGTCGCTGGCATGGGCCGCGAGGCGCAGGAAGGCGCCCGTGACCGCGCGCGCGAATGGATCGGCGGACTCGATTTCGTCAGCCGCGAGGAATTCGAAGTGGTGAAGGCGATGGCCGTTGCTGCGCGGGACGAAGCCGATGCGCTACGCGCCCGGCTGGATGCGTTGGAGGCGAAGCAGCAGGGTTGATTTGTCCACAATCATGCGCAGCGCGCCCTTTGCGTCGCCGCCCCATGTCATGCGATAGGGGCGGCAATGCTTGACGAAGCCGATCACGATCACGAACCCGAAGCTCCGCTGGACATGCTCGAGAGCTATTTCTCGGCGCATGGCTGGACGTTCGACCGCCATGACGACGAGATCAGCGCCACGGTAAAGGGCAGCTGGACCGAATATGAGATCCGCGCGCTGTGGCGCGAGGAAGATGGGGTCCTGCAATTCCTGGCTTTCCCCGACGTGAAGGTGGCCGACCATGCGCGGGCTGCGATTTACGAGACGATCGGGCTGGTGAACGAGCAATTGTGGATCGGGCATTTCGAGCTTTGGTCTTCAAGCGGGATCCTGCTTTATCGCCATGCTGCCTTGGTCGACCGTGACGAGGACGATGCCGTTCTGTCGCTCGATGCGGCGCAATTGCTGATCGAGACGGCGATCGACGAATGCGAGCGTTTCTATCCGGTGTTCCAGTTCGTCCTGTGGGGCGGCAAGTCGCCGCGCGACGCTATTGCGGCCGCGCTGATCGAGACGCAGGGCGAGGCCTGATCCGAACATGACAATGCCGAAGTCGCTGTGGCTGGTCGGGGCCGGGAACATGGGCGGCGCGATGCTGCGCGGGTGGATCGCCGCGGGCCTGGCTGCCCACTCAGTGACCGTGATCGATCCGGGAGCACCGGTGGTGCCGGATGGGGTGCGCGTGCTGTCGGCGCCGGAAGGCACGACGCCCGAGGTGATCGTGCTGGCGGTGAAGCCGCAGTTGCTCGACGCAGTGGCGCCGAGCCTGTCGGGCGTTCGCCCGGCGTTGCTGCTGTCGATCCTCGCCGGGGTCGAGGAAGCGGCGCTGGCGTCGCGCATCCCGGCGGCGTCGGTCGTTCGCGCGATGCCGAACCTGCCCGTTGCGATCGGCAAGGGAGTGACGGCGCTGCATGCCGCGCATGCGACAGCCGAAGCTCGGTCGACCGCCGAAGCGTTGGCGGCGCCGCTCGGTAAGGTCGAGTGGATCGGCGACGAGGCGATGTTCGATGCTGTGACCGCTTTGTCCGGCTGCGGGCCGGGGTTCGTGTTCCGCTTCATCGACGCGCTGGCGGCGGCTGGTGCAGCGCTGGGCCTGCCGGCGGATCAGGCCGCGCGGCTGGCGCTCGCCACGGTTGAGGGCTCCGCCGCGATGGCGGCCGGTGCGGGGGAGAGCCCCGCCGTGCTGGCCGATCGCGTGGCGAGCCCCGGCGGCTCGACGCGCGAGGGGCTCAACGTGCTTGATCAGGACGAGGCATTGAAGCAGCTGCTGGCTGCAACGCTGACGGCAAGCCGGAACCGCAACGCTGAACTGGCGGCGGTAGCGCGGGGCTGACAGGCCTCTTGGTGCAAGCAGGATGGGGGGGGGAGTTACCCCCTCAGCGCTTCGACCCGCTCGCGTTCTTCCACTGGGATCAGGCCTTCCAGGACGGCCCAAAAGCCGCTCACAGCGCCTTGGCCCGCTTCGGAATAGGCCGCGGCCAGTCGCTCGCGCAGCGCGTCGTACAGTTCCGCCTCGAACGCGACGCCTTGTTCGGTCAGCCGTAGCAGGCGCTGGCGCCGGTCGCGCTCGCCGGGCCGGGTCTCGACGTAGCCGCGCTCCGTCAACTCCCCCAGCGCGCGCCCCAGCGACTGTTTGGTAATGCCGAGCAGCGCCAGAAGATCCGACACCGCCATGTTGGGCTTGCGCGCGATGAAATACAGCGCCCGGTGATGCGCCCGCCCCAGCCCCTTGCGGGCGAGTTCCCGATCGATCGCTCGCGTGACATGCGCATTGCCGAAATACAGCAGCTCCAGCCCGCGCCGGATCTCAGGCTCGCGAAGGAAGAGCGGGGAGGCGGGGGAGGTCGTGGCAGCCATGTTGACCGGCATTGCCATCCGCCCTACCCGATCGCAACCCGTCAACGGCGCGCAAAATCGCGCCCGCCAGGAGCTTTCGCGTGCCGCCTTTCGCTTTCGAGCCAAACCCTGCGCCGATCCCAGCGACCGAGCGCGCGACGCGGATCGCGGACCCGGCGTTCGGACGCGTGTTCACCGATCACATGGCGTTGATCCGTTGGAGCGAGGACAAAGGCTGGCATGATGCCAAAATCACCGCACGCGCGACGCTGACGGTCGATCCGGCCACAGCAGTGCTGCATTATGCGCAGGAAATCTTTGAAGGGTTGAAGGCGTACCGCCACGACGACGGCAGCGTTGCCTTGTTCCGCCCCGAGGCGAATGCCGCACGTTTCCGTGATTCCGCCCGCCGCATGGCAATGCCGGAACTGCCTGACGAATTGTTCATCGGGTCGATCGAAGCGCTGGTGAAGGCTGATGCCGACTGGTTCCCGGCGATCGATGGCGGCTCGCTGTACCTGCGCCCGTTCATGATCGCGAGCGAGGTGTTCCTGGGCGTGAAGCCGGCAGCCGAATATCTCTTCATGGTGCTCGCATCCTCAGCCGGTTCCTATTGGAAAGGCGGCGTGCGCCCCGTCTCCTTGTGGGTTAGCCACGAATATTCGCGCGCTGGCGCGGGCGGCACGGGCGCGGCCAAGTGCGGCGGCAATTACGCCACCAGCCTTGTTGCGCAGCAGGAGGCGATCCGCCGCGGCTGCGACCAGGTGGTGTTCCTCGACGCGGCCGAGCGCCGCTGGATCGAGGAACTGGGCGGCATGAACATCTTCTTCGTGTTCGATGACGGCTCGATCCAGACGCCCCCGCTGACCGGCACGATCCTGCCTGGCATCACCCGCGATTCGATCCTGCGCCTTGCACGGGATGCCGGGCTGACTGTGCGCGAGGAACTATACTCGATCGACCAGTGGCGGGCCGATGCCGAGAGCGGGCGGCTGACCGAGAGCTTCGCCTGCGGCACCGCCGCGGTGGTGACGCCCATCGGGCAAGTGTCGGGACCGGACTATGGCTTCACCATCGGCTCCGGTGGAACGGGGCAGACCACCCAGCGTTTCCTCGACGCGCTGACCGCGATCCAGCGCGGCCGCGCGCCCGATCCGCACGGTTGGTTGCACGCGATCGGATAAGGACCATTGCACTTCGCGTGCGCCCACGATAGGCGCCCGCGTTCTGCTGGGGCGTCGCCAAGTGGTAAGGCACCGGTTTTTGGTACCGGCATTCGCAGGTTCGAATCCTGCCGCCCCAGCCAGTCTAACGCTATGTGTATGACTGACTGCCCGACATCAGGCGGCCTTCACCCCTGGTGCGTGCGACGGTGCCGATAAGATGGTCGCAGATATCAACGCCGTCCGCATCTCTCCCGCACGTTCACGGGGGCAGCAACACGTTCTGGCGGCGTTGAGCTCATCTATCTTCCTTCCTCAGCGCATTAACGGCCGCCCAATGCCGGACGCGGAGCAGTTTCGCCTCCGCAAGCTACGTGCGGCGCTTGAGGTGCGCGATCGTATGGTGGCGCTGTAGGCGGTTTCGCGGTACCGCTCGCCAGCCCACCTTGTTGACGACAGGGAATCTTGCCAGCTCACGGGAGGCGGTGAATAGCGACGTCTAGTTCGGGCCTGTTGTGGCTAATCCTCATGCTGCCGCTGATGGGCAGTCTGGCTGTTGCACTGTTATCGACGGGTGCACGAAACGCCGCCGGGCTGATTGCCGGCGCAACCGCCTTGGCGGGAACAGTGCTTATCGGGTGCCTCTATCCCGTGCTCGCCGGCGGCCGCGTGCTCGAAAGCCGGATTGCGTGGTTGCCGTCGCTTGGCGTGGATCTCGTCCTGCGGCTCGACGGGCTGTCATGGCTGTTTGCCAGTCTCGTGCTCGCGATCGGCTTTCTCGTCGTCATCTATGCCCGCTACTACATGTCATCGCAGGATCCGGTGCCCCGGTTCTTTTCGTTCTTGCTCGCCTTCATGGGCGCGATGCTTGGGCTCGTCTTGTCCGGGAACCTGGTTCAGTTAGCCTTCTTCTGGGAACTGACGAGCCTCACGTCCTTCCTCCTCATTGGCTATTGGCATCAGAACGAAAGCGCTCGAACGTCCGCTCGCATGGCGTTGATCGTGACTGCGGCCGGCGGACTATGCCTGCTGCTGGGCGTCGTGCTGATCGGGAAAATCGTTGGGAGTTATGATCTCAAAGACGTGCTCGCTTCCGGCGACGCGATCCGGCAACACCCGTTATATATGCCGGCGCTGATACTGGTGCTGATCGGCGCCTTCAGCAAAAGCGCGCAGTTTCCGTTCCATTTCTGGCTGCCGCACGCCATGGCGGCGCCGACGCCCGTTTCTGCCTATCTTCATTCGGCAACGATGGTGAAGGCGGGAATTTTCGTGATGATCCGGCTGTGGCCGGTGCTCGCCGGCACGGACGCCTGGTATTACATTGTCACTAGTACCGGGGTCGCGACATTAGTCGTCGGTGCCTGGGCGGCGATCTTCCAACAGGACCTGAAAGGGCTGCTGGCCTATTCGACGATCAGCCATCTCGGGATTATCACCCTTTTGCTGGGGATCAGTAGCCCGCTTGCTGCGGTAGCCGCGATCTTCCACACGCTGAACCATGCCTTTTTCAAGGCATCGCTGTTCATGGCAGCCGGAATCATCGACCACGAAGCGGGCACGCGAGACCTGCGTCGCTTGAGCGGCCTCTACCGTTTCATGCCGATCACGGGTACGCTCGCCATGGTTGCGGCCGCAGCAATGGCCGGCGTCCCGCTGCTCAACGGCTTTCTTTCAAAGGAAATGCTCCTCGCCGAAGCGCTGGAGGATTACAACGACACCTGGCTCGATCAGGCGCTACCGTACCTGGTGTCGTTGGCGCTGGTGTTCAGCGTGCTCTATTCGGTCCGGTTCATTCACCAGACCTTCTTCGGCCCACGGCCCGAGCTTGGGCACACCCCACACGAAGCGCCGCACTGGATGCGCGTGCCGATCGAAGTGCTCGTTCTGGCCTGTCTGCTCATCGGGATCTTCCCGGCGATCACGATTGGTCCGATCCTTGGCCTGGCGGCGCATGCCGTGCTGGGGGACAGCACACCTGCGTACAGCCTCGCCATCTGGCATGGATTCAGCCAACCGCTGTTTCTCAGTGTGGTTGCGCTGGTGCTCGGCGCGGTGGGCTATGTGCTGTTCGCCGGCCGGTTGAACGCGATCAGCGCGCCGCCGCTGGTGGGCCTGCTAAAAGGGCGGCGCATGTTCGACGCTGCGCTCTACTTCCTGGTGGCGGGCGCACGTTGGCTGGAGACACGCACCGGCACCAACCGGCTGCAGCCACAACTACGCGTCCTCGTTATGGTCGCGTTGCTCGCCGGCGTTTTGCCGTTCCTACACTACGGATATTCTCTGGGAAGCCGGCACGGTACCGTGCTCGATCCGGGGTTCGGCATCCTGTGGGTGATCGGCGGCGTCCTTGCGATTGCGGGCGCGTGGCAAGCGAAATACCAACGGCTTGCGGCCGTGGTGCTCGTGTCCGGCGTGGGGATGGTAAGCTGCATCACCTTTGTCTGGCTTTCCGCACCCGATCTGGCGCTCACGCAATTGCTGGTGGAAACAGTCACCACGGTGTTGCTGCTGCTCGGCCTGCGCTGGTTGCCCAAGCGGCTGCCCGACGTATGGCCAGAGCGTCACACGCCAGCCAGCGTGCGGGTCCGCCGCGCGCGCGATCTTCTCATCGCCATCCTCGCCGGCGGGGGCATGGCGCTTGTATCCTTTGCCGTGATGACCCGCCCGCTGCCCGATACGATCTCCCGCTTCTTTATCGAACACTCCTACGCCGACGCGGGCGGCCGGAACGTCGTGAATGTCATTTTGGTCGATTTCCGCGCGTTCGATACGTTGGGCGAAATCACGGTTCTCGCGATCGTTGCGATCACGGTCTTTTCGCTGCTGCGCCGCTTCCGCCCCGCCGGCGAAAGCGTGCGCGGCCCGTTGCAGCAGCGTCGACAGGACGCCTTCGACGAGGCCGGTGAAGATAGAGAGCCCGGCGACACCCTGTCGGACTATCTGCTGGCGCCGCGCGTGATCATCGAGTGGTTGTTTCCGGTCATCATCGTCTTCGCGCTTTACCTGCTGATCCGCGGCCACGACCTGCCGGGCGGCGGGTTCGCGGCAGGCGTGACCATGTCGATCGCGCTGGTCCTTCAATATATCGCGGCCGGCACGAGAAGCGCGGAGTCGCGGCTGCGGGTGCGTCCGATGAATTGGATGGCGGGCGGACTTCTCGCCGCCGCCGGCACAGGCACGGCTGCAATGCTCTTCGGCTACCCGTTCCTGACCTCTTGGTTCCGCTACCTGGACCTTCCGATCATCGGAAAGGTCCCGATCGCAACGGCATTGCTGTTTGATCTCGGGGTGTTCCTGCTCGTTGTTGGGGCGACAGCGGTCATCCTCATCGCCATCGCGCATCAATCAATCCGCACGCCCCTCAGGCAGAAGGTAGCGCCTGTTGAACCCGCGCCGGAGCAGATCTGATGGAGCTTGTTCTCGCCCTTGGCATCGGGATCCTCACATCGTCCGGCGTGTGGCTGATCCTTCGCCCGCGCACATTCCAGGTGATCCTCGGCCTGTCCTTGCTTTCCTATGCCGTGAACCTGTTCATCTACGCGATAGGCCGACTGAAAGTGGATGCCCCGCCGATCGTCGGCGCAGTCGCCGGCGCAGCCAGCCAGTATGATGATCCCCTGCCGCAGGCGCTGGTGCTTACCGCGATCGTGATTTCCTTTGCCATGACGGCTCTGCTCCTGGTCGTGCTGCTTGCCTCGCGCGGGATTACCGGCACGGACCATGTCGATGGGGACGACGGCGAATGAGCGGGGATTGGGCTCGCCACCTCATCATCGTCCCGGTTCTGCTCCCTCTCGTGGCCGGCGCTGCGATCCTGCTTCTCAAGGAGCGTCACGCATTGGCGAAGCGCGTCGCGGCGCTGGGCACTGCCACCGTGCTTCTTGGCGTATCGATCCTGCTGCTGGTACAGGTGGCTTCGGCCGGCTTCGCAGGGCATCGTGCCACCACGGCCTATTTGGTCGGCGACTGGCCTGCTCCTTTCGGGATCGTGCTGGTCCTCGACTGGTTGTCGGCATTGATGCTGGCGCTCACCAGCACGCTTGGGCTGACGTCCCTCATCTATGCAACGGCGCGCTGGGATAGAGCCGGCCCGCGGTTCCACTCATTGTTCCTGTTTCAGCTGATGGGGCTCAATGGTGCCTTCCTGACCGGCGATTTGTTCAACCTGTTTGTCTTCTTCGAAGTGCTGCTCGCGGCGTCGTTCGGCCTGCTGCTGCACGGGTCGGGCAAGGCACGGATCAAGGCGGCGCTTCATTACGTCGCGATCAACGTCGCCACATCGCTGCTTTTCCTGATCGGTGCCGCGTTGGTCTACGGGGTAACAGGCACGCTCAACATGGCTGACCTTACTGACCGCATTCCCGCAGCGGGCGCAGACGACCTGGCGATCCTGCAAAGCGGGATGGCGGTCCTCGGCATCGCCTTCTTGGTCAAGGCCGGGATGTATCCCCTGGGGTTCTGGCTCTCGCGCACCTATTCTGCGGCCGCGCCGCCGGTCGCCGCGCTGTTCGCGATCCTGAGCAAGGTCGGCGTGTACGCGCTGCTGCGTGTTTATCTCCTGCTGTTTGGCGGAGACGACGGGGGCGCGGCGAATTTTGGAGAGGAATGGCTGCTGTTCGGCGGAATGGCGACCATCGTCTACGGCATGATCGGCGTGCTCGCCGTTCGCACCCTGAAGCGGATGGCCGGCTATTCGCTGATCATCTCCGCGGGCACGCTCCTCGCTGCGGTGGGCGCGGGGCAGGGGGACGTACTCGCGGGGGCGCTATTTTATCTGGTCAGTTCCACCCTTGGCGTCAGCGCCTTTTACCTGCTGATCGAGTTGATCGAGCGGCGCGAATACGATCCGCTGATCGCAGGTGAGCCGGTGTTCGATGATGAATATGCGGGCGCGCCTGATGAGCTTGAGACAGAGGTGGGGGTTGTGATCCCGGCCACCCTTGCGATCATCGGTGGGGGTTTCGCCTTTTGCGCGCTGCTTATCGCAGGCTTGCCGCCGCTGTCCGGCTTCATTTCCAAGTTCGCGATGATCGACGGGCTGCTCAACCTCGGACAAACCGTCCCACCGACAAGCTGGTTGCTGATCGCGCTTATTATCGGTTCGGGGCTCGCCATCCTCGTCGCGACCAGTCGAGCCGGCATTGACCTGATCTGGGGACCGTCCGACATGCCGACCCCCGCCCTTCGCGTGAGCGAAGCCGTACCCGTGGGGCTTTTGCTGGCGGTCTGTCTGGGGCTGATGGTCTTCGCCGGCCCGGTGATGCGGTATATGGAGCGAACCGGGCAGTCGCTGGCTGACCGAAAAGGCTATGTGGAAGCAGTGCTGAGGGTGTCCCGCACGCAAGCGCGGGCTGATCGGCCATGATCCGCTTGATACCCCATCCGTTTCTCGGGCTGGCGCTGCTTGCCTTGTGGTTGCTCCTTACCCAGTCTGTTTCGCCTGGACAGATACTGCTGGGCGCTGCGGCATCCTTGATAGGTATGCAGGCATATGCTGCTTTGGACGCTGGACCCTCCGGCCGGCTACGCGTGCGGCTGATCTTCAAGCTGGCCGGGCTGGTTGCCGCGGATATCGCACGATCAAACCTGGCGGTTGCGGCAGTCATCCTGTTTCGACAGCCTGATCGCGTTGCAGGGTTCATTCGGGTGCCGATTGCGCTGAAAAACCGTCAGGCGCTGGCAATGCTCGCGTTGATCGTCACGGCCACGCCCGGCACCCTTTGGGTAGATTTCGATCGCCGCAACGGCACCCTGTTGCTCCATGTGCTGGACCTGGTCGACGAGGAAGTGTGGGTGCGGCTCATCAAGGATCGTTACGAAGCATTGCTCATGGAGATATTCGAGGCATGACAATGCTGGCGCTCGCCCTTGCGATCACCGGTGCGCAGGTCATGCTTGGCTTGGCGATGATGTGCGCGGCCTATCGCATGACCGCCGGGCCGCGGGCGCAGGATCGCGTGCTTGGCCTCGACACCTTCTTCACCAACTCAATGCTCTTGCTGATCACTTTCGGCATTCAGACAGGACGGACGCTATATTTCGAATCCGCCCTCACCATCGCACTGCTCGGATTCGTCGGCACGGTCGCACTATCCAAATTTCTTATGCGCGGTGAGGTGATCGAATGATCCAGGCGCCTGATTTACCGCTCTGGTGGTCACTGATCGTCGGCCTGCTCGTGCTCGCCGGCGCGGGCATGACACTGGTGGGTTCCGTGGGTCTGCTGCGGCTTCACACGTTCTTTGATCGAGTTCACGCCCCAACGCTGGGGAGCAGTCTTGGCGCGGTGCTGATCGTCCTGGCATCGATCGTTTGTTTCTCCGTGCTAAGGACGCGGCTCTCGATTCATGAAGTTCTGATCGTTCTGCTGATCACCTGCACAACGCCGGTCGCCTTCATGCTTCTTGCTAGATCCGCATTGTACCGTGCCCGTGCCGAGCGATCAGCCAAGACGAGCGAAACGACCGATGCCGAACCGAGCGATTTGCCGCCGGGGAGTGGCGACAGCGACCTTGCGCGATAGAAGCCAACCCTAGCGCTCCGGGACCAGGTCTCCCGCCGCGAGCATGTCTCGCAGCGTACGCTTGAGCACCTTGCCCGACGCGTTCTTGGGTAGTTCGTTGATAAAGGCGACCGCCTTTGGCTTCTTGTAGCTGGCGATGTTATCGCGGCAGTGCTGGATCAGTGTGTCGGCACAGGTACGCACGCCGCTGCGTGTGGCGATGACCGCGACGATGCTCTCGCCCCAAACAGGGTCTTCCATGCCGACCACCGCCGCTTCGAGCACGGCGGGATGGCGGTATAGCACTTCCTCTACTTCGCGCGGATAGACGTTCTCGCCCCCGGTTACGATCATGTCCTTCTTCCGATCGACGATCGTGAGATAGCCATCAGCGTCCCAGCGGCCCACATCCCCGGTGTGAAACCAGCCGTTGGTGAAAGCTTTCGCGGTTGCTTCCGGGTTGCGCCAGTAGCCGCTCAATACCTGATCGCCCTTCACGACGATCTCGCCCTCGGCCCCAACCGTCACGTCGTTCATTGCTTCATCCACCACGCGCACGCGCGCCAGCAGCATCTGCCGCCCAACCGAATTCAGGATCGGCAATCCTTCGTCGATCGCGCGATCGTGCTCGTCGGCCGTGAGGAACATGACGTTGCCGGAAAGTTCGGTCATGCCAAAGCCGGTACCGAAGCGTACTTGCGGCCATTTCTCCCGTGCACGCAGCAGCACGGCGGCTGGCATTGCCGACGCGCCGTAGCCGACGTTCCGCAGCGACGAGAGATCGAAGCGCGGCATCGCGGGATGATCGAGCAGCAGCGCGATCATGGTCGGAGCAGCGGCCGTGGAGGTGATGCGGTGACGCTCGATGATGTCGAACAATGCTTCGGGCACGAAGTTCGGCAGGATGGTCAGCTCCGCCGCGCGCAGGTGGTTCACTACCATGCCGTAGCCCGCGACATGGTACATCGGGAAAGTGAGCAGATAGTGCGAGTCTGGTTCCTTGTCCCAACTCGCCAGGCTGTTGAGCACGGCCGCCATGACGTTGCGGTGCGTCAGCATCGCTCCCTTTGGCAGGCCGGTGGTTCCTGAAGTGTAGAGCAGCCACGCCATTGCGTCTTCGCTCGGCGGCGATGGCCGTTGAGGGGCACCAGTGGCGAGCAAGGCATCGAAGTCCGCCGCATCCTCCTGCGCTCCGCCGAGGGCAATCAGATGGACGACGGAGGGGATCTGGTGTTGGATCGTGCGGATGGCGCCGAGATATTTGTCTTGCACGATAAGTACGCTGGGCGCGGCATCGTTGATGATCCACGCGAGTTCGGCCGGTGCAAGACGGTAGTTGAGAAAGGTAAGTGTCATTCCGGCGCCAGGCACGCCGTAATAGCATAACGCATATTCCAGGCAGTTCTCGGCCAGAATCGCGATCCGATCGCCGGGCTGCGCGATGCGGAGCAATGCATTGCTCAGGCGCCAGCAATCGTCCCTTAGCTCGGTGTAGGTGATCGCACGTTCGTCGAGCCGAACCGCGACACGATCCGGCGCCCGGTGCGCCGCCTGCACCGGGACATCGCTCAGCAGCATTCATCCTCTCCTGTCTCGCGCAGGCAAGGACCGAGTGTACATCATCTCTCCACGCTTTCAACGGCGGGTCAAAAGGCATCCGGCCACATCGAACGCTGGCCGCGCGAGCATCCAGAGGTGGCCTCCTGCGGTTCGAATGCGTGCTTTGGCGAGGCAACGGTGGGGCAAATCACCGTCGGATCTCTTTCCTTTGAACGAATTTGGTGGGACGGCTGGGCCATGAAATTCGTCATGGCCGATCTGCCGCCGCGGCAGCGCTACAAGCTGCTCGTTTCCACCGTAACGCCGCGGCCCATTGCCTGGGTGACGACGCGGGGCACCAACGGCGTGGTCAATGCCGCGCCCTACAGCTTCTTCAACGCGATGGGTGACGATCCGCCCCTGCTGGTGCTCGGTTTGCTCAAGGACGCGAGCGGCACGAACAAGGATACCGCCACCAACATCATTGAGACGGGCGAGTTCGTCGTGAACCTCGTATCCGAGAACGACGCTGAGGCGATGAACCAGTCGTGCGTCGACGCGCCGCGCGACGTGAGCGAGATCGACTATGCCGGCATCGCGACCACGCCGGCCGAGCGCGTGGTGCCCCCGCTGATCGCCACCGCGCCGGTGAGCTTCGAATGCATCAGGCGGGAGCTGCTCGAGATCGGGCCGCGACAAGTGATCGCGGTCGGCGAGATCGTGGTGACGCACATCCGAAACGAGTTCATCACGGATCCCGACAAGCTGCACATCGACACCGCGGCGATGCTGCTGATCGGCCGGATGCATGGTGCAGGCACGTATTTGCGCAACAGCAATACTTTTACCATGAAGCGGCCGACGTTCGATCCGGCGTGGCGCGGCGACCCCATGGGAGAGAAACGATAAGGCCGATCAGCCGCATCGATTTAAACCTGCTCGGCACCTTCGAGGCGATCTACACGCAGGGCGGGGTGACGGCGGCCGCGCGGCACCTGCATCTGTCGCAGTCAGCGATCAGTCACTCGCTGGCGCGGCTGCGTGTCGCCTTTGATGACGAATTGTTCGTGCGGGTGGGTAATATGATCGTGCCGACAGCGTTGGCACGATCGATCATCGATCCGGTGCGGGACGCGTTGCAAGGGGTGGAGCAGGCGCTGGTCGCGGCCGGGCGGTTTGATCAGCAGACGTCGATCCGCGCCTTTCGCATCGGGCTCCGCCAAGCGAACGAGGCTCGGGTATTCGCCGGGATCGTGGCGCAGGCGGTGCGCGACGCGCCGGGCGTGACCGTGGCGAGCGTCAATTTCCGCCGAAGCGAGGTGGCCGAAGCACTGGCACGCGGCGAACTCGACCTTGCGATCGACGTTGCCAGCAACGCCACCGCGGGGCTGCGTGCGACCGCATTGCAGACCGACACAATGGTGGTGGCGGTGCGCCGTAAACACCCGCGCATCGCCGGAGCGATCGACCTTTCGACCTATCTTGCCGCCGATCACGTACAGGCCTCTCCGCGGCCCTCCGGGCCCGGTCTGGAAGACGAGGGGCTGGTAGCGTTGGGCGAGAGGCGGCGCGTCGCGATTCGATGCCAGAATATCTGGTCCGCGTGGCAGATCGTCGCGCAATCCGACCTCATCCTGACGTTGCTGGGCACGCATGCGGCGGCATTGCTGCCGGTCGCCGACAACCAAGTCCTGCCGCTCCCATTCGAGATCGCACCGCGGCCGCTGCAGTTGCTGTGGCATCCGGTGGCCGAGCGGGACCCCGGTAATATCTGGCTACGCCAGCTTGTTCGGGAGCAGATCGCGAGCGGATAGGTCATGAACCGCGCTCATGGCGCCGATTGGAGAAGATCATTACCGCCGATGGCCGGAGCCGCGTTACCAACCAGGGTCTTCAGCATTAGGTGGGCTTGCCATGTCGAACATCTTCACGATCCCCGAACTCGACGATCTGCGCATGTCGGAGGGCGTTCGTCCTCTGTTCGAGGCGGTGAAGGCGTTCATCCGCGACCATGTCGATCCGATCTACCCGGAGTTCGAGCGGCTCGGCGAAGAGCGCCAGGATCGCTGGAGCTTCGCGCCGGAACAGCTCGAACTGCTGCAGGGCGCCAAGGACAAGGCGAAGGCCGCGGGCCTGTGGAATTTCTTCCTGCCCAACGCCGAGACAGGCGAGGGGCTGTCCAACCTCGACTATGCCTATATCGCCGCCGAACTCGGCAAATCGCCGCTTGCTTCCGAGGCGCTCAACTGCTCGGCGCCCGATACCGGCAACATGGAAGTGCTGGAGCGTGTCGGGACGCCCGAGCAGAAGAAGCAGTGGCTCGAGCCGCTGCTCGCCGGCGAGATTCGCTCGGCCTACGCGATGACCGAGCCTGACGTCGCCTCGTCCGACGCGAAGAACGTGCGTTGCGCAGCGCGCCTTGAAGGCGACGAATGGGTCATCAACGGCGAGAAGCACTATATCTCGGGCGCCGGCGATCCGCGCTGCAAGGTGATGATCACCATGGTGCGCACCAATCCCGACGCGCCGTCGTCACAGCAGCAATCGCAGATCCTGGTGCCGATGGACGCGCCCGGCGTCGAAATCCTCGGCGCGATGGAGGTGTTCGGCAAGGACCATGCGCCGCGCGGGCACATGCACTTGCGCTTCAACAACGTACGCGTGCCGCGCGAGAACATCCTGCTGGGCGAAGGGCGCGGCTTCGAGATCTCGCAGGTTCGCCTGGGGCCGGGGCGCATCCACCATTGCATGCGCACGATCGGCAAGGCCGAGGTCGCGCTCGACCTGATGGTGAAGCGCGGCACGTCGCGCGAGGCCTTCGGCCGCTCGCTGATCATGCTGGGCAAGAACATCGAGCTCGTCAGCCGCGCGCGGATCGAGATAGAGGCGATGCGGCTGATGGTGCTGAAGGCTGCCAAAGCGATGGACGTGCTGGGCAACCGCGAGGCGCGCGTCTGGGTAAGCATGGTGAAGGCGATGGTGCCCGAGAAGACCTGCCAGATCATCGACCAGGCGATCCAGATCCACGGCGCCTATGGCATGAGCCAGTTCACACCGCTTGCCGAGCTCTACGCCGATGTGCGCCACTTGCGCTTCGCCGATGGCCCCGACGAGGTGCACCACATGGTGGTCGGGCGCAACGAACTGGCCCTACACTGATCCGCCAGAGCTGGCGTAACCGAGAGGCGACAGGCGGGGCGTTGGGGAATAAGACCGTTCCCCGACGCCTTGCTTGTGGGGGAGCCTGAATGACCGATGCCATCTTCGTGCGCGATGGCGCAGGGTTTGTCGCGAGCCGTTATGCCGCGGGCCCGTGGCATCCCGATTTGCAGCATGGCGGCGCGCCCTCGGCACTCGTCGCCTGGGCGGCGGAGCAGGTGCCGACCGCCGGGCCGATGCGCGTCGCGCGCGTGACCGTGGAGCTGCTGCGTCCCGTGCCGGTCGACCGGCTGGAGGTGGAGACTGAAGTGATCCGCGACGGGCGCAAGATCCAGCTCGTCCAAGTGCGACTGCTCCACGCGGGCAAGGAAGTGACGCGCGGGATCGTGCTGCGCGTGCGGATCGCCGACGAGCCGCTCCCCAGAGGCGCCGGAATTGCAGGCGGGCCGGGGTCGCCCGAGGACGTAGCACCCGACACGCAATTCCAGCGCGATCTTCCCCCCGGCGTCAATTTCGGCGCCAACTTCGACATGCGGCGCATTCGCGGCGGGTTCGGGCAATTAGGGCCGGGCAAGATGTGGTTTCGCCAGCATCGGGCGCTGATCGCGGGCGAGCCGCAGACACCGGTGACCCGCGCCATGGCGGTTGCGGATTTCTCCAACGGCATTGCGCCAATGCTGCCGTTCGACGCATGGACGTTCCTCAATGCCGACCTCACCGTCAGCCTCGCACGTGCGCCGGAGGGCGAGTGGATATTCTCCGACGCGGAAACGTGGCTGGGTGAAGATGGGGCGGGGCTGGCGATGACACGGCTGGGTGACAGCCGCGGTTGGTTCGGCAGCGCGGTACAATCACTGCTGATCGAACGACGGTAGGGCGGGCTCGATCGGGACGGCTGTCTTCATCCGGGCGATCGGCAGCTCGCTGGCGATGAACGCTGATCATAAGTTATCTGAGCGGATCAAGAATGGGCGGAGCCAAGGTTTCTATCAAACGCGCGGCACGTCTTGGAACGGGCATAGTTCGAGGCACACGCCTGTAGGAGGCGCCAGTGTGGCGAACGGTGCGCTCCAGAGGTGTTGGTGAGCGCGTTAAGCGCGCTCATCCAGTCGCCGGCTTGTGTCCCTGAGCTTCGCTCGGCATGCCGGCTCCATCTGACGAGGGGCGACGATGAAGCTTTGGCAATCGGTGGTGTGGGCGTCGGCAGTCGCCTCGGTGTTGCTCTCCAAGCCCCTGGTGGCGCAGCAATCTCCCGCGGACCTGTATGGCGATCTGTTCCGTGCGGTGCAGACTGGGCGGCTTTTTCCTGACGGGAAGACCTTCGCGGACGCGGCGCCGAAGCGTGCGGCCGGCGCGATCATGGCGGATTACCGACGCGAACAGCCCAGTACGCCCGAGGCGCTGCGCTCTTTCGTTCTGGCCAATTTCACGGTTCCTGGCGTCAACGACCGCGGCGAGGCGGACCTTCGCAAGCATATCCGCAATCTCTGGCCAATGCTGGTACGCCAGCCGGACAAGGCGGCGGCAGGATCGTCGCTGCTGCCAATGCGGCACCCTTATGTGGTTCCGGGTGGGCGCTTCCGCGAGATATATTATTGGGACAGCTACTTCACGATGCTTGGGCTTGCCGTCGATGGGCAGCAACCACTGGTCGAATCGATGCTGGCGAATTTCACCGACACGATCGAGCGCTACGGGCATGTACCGAATGGTATGCGCAGCTATTATCTCGGACGCTCGCAGCCGCCTTTCTATGCGCTGATGCTGGACCTCTCGAAGGACACGGACACGGCACTCGCCGCCAGGCGGCTAGCAGCGCTGAAGAGGGAATATGCCTATTGGATGAAGGGCGCATCCTGCCTGGATGCGACGGGGGCATGTGCCCGTGTCGTGCGAATGCCGGACGGCACCTTGCTCAATCGGTATTGGGATGACCGTCCTCTGCCGCGTGACGAATCTTTCGCGGAGGATGTGATCACCGCCAAAGAGGATCCCGCGCGTTCGTCTGAGGTTATGTACCGTCATCTGCGTGCCGGCGCGGAGAGCGGCTGGGATTTTAGCAGCAGGTGGCTCGACGATCCGCGCCGCCTCGCCTCGATCCGCACCACCGACATCGTGCCAGTCGATCTCAACAGCCTGATGCTGATGATGGAAGAGGCGATCGCGAAGCGTTCCGTGGCTGTCGGAGATCGGCTGGGCGCGGCCGAGTTCACGAAGCTGGCGGCGAAGCGCCGGGCCGCGCTGGACCGATACTTCTGGATCGCGGAGGAAGGACGTTACGCCGATTGGGACCGGGCGACCGGCAAGGAAACCGGGCGGGTGTCGGCGGCGATGCTGTTTCCGCTGTTCGCCGGTGCCGCCTCGCCGCAGCAGGCCCGTGCGGTGGCAGCAACGGCGCGGCATGAACTGCTGGCTGCCGGTGGGCTGCGGACGACGCCGATCCGCACGGGGCAGCAATGGGACTCACCCAACGGCTGGGCGCCGCTGCAATGGGTTGCGATCGCCGGATTAGAGCGTGGCGGCCAAGGCGAGCTTGCACGCGAAATCGCGAAGCGGTGGTTGGAGACGGTCGCAACCACTTACGCCGAGACGGGCAAGATGCTGGAAAAATACGACGTGGAGGAGCGGAAGCCAGGCGGTGGCGGTGAATATCCGACCCAGGATGGCTTCGGTTGGACCAACGGAGTGACAAGCGCGATCCTCGAGCACTTTCCGGACATATAAAGCCGAGCCTGACAGGAAAGGCAGGTGACATTCTGTGCGCTTCGTTCATCACCTGCCTAGCCGACGTTTTGCGATCGGAAAAACAGAGGCGCGGCAAGCGTCCGATCAGGGAATGGGAGAGGAAGAACGATGCGTATCACTGCGTCCGTACTCGCGCTGGCCGTGGCCAGTCTTGCCGCTCAAACCGCGGCCGCCCAGGACGCGGCCTCGGCGACCCCGTCCGGCGCGGCGGATCAGGGGGTTGATAGTGCCGCAGAACCGGGCACTCCGGCCGCGGCCGCCGATACGCGAGGTGCTCAAAGCGGCAGCGAAGTCGGCGAGATCATCGTGACCGCGCAGAAGCGCGAGCAAAGGTTGCAGGATGTGCCGATCGTGGTGTCGGTGCTGAGCCAGCAGCAATTGGAGGATGCCGGCGTCCGCGACATCAAGGATTTGCAGACGATCACGCCCGGCCTCAACGTCACCTCCTCAACCAGCCCAGCACAGACATCGATTCGTATCCGTGGCGTCGGCACGGTGGGTGATAATCCGGGGCTGGAGAGCTCAGTCGGGACGATCGTCGACGGCGTATATCGCGCACGAAGCGGTGTGGCGTTCGGTGATCTGGGTGAGCTGGAGCGAGTCGAGGTGCTGAAGGGGCCGCAATCGACCTTGTTCGGCAAGAATATGTCGGCGGGCGTGATCAACGTCGTCACCGCGGCGCCAAGCTTCAATCCGTCAGCCGAGTTCGTCGGCAGCTACGGCAACTACAACGCCTGGACGGTGTCGGGCGCGGCAACCGGCGGGCTGATCGGCGATACGGTGGCGGGGCGGATCTTCGCGTTGAAGCGCGAGCGCGACGGCTTCTGGAAAGTGCGCACCGGCGCTGGGCCGCGCACCAGCGACCGTGCGGACAATGAGAACAACTGGACGGTGCGCGCGCAGCTCCTCGTCCGGCCGACCGATACCATCGACGTTCGCTTGATCGGGGACTGGTCCGAGCGTGACGAGGATTGCTGCGTCAACGCACCGAGCATCCCGGGGCCGACCGGTGCCTTGGTCGATGCGCTGGCGGCTGACGAGGGGACGCTGCGCAACGGCAAGCCGTTCGACCGCGTGACCTATGCCAACCGTCCGACCGATTTCCGCATCCGCGACCGCGGCGTCTCGGCACAGATCGATTGGGAGCTGGGCGAGGCGTTCAACCTGACGTCGATCAGCGCCTATCGCTATTATAAGTCGAACAGCGGCGTGGATGTGGATTATTCGTCGGCCGACATCTGGTATCGCAATTCGGACGGCAACACGAACCAGTTCAAGGTGTTCTCGCAGGAAGTACGGCTGGCGTACAATAGCGAGCGGCTGAACTCGATCCTCGGCATCTTCTATGCGGACGAACGGCTGGAGAGCCGGCAGAACACCAATTTTGGGACGGCCTTCGAACCCTATTTCGGGTTGTTGCTGTCGGGCGGGCGCAATCCCAACGCGGTGTCGGCGCTGACGGGGCTGCCGGTGGGGAGCAACTTCCTGCCGAATAACGGGCAGAACGATTATCACCGGCACCGCGCATCGTCGCTGGCGATCTTCACCGATCATACGCTGACGCTGGCCGAGGGCCTCGATCTGACGCTGGGGCTGCGCTACACCGACGAGGTGAAGCGGGTGACCTCGCTGTACCAGAACAGCGCGCCCGGCAATGCCTGCGCCGCAGCGATCGCGCGCAACCTGACTGGCGCGGCGCTGAGCGCGCTCTGCTCGCCGACGGCGGACCCAGCGTTCAACGATGTGACGACGCGGCAGCGGCGGCCGGAGAACCGCTGGGCGGGATCGGCGAAGGTGCAATATCGCTTCTCGCCGGCGTTGATGGCCTATGGCTCCTACGCGAATGGGTTCAAATCGGGCGGCTTCAATCTCGATCGCGCGAGGCTGGCGCCGGGGGTGATCAACCCGGATACGAGCTTCGCAACCGAGACGGTGGAAAGCTACGAGATCGGCGCCAAGGCGACGCTTCTGAACCGGCGGCTGCTGGCGAACATCGCCGGCTTCTACCAGACCTATGAAGGGTTCCAGCTGAACACCTACACCGGCGTCAGCTTCGTGGTGACGTCGATCCCCAAGGTGACGTCGAAGGGCGTGGACGTCGACTTCCTGTTCAACACCGGCATCCAGGGGCTGACGCTGAACGCCGGCGCGACCTATGCCGACACCAGGTTCGGCGATTTCCCGCCGCCGCTGCCGAACCTGACGCGCCTGTCGGGCAACCAGCTGCCTTATGCGGCGAAGTGGAACGTAACGGGCGGGTTCACGTCCAAGCAGCCGATCAACGACGACTTCAACTTCCTGGCGTCCGCGTCACTGAAATGGTCATCGAGCTACAATACCGGATCCAACCTCGATCCGCTCAAGGTGCAGCAGCCGTTCGCGGTGCTCAACACCCGGATCGGGATCGAGCCGGCGAACGAGGCATGGACGCTGGAGGTCTGGGCGCAGAACCTGACCAACTCTGATTACTACCAGGTGATCGTCGATCAGCCGCTGCAATCGGGAACCTATGGCGCGTTCCTGGGCCAGCCGCGGCTATATGGTGTGACGGGGCGCGTGCGGTTCTGAGCCTCACCGGAGCGGGGCGGCACATGCGGCGGCCCCGCTCCTGAGTTGGTACGTGCTCGGCGTCAGCGATTGAATGATCGGATGCGCGGGTATTCTTGATTGCTGCCGCCCGCTGACGACCTGACCGATGCGCCTTTCGGTGGACACTTTGCTTCTGTGCCGGTGTTTGAACCGATCATGCCTGTTCCCGACATCGCCACACGCGTTTACAATCATGGCTGGCGGCTCGATCCGGTGGTGCGTAGCCTGCTGGACACCGACTTCTACAAACTGCTGATGCTGCAACTGATATGGCATCAGCATCCCGACGTAACCGCGACCTTTTCCTTAATCAATCGGAGCAGGTCGGTGCGCTTAGCCGAAGTCATCGATGAGGATGAGCTTCGCGAGCAACTAGATCACGCCCGAACGGTGCGATTTTCTAAGAAGGAACTGATCTGGCTTGCCGGAAACAGCTTCTATGGAAAGCGGCGGATGTTTGCGCCAGAGTTCATAGCATGGCTCACTGACTTCCGACTCCCCGAGTATGATCTGCGCGAGGTCGATGGCCAGTTTGAGTTGCACTTCCATGGGCTTTGGACGAACACCACTATGTGGGAGATCCCGGCGCTGGCGATCGTCAATGAACTCCGCTCGCGCGCTGCCCTCAAGAACAAGGGGAGATTCGAACTCGACGTTCTTTATGCGCGCGCAAAGGCCAAGCTTTGGGAAAAGGTCGAGCGGCTACGCCATATTCCGGACCTCAGGATTTCGGACTTCGGCACACGCCGGCGCCACGGTTTTCTGTGGCAGCGCTGGTGCGTAGAGGCGCTGAAGGAAGGACTGGGTGATCGCTTCATCGGCAGTTCAAATGTGCTGCTCGCGATGGACAATGATCTGGAGGCGATCGGCACCAACGCGCACGAATTGCCCATGGTACTGGCCGCGCTCGCCGATGATGATGCCGGCGTAGCGGCTGCGCCATACCGCGTGCTGGAGGAATGGAGTGGGCATTATGACGGCAATTTGCTGATCGCCCTCCCGGACGCGTTCGGCACGACTGCCTTCCTGCGAGGCGCCCCCGACTGGCTTGCCGATTGGACGGGATTCCGGCCTGACTCGATGCCGCCCATTGCGGGCGGCGAGCAGATCATCGACTGGTGGCAGGCGCACGGGCGCGACACGGGCGAAAAGCTGCTGATCTTCTCCGACGGGATGGATGTGGACAGCATCGAGGCTACCTATCGGCATTTCCAAGGTAGAGTTCGGATGAGCTTCGGCTGGGGAACCAATCTCACCAACGATTTCCGCGGCTGCGATCCGGCGGGTGGGGACGGGCTGGAGCCGATCTCGCTTGTCGCCAAGGTCACCAGCGCCAACGGACGTCCGGCCGTGAAGTTGTCCGACAACCCCCACAAGGCGACGGGTCAACCGATGGAGATCGAGCGGTACCTGCGGATCTTCGGGCATGATGGGCGAGTATCGACAGCGGTTGCCGTCTGAATTGGCGACAGACGTGCTGATCTGAACAATCTCTGCGCCTCGGCCGTTCGGCTGCGATGCCGAGGCTTGATCCGCAAGCAGTCACTGCAAAGCCTTGGCTGCCGCGCCGGGTGCTTGTTACACGCTCGGCACGCGACTGGGGGCATGGCCGGGCGATACTGGACCGTGCGTCTCGGCTGGGTGCGGAGATCATCGAACTGCCGGGTGACCGGCTGTCGCTACCCGCGCCGGAGGATCCTCGGCGTGCTTATGCGGATGCCAAAGCAACACTGGCCGTCGTGGTCGCGCCACCGTCGAAGCGCCGGTTACAGCCAATCGCACCCAGCGCTGATTGGCGCGTCGACCTTGCCGAAGGCTGCCCGGCGCATTGCAGCTATTGCTATCTCGCCGGCTCGCTCAAAGGCCCGCCGATTACGCGAGTGTACGCTAACCTCGACGAGATTCTGAATGGCCTGCCGGCCTATATCGGGCAGGGCACGATAACCTCGCGGCAGGCGGGGCGAATGCACGAAGGGACGACCTTTGAAGCGTCGTGCTACACGGATCCTCTTGCGCTGGAGCCGCTTACCGGCTCGTTGTCGGCGACAATCACTTGGTTTGGGCAGTGGCAGGCGAATGCGCAATTGCGCTTCACCAGCAAATTCGCAGACGTCGAACCGTTGATCGGGATCGATCATGCCGAGCGTACGCGTATGCGCGCGTCGGTCAATCCGCCGATGTTCGCTCGGTTCGAAGGCGGGACGTCTCCGGTGGCAGCCCGCCTGTCGGCGCTGAGGCGAATGGCTATCGCGGGCTATCCGGTGGGGCTCACCATTGCGCCGATCATCGCCGCCGAAGGTTGGGAAGCTGCCTATGCCGCGTTGATCGAGGACGCCGCCGCCGCACTCAACGATGTGCCAGCGCTTGATCTCACCGTGGAGTTGATCACCCATCGCTTTACGGCCGGTTCTAAGGCCGTGCTCGACAGCTGGTATCCCGGCTCCGCTCTCGACATGAGTGGTGCGCTTCGCACTACCAAGCGCACGAAGTTCGGCACTGAAAAACAGGTCTATGATGCGGCGACCATGCGCATGTTACGACGCTTCTTCGAGCATCAGATCGCCGATCGTTTGCCGGCCGCGCGCATTCTCTACTGGACGTGAAGGCGTTGCCAACGATGTGTTACCCGTGAGTGCCTCTCGCCCCGACGGCAGAACGCTGGGATGAAGGGGCGGGAAGATCGAGCCAATCGGTTGCAGGCAGCCCGTACAGCATGTCGAAGAACTCAAGCTGGAGCCGCGCGGCCGTATGCCGGTTGCTGTTCCATAACAGCGCGATGCCGCTCTTGTCCGCCGGATCGAACAAGACAAGCGAGCCATATCCATCGACTGAGCCGCGGTGACCGACCAGATGGTGGCCTGCATAGTCGAAGCTTCGCCATCCCAGGCCGTAGGATGCGTTGGTCAGCGCACGATCCATCGGCCCACGTCTTCCGCGCGGCGGCGTGGGCACTCTGGGGCGATGCATGGCGTCCAGCGCTATTGGTGAGAGGGTAGTGGGGGCGCCGCCCATCTGCGCATTCATCCAGCGCACCAGATCTCGAATAGAGGAGTTCACACCGCCTGCTGCGGGGATGCGGTAATAGCTGTCGTTTACGGTCGCTGGCACCTTCGCCAGATGATGCGGTCGCGCCCAGCTTGGCGCCGCCTGCAATCCTGCGCGGCCGATACTGCTGTCGGCCATTCCCAACGGGGTGAACAAGCGGGCCTGGGCGACGGCCGCGTAATCCTGACCGGTGACGCCGGCAACGATCTCCGCTGCGGCATCATAGGCGATGTTCTGGTAGGCGTAACAGGTGCCTGGCGGGCAGAGGGGGGGCAACGTGCCAAGTGTTGAACGCAAGTGGCGGGGATCTTCGCCGGCCTCGAGCCGCTTGTCCCATGCGTTACTGACCAGACCAACCTGATGAGCGAGGAGGTTGGCGACCGTGACGCGCCGCGCATCTCCTGGCAGTGTCAGTGAGGTGCGCATCGTCATCAACGGCGCCTCCAGCGACAGCCGGCCATCCTCGGCAAGCTTGGTAACCAGCGCCGACGCTATGCCTTTTGACACCGATGCCCAGCGGAACACGGTGGAGGGCGTGACAGGATCGCCCGATCCGGAAAGTGTCTCGCCATAGCCGCGCAGAAAGCGAACATGACCGCGCTCGATCGTGCCGACCGCAAGACCCACCATGTCGGGTTCCTGCATCAGGCGGGCAATACGTTCGTTCAGGCGCTGATAATCGACACGCGGGGGCGGGGGGCGAACAGCGTCGGGCAACAATTGGGAGGTGGCGATCCTGCCTCCTTGAACCTCCTCCTGCTCCGCGGCAGTTGCAAACAAGCTGACGCCGGCGAGCGCCGCGGCAGCGGTGATGCCCAGCGCGATGCGTCGGCTGCGTGTGCGCCCCTTGTTCGTTCCCCGTCCGTGCACTCGCGTCCCGCACCCTGTTGCCATGGCGGATAACGACCATGAACCCGTTTAGACCTGTGTCCCGAGCCGCTCCATGCCGATGCGACACGCTGCGGGCAACCGGCGCATGGCCTGTGCCGCCGGGGGGCGATTATCTCGACATGGAATGATTGGTCGGGGAAAGAGGATTCGAACCTCCGGCCCCTGCGTCCCGAACACAGTGCTCTACCAGGCTGAGCTATTCCCCGACCAGGGTGCCGCGCGGCGAAACCGGCGACAGGCGGCGGCTTATATCAGCGAAATTGGCGGCAGCAAGAGGCTATTCCATGCCTTTTTGCGGAGCCTTGTGCGGATGCTTTGGCAAGTGGCGAAGGTGGTGCTAACGCGCGCGGCACTCTCTTATTCTGGCAGAACTTCGTGGCGACTGAGCTTTCCAAGATCCGCAACTTTTCAATCATTGCGCATATCGACCATGGCAAGTCGACGCTGGCCGACCGGCTGATCCAACGCACCGGGGGGCTGACCGAGCGCGAGATGTCGGCGCAAGTCCTTGATAACATGGAGATTGAAAAGGAGCGGGGGATCACCATCAAGGCGCAGACAGTGCGCCTGGAGTGGAAGGGCCATGTCCTGAACCTCATGGACACGCCGGGGCACGTCGACTTCGCCTATGAGGTGAGCCGCAGCCTGGCCGCGTGCGAGGGCGCGCTGCTCGTCGTCGATGCGGCGCAGGGCGTGGAGGCGCAGACGCTCGCCAACGTCTACCAGTCGATCGAGCACGACCATGAGATCGTGCCCGTCATCAACAAGATCGACCTGCCCGCGGCCGAACCGGAGAAGGTGAAGGCCGAGATCGAGGAAGTGATCGGGCTCGACGCGAGCGGCGCGGTGCTCGCCAGCGCCAAATCGGGCATCGGCATCGAGGAAATCCTCGACGCGGTGGTCGAGCGGATCCCGGCGCCCAAGGGCGACGCCAATGCGCCGCTCAAGGCGATGCTGGTCGACAGCTGGTACGACCCGTATCTCGGCGTCGTCATCCTGGTGCGCGTGATCGACGGGACGCTGAAGAAGGGCCAGCAGGTAACTTTCATGCAGGCCGGCACGCAGCATCTGGTCGACCGCGTCGGATGCTTCCGCCCCAAGATCGAGCAACTGACCGACCTCGGCCCCGGTGAGATCGGCTTCATCACCGCGCAGATCAAGGACGTGGCGCAGGCGCGCGTCGGCGACACGCTGACCGACGCCAAGCGCCCCGCGGCCGAACCGCTCGCGGGCTTCAAGGAAGTGCAGCCGGTGGTGTTCTGCGGGCTGTTCCCGGTCGACGCCAACGACTTCGAGAAGCTGCGCGAATCGATCAGCAAGCTGCGGCTGAACGACGCATCGTTCAGTTTCGAGATGGAGACGAGCGCGGCGCTGGGCTTCGGCTTCCGCTGCGGCTTCCTGGGGCTGCTCCACCTGGAGATCATCCAGGAGCGGCTGACGCGCGAATATGATCTGGACCTGATCACGACAGCGCCGAGCGTGGTGTACGAGATCGACCTGACGCATGACGGCGGGCGGATCGAGCTGCACAACCCGGCCGACATGCCCGATCCCAACAAGATCGAGGCGATCAGCGAGCCGTGGATCGAGGCGACGATCTACGTCCCCGACGAATATCTCGGCAGCATCCTGAAGCTGTGCCAGGACCGCCGCGGCATCCAGAAGAACCTGACCTATGTGGGCGGGCGCGCGCAGGTGACGTACGAACTGCCGCTCAACGAAGTGGTGTTCGACTTCTACGATCGGCTGAAGAGCATCAGCCGCGGCTATGCCAGTTTCGACTATCACCAGATCGGCTATCGCGAGGGCGACCTCGTCAAGATGAGCATCCTGGTCAACAACGAGGCGGTCGACGCGCTGAGCATGATCGTCCACCGCGGCACCGCCGAGACGCGCGGCCGCGGCATGTGCGAGCGGCTGAAGGACCTGATCCCGCGCCACATGTTCAAGATCCCGATCCAGGCAGCGATCGGCGGCAAGGTGATCGCGCGCGAGACGATCGCCGCGCTGCGCAAGGACGTGACCGCGAAATGCTATGGCGGCGACGCGACGCGCAAGCGCAAGCTGCTGGAGAAGCAGAAGGAAGGCAAGAAGCGCATGCGGGAATATGGCTCGGTGAGCATCCCGCAGGAGGCGTTCATTGCGGCGTTGAGGATGGGGGATGACGCCTGAGGCTAGGGAGGTGATCGCGTAAGCGATCGCCGAGCTAGACGAAGACCAGCGGCATCCCCGGCCGACGACCGCCCGGGCCCGCCGGGCGTGTCGATCGACGACGCGGCTTTGCCGCGGCGGGGCTGCTATGCGCGCAATGTCGGTCATTCGATGGACGTGCTGCCGACCGCAATAGCTTCCTTTCGCTTGGATTGATGCCAATGTGCGAAATTAAGTGTTGGACTGCGGCATGATATGCAGGTGGGCTAGGCTGTTGTTTGGGCAGCCTGATGCGTCAAGACCGCCAAGGGCCTACCTCGACCTCAAACGCCTCGATTGGCCCTACCCCGAGGTGCAGAAGATCCGGGACTCGATCGAGCAGCAGGGACGACTTGCCGCGGCTCAGGCGAGCGGCGAAAACGTGGTGGCGCTGCGAGCATAAGGGACGACCAGGCTGATGAAGGACGAGGACTACAGTCAGCGGAAAGGGGTTGCCGACGAGCCGAACTGGCAGGAGTTCGTGCAGGGCTTGGGCGGCGGCGAGTTGGTAGCGCCGCTGATAGCGCGGCAAGGCGTCAAGAACGCTGACTTCTTGTTCCGGCAAGCACGCGTCGTTGCCGAACTGAAGGTCCTTGAGACGGAGTTCTTGGATACGGAGAGTATACGTCAGAAGGTGGCGGATGCTTACGCTCGCCATGTCGGAGCAGACCCGGACGACCAAGGATCACCACTGCGGCGCGAGCTTTTAGGGATCATTAGAGCGCCGCTGCAACGCATCATCAATAAGGCGAACCGTCAGATCAAGGAGACGAAGCAGGAACTCGGCCTCGTGGGATGGCGCGGCATCATCATCATCGTGAACGACGGCTTCCGCGGGCTCCCGCCGGGCTTCGTGATGGGTTTGATCGCCAGCATCTTGGACGGAAAGAGCTACAGCAGCACCGACGGCTTCATCTATCAGACGAACCACTACGTCGAGCTCCCCGACAACCCTTACGCCGTTCTCCTCTGGGCGCCGCTGTACGACTCGAAAGCAGGCGACGACCTTGTCCACTTTGTGAATGAGTTGGGTCGAAACTGGCGGATTTTTTCAGAGGCTAAGGACGGCCCGTACGACTACAGCGGTGAGCAGGAGACGATCGACCTGGCGAGCGCGTTGGTGGTGACATGTCCAGGTCGCCAGCGCCGATATACGGGAGATGAATGACTGCTCACCCGCTTATGTTTGCAGCTCTAGCAGCACGAAAGCGGTCAGGTGAATGGCGATAATGTAGGGCAATCCAAGCCTAGCGAGCACCAATGAGTGGCGCTACGTCAATGCAATGGCTTGGATCAGAAAAAACCTTGGCAAGACATTAGCAGCTTTCGTACTTGTTTGGTTGGCGGGCTGCGCGACATGGGTGTCACTGCCGACGAAACCCCAGCTTGGTCAATTAGCCGAAGGTGAACAAAGTGTGCCAATCGGCTTCGAAGATCCAGCTGTTCAGGCCAATCGAATTGCATCGCAGGCCAACGCGATTGCTTACAGGCAGGGCATTGCGGCTAGCATCGGAGCCGTAACTGGCATTCTTACGCTGTTATCGGCCGTTGCCGCCGCGATATATGCAAGGGCCGCTGCTGGCGAGTCCCGGCGTAGCGCCGACATAGCCCAGCAAGCGCTAGTCGCGGGCGAGCGAGCGTGGATTTCTGTGCATGTGACTCCAGAAGGGCCACTTAAACTTTTACCGCATGGTGGCCTGTCGTTAGAGATCGGCGTCCACATCAAAAACATCGGAAAGACACCTGCGCTTAACGTCTACACGGATGTCGATGAAATTCACCTCGGATTAGTTAACCCACCCGAACGCGCTGGCGCGTTTGCCAAATCGAAGCGCGTCGTCAATACAACGGCAAGCAGGCTCTTACTGCCGGACCAGCAGTATGTGAGACTTTGGATTCCTGGCGCAGAGGGCGCGACCAATGAATTTCCTCTATTTCCGGTGCTTGTAGGATGCGTGACCTACCAGATATTGCCGGATGGCACGCTGCATCAGACAGCCTTTGCGATGATGATTACTCGTAAAGACGAATCTGAGTTGCTGTCGTACGAACCTGGAATAGAGATTCCGCAGGAGCAACTCGAATTTCTACACGTCGCGGGTGCCTTTGCTGACTAGCTCAGCTATAAGCGCTAAAAGGTGGATTACTGGCTACTAAACAAGTGTTTAACGTTTTACTGCGAAAGTTGGTGGACGCACTTGGACTCGAACTTAGGACCTGCTGATTGAGAGCCAGTCCGCACTCGGCCGAGTGCCATCCCTCCACGCGCCGCGGCAAAGCCGCGTCGTCGATCGACACGCCCGGCGAGCCCGGGCGGTCGTCGGCCGCGCGGCGCTTCCGAGCCGGTCGCTAGGCTTCGCCTAGCTCCCTGAAGCGGCCTTGAAGCGGCTCCAGCTCTCCTCCGTCCCGCACGCCTCCCACAAGGCCTGGCCCTCGGCGATCATCCGCTGCGCCTGCTTGCGGGCCTGTTCGCGTTCCCTGGCCGTGTCGCCGCGGAACACCTCGCCGCGCCACGCGCAGGTCGGGTGTACGTCGCGCGCTGGGCCGGGGCGCTCGCCGGCGGCTTTCCAGGCCTGGCGGCGCAACCTGTCGAGCATCTCGCTGAGCGGGCCGGGCTCTACCTCCATGGCGTGGATCGGCAGCGCACCGTCCTCGTCCGGCCAGTACAGGGGAATGAGGTCCTGCCGCATGCCGCAGTTTTGGATCAGCTCGAAATAGCAGAGCTGGCGCAGGTAGAGGTCGGAGGCGACGATGTCGCCCTCGCGGCGGGCGCAGCGTTCGGCCAGCACCTTGTAATAATAGGTGCTGACCATGTTTTCGAGCCACTTGTTGTTGTCCAGCTTCGCCTGCTCGGCGGCGACCCTGGCCTTTTCGGCATCCTCCTTCGCGCGCTCGCGGCAGGCGGGGCAGCCGTCCTGCGCGGCCTCGCGCGCGAGCGTGTCGGGATGCTTGGTGCCGGGTGGGAGCGCGGCGGGCTTGCCGTAGCGCTCGGGCTGATGGTGCTTGAGCACGAACATCAGCAGGCGATCATTGTACCAGCGGCGCTCGCCGACCTGCTCGCCCTTGTGGAAGACGGGGACGGGGACGCCTTCGATCGCGCGCTCGAAGGCGATGTCGGTGAGGCGCTGGACGCCGCTGGCGAGTGCGGCTTCCCAGGCGGCGCGGAAGCTGTCTGCGCCCGGCTGGCGGCGGAGGTAATAGGCGCCGACCGTCCTCATGTTGATGCGGCGTGCGGCGGCGGTGACCGAGCCGGTTTCGGCCAGCGCGGCGATGAAGGCGCGCTGCCGCTCCGCCGTCCAGCCGTCGTAGCGGTATTTGCGGGGGACGGGGGTGAAGGCGAGCGGATCCGCGGATGGGGCGGGCTGGGGCTCGGGTGCCGGTAGGGCGGGGATCCACTGCTGCATGGCGTGGAACGTACCGCGAACGGGGGCGTGTAGGACAGGGGGGCTTGGGCCTTCGTCACTCCGGGCTTGATCCGGTGTCGCGCTTCTTGTTTTAGCGGCGGGGCGAGGCAGCGGGACCCCGGCTCAGGGCCGGGGTGAGG
>NZ_MPSB01000001.1 GCF_001981525.1 Sphingomonas jeddahensis | reverse complement strand
AGCGAGCTGATGACGTCGGTGGACAATTATCTCGACATGCGGCTGGACCCGAACAGCCCGATCAAGTGACGCTCGTCGCTGAAACGCGGATTAGCGCATGTTAATCCGCGGCGACGAGCGTCACTTGATCGGGCTGTTCGGGTCCAGCCGCATGTCGAGATAATTGTCCACCGACGTCATCAGCTCGCTCATCTCATGCTCGAAGAAGTGGTTCGCGCGCGGGATGGTGTCGTGGTGGATAGTGATATGCTTTTGCGTGCGCAGCTTGTCGACGAGCTTCTGCGTCGCGGGCGGGGTCGCCACTTCATCCTCGGCGCCCTGGATGATGATGCCGGACGAGGGGCAGGGCGCCAGGAAGGTGAAATCGTAGAGGTTCGCCGGCGGCGCCACCGAGATAAAGCCGCGGATCTCCGGGCGGCGCATCAGCAACTGCATGCCGATCCACGCGCCGAAGCTGAAGCCTGCGATCCACGTCGTTTGCGCCTCGGGGTGGAAGCTCTGCACCCAGTCGAGCGCACTCGCCGCATCCGAAAGCTCACCCACGCCATTGTCGAACGTGCCCTGGCTCTTGCCCACGCCGCGAAAGTTGAAGCGCAAGGTCGCGAACCCACGCCGCTGGAACGTCTTGTAGAGCGCCTGCACGATATGGTTGTTCATCGTGCCGCCCGCCGTCGGGTGCGGATGCAGGATCATGGCAACGGGCGCCCGCGGCTTGGGGGCGGGGGCGAAACGCCCTTCGAGGCGACCTTCGGGGCCGGGGAAGATGACTTCGGGCATCGATACTCTTGTCTGGCTGGTGGCGCCGGGTGGCGTCATGAACGCGGCACTATATAGGACGTGCGCCCGATTATGGAACGAGTTTTGCCCGACCGCCTCTATCTGGACCATGCTGCGACTACCCCGATGACCGCCGCTGCGCGCGAAGCAATGCTGTGCGGCATGGAGATGTGGGCCAATCCATCCTCCCCGCACGCGGAGGGACGCGCCGCCCGCGCCGCGCTGGAAGAGGCGCGCGCGGCGATCGGCGCGGCATACGGCTGGCGCGGCGAGGTGCTGCTGACCAGCGGGGCGAGCGAGTCGCTGGGGATCGCGCTGGGGCGGGCGATCGCGGGGTGGCGGGTGATCTCCGCCGTGGAGCATGACGCGGTGCTGCGCGCGGCCGGCGAGGGCGCGGTAACGGTGCCAGTCGATGCGGACGGATCGGTGAGCCTCGGCGCGTTACGCGAGGCCCTGACAGCCACACCCACCCCGTTCGTCCTGAGCGAAGTCGAAGGACGTGCCGAGAACGCGCCGCTTGTGGCTCGCACCTCGACTTCGCTCGGCACGAACGGGGAAGGGGAGCGTCCCGATACCAACCGGGTGCGGGAGCATTCCGGCGCGAACCAGCGCCCAAGCCGCCCGGTCCTTTGCATTCAGTGGTGCAACAGCGAAACCGGCGTTCGCCAGCCGATCGACGCCGTCGCGCAGATCGTCCACGAAGCCGGCGGTCTCCTCCTCGTCGATGCCGCCCAGATGCCGCCATCACCCGAACTCGCGGACCATGCCGACTTCGTCGCCATCTCGGCCCACAAGCGTGGCGGCCCGCCAGGTATCGGTGCGCTGCTGGTCCGCGATCTCGCCACGCTCACGCCCACCGGCGGGCAGGAGCGCGGCTATCGCCCCGGCACGGAAAACCTTCCCGCTGCGCTCGGCTATGCCGCCGCGCTGGCCGAACCCGAACCGGACCACGCCGGCCTTCGCGCCCACCTCGACGACGCAATCCGCCGCTCCGGCGGCATCGTCGTTGGCGAGAGCGCCCCGCGCCATTCCGCGATTGGCAGCTATCGCTTGCCCGGCATGGCCGCCAACGCGCAGCTGATCCGCCTCGATCTCGCCGGCATCTCGGTTTCCGCCGGCAGCGCCTGCGCCAGCGGGAGTCTCAAGCCAAGCCACGTTCTGCGCGCGATGGGCTGGAGCGAAGAGTCGACGCGCGAGGTGATCCGCGTCAGCTTCGGCCGCACCACCACCGCGGCCGACGTGGATCGTTTCATTCAGGCCTGGCGCGCGATGGCGCGCGGCGCCAGGACGCTTGCTGCATGATCTATCTCGATTACCAGGCCACCACGCCGCTCGCGCCCGAAGCGTTCGACGCCATGGTCCCGTGGCTGCGCGACCAGTTCGCCAACCCGCATTCGCCCAGCCGCCCAGGCCGCGCCGCGCGCGCCGCGATCGAGGTCGCGCGCGAGCAGGTCGCCGCGCTGCTGCCGCCCGGCGGCCGCGTGGTGTTCACCAGCGGCGCGACCGAGGCGCTCAACTGGGCGCTGAAGGGCAGCACCGGCTCGATCGTCACGATCGCCAGCGAACATGCCGCCGTGCTCGACACCGTCCGCGCCGAACAGGCCGGCGGCCGCGAGGCGACGGTGCTCCCCGTCCGCCCCGACGGCCGGCTCGACCTGTGGGTGGCGCATCGCGTGCTGGGGCAGGGGGCGGGGCTGCTCGCCGCGATGCTGGTCAACAACGAGATTGGCGTCGTGCAGCCGCTCCCCGAATTGGTCCGCGCCGCCAAGCGCCATGGCACGATCGTGCTGTGCGATGCGGTGCAGGGCTACGGCCGCGTGCCGATCCCGGCCGAATGCGATCTGGTCGCCATTTCCGCGCACAAGGTTCACGGTCCTAAGGGCATCGGCGCGCTGTGGATCCGCGACGGCGTGTCGCTCGAACCGCTGCTCCACGGCGGTGATCAGGAGGGCGGCCGCTCCGGCACGCTTAGCCCCGCGCTCTGTGTTGGCTTCGGCGTTGCGGCACGATTGATGGCCGAGCGGCGCGAGGCGGATGCCGCCCATGTGGGGCGGCTCTGGGACATGGCCGCCGAGCGCCTCGCCGGCTGGACGCTCAACGGCTCCGCCACCGATCGCTACCACGGCAATATCAACATACGCCGCGGCGGCCTCGACGTGAACCGGCTGATGAGCGATTGCCGTGACGTCGCTTTCTCCGCCGGTTCGGCCTGCGCCAGCGGATCGGGACGGACCAGCCATGTGCTGAAGGCTATCGGCCTGCTCGATGCCGATGCACGCGCCTCCGTCCGGCTCGGCTTTGGCCGCTATACGACCGAGGCGGAACTGCGCGAGGGTCTCGACAAAATCACCGCCGCCGCCAACGCGCAAGCGGTGCCCGCGTGAAGATCCGCTTCCTCCAGGCCGGGGAGCCCGCGATCGTCGCCGATGCCGAACCGGGCGAGCGCCTGCTCGACGTCGGCCAGCGTTATGGACTGCCGCTGGAGGGAACGTGCGAGGGCGATCTCGCCTGTGCCACCTGCCACGTCATTGTCGCGGCCGAGGATTTCGGCCGCCTCGCACCGGCCAGCGAGGAAGAGGAAGACATGCTCGACCTCGCACATGGCGCCACGCGCACCAGCCGCCTGTCGTGCCAGATCAAGCTTGATCAATCACTTGACGGCTTGACCCTGCGCTTACCTGAATGACCGCCACATCTTGAGTTCATCTGGCGCCCCTTAGCGTTCCGCTGGTGCGAACGTGTAAAGGAGTATCGAGATGAAGCTCATCGCTTTCACCGCTGCTGGCCTGCTCGCTGCCAGTGCGCTCACACCGGCTCCGGCCGAGGCGCAACGCCGTGGCTGGCATGACGATCGTGGCTGGAACGGCGACCGTGGGTGGCGTGGCGAACGGCGCTGGCGTGGCCGCGACGACCGCCGTTGGGATCGTGGGCGAGGCCGCCACTGGCGCGGTGACGGCCGGCGCTACGGCTATCGCTATCGCCCCCGGCAGCGCGTCGTCTGCAACATCGTACGCGGCTATTACGGCCCGGTGCGGCGCTGCTTCAACGTCTGGCGCTGACACGCTCTTGAACAGACGCCCCGGCTCGGCCATATGCCGCGCCGGGAGTCGGGCGGGCGTGGTCGTCGCCAACTTGGTCAGGTCCGGAAGGAAGCAGCCACAACGATTTCGCCACGGGTCGTTCCGGCTCCCACCGCGACCCTGCTGAGCAGGTGAGCGCGGCCAGCGGCGCAAAGCGCCGTCTGACGACGCGGCTCGGCCGCGGCGCCACCCGATTTCCTCTCCTCCGTTCGTCCCGAGCAACGTCGAGGGACAAGCCACACGCGCCACCGCCTGCGGCCCATGCCTCGACTGCGCTCGGCACGAACGGTGAAGAGGATGGCGCACCCTCATTTTTCCCTGACTCATCGCCGCCAACCCCCTATGGCAAACCCGTGCGCGACACCCTCACCATCCCCCACGGCCGGCAATGACCGACACCCTCCTCGGCCTGGACGAACCCGCCCAGCCGCCCCGCAGCGGCGGTGAGGCCTACCGCGTCCTCGCCCGCAAATACCGCCCGCAGACCTTCCAGGCGCTGATCGGGCAGGAGGCGATGGTCCGCACGCTGGAAAATGCGATCAAGCGCGATCGCATTGCCCACGCCTTCCTCCTCACCGGCGTCCGCGGCGTCGGCAAGACCTCCACCGCCCGCCTCATCGCCAAGGCGCTGAATTGCATCGGCCCCGACGGCACCGGCGGCCCGACGATCGACCCCTGTGGGCAGTGCGAGCCGTGCCGCGCGATCGCCGAGGGCCGCCACATCGACGTGATCGAGATGGACGCCGCGAGCCATACCGGTATCGACGACATCCGCGAGATCATCGAGGCCTCGCGCTACGCCGCGGTGTCCGCGCGCTACAAAGTGTACATCATCGACGAGGTCCACATGCTGTCCAAGGCGGCCTTCAACGGCCTGCTGAAGACGCTGGAGGAGCCGCCCGGTCATGTGAAGTTCCTGTTCGCCACCACCGAGGTGAACAAGGTGCCGGTAACGGTGCTGTCGCGCTGCCAGCGCTTCGACCTGCGCCGCATCCCCGCCGAAAAGCTCGCCGAGCATTTCGCATTGGTCAGCGACAAGGAAGGCGTCACCGCCGAACCGGAAGCGCTCGCGTTGATCGCCCGTGCGGCGGAAGGCTCCGCACGCGACGGCTTGTCGATCCTGGATCAAGCGATCGCCCATGCCGATCTGGAGGGCAGCGGTGTCACCGCGGCGGCGGTGCGCGACATGCTCGGCCTGTCGGATCGCAGCGCGGTGCGTGATCTGCTTGGCTTGCTGCTCGCCGGCGACGCCCCCGGCGCACTCGCCGCGTTGCGCCGCCAGTACGATTTCGGCGTCGATCCCCAAGGCGTGCTGCGCGCGTTGCTGGAGGCGGTGCACGGCGTCACCTTGTCCAAGGTCGGCACCGCGGAAGATCCTGCGCAGCCTGCCGAGGAGCGCGAGGCGTATCGCGAATGGGCCACCCAGCTGTCCTTCCCGCTGCTTCATCGCCTGTGGCAGTTGCTGCTGAAGGGCCATGACGAGGTCGCGCGCGCCGCCATGCCGATCGAAACGGCGGAAATGGCGCTGCTGCGCGTTGTCCATGCCCGTTCGATGCCCGATCCGGCCGAACTTGTACGCCAGATGCCCGCGGGCACGGGTTCAACGCCCAGCGTTACCAATCAACCGCCCGCTGCCACACCGCCGCCGCCCGCGCCGGCCCGGGCGATTCTACCTGAAAGCTTCGCCGAACTGGTCGAGCGGATGGAGGAGGGCGGCCACCATCTGCTCGCCGTCCGCCTGGCGCATGGCGCACGCGTCGTCAGCTACCAGCCGCCCGAGATCGTCTTCAGCGGCGCTCGCCCGATCGCCGCGGACACGCTGGCGGAAACCACCGCGGCGCTGCGTGGTTTGACCGATACGGCGTGGAAACTCACGCTGCTCGACGCGCCGGGCGAACCGACGCTCAAGGAAGCGCAGGATGCCGCCGCTGAGGCCGAGCGCCAGGCGGTGCTCGCCTCGCCGCTGGTGAAAGCGGCGCTGGAGGCTTTCCCGGAAGCCGAACTGATCGACTGGCCCAAGAAGAGGAACGTTTCGTGAAGGATATCAACGAACTGCTCGCCGCAGCTCAGAGCGCGGCGCAGAACGTCCAAAAGCAGATGGACGAGGCGCAGGCGACGCTCGACAAGATCGAGATCGAAGGCGCCGCTGGCGGCGGGCTGGTGAAGATCAAGGCCACCGCCAAGGGCCGTATCCTGTCCGTCTCGATCGACGATTCGCTGATCGTGCCGAGCGAAAAGCAGATGCTGGAAGACTTGGTCGCCGCCGCCTTCAACGACGCGCGCACCAAGGCCGATGCCGCCTCGTCGCAGGAGATGGGCAAGATGACCAGCGGGCTCCAGCTGCCGCCGGGCTTCAAGCTGCCCTTCTGATGTGAGGTGACCGGGGCCGTTACGGTCAAGGAACAAGGTCCGCGTCGGCCGCGTTGCGCTCTTCAGTTATAAAGGAGAGCGTATCATGGTCGACGAACGGGTCACGGAAACGACTACCCCGCACACCACGCACACGACGGTTATTGAGCGTCGCGGCGGTGGCAGCGGCATGTTGATCGGCCTGGCGGTACTGCTCGCGGTGGTGATCGCCGCCTTCTTCCTGTTCAACCAGTCGAAGAACGAATCGCTGGAAACATCGGCGATCACTTCCGCGGCCAAGAGCGTCGGCGACACCGCCGAAAAGGCTGGGGGCGCAATTGACGGCGCCGCCAAGTAACTTCACTCAACACTCCGTTCGTACCGAGCCTGTCGAAGTACGTGCCTGGACCACAGCCATCGACAGGCTCAGGGCGAACGGATCAGGGTAATCGAAACAGACTAACCCTGGTCGGAATGGCGAGGCGGAGAAACCACTCAGACGTAACCCCGGACTTGATCCGGGCTCCCGCTTCTTCTCTCTTCGTTCACGATAGCGAGCGGTAACCCGGCTGAAGGCCGGAACGTCGCATCCGGCAAAACCATCACCGCACGCACGCATCCAGCCCCTCGCGCCGCACCACGCCCACATGCCGCGCAATCGCATTGCCATGCCGCCGCACGAACCCGCGCGGATCCACCGCCTCGCGCTTCTTGGGGAGTGGCAACACCGCCGCGATCCGCCCCGCCTCGGTGGGCGTCAGCTTCGCCGCGGAATGGTTGAAGTATCGGATCGCCCCGGCTTCTGCGCCGTAGGTGCCGATCCCGGTCTCCGCGACGTTCAGATACACTTCCATGATTCGGCGCTTGCCCCACACCGCCTCGATCAGCACGGTGAACCACGCCTCGAACGCCTTGCGGACGTAACCGCCGCCTTGCCACAGAAAGACGTTCTTCGCCGTCTGCTGGCTGATCGTCGATCCGCCCCGGAGCCGCCCGCCCTGCGCGTTACGGTATGCCGCATTGGCCAGCGCCTTGAAGTCAAAGCCATTGTGCGAACAGAATTTCGCATCCTCGCCCGCGATCGCCGCCCGCGCCATGTCGGGATCGATCTGGTCCAGCGGCGTCCATTCCTTGGTGATCGACCGCCCGCTCATCAGGTCGCCCAGCATCGTCAGCGTGAAGGGCGGCGGTACGAAGCGGAAGGCGACGACCAGCAGCAGCGACAGAGCAACGAACCAGATCAGCAGCTTGAGCGACAGGCGAAGAGCACGGCGGGCCATGCCGAAACGCTAAGCGCGAAACGCGCGGCCGCGCAACGCTGTCGCGATGCCGACAATCGCCGGCGATGCTCGACTAGCAACGACAGCCGCGGTTACACCCGCCCGGCAAGACCGGCCCTCGCGCCGTAACAGGAGTTATCACCATGAACCTCGCGCGTTTCGCGCGCCGCCGCTATACGGCAGGCGCCACTGCGATCGAACCCATGCCGCACCTCAGCAAGGTGCTGGGCGGCGCGGAACTCTTCATCAAGCGAGACGATCAGCTCGGCCTCACCGCCGGCGGTAACAAGACGCGCAAGCTCGAATTCCTCGTCGCCGAGGCACTGGCGCGTGGGGCGGACACGCTGATCACGGTCGGCGCGGTGCAGAGCAACCATTGCCGCCTGACGCTCGCGGCCGCGATACGGGAAGGGCTGAAGTGCCGCCTCGTGCTCGAACAGCGTGTTGCGGGCAGCTATGACAAGGCCGCCTCGGGCAACAACTTCCTGTTCGATCTGCTCGGCGTGGAATCGGTAACGGTGGTCAACGCCGGCGATGATCTGCAGGCGACGATGGAGAAGGTCGCGGCCGATCTCGTGGCGGAGGGGCGCCAGGGCTATATCATTCCCGGTGGCGGCTCGAATGCCCTTGGCGCGCTTGGCTATGTTGCCTGTGCCGAGGAAATCCTGGCGCAATCTTTCGCCATGGGCATCGCCTTCGATCGCATCGTCGTGGCAAGCGGCAGCGCGGGCACCCATTCGGGGCTGGTCGCCGGTCTGATCGGCAACAGCGCCGGCATTCCCGTTACCGGCATCAACGTGCGCAGGCCGCGCGCGGAGCAGGAGGGCAACGTCCACAAGCTCGCGGTCGCCGCCGCTGAGCTGGCCGGCGTCGGCCCGGCGATCCCACGCGAAGCAATCGAATGCCGCGACGAATGGGTCGGCCCGGGCTATTCGCTGCCCACAGCGGAGATGATCGAGGCGGTTCGCCTGTTCGCCGCTCACGAAGGCGTGCTGCTCGATCCAGTCTATACCGGCAAGGCGGCGGCCGGGCTGGTCGGCCTCGTCCGTTCGGGCGAGATCGCTGCGGGCGAACGCGTGCTCTTCGTACACACGGGGGGCGCGCCGGCGCTCTACGCCTATCAGCCGATCCTGACGGGGGCGGTGCCGGTCTGATGTCGGACGACCCTGCGCGCGCTGCGCCGCTGACGGTCGGCGTGCTCGGCGGCATGGGGCCCGCCGCGACGATCGACTTCATGGCCAAGGTGCTGCGCCATTCGCAGGCGGGCGCCGCGCGGGAGCAGGACAATGTCCGGCTGATCGTCGACAGCAACCCCGCTTTGCCCGATCGCAATGCCGCCATCGCCGGAACCGGCCCGTCGCCAGCGCCGATGCTGGCAGAGATGGCGCGCGGCTTGGCGGCGGCGGGGGCGGACGTTCTGGTGATGCCCTGCAATGCCGCCCATGCCTTCGCCGATGCGGTGATCGCCGCCACCCCGCTGCCGTTCCTCCATCTGATCGAGGAGGCGGTGGACACGGTCGCCCGGTCTCACCCGGCCGCGCGCCGGATCGGCGTCCTCGCGGTCGCGGGCGCGGTGGAGGCGCAATTGTACGAACGCGCGCTCGCCGCCCGGTCCTTGCTGCCGGTCGTTCCTGATCCCACCGCTCGCGCGGCATTCATGGCGGCAATCTGGCAGATCAAGGCCAGCGACTTGGCGGCTGGGCGAGATGGCGTGCTCGCTGCGGCGATGCGGCTGGTCGAGCAGGGGGCAGAGGTCGTGGTGGCGGGATGCACCGAAGTGCCGCTGGTGCTCGGGCCTGCCGATCTCGCCGTGCCGCTGATCGATACGGTGGACGTGCTCGCCCGCCGCACGGTCGAAGTTGCGCGAGGAGCCGGCGTCTCCAACGAATGGGTCTCGACGCATCCATGATGCATCGGCATCAATGGGGGTTTGTTGAAGGGGGAACGCAGAAATGAAGAAGACGATGCTGGCGCTGCTCGCCGCTGTCGCCGCACCTGCGGTTTCGGCGGCGCAAAGTGTGAACTCTGCCGCCAAAGCGCTGCTTTCCTCTCCGAAATTCGCCGCGGCGAAGGCGAAAATCGCCGAAGATCACCCAAGAATTGTCGCAGACGTGATCACGCTGACGGAGATTGAAGCGCCGCCCTTCAAGGAAGCGAACCGTGCTGCGGCCTTTCTGGAACTGCTGCGCGCAGAAGGGCTTAGCGACCTTACCACCGACGCCGAGGGAAATGTCTATGGCACCCGCAAGGGCACCGGTGGCGGCCCACTGATCGTCATCACCGCCCATCTCGACACCGTCTTCCCCGAGGGCACCAACGTAAAGGTGCGTCGCGAAGGAAATATGCTTTATGCGCCGGGGGTTGGCGACGATACCTCAAGCCTGCCGGTACTTCTCGCCTTCATCCGCGCGATGAAGGCTGCGAACTATTCCACCAAGGCCGACATCATCTTCATGGGCAACGTCGGCGAGGAAGGTCCAGGCGACCTCCGCGGCGTCCGCTACCTGTTCACCAAGGGACCGCTGAAGAATAAAATCGACTATTTTATATCCCTCGAGCCAGGTCGTGCCGGCCGCATCACCAATGGCGGCGTCGGCTCGAGGCGCTACAAGGTGACGTTCAAAGGTCCCGGCGGTCACTCCTTCGGCGACTTTGGTCTCGTCAATCCGGCCTATGCCATGGCCAACGCGATGGTTGAATTCGGCAAGATGAAGGTGCCCGCCGAACCCCGCACCGTCTATAATGTGGGGCTGCTGGAAGGCGGCACGTCCGTCAACTCGATCCCCTTTTCGACGGCGATGACGATCGACATGCGCTCCGCCGGAAAGGCCGCGCTTGATGCGGAGGAGCAGGCTTTCCTCGCCCTTCTGCCACGCGCTGCCGAAATGGAAAACGCCGCACGATCAACGGCTAAGGGCAAGGTTTCCTTTGATGCCCAAAAGGTCGGGGATCGTCCGGTTGGCGCAACTGCGTTGGACACCGACATTGTCCAGATCGCCACCGCCGTCACCAAGGCGGCTGGCTTCGAGCCGAAATACGGCGCCAGCTCGACCGACTCCAACCTCCCGATGAGCCTCGGCATCCCCGCGGTGACGCTCGGCTCTGGCTTCCAGACGATGCGTGCACACTCGCTGGAAGAAGCCATGGTGATCGACAAGGCCAAGGACGTCGACAGCATGGCGGTGAGCCTTGCCACACTGCTGATGCTGGCCGCCGCAAAATAGACCGCGAATACAGCAGGTTGCGCCCTGATCTTGTTAGCCTAATGACCACCGCTGACGTGCCTTCCCAACTCCGTTTTTGCCGGAGTTGGGAAGGCGCTACGCGTGCCCGGCGCTGGGATAAGCCATGGCGCGCCACAATCCGCGGCGATCGAACGGCTTCCACGCATCCTCAGGCTGGGCGAGCCGATCCGCGATCGCGTACATTACCGCCGCATTGATCGGCAGGCCGAAGTGACTGCCGAATACCTCGATGTTGTCGCTGGTGTCGCAATGGGGCTCCACGCAACTTGCCCAAGGCACGATGCCGTCGTCGCGGCTCCAGATCGCCGTCGACGGGAAGGGTAGCGGCATTTCGCCCTCGCTCAGATAAGAAAGCGCGCGCTCATCATCGATCTGGTGCCCCGACAGATACTCATACAGGCGCCACACCCGAGTGGCGCGCGGGGTGCCGGCAAAGGGCGCACCAAGCGTGATCACTTGTCGCACCTTGTCGGGTAGCCGTCGGCTGATCACGCGCGCCATGATGCCGCCCAGGCTCCAGCCGACGATGCTGATGCGGCGGCTGTCTCGCGCATAAATCGTCTCGATCCGCTCGATCAGTTTCTCGCCGGCATCGCCGATGGATCGCGGCCCGCGGTTGCGGCCAAGATCCCAGCTGTGCGCCTCATATCCCATGTGGCGAAGGTAGAAGCGGAGAATGCGGGTCGATCGATCGGAGGCGTTGAACCCCGGAATGACGAGCACGGGATGTCCATCGCCGCGCGGCAGGCTGGCAAGCGCTGGTGCCGCCATCGGCAGCAACCCGAATTCAAGCAGGGCACGCGGCAATTCCGTCAGAGCGAGAATAGCGGAAGGCGGCTTGGAACAGGTCGCCGCGGCAGTGGCCATGTTGAATACGTCTCCTTGAAGTCCGCGCGACAACGTGCCGCGGAGCACAAGGTTCTGCCGTAGCATGCCTTAATCGTTACCGCACGGTGACGATTGTATTACGCCGTTATGGCTGTTGTACCATCCCGATCCCGGTGCTGAGCTGTGAGTCACCGCCCAGCGTACGATAGAGCGTCACCAGATTGGTTGCCCGCACCAGCCGCGTCTGCACAACGGATTGCTGTGCCGCGTACAACGAACGTTGCGCGTCCAGCGTCGTCAGGAACGTATCGATTCCGCCGCGATAGCGCGCTTCCGACAATCGATAGGTGTCGGCGGCGGCGGCTTCGAAGCGTTCATTGGCTGCCAGTTCATCGGTCACCGTGCCACGCCGCGCAAGGGCATCGGCCACTTCGCGGAAGGCTGTCTGGATCGTGCCTTCGTACGTCGCAAGCGCCGCGCGCTGCAGCGCCTGCGTCTGCTCGACGCCCGCACGGCCCGCTCCCGCGCGGAAGATCGGATAGCCGATGTTGGCCGTTGCAGTTTTCGTCAGTGAGTCAGCGCTCAGCAGGGAGGACAAGGCGGTGCTGGCGAAACCGAACAGGCCGGTAAGCGAGATGCTCGGGAATAATGCGGCACGAGCGGCGCCGATCTCGGCATTGGCGGCGCGCAGCTCATACTCTGCCTGCACCACGTCCGGGCGGCGCAGCAACACGCGACTGTCGAGGCCGGCGGGTAGCTCAGCCACCGTTCCGGCCGCTTCTTCGATCGACCGCGGCAACAAAGATGGCGCAACGGGCGCGCCAACTAACAGCTGTAAGGCATTGATATCTTGAGCGAGCGCGGTGCGCTGGCTGGCAATGTTTGCCTCGGATGTCGCGAGGATCTGTTCGGCTTGACGAAGATCCGTACGCGGCGCGATGCCGCCGGAAACCCGCGCGCGCGTCAGGGTAACGGAGCGACGTGCGGCGGCGGCGGTGTCCTCAGCCAGTTTCAACAGACTCTGGTCGGCGGCGTAAGTCAGCCAGGCGCCGGCGACGTCGCCGGTAAGCGTCAGGCGGACGGCCCGCGTGGCGGCCTCCTGGCCGAAGTAGCGGTTCAGGGCGGCGACGCTGAGCGAGCGGACGCGGCCGAACAGGTCGAGTTCGAAGGCGTTGACGCCGGCATTCGCCTGGTAAGTGGTTCCGCCGACGGCGAAATTCCCGCCGGCCGAACCGGCGCCGATCTCGCGGCGAGTGACTGCCCCACCGACGTCGATCTGGGGGAAGAGTTCGGCGCGCTGGATGCGATATTGGGCGCGGGCGGCAGCGATATTTTCCACGCTTGCCCGTAGGTCACGATTGTTCGCCAGTGCCTGGTCGATCAGTTTCTGGAGCCGCGGATCGCGGAAGATGTCGCGATAGGTGACGCTGGGGAGCGTCGCCTCCGACTGGGCCAGATAGGCATCACCGCTGGGCCAGGAGGGAGGTATCGGCGGGTCCGGACGCACGTACTTCGGGGCCATGGAGCACGCCCCCAGGGCCGAAACGAGCAGGAGCGGGGCCAGCGCGCGCATCATCGTTGCTCCAGGTGCGGCGTACCGCCGGGCGGCTCATTCAGGTCCGCAGGCGGATGGAAGCCGGGCTCATTGCCGCGGAGTTTGGCGATGCCATCGCGGAAGCCGCGGCGGACGAGGACGAAGAACAAGGGGATGTAGAAAATCGCCAGCACGGTCGCGGTGAACATGCCGCCGATCACCGCGGTGCCGATCGCGATGCGGCTGTTCGCGCCGGCGCCGGTCGAGATCGCCAACGGCAGCACGCCGAAAATGAAGGCGAGGCTGGTCATCAGGATCGGCCGCAGGCGGATGCGCGCCGCCGTCAATGCGGCGTCGATGACGCGTGCGCCCTTTCTTTCCTCCTGCTCGGCGAACTCGATCATCAGGATGGCGTTCTTCGCCGCCAGCCCCATGGTCGTGAGCAGGCCGATCTGGAGGTACACGTCGTTCGTAAGGCCGCGCAGCGTGACGAAGGCGACGGCGCCGATCAGCCCCAGGGGGATGACGAGCAGCACGGCGAGCGGGATCGACCAGCTTTCGTACAGGGCCGCGAGGCACAGGAAGACGACAATGATCGACAGGCCGTAGAGCAACGGCGCCTGGCCGGAGGACAGCCGTTCCTGATAGGATATGCCCGCCCAGGCGACGCTGGTGCCCGGGATCTGCGAGGCGAGCTGCTCGATCCGCGCCATCGCGTCGCCCGAACTGCCGCCGCCCGCGGCGGAGCCCTCGAACTCGAACGACTGAACGCCGTTGAAGCGCGAGATGGTGGTCGGCGCCTGCGACCAGCTGGTCGTCGCAAAGCTGGAGAAGGGCGCCATCTGCCCGTTCGATCCGCGCACGAACCATTGATAGAGCGAGTCGGGATCGTCGCGATATTCTGCGTCGCCCTGAACATAGACGCGCTTCACGCGGCCACGATCGATGAAGTCGTTGACGTAGCGGCCACCCCAGGCGGTCGACAATGTCGTGTTGACGTCGGTCTGCGAGATGCCGAGCGCGGCGATGCGCTGCGCATCGGTATCGACCCGCAAGGTGCCGATGTCGGGCAATTCGCTGAGGCGCACGCCGGTGAGCTGCGAATCATTGTTCGCCAGTGCGAGCAGCCTGTCGCGCGCGGCGGCGAACTTCTCGGTGCTGAGGCCGCCGGTGTTGAGCAGCTCCATGGTGAAGCCTTCGGACTGACCGAGGCCGCGGATCGCGGGCGGGACGAGCGCGAACACCTGCGCATCGCGGAAGGCGCGGAAGGCCGCGGCGGCGCGCGCGACGATCGCGTCGGCGGTATTCTCCGCGCCCTTGCGCTTGGCCCAATCAGTCAGCGAGATGAAGCCGCGGCCGGTGTTCTGGCCCGACGCGCCGCCGCCGCCGCCAGCGACGGTGAGCATCGTGCGAACGTTCGCCTTTTCATAGGTCTGGAAATAGCGCTCAACCGACTGCTGCACCTCTTCGGTGCGGCTGCGCGTGGCGCCGGCGGGCAGGCGGAACTGGATCTGCGCGCCGCCCTGATCCTCGGTCGGCAGGAAGCCGGTGGGGAGGCGCAGGAACAGCACCGCGAGCAACGCGACCACGACCAGATAGACGCCCAGGAACAGCCATTTGCGATCGACCACCCGCTGCACCCAGCCGACGTAGCGCTCGGTTCCCCGTTCGAAATTGCGGTTGAACCAGTCGCTGGCGCGGCCGAGCTTTTGCGAAACCCAGCCGAAGCGCCGGTCGAACCAGCCCTGCTTTTCTTCCTCGTCCTTCTTGTGCCGCTGCTTGAGCAGGGTGGCGGTGAGGGCGGGGGAGAGGACGACCGCGACCGCGACGGACAGGATCATCGCGGAGATAACGGTGAGCGAGAACTGACGGTAGATCACGCCGGTCGACCCGCCGAAAAAGGCCATCGGCAGGAACACCGCCGACAGGACGAGTGCGATCGCGACCAGCGCGACGGTGATCTCGCGCATCGATTCGATCGTCGCTTCGCGCGGCGTCATGTCGGGATTTTCTTCGAGCAGCCGCTCGACATTCTCGACCACGACGATCGCGTCATCGACCAGCAGGCCGATGGCGAGCACGAGGCCGAACAACGTCAGCGTGTTGATCGAGAAGCCGGCGAGATAGAAGACCGCGAAGGTGCCGAGCAGCACCACCGGCACCGCGATCGTCGGGATCAAAGTCGCGCGCCAGCTTTGCAGGAACACGAACATGACGATCACGACGAGGATGATCGCCTCGATCAGCGTCTTCACCACCTCGTCAATCGACAGTTTGATGAAGTCGGTGGAGTCGTTGGCGTAGGCTATGCGAATATTGGGCGGATAGGTCTTGGCGACACGCGCGATCTCCGCCTTGACCAGCTCCGCCGTCGCCAGCGCGTCGGCACCGGGCGCGAGGAGCACAGCGATGCCGGCGCCGGGATGGCCGTTGATGCGGCTGGCGACGCTGTAGTTTTCCGAGCCGAGCTCAACGCGCGCGACGTCGCCGACACGCACCGTCGCGCCCGAAGGCAAGGTCTTCAGGAGGATGTCGCGAAACTGCTGCGGCGTCTGCAGCCGTGACTGCGCGGTCACCGTGGCATTGAGCATCTGCGCGTCGGGCATCGGCTGGCCGCCGATCTCGCCCGCCGCGACTTCGGTATTCTGCGTCTGGATCGCCGACACTACGTCGCCGGGCATCAGCTGAAAACTCGCGAGCCGCGCCGGATCGAGCCAGATGCGCATGGCATATTGCGAGCCGAACACGTTGGTGTCGCCGACGCCCTGCACGCGGCCGAGCGGATCCTGGAGCGTGGAGGACATGAGATCCGACACGTCCCGGTTCGTCATCTTGTCGCTAATGTCATAGACGCCGGCGATCAGCAGAAAGTCCGGGTTGGACTTGCGAACGCGAAGCCCTTGCTGCTGAACCTGCGTCGGCAGGCGGGTGATCGCCTGCTGAAGCTGGTTCTGCACCTGCACCTGAGCGATGTCGGCATCGGTGCCCTTCTCGAAGGTTGCGGTGATCGACACCGAGCCGCGCGAGGTGGACGAGGAGCTGAAATACAGCAGGCCGTCGATGCCGGTCAGCTGCTGCTCCAGCACCTGAGTGACCGAATTCTCGATCGTCTGCGCATTGGCGCCCGGATAAGTCGCGTTGATCGACACCTGCGGCGGCGCGACGTCGGGATATTGCGCAATGGGCAGGCTCAGGATCGCGCCCGTGCCGGCCATCATGACGATGATGGCGAGCACCCAGGCAAAGATCGGCCGATCAATAAAGACGCGCGACATCAGTCGCCCTTGCCCTTGGCTTTTTGCTGCTGTTCCAGCTGCTCGGGTGAGGGGGGCTTGGGCTGTTGCGGCGTGTTTGCGGGGACGGGCCGGACGGTGGCATTGTCGCTGAGGTTGGCGGTGCCTTGTGTGATCACACGATCACCAGGACGGAGCCCGCCGGTGACGACCCAATTGGCACCTTCGGCGCGCACGGTCTGCACGGTACGCTGCTGCACCTTGTTGTTCGCGCCGACCAGCCAGACGGTGGCGTTTCCTTGGGGGTCGCGCGACACGGCCTGCTGCGGCACGAGAAAGGCGTTGGTCTCGATCGCTTGCGCGAAGACGGCGCGGACGAACATGCCCGGCAGAAGGAGGCCGCCGGGATTGGGGAAGCGGGCGCGCAGCGTGACCGTGCCGGTCTGCTGATCGACCACCACTTCGGCGAATTCAACGGTGCCGGTCTGGCCGTAATCGCTGCCGTCTTCCAGCTTCAGCCGGACGGAGGCGCTGGCCGGCAGCACGCCGCCGGCGGCCATGCGGCGCCTGAGGTTCAGCAGCGCGGCTGCCGATTGCTGGATATCGACATAGATCGGGTCGAGCTGCTGAATGGTGGTCAGCGGTTCGGTTTGGCTGGCTGTGACGAGCGCACCGACGGTGAACAGCGTGCGGCCGATCCGCCCGGTGATCGGCGCCGGTACGGTGGCGAAGCGTAGGTTGGTACGCGCGGTTTCCAGCTGCGCGCGCCCTTGCGCAATGCTCGCCTCCGCCTGCCGCTGCGTCGCGACGGCATCGGTATAATCCTGTTTGCTGACTGCCTCGATCTCGGCAAGCGGACGGAGCCGGTCGGCGCGGACGCGCGCGGCCTGGGCGGTGGCCTGCGCGCTGGCGACATTGGCGCGCGCCTCATTGACCGCCGCGCGATAAAGGCTGGGATCAATCTGGTAGAGCGGCTGGCCCCGGCGCACGACCGTGCCTTCGTTGAAGAACATCTTCTGGATCACGCCGCTGACCTGCGGGCGGACCTCAGAACTGCGATACGCGAACGTCCGACCAGCAAGCTCCGTGACAAGCGGCACGCGCGTTTGCTGCACCACGACATAGCCGACCTGCGCGGGACCGCGGCGTTGTTCCTTTTTGTTGGCCTGCTCCGCGCCGTCACCACATGCGGTCAGCGCCAGCGCGGCGAGCACGGCGAGCTTTCGTGCGTCGATCAACGGCATCAATCCTGCTTGCTCATGAAGGCGCCGGCCCCACAGAATGCAGGCGCACGACCGTGCGGGTGATGCATTATGTCTTGATCTCCGCCAAGCGATTACACGGGATGGGGCAGCGTGACTGCTGAGGCCCGGGTAATCGGTTTCAACGGGGGAGGCCACCCTCAAACATGTCGCAATGTGTCGCAGGTTGATTAGGGGATGAGGGTGAAGCGATCGAGCTTCCCATGTTTCTCCCGCGATGCCGGGCTCGATCCCGGCATTCAGCGGTCCGCGCCTTGAAACCATGAAGTTCGGGGCTTTAAACCCGGTACAAGGTGGGGCTGACGTGGTTATTAGAGACATGTCGCTCCCCGATTGCAGCAACGTGCGCGGCGGCTTGGATCCGGGATCACGTGCGGGATGACGAGGAAGGCGGCCGCGCGTTAAGGAAACTTATCCTTAGGGCGGGCGTTGCAAGATACGGGAACGCATCGAAAGTTCGAGCGGTCCGCGTCGAAAAGGGGCAATCGTGAGTTTCAGTTCGGGGTGTCATCGCTGGCTCGCGGTTGCGCTGATCGCAGCATCTACCCCGGTTGGGGCACAGATGACGAAACCGGGTACGGCGCCGGCGACAGGTCCCGATGCACCGCGCTCTGCGACGACGCCCGCGGCTGACCCGCAGGGCAACGCGCCGATCGTGCCCGACGCGACGTTCGATGCCGCGCTGCCCTCGCTTTCCAGCGATCTCAATGCGCCGCTCGAGCCGATGCCCCAGGCGTCGATGCCGCAGGCCGCGCCGCCGCAGGCGGGGCTGCAAGTGCCACCTGCTCCTCCGCTCGCCGATGTGCCCGCGGGCACACTGCCGCCCGAGGCGCCGGTTGATCCCGAGCTTGCCCAACCACTGACGCCGCTCGGCAGCACCGAGACGGTGCCGCTGCAAACCGCCGCCGATGTTGCAGAAGCGGATGCACCGGAAATCCGCTACGTGACGGTGGTGCGGGGGCTAGATGAGATCGGGCTGGAGGATGAGTTCAAGTCGCTATCCGCGCTCGAGGAGGGCGATGGCAAGGCAGCAAACGCAACCCAGGTCAACGCGCGCGGCAAGGAAGACGAGCAGCTCGCCGTTCGGCTGATGAAGTCGCTGGGCTATTATGATGGCGTCGCGTCGGTGGCGCTGGAGACGGTGCCCGACCGAAAGGGCCGGTTGCGCGCGGTGCTGACCGCAACGCCGGGCGCCATCTACAAGCTGGGCGCGATCAACGTCACCGCCAACGAGACGGTGCCGCCGAACCTGGTGCGCGAACAACTGCCGCTGAAGACGGGTGATCCGATCGAGGCGGCGCGGGTGCAGGGCGCAGAGGCGAATGTCGCGTTGGTGCTGCCGCAGCGCGGCTATCCCTTTGTCGAGGTGGGCGATCGCGACATCCTGCTCGACGATACAACCCTGACCGGCGATTACACGCTGCCGGTGGAAACCGGGCCGCGATCCTCGTTCGGGGTGGTGCGTACCGAGGGCGATGCGGTGTTCGACCCCGACCATCTCAGCATATTCCCCCGGTTCAAGCAGGGCGAATTGTACGACACGCGCAAGCGTGACGACCTGCGCGAGGCGCTGGTCGCAACGGGACTGTTTGACAGCGTCGGCGTGGAGCCGGTGCGGACAGGCAAGGCAGGACCGGACGGGACCGAACAGGTCGATCTGATGGTGCGCCAGACCAAGGGGCCGTGGCGCAGCCTTGCGGGCAGCGGCGGCTATGGCACGGGCGAGGGCGTCAAGCTCGAGGGTAGCTGGACCCACCGCAACCTGTTCCCGCCCGAAGGCGCGCTGATCCTCACTGCGGTCGGCGGCACGCAGCAGCAGGGTGCATCGGCGACCTTCCGGCGCAACAACGCGGGCAAGCGCGACCGTACCTTCTCTGCGGGCGTTGCGGCTAATCACGCGAATTACGACGCCTTTGACGCCTTCACCGGCACGATCTTCGCGCGCTGGGCGTATGATTCGACGCCCATCTGGCAGAAGCCGTTCACCTATGCTTTCGGCGCCGAGCTGACCGGCACCAACGAAAGCGTGTTCGACTTCGGTCGGAACGAGCGCGTGCGGCGGACCTATGGCATCGCCGCCATCCCGTTGCAGGCGGTGTGGGACAAGTCCGACGATCTGCTCAATCCCACCAAGGGCTTCCGCCTGAAACTCAATCTCAGCCCGGAAACCTCGGTGCAGGGGTCGGTTCGGCCCTATGCGCGCACGATGGTGGAAGGCACGCTATATTACCCGGTCAGCGACAGCCTGGTGATCGCGGGGCGCGCGCGCGCCGGTTCGATCTTCGGCATCGATCGCGACGACCTGTCGCCCTCGCGGCGCTATTACGGCGGCGGCGGTGGGTCGGTGCGCGGCTACGGCTTCCAGCGGCTTGGGCCGTTCGAGCCGGTATCGTCGCTGCGGCCTGACGAGGATGGCAACATCGACATCGGCGATCTGCGGCCCGTTGGCGGACGCAGCATCAACGAATTCGCGCTTGAAGCGCGCTACCGCTTCGGGAATTTCGGGATCGTGCCCTTCATCGACGCCGGCAACGCCTATGAGAGCACTTTTCCGACGGGATCGGACCTGCGCTTCGGCGCGGGTATCGGGGGACGCTTCTACACCAATTTCGGCCCGATGCGCGTTGACATCGCGACACCGCTGAATCCGCGTGAGGGCGACGGGCGGATCGCGCTCTACGTCTCGATCGGGCAGGCATTCTGATGGTCGAAACCACCGCCTCCGCCGACACCGAAGTCCTCGTCGTGCATCGTCCGCTGTGGCAACGCATCCTGAAGTGGATCGCCGTAGCCATTGCGGCATGCGCCTTTCTGTTGCTGGCGATCGTGTTCGGGATCAACACCGATCCGGGCAGGCGCTTCGTCGCCGACCAGCTGGGCAATTACTCCACCGCGGGCGGGCTCAATATCAAGGTCGGGCGGATCGACGGTTCGCTATATGGCCGCATGACGCTGACCGACGTGCGGGTCAGCGATCCCAAGGGCGTGTTCATCACCTCGCCGCGCCTCGATGTCGACTGGCGGCCGTTCGCTTTCATCAACAATCACGTCAACGTGAAGAGCCTCAACAGCGAGCTCATCACCATGGCGCGCAATCCCGCGCTGATCCCGCAGCCCAGCGACCCAAATGCGCCGCTGCTGCCGGATCTGGACATCGACATCGATCGGCTGCGCGTCGCACGCTTCGTAATGGAGGCGCCGGTCGCCGGGCAGCGGCATATCGCGCGCATCGACGGCGCGGCGCACATCGCCGACCGCCGCGCGCAGCTGACGGTGGACGGCGCTGCGCTGCGCGCGGCCGGCGTGGCGGGCGGCGACACGCTGAAGCTGCGACTGGATGCAGTGCCCGACGACAACAAGCTTGAAATCGACGCGCGGCTGTTCGCGCCGGCCGGTGGCCTGGTGTCGTCGATGGCGGGGACCAAGGCGCCACTGCGGGCGACCATCGGCGGGCAGGGCAGCTGGGCCTCATGGAAGGGCAAGGCCGTCGCCACCCTCGGCGGCGGGCAGCTTGCCAACCTCGATCTTTCCGCCCGCGACGGGCATATCGAGGTGCGCGGCGCGACGCGGCCAGGCCTTTATCTTGAAGGGCCCGTCGAACGGCTCACCGCGCCGCAGCTCGATGTGGCGATCGATACGACGTTGCAGGAGCGCCGCGCCGATACCCGGGTCAAGCTGCGGTCGAGCGCGCTGGCGGTGGATGCCGGCGGCATCATCGACATGGCGAACAGCCAGTTTGGCAATTTCGCGGTCGATGCGAAGCTGCTGACCCCGGGCGCGATCGCGCCCAACCTGCGCGGTCGCGACGTGCTGGCGCGCGTTGTGCTGAACGGCGCCTTTGCGACGCCGGCAGTGGACTATAAGGTCCGCGCGACCGCGCTGGGTTTTGCGGAAACCACGGTAGAGAATGTCTATGCCGAAGGGCTGGCGCGCGTGGATGCCGACCGCATCATGGTGCCGCTGCATGCCCGCGCACGGCGCATTTCGGGGCTCAACCCGGCGCTGGGCGGCCTTACCACCAACGTGCGGATTGACGGCGACATTGCGATCGACATGCCGACGATCCTGTCCGACAACCTCCGCGTCCGTTCAGACACGATTGACGCCACCGCGATCATCGCGGCGAACATGGAGACGGGGCGCTACACCGGCGCGCTGAAGGGGCGGGTCAACAACTTCCGCGTCGAAAGCGTGGGCATCCTCAATCTCAACACGGATGCCGAATTGGTGACCAAGCCCAACGGTGGGTTCGGCATCGTCGGCCGGGTGGGCGTGCAAACGCGCGAGATCTTCAACGAGGGTGCGCGGACGTTCCTGGGCGGCAATGCGGTGGCCGTCACCAACTTCGGCTATGACACCGACGGGATCATTACCTTCCGCAACATGCGGGTGACCGCGCCCTTGTTCCGCGTAACGCGCGGCGAAGGACGGTACGACCTCAACACCGGCGCCGTGGCAGTATCGGCCGATGCCTATTCCAGCAAATATGGCCCGCTGTTCGCGCGGGTGAGCGGCAGTGCTGCGTCACCAGTGGTGACCTTGCGTGCGCCGCGACCAGGCGTCGGCATCGGCTTGGCAAATCTCAACGCACGCGTGGTCGGCCGCAACGGCGCCTATGCCGTCACCGCGACCGGCGGCACGACCTATGGCCCATTCAACGCCGACGTGGTCGTTTCGATGGGCAAGCAGCTTGCGGTGGATGTCCGCAGGGTGGTGTTTGCCGGCGTCAACTTTGCAGGCCGCATCGTACAGTCAGCGGCCGGGCCGTTCACCGGACGGCTGAACTTCGCTGGATCGGGCCTGTCAGGTGCCGTGGCACTCGGCGCCCGAGGCAAGTACCAGACGGCGAATGTCGATGCGCGCGCCAACGCCGCGCGCATTCCCGGCCAGGTCGATTTCGTAATCGGCCGCGCTATCGTGAAGGCCAATGTCGTGCTGTACGATCAGCCGCAAGTGGTCGCCGATGCGCAGGTCGCCGATCTGCGCTACGGGCCGACCGTCATCCAGTCGGGCCGGGTGAAGGTGAACTATGCCGGTGGCAACGGTACGGCGCAGGCACTGCTGACCGGATCAAACAGCGTGCCCTTCCGCCTGGCGGCCAACGCCAAGCTGTCGCCGAGCGAATATCTCGTCGCACTCCAGGGCCAGGCAAACAACATCAACTTCCGCACCGGCAATCCGGCGCGCATCACCACGGCGGGTGGCACCTATCGCCTGGCGCCAACGCAGATCGTGTTCGATCGGGGCCGGATGCGCGTCGCCGGCAGCTATGGCAGCGGGATCAACGCGCAGTTGCGGCTCGACAGCCTCGACCTGTCGATCGCCAATGCGCTGATCCCGAACCTTGGGCTGAGCGGTAAAGCGACCGGCAGCCTCGATTTCGCACAGGCGAATGCCAATGCCTTCCCGCAGGCCGATGCGCGCATGACGATCACCGGCTTCCAGCGTTCCAGCCTGGCGGCGGTGTCGCAGCCGGTCGATGTGGTGTTCGCCGGACGACTGGTGTCAAACGGGGCGGAAGCGCGTGCGCTGGTGAAGCGTGGCGCCACCACCGTCGGGCGGATGCAGGCCTTCCTCCGCCCGGTCGGCAGCGGCAGCTCCTGGGCGTCGCGCCTGATGGCGGCGCCGCTTTCCGGCGGCATCCGCTACAATGGTCCCTCGGGCGTGCTGTTCAGCCTGGCAGGTCTCGCGGAGCAGCAGCTCACCGGTCCGATCGTGGTCGCTGCCGATTTCGCCGGCCGCGTCTCGGCGCCGCAGCTCAACGGCGTAATCCGCGCCGATGCGCTGACCTATGACAACGAGACCTATGGCACGCGGCTGTCGAACATGGCGATCCGCGCGCGCTTTACCAACGATCGGCTCCAGCTCGACAGCATGAGCGCCAAGGCGGGTGATGGTTCGGTGCAGGCGCAAGGCTATGTCGGCCTGGCGGCGGACCAGGGCTATCCGATGCAGATCAACGCGCGGCTGGACAATGCACGCCTTGCGCGCTCCGATTCGATTGGCGCGACGGCGAGCGGGACCGTGCAGGTGACGAACGGGCGCGGCGGCGGGCTGATCCGCGCCGACATCACCATTCCGGAGGCGCGTTACCAGATCATCCGCCAGGGCGCGGCCGAAGTGCCTGAGCTGACCGGCGTGCGGCGCAAGAGCGACATTCGCGAACCGCGCATCACCGACCGGCCGGCGCAGGAGAAGGCGCCCTCCATGGGGCTGTTCAAGCTCGACATGCGCGTACGCGCCGAGAACCAGCTCTACGTTTCCGGCATGGGGCTGGAAAGCGAATGGGAGGCCGACATGCGGATCGGCGGCACCTCGGCGGCGCCGGTCATCACCGGCGGACTCGATCTGGTTCGCGGTACCTATTCGTTCGCCGGCAAGAATTTCGAGGTCGAACGTGGCCGCATCCGCTTCCGCGGTGGCGCGCTGACCGACCCGGATATCGACATCCGCGCAACGACGGTGAACGATGGCATCACCTTCGTCATCAACATCACCGGCACCGGGCAGCGGCCGCAAATCGCCTTCACCTCCACGCCCGCACTGCCGCAGGACGAGGTGCTGAGCCGCCTGCTCTTCGGAACGAACCCGGAGAATCTGTCGGCAATGGAAGCGTTGCAGTTGGCGTCGGCGGTTAACTCGCTGCGCGGATCGGGCGGTGGGCTAAACCCACTGGGCAAGCTTCGCTCGGCGACCGGGTTCGATCGGCTGCGCGTGCTTGGTGCGGACGATGCGAGCGGGCGCGGAACGGCGCTCGCTGCAGGCAAGTATCTGACCGACGATATCTATATCGAGATCGTCACCGATGCCCGCGGCTTCACCGCGACTCAGCTCACCATTGCGCTGACCAAGTCGCTGAGCCTGCTGACCCAAGCGGGGTCGTTCGGCGGATCAAACGCGCAGCTGCGTTACTCCAAGGACTATTGAGGGTGCTTTGTGCTCGCCCGCCAGGGGGAGGTGGCGCCGGCAGATGTTGGAGGGGGTAGGGCGGCGGTGCTCTCTAGGGGAGCTTCGTGTCCTCCCCCTCCGTCAGCGCTGCGCGCTGCCTCCTCCCCCTGACGGGCGAGGATCATGGGTTACTGACACCGCGGTAAGTTAAGCCCTTTCCCGTTGCGAACCATTGCGGTACGATCTTCGTCAAAGAGAGGATCGCTTATGGCCGAGCATGTCGATGTCATCATCGTGGGCGCGGGATTGTCCGGGATCGGCGCGGCGCATCATTTGCAGCAAAGATGCCCGGACCGGCGCTATTTGATCCTCGAGGCGCGCCAGGCGATGGGCGGGACGTGGGATCTGTTCCGCTACCCCGGCATCCGCTCCGACAGCGACATGCACACGTTGGGCTATAATTTTCGGCCCTGGACCAAGGCGAAGGCGATCGCCGATGGCCCGTCGATCCGCGAATATATCGAGGATACAGCGCGTGATGGCGGGATCGATCAGCACATCCGCTTCGGGCATCGCGTGACGGCGATCGAATGGTCCACGCCCGATGCACGCTGGACGGTGACGACGGAAGGAGCAGACGGCGCGGCGCGCTTCACCTGCAATTTCCTCCACATGTGCTCGGGCTACTACGATTATGCGCGCGGCCATGCGCCGCACTTCGCCGGGCAGGAGGATTTTGGCGGCACGATCGTCCACCCCCAGCTGTGGCCGGAAGACCTGGATTACGCCGGCAAGCGGGTCGTCGTGATTGGCAGCGGCGCGACCGCCGTGACTTTGGTGCCGGAACTGGCGAAGCAAGCGGCCAGCGTCACCATGCTCCAGCGATCGCCCACCTATGTCGTGTCCCGGCCTGGGCAGGACGCGCTGGCCAACTGGCTGCGCTCCAAGCTGCCCAGCAAAGCCGCTTACGGCATGACGCGATGGAAGAACGTGCTGATGGGCATGGTCTTCTATCGCATGACGCGGCGGCAGCCGGAAAAGGTCAAGCAGAAGCTGCTTGATGGCGTGCGGGCGCAACTCGGCCCGGATTACGACGTCGCGACGCATTTCACGCCGCGCTACAATCCGTGGGACCAGCGGCTGTGCCTGGTCCCCGATGCCGATCTGTTCGACACGATCAAGGCCGGGCGCGCAGAGGTCGTCACCGACACGATCGAGCGGTTCACGCGGGATGGCATCCTGCTCGCCTCTGGTCGCGAACTGCCGGCGGATGTGATCGTCACCGCCACAGGGCTGGAGGTGAAGCTGCTCAGCGGGATCACGCCGATCGTTGACGGGGTCGCAAGAGACCTGTCCAAGGCCCTGCAATATAAGGGAATGATGTTCTCGGACGTGCCGAACCTTGCCTTTACCTTCGGCTATACCAATGCTTCCTGGACGCTGAAGGCGGATCTCGTCGCCATGTATCTGTGCCGGCTGCTCAACACGATGAAGAAGCGCGAGCTGCGCCAGGCGGTGCCGCGGATCGGCGCGGAGGTGGTGACACCCGAGCCGTTCGTCGATTTCTCCTCAGGTTATATCCAGCGCGTGGCCGATCAACTGCCCAAGCAGGGCAATCGCAAGCCGTGGCGACTCAACCAGAATTATGCGCTCGACGTGATGGCGCTGCGCTTCGGATCGGTCGACGACAGTATGGAATTCTCCAACCCGGCGCCGGCGCAGCAGCGCGCCGCCTGATCGGCTGGCGCGGCTGGTATCCGGCTGGGCTGCTCCGTAAGAGGGGGGCATGCTGATCCGACAGGCCGAGCCGGGCGACGCGCGGGCGATTGCGGCGATCATCGTGCCGACGATCCGCGCCGGCACCACCTATGCGCTTGATCCGGACATGGACGAGGGCGATGCGCTCGCTTACTGGCTGGGCAAGGACAAGCAGACGTTCGTCGCGGTGGCGGATGGCGCAGTCGTCGGCACCTATTATTTGCGGCGCAATCAGGACGGCGGCGGCGCGCATGTGTGCAATTGCGGCTATATGACCGGCGCGGCGTCTGTGGGCAAGGGCGTGGCGCGGGCGATGTGCGCTCACTCGCTCGACGTGGCGCGCGCGGCGGGATATCGGGCGATGCAGTTCAACTTCGTCGTCAGCACGAACGAGCGCGCGGTGCTGCTGTGGCAGTCGCTGGGCTTCTCGATTGTCGGGCGGCTGCCGGGCGCGTTCCGCCATCCGGATGCTGGCTATGTCGATGCGCTGGTGATGCACCGCGCGCTGTGACGCGGCCGACACCACCGGCGCGGGCGTGCGGTGGCGCAATTAGGGAGGTGCCATGGATGACGTGCTGATCCTCACCACCGGTGGGACGATCGACAAGCTCTACTTCGACGCGCTCAGCACGTATCAGATCGGCGATAGTGTCGTGGATCGGCTGTTGCAGACCGCACGAGTCAAGCTGCCCTACCGGATCAGCGAGCTGATGCGAAAGGACAGCCTGGAGCTGACCGATGCCGATCGCGCGGCGATCGTCGCGGCAGCGGCAGCGGCGCCAGAGCGGCGCATCGTCATCACCCATGGCACCGACACGATGACGGAGACCGCACGGGCGCTGGCCGAAGTGTCGGGCAAGACGATCGTGTTGGTTGGGGCATTGGCGCCGGCGCGCTTCGCGGAAAGTGACGCTACGTTCAACCTGGGCATGGCGTTCGCGGTGGCGCAGGTTGCGGTGCCGGGCGTGTGGATCGCGATGAACGGCCGGGTATTCGACGGCACCAAGGTGCGCAAGGATCGCACCGTCAACGCCTTCGTGGCAGTGTAACGGCTAGGCTCCGCTCCGGCATGAGCGCCGGAGCGGAGAAGCGGATCAACGCTGGGCGAGGTTCACCGTCGCGACTGGCGGCGGGAAATCGAGCACGCCACACTTTTTGGTCTGCCATTCACCCTTCTTGGACCAGCAAGCCTTCTCCAGCCGCGGCACGCGCGATTCCACATGGAACCAGCGCGGGAATAGCTGCTCACCCCAGGGTGACAGGCTGTTGCGCAGCTCACGCATGCGTTCCTGCGCGATGGCGCCGAAGCTGCCGCGCGGCGCGTAAATTGCCGCGCGGCCGATCGAGCCGGCGGTCTGGCAGAAGTTATACTGCGACGACACTGCATTGAAACTCGAATAGGTGCGCGTGCCGAACTGATCGAGTGCCGCCTGGCCGCCCTTCGGCGTCTTGTTCATGCGCTTGAAATAGGCAGTGAGGGCATCATAAGAGTCTTTCAACTCCGCCTGATGGTCGGTCAGCACCGCATTGTAGTTATCCACCGTCAGCAGCGTCGGTTCGAACTGGCATTGCAGCGCGGCGACGTTCAACGCGGCACGCAGCGTCCAGGTCAGGCCGGCCTTGATCTCCTTGTCGGTGGCGCCGGGCAGAGGCTGAGCAATGCCGGGCTCGTCCCCGCGTACCGCCTGACCCGACAGGTCCTTGGACTTCATGAAGAATTGCGCCGATGCCGGCGCCGCCGCCATAAGCACTGCGGCTGCAGCACCCGCCCCAATGACCCGCAACCCCATCATTCCCGTCACTCCCCCAACACGCAAGGCGCGGGATTCATAAGCCTTTTTGTTCCATCCTCCAACACTGTTTGTTTGGGCTCAACAAACATCCCGACGCCCGGGGCCTGGAATCAGAAGGGCCGCCCAGTTGCCTGGGCGGCCCTCGAAATCACGTCAAGGACGCGATGATTACATCGCGTTCGTGCCGTTCATCATCATCATGTCGTTCGACATCATGGTGTCGTTCGCCATCATGCCGCCATTCATGGCGCCGTCAACGGCGGTCATGTTGTCGGTCATCGTGTCGAGACCCTCGGTCGCGTTCATGTCGGTGATGGTGGTGTTGTCGACGGTGTTTTCGGTCTGCGAACCGCAAGCCGACACGGCGAGCGCAGCGGCAGCAATGGCCGAGCCGGTCAGGATCTTCGAGAATGCACGCATGGATAGCTCCCTAGATAGTGGATTTGGACGGCGGACGGATCCTTAATACCCAAATCAGAGTGGATATTAGTCACAGAACGCCGACCCCTCAAGCCTCGTTTTCACGCCCACAATTAAGGCTTTCGAGGAAAGCGCCCGCCGACAACGCCAGCGCGTCGTCAAAAGTTGCAAGCGCATGAACGCCGCCGAGTTCGGCTGCGCTGGTGACGGGGTAATCGGCAATGCCGCAAGGCACAATCCCGCCGAAGTGCGACAAGTCCGGCGAAAGGTTCACCGAAAAGCCGTGCATCGTGATCCAGCGGCGCACGCGCACCCCGATTGCGCCGATCTTCGCCTCGCGTCCTTGCGCGTCATGGGTCCAGATGCCGATCCGTCCGGGCGCACGGAACGCCTCGATGCCCATTTCGCCCAATACGGCGATCACCCAGCCCTCCACGCCGTGTACGAAACAACGCACGTCCCGGCCGCGTCTCGCCAGGTCGAGGACGAGATAGCCGATGCGCTGTCCGGGTCCATGATAGGTGTACCGACCGCCACGCCCGGCATTGACCACCGGAAAGCGCGGATCGACCAGCTCGACGGGGTCCGCGCTGGTGCCAGCGGTATAGACCGGCGGGTGTTCGAGCAGCCAGACGAGTTCGCGCGCCTCCCCGGCGGCAACGGCGGCGGCGCGTGCCTCCATTTCCGCCAGTGCGGCGGCATAGTCTGTCAGGCCTGGCGTCGTGCGCCATTCGATCGTGTCATCCATTGCGAGCGGCAGATGCGATCGGGGGAGGTGATTGGCAAGGAGCGGGCGTTTGGAGTAGCAGACGCCGTGGGGCATCGGGGTGCCCGGAATAGCAAGGGCGGGCGATGATCAGCATGGGAACAATCTGGGACCGGGCGACCGCAGTGATTGCGGGTCGCTTCGGCATCCTGGCGATGATCGCATTGCTCACCTTGTTCGTGCCGACGCTCGTGCAAGCTGCGGTGGACATGGTTTCAGAAACCTCGCCGGGCATGAAGCCGGTGGGCGCCCTTGTCGCAATCCTCGTGGCGCTGGCGGGGACGGCCGGTGCGCTGGCGCTAACCGCAGTAGCGACCGACCCGTCGGTCGATCAGGGCCGGGCCTTCGCCATCGCCGGCGCGCGGATCGGGCCGATGCTGGGCATCATCATCGTGCTGATTGTGGCGGCGTTCGTTGCGATGCTGCCGGGCGTGATCCTGATCGGCATGGCCGGCTTCGACATCCAGCGCGCGCAGGCCGGGTTGACGCAGGACGGGTTGAACCTTGCCCGGTTCGGCTTCGGAATGCTCTATCTGGTGCTGCTCACCTTTGCCGTCTTGTGGATCGGTGCGAAGCTGGTGCCGCTGGTCGGCGTGGTGGTGAACGAACGACGGGGACTCGGCGCAATCCGCCGTTCGTTCGCACTGACGCGTGGGTCGACGTTCAAGTTGATCGGCGTGTTGATCCTTTATTCGATCGTGTTCGTGGTAGTGCTGATGGCGGCGACCTCCATCGTTGGCCTCGCCGTTCGACTCGCTGCGGGTGCGGACGGGGCGGCTGTGGTCACCTTTGCGGTCGGCCTGGTCACTGCCGCGGTCACGGCGGTGTTCAGTGTGCTCCAGTCGGTCTTCTCCGGGCAATTCTATCTTGCCGCCCGGGAGGTGCGCGACCCCGCATGACGCCGAACTTCGCGCGCCTGCTGGCGGATGCCTGGGGCATCTTCCGGCGCGAGGCGGACCTGATCCTGCGCATTGCGGGGCCGTTGGTGTTTCTGCCGGCGCTCGCCGTTCAGTTGCTGGCCGATCCCATGCCGCCATTGCCGGCCGAACCCGGCAACGAAGCGTCGATGGAGGCGTGGATGAACGCCGTGTCCGTGTGGGGGCAGGGGAATGCCCTGTGGTATTTGCTGGCGGACCTCATCGGCATGGTCGGGCTTGCCGGGATCGCGCTGCTGCTGCTGTCCGGCGGGCGGCTAACCGTGGGCGAGAGCCTGCACATCGCGCTGCGCCGGCTGGGACGGTTCGTGCTGCTCAACCTGCTGGTCGCCATTCCGGTCGGGCTGGGGCTTTGGATGTTCGTGCTACCGGGGCTTTATCTGCAGGCGCGCTTCATCGCTGCGCTGCCGGTGGTCGCCTCCGAGCCGCAGCAAAGCGCGGGGCGTGCGCTGGCGCGCAGCTGGCGGATGACGGCGCCGGCGAGCTGGGGCATCCTGGGGGCGGTCGTGGCGCTGTTCCTGGCGCAATGGTTCTTTGTCAGCCCCTTATTCTCCGCCGACGGCTGGCTGCGGCAGCCAGCGCACGACAATCCTTTCCTGATCGCGCTTGTCACGATGCTGCTGACCGCGGCTGGCGCGATCTACAATGTCGCGCTCCTGCTGGTCGGAATCGTCGTTTACCGCCGTTTCGCCAGAAGCGGCACGTGAGGCGCGATGTCGTCGGGAAGGAGCCCGGCGACGCGCGGATCGGCAAAGGTCTCGATCGTCCGTTTCACCGCGGTGAAGCCTTGCGCGCGGTAGAAGTTTAGCGCCGAGGGGTGGTCGAGCGTGCAGGTATGCACCCAGACGCGGGAAACACCGGGACGCCACGCGCGACCCAATGCCTCTGCCATCAGCCAGCGGCCGTGTCCGCGCCCGGCGAGCTCGGGGACAAGGCCAAAATAGGACAATTCGCATGCGTCGGTGTGGCGGAAATCGAGCTCAAGCATGCCAACCTCGATGCCGACGGGATCGAGCACGGCATAAACCTCGATCGCGGGATCGTGAATGATCGCCAGCAGCGCCGCCTCCTCCATGGCCAATCGCGAGAACCACAGCCACGGCCCACCGATGCGGCGAAACAAGGTGCGGTAGGCTTCCGCGCTCGGCTTTGCCCAGCGCGTAAGCCGCAGCGGCGAAGAGGGCGTCGGGCGGAGCGGCGGGCGCTTCTGCATCTCCAGCGTGGTAACGATCGTCGCCAGTTGATCGTCGGGAACAGCAGTCAGCCCCATCGTATCATCCCCAGGTGGCGACCGGCGGCAGGCTCATCAGGATCGCATCGATATTGCCGCCGGTCTTGAGACCAAACAACGTACCCCGATCATGAACGAGGTTGAACTCAGCGTAGCGACCGCGCCATTCATTACGCTGCGCCATGTCTGTTTCGGTGAAGGGCAGGTTCATGCGCCGGCGGACGATCCGCGGGAAGGCGTCCAGAAAGGCACGGCCGACATCCTGGGTAAAGGCGAAGTTGGCGGCGAAATCACCTTCGAGGTGATCGTAGAAAATACCACCAACGCCGCGATGCACCTTGCGATGCGGGATGTAGAAGTAATCGTCGGCCCATTGCTTGAAGCGCGGATAATGCGCGGGATCGTGGGAGTCGCATGCCGCTTTCAACGTGGCGTGGAAATCGGCGGTGTCTTCTTCGATCGGGAGCGGCGGGTTGAGATCGGCCCCGCCGCCGAACCAGCGCTTGGTGGTGACCAGGAAGCGGGTGTTCATGTGCACGGCGGGCACGTGCGGGTTTGCCATATGCGCAACCAGGCTGATGCCGGTGGCGAAGAAGCTCGGGTCTTCTGCCGCGCCGTGAATGGTCTTGCCGAATTCTCCCTCGAACGTGCCGCCGACTGTGGACACGTTGACGCCGACTTTCTCGAACACGCGACCCTTCATCACGCCGCGAACGCCGCCGCCCCCGGGTGCGCCGGAAGGATCGGCGCGATCCCACGCAGTGTAGGCGAAGGCGGCATCCGATCCCGCCTCGCGCTCGATCGCCTCGAACTCGGCGCAGATCAGGTCGCGTAGCTGTTCGAACCAGGTGCGGGCGGCGGATTGTTCGGTGTCGAGGGTGATCATGCATGAACCCTACCGGCGGCAGGTTGGCGATGTCGAGGTGACAGAATGTCCCAGCGCAGGTGTTACGCCGACTGGCGTGTTTGCCGCAGCGCCTCTGCCAGGACGATCCCGGCACTAACCGCAACATTCAATGATCTGAAGCCGGATTGCAGGGGGATTCGCACCGCCAGATCGGCGCGTGCGTGGACGCAGTCGGGAACCCCGGCGCTTTCGCTGCCGAACAGCAACACGTCGTCGATGCGGAAGCGCGCATCCCAGAGATCGGTCGCGCCCCGCGTTGTGGCGAGAACAAGCCGGCCCGTTCTTTGCGCATCAAAGCTTTGCCAATCAGCGTGACGCAAGACCTCGGCTGCGCCGGCATAATCCATGCCTGCGCGGCGCAAGGCGCGGTCGCCCCACGGAAAACCCATGGGTTCGATCAGGTCAACCGCGATGCCGAAGCATGACGCGGTACGCAGAATGGTGCCGACATTGCCGGCGATATCGGGTTCGTACAGGGCGATGCGCATCGCCGAGCCTTAGCGCCGGAGCGGGGGGCTGCCACGATGAAGCGTGGATGAACGAACGCAAAAATGACTGTTGGCAGGGCGTAGGCACGCAGCTATCAACCCGGCACCCCGCGGATCGATGGGGGTTTTCAGGCGGGCGTCGGGGGGGCTCTTTCCACACGCGCCCTGCACCGGGTCGGTTGGACAAGGGTTGGTGAATGGCGACGGTCGACAGCACGATTACTCCGGGCGATCATCCCGCCCATCATGATGGGGACGGGCACGATCCCCGTCGCCGCGATTTCATCAACATTGCCGCGGTCGCCTGGGCCGGTGTCGGCGCGGGCGTCATCGTCCTGCCGCTGATCAACCAGATGAACCCGTCGGCCGACGTGCTCGCGCTGTCGACGACGGAGATCGACATCAGCAAGATCGAGCCGGGCCAATCGATCAAGTCGACGTTCCGCAAGCAGCCTTTGTTCGTGCGCAACCTGACGCCGAAGGAAATTGCGGAGGCCGATGCGGTCGCGATCAGCGACTTGCGCGATCCCCAGTCGCTCGAAGAGCGCACAAAGGCGGGCAAGAAGAACTGGCTGATCACGCTGGGCGTCTGCACGCACCTGGGCTGCGTGCCGCTCGGCGCTGGCGAGGGCGAGAACAAGGGGCCGTTCGGCGGCTATTTCTGCCCGTGCCACGGTTCGGCCTATGACACTGCGGGCCGCATCCGGCAGGGGCCGGCGCCGACCAACCTGGTCGTTCCCGAATATGCATTCACGTCCGACACCGTCGTGACGGTCGGTTGAGGTAGCACGCAAGATGAGCTTTCCCTGGGCCAATCATTATGAGCCAAAGCAGCCGCTGATGCGGTGGATGGACGAGAAGCTGCCGCTGCCGCGCCTCGTCTATAACGCGATCGGCGCCGGCTATCCCGTGCCGCGCAACCTCAATTACTTCTGGAACTTCGGCGTGCTCGCCGGTCTGGCCTTGGTGGTGCAGATCGTTACCGGCATCGTTCTGGCGATGCACTATGGCGCGAACTCGCTGGTCGCTTTCCAGTCGGTTGAAAGCATCATGCGCGACGTCAACGGCGGCTGGTTCCTGCGCTATGCGCACGCCAACGGTGCGTCGATGTTCCTCGCGGTGGTCTATATCCACATTGCGCGTGGCCTTTATTACGGCTCGTACAAGGCGCCACGCGAGATGGTGTGGCTGCTGGGCGTGGTGATCTTCCTGCTCATGATGGCGACCGCCTTCATGGGTTACGTGCTGCCGTGGGGCCAGATGAGCTTCTGGGGCGCGCAGGTCATCACCGGCTTCTTCTCGGCGATCCCGCTGGTCGGCGAGCCGATCCGCGTGCTGCTGCTCGGCGGCTATGCGCCGGACAATGCCGCGCTCAACCGCTTCTTCTCGCTCCACTATCTGCTGCCGTTCGTGATCGCGGGCGTCATCATCCTGCACATCTGGGCGCTGCACATTCCGGGGTCGAGCAACCCGACCGGCGTGGACGTGAAGGGCGAGCAGGACACGGTGCCGTTCCATCCGTATTACACGGCCAAGGACGGCGTCGGTGTGGCGGTATTCTTCCTGATCTTCGCGGCGCTGATCTTCTTCTCGCCGAACCTGCTCGGCCACCCGGACAATTACATCGAGGCGAACCCGCTCTCGACCCCAGCGCACATCGTTCCCGAATGGTACTTCCTGCCGTTCTACGCGATCCTCAAGAGCTTCACCGCGGACTTCATCCTGACGGGCAAGCTGTGGGGCGTGCTGGCAATGTTCGGCTCGATCCTGCTGCTGTTCTTCCTGCCATGGCTCGACAGTTCGCCGGTGCGTTCGTCCAATTATCGGCCGACGTACCGCTGGTTCCTGATCGTGCTCGCGCTCGACGTCCTGGTGCTGGGCTATATCGGCGGCGCGGAGGCAACGGCGCGCAACGTCATCATCGGTCAGATCGCGACGGCTTATTACTTCGCGCATTTCCTGATCATCCTGCCGATCGTGTCGCGCTCGGAGCGTCCGCGCCCGCTGCCCAACTCGATCACCGAAGCGGTGCTCGCCAAGCATGGCGGAACGTCGCCTGCCGAAACCGCGCTGGCGCACTGAGCCGATACGGGGAATAAAAAGACAATGGTTCGTACCATCGCACTCCTGATCGGCGCGGGTTTCGTGTTCGTGCTCGGCATCGCGCTGTTCGGCACGATCTCGACCGCGATCACCGATCCGGCGCCGGAAACGGCGGAACATGAGTTCCATCATCATCCCAAGGACGCCGGCCTTTCGTCGGCCGGCCTGTTCGGCACCTTCGACAAGCAGCAGCTTCAGCGCGGCCTCAAGGTTTATCAGGAGGTTTGCGCCGCCTGCCATAGCCTGAAGTATGTCTCGTTCCGCGATCTCGAGCAGATCGGCTACAGCGAAGGCCAGGTAAAGGCGCTGGCGCAGGCCTGGCCGATCGAGCAGCCGAGCGTGAACCCGGACACGGGTGAAGCCGCGACGCGCAAGAACATTCCATCGGACCGCTTCCCGAGCCCGTACGCGAACGAAGTCGCAGCGCGCGCTGCAAACAACAATGCGCTGCCGCCCGATCTGTCGCTGATGGCCAAGGCGCGGCATGATGGCGCAAACTATGTCGCGTCGCTGCTGACCGGCTATCAGAACCAGCCGGCCGAGCTGCTGCGCAAGTTCCCGGACGCCAAGACGCCGCAGGGGCTGCACTACAACCCGTATTTCGCAAACCTCAACATCGCCATGCCGCCGCCGATTACGTCGGACGGTCAGGTGACCTATGAGGACGGAACGCAGCCAACGCGTGACCAGATGGCGAAGGACGTAGCGGCCTTCCTGGCCTGGACGGCAGAGCCGAACCTCGAACGGCGCCATGCTGCCGGCTTCGCGACCGTCATCTTCCTGCTGATCTTCGTCTTCCTGACTTGGGGCGCGTATAAGAACGTCTGGCGCGGCGTTAAGCACTGAGCCGAGCATTCCGGCGGTAACAAAAGGGTTTCTCTCGCAGCGCGAGAGAGACCCTTTTTCGTTGACGGGACCTGTTCCCCTCACGCTTGCGGGAGGGGCTGGGGGAGGGCATGTCACGCGCATGAGCATCTCCGACAGTTCTTCCCTCGACGTCTCCCGCCAGCCGGTGGGGAGTGACAGTCGCTCCGCTGCTCGCGTTGACGACAATGGTGACCTCAAGGCACTGATTCGGACGATTCCGGACTTCCCCAAACCAGGTATCCAGTTTCGGGACATCACCACCCTGCTGCTCGACCCAGTCGGCCTCGCGCGGTGCGTGGAGCGGATGGTGGCTGCGACCGAAGGACCGATCGACCTGGTTGCGGGTATCGAGGCTCGCGGCTTTCTGTTTGCTGCGGCGCTCGCCGTTCCCCTGAAGGCTGGCGTGTTGCTGATCCGCAAGGATGGAAAGTTGCCCGGCGCGACCATCGCGGAGGATTATGCGCTTGAATATGGGCAGGATCGCATCGCGATGCATGCGGACGCCTGCGCGCCGGGCGCACGCGTGTTGTTGATCGACGACCTGATCGCGACCGGCGGCACGGCGCGGGCGGCGGTCCGGCTGCTGCGCAAAGCGGGTGCGAGCGTCGCCCAAGCGCAGTTCCTGGTCGACCTTCCCGATCTTGGGGGGGCCGCGCTGCTGCGCGACGATGGCGTGGTGGTGCACGCGCTGGTTTCGTTCCCAGGCCATTAAGGAACCTCGGTCGATAGCCCTCGTTCTCCGATGAAGTGCGGCGCGTACCGGCCGGTTCTCCAGCGTAGTGGGAGTGAGATCATGAAATGGAAGCGTTTTGGCCTAGTTGCGTTGTTGGGCGCGATCGGCTTCGGGACCGCGGCGTGCACCGATGGCTATGGTTATAGCGGGGTCGGCCTGGGCTATAGTTCCGGCTATTACGCGGATCCCTACTACGGCGATCCCTATTATGCCGGCGGCGGCTGGGCCGGCGCTGGGGGGGCGTTCGGGTGGTATGACAACTTTTATTACCCCGGCACCGGCGTCTACGTATACGACCGCTATCGGCGGCCACATCGCTGGGACGATGGGCAGCGTCGCTACTGGCAATCGCGACCGGGCTGGAACCAGCCGGGGGCGCGCGCCAATTGGAACGATTTCCGCCGCGATTACCGCGCCGAGCGCCGCGATCTTCGTGGTGACCTGAGGGACAATCGTCGTGCTTACCGCGACGGGACGATCAATCGCGATCAGTTTCGCGCGGGGCGCCGGGATGCGCAACGCGAGTTCCGCCGTGACGTTCGCCGCGATTATCGTGAGTTGAGGCAAGAGAATCGCGCCGATGGCGTGCGCACGCCCCGCTTCAACCGGAACCCCGGCGTCAATCGTAACCCCGGTTATCAGCGTGGCCCCGGCTTCAACAGAGGCGGCGGGCGTGGTGGCGAGGCGCGCCGGAACAACGGGCCGCGGTGAGCGGTCAGCCGGCGGCGCGCTGTCGCCGCCGGTCTGTTATTGCTTGGGACGAGTCGCGATCAGGCCGTTTGACACCATCGACATCACGGCGACGCCATCCTGATTGAAGACGGTCATGCGGCTTTTGAAGATGCCCATTTCGGGTCGTGACTGCGACTGGCGTTTTTCGATCACTTCGGTTTCGCAGCGCAGCGTATCGCCGGGATAGACCGGTTTCAGCCAGCGCAGCTCGTCCACGCCGGGCGAGCCGAGGCCGGCCTGCTTGTTGTTCTTCAAATTGGCGACGATCATCGACATCACCATTGCGCAGGTGTGCCAGCCGCTCGCCGAGAGCCGCCCGAAATGCGTCTGCGCGGCGGCTTCGTCTGACAGGTGGAACGGCTGCGGGTCGTAGCGCGAGGCGAAGTCGATCACCTCCTCGCGGGTCACCCGATAGCTGCCGAAGCTCGCCTTGGCGCCGATGGCGATGTCCTCGAAATATTGCATGGCCTCTCCTATTCGCGTCGCAGGACGGGGCGGAACACCGCATCCGTCCCGTCCAGCCTAGGGTCAGCCGGCAGGCCGAGCAACGTCCGCAGCAGCGGCGTTATTGCGACATTGTCGAAGGCCTTCACTGTGCTTCCGGCGATAAAGGCGGGGCCGTTAGCGATGAACAGCGATCTCATGCTCTCCGACGTCGGATCGAAGCCATGATTGCCGCGCGAGAAGGGTGCGCTCGGCGCGGTCTTCATCAATTCCCATCCATCCTGCGCGAGGCACAGGAACGCCGGAATGCGCGGATTGCGGCCATAATGGAAGCGCGCCGGAATTTCAGCTTTGCGCCAGCACTGCATGTGCGGATGCGATTTCAGCAGGGCGGCCGCGGTTGCCGCCTCGCGCCCTGGCAGCGGCGCGAAGGTGGCGTAGGGGCCTCCCTCCACGATACGCGCGTCCGTGGCGGGAACGATCCGGTCAAGCGCGACCACGCGTTCACTGGAAGTTGCGGCCATGCCATGGTCGGACACGACGATGAGGTTGGCGGGCTGGCCCAAGGCTGCGAGTTCGGAAACCATGTCCCCGATCTGGCGATCCACTTCGGCGACCGCGGCGTTCACGCGTTCCGAGTTCGGGCCGCCGCCGTGGCCAGCAGTATCGACCACGTCGAAGTAAGTGGTGATGAGGCGCGGGCGAGTGGCGGCGGGGCGACGAAGCCAGTCGATCACCTGACGCACGCGATTGTCGCCGGGCAACTGCTGGCTGAAGGCCTGCCAGTCGCTCGGGCGCATGCCGCCGGTGATCTCGTGCGGCCATTGCGCGGCGCGAGCGCCGCCCCAGGCGACGACGGAACCGGGCCAGAACATGGAAGCGGTGCGGATGCCGGCCTTTTCCGCCGCGACCCAGATCGGCGGGGCAGCATTCCACCAGAAGGGATCGTCGGTGGCCATGGTGAAGACTTCGCCAGGACGGCTCGGATCCTCGATCATGTTGGCGGTGATGCCGTGGCGATCGGGACGCACGCCGGTGACGAGCGTCCAGTGGTTCGGGAAGGTTTTGGACGGGAAGGACGGCCGCATCTGGCCAGTGGCGCCACCTGCGGCAAGCCGCGAAAGGTTGGGCGTGATCCCGCGGTTGAGATAGTCGGGGCGGAAGCCGTCAATCGAGACGAGAATGGTGACCGGTTCGCGTGCCTCCGATGGCGTTGAGGCAAGCGGCGCCGGCGCAGTCGCGGCGGGGAGCGCTGGCGGCGTCCAGGGGTAAGCGCATCCGGCGAGGGCGGTCAGCGCGGCGAGCGAGGGGATGAGTCGGCGGAACATGGCGCTCCGGTAGCGGGCGCTGCGCGTCCTGTCTTGCGCGGTAATGTTACAATGCCCGGCAGTTACCGCTCGCCCCTATGTCATGCCGGGACCAGCCCGGCATGACGTGGGTGATGGGGCCGTACTTCAACTTCTAGGAGAGCTTCGCGGCAAATGCCTCGAGTTCGCCCGGAGCAGGGAGCTCAGCGAGCGGCGGTTTGCCGCGCGCCGCCCTGCCCAGCGGCGGTCACGCGCCAGATCACGTTGCCGACATCGTCCGCCACCAGCAGCGCGCCAGTGCGGTCCCCGATAACGCCGACAGGGCGACCCTGTGCTTCGCCATCAGCGTTGAGGAAGCCGGTCAGCACATCGACGGGCTTGGCGCCTGCCACCGGCCAGCCCCGTGGGCCGAATGGCACGAAGACCACCTTGTAGCCCGATGGCGGGACCCGGTTCCAGGAGCCATGCTCGCCGATGAAGGCACCGGTCGCAAAACGCTGCCCCAGCTTCACGTCGCCGGCGAAGGTGAGGCCGAGCGCCGCGACGTGCGGCCCTAGCGCATAATCAGGGCGTTTCGAATATTGCTGGAGCTGCGGATTGGCGGGTTCGACCCGTTTGTCGGGATAGCCGCCCCAATAATACCAGGGCCAGCCGAAGTGATCGCCAAGCTCAACCGCGGTCAAATAATCCGGCACGATATCCGAGCCGAGCATGTCGCGTTCGTTGACCACCGTCCATAGCTGGTTCGACTGTGGGTTGATCGCCATGCCGTTGGCGTTGCGCAGGCCGGCGGCGTAGATCCGCGACCTCTTCTCCTTTGGCCAGACCTGGAGGATCGTCGCGCGCCGGTGCTCGAGATCGAGGCCCTTTTCGCCGATGTTCGACGCTGAACCGACCGAGACATAGAGCGTGCGGCCATCCTCCGCGGGGATGACATTGCGGGCCCAATGGTTCTCGCCGCCGGGCAGCTTGATGACGAGCTCGGGCTTGGCGCTGATCTTGGTTGCGCCTTCGGTATAGGGCACACGGACCAGCGCGTCGGTATTGGCGATGTAGAGTTGGCCCTCGAACAGCGCCATGCCATGCGGCGAGTTGAGGCCGCTCATGAATACGGACTTGAGATCGACCTTGCCGTCCCCGTTGGCATCACGCAGCAAGGTGATGCGGTTGGCCGATGGTACGCCGGCCCCGGCGCGGCCCATGAGGTAGCGCATCACTCGATCGACAAAGCTGTGCCCACGCGGCGGCGAGTTGCTTTCCGCCACCAGCACGTCGCCGTTGGGCAGGCGATACAGCCAGCGTGGGTGATCGAGCCCGTCTGCAAAGCGCTCGACGGTCAACCCGGCCGCGGGGGTGGGCTTGGCACCGGCCGGCCATCCGACCGCTTCGGCGACCTTTACCGTGGGAATGATCTGGCTGCGTGGCTCGCTGATCGTCGGGCGCTGACCGGTGACGGCCGCTACGTCGAGCTGGGCCTTGTCGGGCCAGCCGAGCCACACGAAGATACCGACGCCGGCGAGGACAAGCAGGCCGAGCACGATCAGGATGTGTTTGCGCATGGTGCTAGAGATAGACCGTGGGGAGGGGTGGGGGAAGGGTGGTTGGAGAACGACCGGCTGCTTGGCTGTTCTATTTGACTGCCTGAGCAACTGCAGAATGTGACCGATTATCGTACGGCGCCTCTTACCCGCCGTCATCCCGGCCTTGTGCCGGGATCCAAGCGTCCGCAGGTGCTGTCGCTCGTTCTTTCAACCTCGACGTCAGTGGCACCATGGATCCCGGCTCAAGGCCGGGATGACGGAGTGATCTGGGCAAGATAGAGTTTTCTGCCACGGGCGCCGTCATTCATCAAAAGGGCAGAAGTGCTCAGCCGAGTAGCGTATCCGCCAGCACCAGCAGCAGCTTCACATCCATCGCCAGCCCTTCGTTCCGCTTGCGCGCGACGAACGCCGCCACTTCCCGGCGAGGGACGAGGTGCACGGTGATATCCTCATGCTCGTCGCCGCCACCATCACCCACCTTCACCAGATCGCGGGCGCGGACCAGGGTGAAGCCTTCGCTGACCATGCCCGGCGACGAATGGAACACGCCAAGCGGCTCGATCGAACCGGGACGGTAGCCGGTCTCTTCCTCCAGCTCGCGCGCGGCCGCTTCGATCAGTGGTTCGCCTTCGTCCACGTCGCCGATCAGTCCGGCGGGAAGCTCCAGGCAGGTGCGGCCGATGGGAACGCGATATTGCTCGACCAGGATCACCTCATCGGCATCGGTGATCGCGACGATCACTGCCGCTCCGATGCCGCGGCAGCGCGAGGCATATTCCCACTTGCCCTGCTTCACCATCTTGATGAAGCGGCCTTCCCACATCGTCTCGGGCGTGTCGGTGTCGGTGTCGGCAGTGGCTGAGGTATCGGTCATAGTTCGATCAGGCGATCCGGCAGTTCGTTGGGATTGCTGCCGGTGCGCGGGAAATGTTCCGCCAGCACGACACCGATTTCTTCCACCGCCGCGGCCATGCCGTCGGCAACGCGGCCGTCCTTCACCGCCTCGATCAGCACGGCCATCGCGTGGCCCCACACGTCGGATGCGACGCGATCATGGATGCCGGCATCAGCGATGATCTCGGCGCGGTGTTCGTCAAGGCTGAGATAGAGGAGGACGCCCGTGGCCGCGACCGTGCGGTGCTCGGCGGAGGCGCGGAACAGCGCCAACGCGCGCGCATGTACCCGGCGGGTCTTGGTCGACCCTGGCGTCAGCGCCATGCGCAGCGGCCTGATGGCGAAGATGTACCGCGCGATCAGAAACGTCAGGGCGGCAAGGAAGGTCGCGATCGTCAGCGCCGCGCTGGTCGTGACGTGATCGGTCCAGGGGTCGCGCACCAGTGCATGCAGCGCATCGACCCAGCCTGGAAAGGCCGCGAGCAGCGCCAGCACCAGCAAGGCGGCGAGTAGCGCATAGTGAAGCCCGACATCGTGATAGGGATCGGAGGTACGGGCGACGATTGTGACGATCTCGCCGTCCGTCTCCCGTTCGGCGCGCGCCACCGCTTCGGTGACCCGTGCATGATCATCCCGGCTGAGGCGCATCACCAACTCCCCGAGGCGCCGCCGCCGCCCGAGCGTTGCGCCTTGTGAGTCGCATCGAATTGCTTGACCGCCGCGTCGAGCCGCGCCTGCGCCTCTTCCGGTGATGCGCGCAGCTGCCCGATCAGCGCATCGGTGCCCGCAGCGACGCCCCCGGGCAGATCGCCAGCCTTGAAGCGGGGCAAAATCTGCTGGTTGATGATCACGCTGGAAAAAGCGTCGGTGATGAAGGGTTCGAGGCCGTAGCCGACCTCGATCCGCACCTTGCGCTCGTTCGGCGCGACCAGCAGAATCGCGCCGTTGTTCACATCCTTCAGGCCGACCTGCCAGGCGCGACCGAGCTTGTAGCCATATTCCTCGATGGGATAGTTTTCGAGGCTCGGGACCGTTGCCACAACGAGCTGGCGCTTGGTGTCGCGCTGAAGCGCCTCGAGCTTCTGCGTAAGCTCTGCCTCGACCTGCGGTGGCAGCACGTTGGCGGCGTCCACGACAAAGCCGGTGAATTTGGGAAAGGTCTGCGCCGAGGTGGGGGTGGCGACCGCCAGCACCGCCATCATGACGATCACGAAAAGGGCCCGCCAACCGTTCGCGCGGAGCTTGTCGAAGCGCTGCACTATCTACTCCCGAGACAACAAGGGCAGGGCGTCGACAGGCTCAGCTCGGACGGGAGGGGCGATCAGCCCGTCCGGCTGAGAGACGATGAGCCCCTCCAAGGATCAGGCGCCGAAATCCACCTTCGGGGCGGTCTCGGCACCCGGCGTCGTCGCCTGGAACGGCACCATTGGCTTCGCGCCGTAGAAGATCTTCGCGCCGACCGCGTCGGGGAAGGTGCGGATGCGGGTGTTATACTGCTGCACCGCGGTGTTGTAGTCGTTGCGCGCGATGGTGATGCGGTTCTCCGTGCCTTCAAGCTGGCTCATCAACGTCGTGTAGTTTGCCTGACTCTTCAGCTCCGGATAGGCCTCCTGCAAGCGCTGCAGCGACAGCGTTACCCCAGCCTGCGCGCGCTGATAGGCCGCCATCTTGGCCGGATCGGCGAGATCGTCGCCCGACACCTGCACCTGAGTCGCCGAGGCGCGCGCCTGCGTCACTTCGGTGAGGACTTCCTTTTCCTGCGCCCCGGCGGCCTTCACCGTCGACACGAGATTGGGGATCAGATCGGCGCGGCGCTGATACTGGTTCTGCACGTCGGCCCAGCGCGCTTTCGCATTCTCCTCCGCCGTGGGCACGCTGTTGATGCCGCAGCCGGCAAGGCTGGCAGAAAGCGCGACAAGAAGAAGGGGACGGAACGTCATGGGCGTGGGTCTCCAATTGCTGTATCAGCCATATAGGACAGCGGAGCCGCTTGGCGAAGGGGTAATCCGCGATTAACGGCGATCGCAACTGCTTCTCGGGGGAAACATGCTCAAGGAATTCAGGGCGTTTATCGCACGCGGCAACGTGCTCGATCTGGCGGTTGCGGTGATCATCGGTGCCGCATTCGGCAAGATCGTCACCTCGCTGACCGAGGACGTGCTGATGCCGGTGATCGGCATGATCTTCGGCGGGCTGGATTTCTCAAGCTACTTCGTTGTGCTGGGCGACGTGCCGGCCAACCTCGCTGGATCGACCGACTATGTTGCGCTCAAGAAAGCCGGCGTGCCGCTGTTCGGCTATGGCGCGTTCATCACCCAGGCGGTGAATTTCATCATCGTGGCGTTCATCATCTTCATGCTGGTGCGCACGGTCAATCGCATGGTGACGTTGTTCGAGAAAGAGAAGGCGAAAACCGCAGATGAGCCCAAGGCTGAACCGGCGGATGTCGCGCTGCTGCGCGAGATTCGTGACGAGCTGAAAGCGCGGCCAAAGGTCTGAACCGCCGAGGTGCAGCGGGGGCGCCCATGGGTTGTGGGCGCCAAGCTCCACGGTCTAAAGGCCTTTCCTGAACAACGGAGAGGCATCATGCGCGTCATCGACCATCATATCGTCGGCCTTCAGGGCGGCGGCGCGGGCGGGCGTACGTCCGATGTCTTCGATCCTAACACCGGGCGCGTGCAGGCGCAGGTGACACTCGGCACGCAGGCCGATCTCGATCACGCGGTGGCGGCGGCCGAGGCGGCGCAGCCCGGCTGGGCGGCGACCAATCCCCAGCGCCGCGCCCGCGTCATGTTCGCGTTCAAGGCGTTGGTCGAAGCGCACATGGACGAGCTGGCGCGCCTGCTATCGTCCGAGCATGGCAAGGTGATCGCCGACGCCAAGGGCGATATACAGCGCGGGCTTGAGGTGGTCGAGTTCGCCTGCGGCATCCCGCATGTGCTAAAGGGCGAATACACTCAAGGCGCCGGTCCCGGCATCGACGTTTACTCAATGCGCCAGCCGATCGGCATCGGCGCGGGCATCACGCCGTTCAACTTCCCCGCCATGATCCCCTTGTGGATGGGCGCGGTGGCGACGGCGTGCGGGAACGCCTTCATCCTCAAGCCCTCCGAGCGCGATCCCAGCGTGCCCGTGCGCCTCGCCGAGCTGATGCGCGAGGCTGGCATGCCGGAAGGCATCTTCCAGGTCGTCAATGGCGACAAGGAGATGGTCGACGCGATCCTTGATCATCCGGCGATCGGCGCGGTGAGCTTCGTCGGTTCGTCCGACATTGCGCATTACGTTTACCGCCGCGGCGTGGCGGCGGGCAAGCGCGTGCAGGCGATGGGCGGCGCGAAGAACCACGGCATCGTCATGCCCGACGCCGATCTCGACCAAGTGGTGGCCGATCTGTCGGGCGCCGCCTTCGGCTCTGCGGGCGAACGCTGCATGGCGCTGCCCGTCGTGGTGCCGGTCGGCGACAAGACCGCCGACGCCTTGCGCGAGAAGCTGCTCCCGGCGATCGAGGCGTTGCGCGTCGGCGTATCGACCGATGCGGAGGCGCATTACGGCCCCGTCATCAACGCCGCGCACAAAGCCCGCGTGGAACAGTGGATCCAGACCGGCGTCGACGAGGGCGCCGAGCTGGTGGTCGATGGCCGCGGCTTCACGCTGCAGGGGCATGAGGAAGGGTTCTTCGTCGGCCCGTCGCTGTTCGATCGCGTAACGCCGCAGATGAAGAGCTATCAGGAGGAGGTTTTCGGCCCCGTCCTCCAGATCGTTCGCGCCCAAAGCTTTGAGGATGCGGTGCGGCTGCCCAGCGAGCATCAATATGGCAATGGCGTCGCGATCTTCACCCGTAACGGCCATGCCGCGCGCGAGTTCGCCGCGCGGGTCAATGTCGGGATGGTCGGCATCAATGTGCCGATCCCGGTGCCGGTGGCCTATCATACCTTCGGCGGCTGGAAGCGCTCCGCCTTCGGCGACACCAACCAGCACGGCATGGAAGGCGTGAAATTCTGGACCAAGGTGAAGACGATCACCCAGCGCTGGCCCGACGGCAGCGGCATGTCAGGTGGCGATCTGCCGCGCGGCAGCGAGGATGGCGGCCCGTCGCGCATCCAGGACGCCTTCGTCATCCCGACGATGGGGTGAGGGCGTAATGGTGAGACACGTCATCGTAACCGCGGCGGCGCTGGCGCTGCTTGGCGGCTGTACGATCCCCATTCCTGAAAAGGAGAATGAGATCGATTACGGCAATGGCGCCTTGTTCAACGAAAGCAACGCCGCCGATGTCGTGCAGTCGGCCGATTCCGGCTCCGGCGGCGCGGGCGCGGGCGCGATCGTGCTGGACGGGCGCATCCCCGCCGCGTTCCTTGGTCGCTGGGGGCTGGTGCCGGGGGATTGCACCTCCACGGCGGGCAACAACAAGGGGCTGATGACGGTCGAGCCCGACCGACTGACTTTTTACGAATCGCGCGCCACCATCGCCAAGCTGGAGGGCATCTCGCCCACCGAGCTGCGCGCGACGCTCGCTTTTACCGGCGAGGGGCAGGAATGGACGCAGGAGACGCCGTTGATTCTGGAGAATGACGGCGCGGCGCTGACCCGCGTCGCCGATGGTCAGACGCTCCGCTACACGCGCTGTGGCGCCTGATGGCCGTGGCGGAGCATAGCTGGATCCTGACCTTCTCCTGCCAGGATCGCAGCGGCATCGTCGCGGCGGTCACCGGCTGCGTGGCGCAGGCGGACGGGTTCATCCTCGACAGCCAGCAATATGCCGATTTGGAGACGGGCCGCTTTTTCATGCGGCTGGTGTTCACCGGCGGCGACATGCACGAAGCGCTCGCCGAAGTGGCGGCGCGGTTCGGGTTCGACTGGACGCTGGTGCCGGCGGATCATCGGCCCAAGGTGGTGATCGCCTGTTCCACCACCTCGCATTGCCTCAACGACCTGCTGCACCGCTGGTCGATTGGCGCGCTGCCGATCGATCCGGTGGCGGTCGTATCCAACCACGAGACCTTGCGTGGGCTGGCTGAGTGGCACGGCGTGCCCTTCCACCATCTGCCCGTGTCCGCCGCCAATCGCGCCGAGCAGGAGCGGGCGATGCTGCAGCTGTTCGACGCGAGCGGTGCGGAGCTGCTGGTCCTCGCCCGCTACATGCAGGTGCTCTCGCCCGATCTGGTCGCGGCAGTGGAGGGCCGGTGCGTCAACATCCACCACAGCTTCCTGCCGAGCTTCAAGGGTGCCAAGCCCTATCACCAGGCGCATGCGCGCGGGGTGAAGCTGATCGGTGCCACCGCGCACTTCGTCACCACCGCGCTCGACGAAGGGCCGATCATCGAACAGGCCGCCGAGCGCGTCGACCACCGCGCGACCGCCGACGAGTTCATCGCCATCGGGCGCGACATCGAGGCGCAGGTGCTGGCGCGCGCGGTGCGTTGGATCGCCGAGCGCCGCGTGCTCGCCAATGGTGCGCGCACCGTTGTCTTCCGTTAGAGCCGAGCCATGACCGATCAATTCGACCTTACTGACGACCAGCGTGAGATCCAGGAGCTCGCGCGCCGCTTCACCGCCGACCGCATCACGCCGTTCGCGGCGGAGTGGGACGAAAAGCACATCTTCCCGCGCGACACGATCAAGGCGGCGGCCGAACTCGGCTTCGCGGCGATCTATGTCTCCGAGGAGAGCGGGGGCATCAATCTCGGCCGGCTCGAAGCCGCGCTGATCATGGAGGCAATGGCGTACGGCTGCCCCGCCACCAGCGCGTTCATCTCGATCCACAACATGGCGTCGTGGATGATCGACACCTTCGGCTCGGCCGATCTCAAGGGCCGCTACCTCCCCGACCTCGTCACCATGGACAAGATGGCGAGTTATTGCCTGACCGAGCCGGGCTCGGGCTCGGACGCCGCGGCGCTCAAGACCACCGCGCGCCTCGAAGGCGACCATTACATCGTCAACGGCACCAAGCAGTTCATCTCGGGCGCCGGCGAGAACGAGGTGTACGTCACCATGGTCCGCACCGGCGCGGAAGGCCCCAAGGGCATTTCCTGCCTGGTGATCGACAAGGACATGCCCGGCGTGTCGTTCGGCGCCAACGAGCGCAAGCTCGGCTGGCACGCGCAGCCGACGCGGCAGGTTTTGTTCGATAACGTGAAGGTGCCCGTCGCCAACCGCGTCGGACAGGAAGGCGAGGGCTTCCGCTTCGCGATGATGGGTCTCGACGGCGGCCGGCTCAACATCGGCGCCTGCTCGCTCGGTGGCGCGCAGCGCTGCCTCGACGAGGCGATCGCCTACACCAAGGACCGCCAGCAGTTCGGCAAGCCCATCGCCGACTTCCAGAACACGCAGTTCACGCTGGCCGACATGGATACCGAGCTCCAGGCCGCACGCTATCTGCTCTACGTCGCAGCGGCCAAGGTTACCGCCGGCGCGCCCGAAAAGACGCGCTTCGCGGCGATGGCCAAACGGCTTGCGACCGACACCGGATCGTCGGTGGTCGATCGCGCGCTCCAGCTGCACGGCGGTTACGGCTATCTGATGGATTACCCGATCGAACGCTTCTGGCGCGACCTGCGCGTGCATTCGATCCTGGAAGGCACCAACCAGGTGATGCGCATGATCGTCGGCCGCGAACTGACGCGCCAGTAACTGTCCTACACGCCGCAATCGTGAGAGAAGATCATATCGGCAACGAGACGAACCGGTTTATCTTCTCTCCCATGTGGACAAACTTCGGAAAGTTTGCGGATGACCAGTGAAGTTCTGACCAGCGTCGAAGGCCCGATCGGCCGCATTCGATTGAACCGCCCCAAGGCGATCCACGCGCTCACCACCGCGATGTGCGAGGGCGTGCTGGAAGCGCTGGAAGCATGGCGCGGCGACGATGGCGTGCGCGCCATCGTGATCGATCACGCCGAGGGTCGCGGCTTCTGCGCCGGCGGCGACATCCGCATGCTCGCCGAAAGCGGCGCGAAGGACGGCGCGGAGGCGCGCGAATTCTTCCACACCGAATATCGCATGAACCACCGCCTGTTCACCTACACCAAAGACATCGTGGCGTTCATGGACGGCATCACCATGGGCGGTGGCGTCGGCCTGTCGCAACCGTGCCGCTTCCGCGTGGCAACCGAGAACACCAAGTTTGCGATGCCCGAAACCGGCATCGGCCTGTTCCCCGACGTCGGCGGCGGCTGGTTCCTGTCGCGCTTGCCGGCGCGAGTCGGGCAGTATCTGGCGCTGACCGGGCACCGGCTCGACGGTGCCGAAACCCACGCGCTCGGGCTCGCCACCCATTATCTTCCTGCCGAGAAGCTGGAAGAAGCGAAGCGCCGCATTGCCGAGGACCCTGCCGCGATCGAGACGATCCTCGCTGAACTTTCGATCGAGGCTGGTCCCGCCAAACTGCTCGATCACCGTGCCGACATCGATCGCCTCTTCGCCTCCGACCGGCTGGAGGACATCTACGCCGCGCTGGAAGCCGACGACAGCGACTTCGCGCGCGAGACACTGGCCACGCTCCAGTCCAAGTCGCCGCAGACGATGAAGGTCAGCCTCAAGCTGCTGCTCGACGGCAAGACGATGCCGACGTTCGAGGATGAGATGCGCCAGGAATATGCCGTTGGCGCCCGCGTCGTGCAGCGGCACGATTTCCTCGAAGGCGTGCGCGCGGTGATCGTCGACAAGGACAACGCACCCAAGTGGGACCCCGCCACGCCGGAGGGGGTGAGCGACCACGTCATCGATCAGATCTTCGCGCCGCTGCCCGACGCGGAGGCGTGGACGCCGGCTTAAGCACATCCGTCATCCCCGCGCAGGGTTCCCATCAAAGTAATACTCTGATGGGGCCCAAGGCGGGGATCCATAACCTCTGCGGGAAGTATGGATTCCCGCCTTCGCGGGAATGACAAGCATGACCGAATACACCAACATCCTCGTCGAACAGCGCGGCGCCGTGACCCTCGTCACGCTCAACCGCCCGCAAGCGCTGAACGCGCTCAACACCGATGTCCTCGCCGACCTCTCCGCCGCGTTCGGCGCTTATGACAAGGACCCTGGCCAGCGCTGCCTCGTCCTCACCGGCGCGGGCGAGAAGGCGTTCGCCGCCGGCGCCGATATCAAGCAGATGGCCGACATGGCGGCGGCCGATTTCTTCCTCCAGGATTTCTTCGCCGGGTGGCAGACTGGCGTCGTCGCGACCCGCAAACCGTGGATCGCGGCGGTCAACGGCTTCGCGCTGGGCGGCGGGTGCGAGCTCGCGATGATGGCGGACTTCATCTACGCGGCGGACACGGCCAGGTTCGGCCAACCCGAGATCAAGCTCGGCGTCGCGCCGGGGATGGGCGGCTCGCAGCGGCTGACGCGTGCGATCGGCAAGGCCAAGGCAATGGAAATGTGCCTCACCGGCCGGATGATGGACGCCACCGAGGCGGAGCGTAGCGGCCTTGTGGCGAAGGTGGTGCCGCTGGCGTCGCTGCTGGAGGAAACGCTCAAGACCGCTGAGCTGATCGCCTCAATGCCGCCGATGGCCGCGATGGTGAACAAGGAAATGGTCAACACCGCCTTCGAGACTGGCCTCGCGCAGGGCATCCTAACCGAGCGGCGGCTGTTCCAGATCCTGACCGCTACCGAGGACAAGGCGGAAGGAATGGCCGCGTTCGTCGAGAAGCGCCAAGGGGTGTGGAAGGGGCGCTGAGCGCAACGCTCCCTCTCCCTTGAGGGAGAGGGTTGCGAAGACTTGGCAGCTTGCTGCCTAGTCGTAGCTGGGAGAGGGTGAGGCGGGTCGGCACGAACCGCGCGAGCCTGCGGCTCGCTCGACCCCTCTCCCAACCTTCGCTAGCCGGTGAACCGGCAAGCTACGGTATCCCTCTCTCCTGTCCAGGGGCGAGGGCGAGGAGAGATACACATGGCACGCGTCGCATTCATCGGATTGGGCAACATGGGCGGCGGGATGGCCGCGAACCTCGCCAGGGCGGGGCATGACGTTCGCGCATTCGATCTCAGCGCGGAGGCGCTCGATCGCGCGAAAAAGGCCGGGTGCCTGCCGGCCGCCAGCGCCGCGGAGGCGGTGGAGGGCGCGGAGGCGATCATCACCATGCTGCCCGCCGGCGCGCACGTTGCATCTACTTATGCCGAGGCGGTGTTCGGCCATGCCGCCCCGTCGGCGATCCTGATCGACTGTTCGACCATCGATGTCGCCACCGCGCGCCAGCTGTCGGCCGACGCCGCGGCGAAGGGGCTGGCGGCGGTCGACGCGCCGGTGTCGGGCGGGATCGCCGCGGCGAACGGCGGCACGCTGACCTTCATGGTCGGCGGGACCGAGGCGGGCTTTGCCCAGGCGCAGCCGTTCCTGGAGGAAATGGGCAAGGCCGTGATCCACGCTGGCGCGAGCGGCGCGGGGCAGGCGGTAAAAATGTGCAACAACCTGATCCTGGCCGGCACGATGCTGGCGACGTGCGAGGGGCTCGCGCTCGCCGAGAAACTGGGGCTGGACCTCCAGGTGTTCTTCGACATTGCCAGCAAGGCGACGGCGCAAAGCTGGTCGCTCAACACCTATTGTCCGGTGCCCGGCGTCGGTCCGGAAAGCCCGGCGGACCGAGGGTACGAAGGTGGGTTCGCCGCGGCGCTGATGCTGAAGGATTTGCGGCTCGCCATGGCGGCCGCGGCGGAGGCCGGGGCCGCGGTGCCGCTTGGCACGCATGCGACCGATCGCTACGCGGCGTTCACCGATGCCGGCCACGGCAGCGTGGATTTCTCCGGCATCATCAAGACGCTCTAAGCGTTGTTACTCACACGTCACCCCGGCCTTCAGCCGGGGTCCCGCTTCTTCTTACCTTGATGAGAAAGCGGGAGCCGGCTCGAGACGGACGTGACGAAGAAGTAGCAGCTAGATTGAGTGATATAGTGCGAGTAACCCCGCCATGAGCGTCGCCTTTCGCCGCGACAGTGATGAGGAGCATCTCGAGCCCAAGTTCGAGCTCCCGCTGCCGTCCGGTCCCAATCTCGTTACCGCGCGCGGCAAGACGCTGATCGACGAGCGTATCGCCGCGTTGGAAGCCGAGCAGCCGAACGCCGACGAGGATCGCCGTACGCAGATCGCGCGTGAGCTGCGTTATTGGAACACGCGGCGCATCACCGCGGTGCTCGCTCCCGTACCGCCCGCGGATGAGGTGGCATTCGGCAGTCGCGTGCGCTTTCGCCTCAACGGCAAGGAGCAGGAACTGACCATCGTCGGCGACGACGAGGCCGATCCCGCGGCAGGGAAGATAGCCTTCTCCGCGCCGCTCGCGCGGGCGATGATGGGCGCGATGGCAGGCGAGGCGGTCGCGTTCAACGGCCGGGCCGATGCTGTCGAGGTGCTTGGCGTTCGCCCGGACTGAACAGTTCCTGGTAGCGATCGCGCTCCAGCGGGCGATCGGTGAAGGTCACTTGCGCCAGCCGCCACGCGCTGTCCCCGCCGCACGGCCATAGCTCCTCGCGCGCAGGCACCGGATCGGGCGCATCCACGCCGTGGATCTCGACATGGATCAGCCGACCGGTCTCGCGCATCAGGATCGTCGCACCGGGGAAACGGCCGTCGAGCGTCGCGTGGAGCGTGCGAGCGTCCGGCGATACCTCCGGCTTGTCGAGCGCGCGCGGCGCGCCGTCGATCAACTCGGCGGCGGAGGAGCGCAGCGCTTTCCAGCCATCGTTGATGATGTCGATCGAGATCAGCCCGGCCGCGACCGCGTCGGCCCACCACCAGCCGAGGCCGAGGCCCACGACACCGGCGATCCCGGCTGCGCCCGTCAGCCAGTTCGCCTTGTTCATCATGGCGTTGGTGTGGAGCAGTTTGTCGTTGAGCGTCCTTGCAAGCGGCAGCAGCTTGGTCCCGATCACCAGTGGCGGGATCAGCGCATAGCCCTGCGCCGCGAGCATCAGCCAGCCGAGCCACACGTCGTGCCCGAACAGCCGCATCGAGCCGACGGTGGCATGTTCGGCCATTGCGAGCGTCATCAGCGCGTTGACGAGCAGCAGGGCGCCGACGGCGGTGAGCGCCACCGCGGAGACGAAGAAGCCGAGGCCGTTCGCCCGCGCGAAGCCGAACGGAAAGCGCGCGCTTCGCGGGCGGCGCTCCATCCGGGCCGCAACCAGGAAGGCAATCGGAGGCACGAAGCCGAGCATGTCCTCGATCCATGCCGTCTTCATCGTCTGGCTCTGGCCCATGACGACGCCCATCACCGCGACCACGGTGACGAACCAGCCGATCTGCCACCAGCACAGCCGCATCGCCCGGTTCATCGCCTCGTCAGGCTGGCGGGGCGCGCTCAAGACGCCTCCGGGGCGACGGCGCGCGACGTCTGCTCGACCTGCATGATCCAGCGGTTCTCGCCGTTCTTCATCAGCGCGCGCCATTCGGTGCGCTCGCTTCCCTCGCCGTGGACAAGGAGCGTTGGGCCGGGGGCGACGAGCTTCTTCCACGGCGTGCGCTTCGCCACCTCGGCGATCACGAGATCCAGACGGTCCGCGTCGAGGTCGACGATCAGTGGCTCAAGCGATCCCCGTCGCAGCTCGATACGCGCGCCTTCCTGCTGCGCCAATGCTGCGAGGAGCGCGCGCGCTTGCTGCGGCATGGCATCGTCGGCCAGACCGACACGGATGGTGTGTGACTGGCGAACCCGGTCGAGTGTGCCGCCGGGGTCGCGCGGCAAGGCATCGCATCCGGCGAGCGACAACAGCAGCGATAGGACGGCGACCCGCTTCTTCATTTCGGGGGCTGAACGTCCGCGCGGGCGCGCCGTTCCGGCGGCACCAAGGGGCGTCGTCCGCGTTCTGCCGTCATTCCCCCGATCAACGGAGTTATTGGCATGAGCATTTTTGGCGCGATCAAGAAGGCGATCTTCGGCGACCGCGGGCCGCTGGGTGGGCAGTTCTCGGGCAAGCCGGCGCCGACACCGGCCCCAACGCCCACCCCGACTGCCGCGCCGCGTCCTACGCCAGCGCCAACCGCAGCGCCAACGCCGGCCGCACCCACGCCAGCGCCGCAAGCCGCCCCAGCCGCACCGGTCGATGTCGAGAAGGTGCTGATCAATCTCGCCGCCAAAAAGGGCGGGCCGGATCTCAACTGGCGCACGTCGATCGTCGACCTGATGAAGCTGCTCGACATTGATTCGAGCCTTGCCAACCGCAAGGAGCTGGCGACAGAGCTCGGCTATACCGGCGCCAAGGACGGGTCGGCGGAGATGAACATCTGGCTCCACAAGGCGGTGATGCGCGAGCTGGAGAAGAACGGCGGGCTCGTGCCCGCCGGCCTGAAGGACTGAGCGGCCGGTTATACCTACCACGGCGGCGGCGCACTGGCCTGTGCGCGTCGCGGCCGTTATCGGCGCGTGCATGACGGGACCCAATCGCCTGCGCCTGGACGGTGGCGCGCTCGTGGACAATTGGCGCGCACTGGCGCGGATGAGCGGCACGGCGGCGTGCGGCGCGGCGGTGAAGGCAGACGGCTATGGCCTTGGCGCGCGCGAGGTGGTGCAGCGTCTCGCTGGTGCGGGATGCCGAGACTTTTTCGTAGCGACCTGGGCGGAGGCGGCTGCGCTGGCTGACTTCGGCGTCTCGTTCTCGGTGCTGCATGGCGTCCGCGACGACGACATGACGTTTGCTGCGCAGCAATTCGCGCGGCCAGTACTCAACACCGCAGCGCAGGTGCGTCGCTGGCGCGAGGCCGGGGTGGGCGCGTGCGATGTGATGGTAGACACGGGCATGAACCGGCTGGGCGTATCGCCCGAGGAGATCGGCAACGGGTTGCTCGATGGGCTCGAGGTGGAGACGCTGATGAGCCATCTAGCCTGCGCCGATGAAGCGTCGCCGGTTAACGAACGGCAGCGGTTGGCGATGACAGCGCTTGCGGGGCGCACAAATGCGCGGCGGCTGAGCCTCGCCAATTCCGCGGGCATCGCCCTGGGTAAGGATTATGCCTTCGATCTCACGCGGCCGGGGCTGGCGCTTTATGGCGGCGTGCCGTGCGACGCACTTGCCGGCGTGATCCGGCCGGTGGTGACAGTCGAGGCGGAGGTGTTGCAGCGGCGGCGCGTGCCGGCGGGGCAGCAGGTGGGGTATAACCTGACCTGGACGGCGGCGCGCGACAGCGACGTGGTGATCGTCAATCTTGGCTATGCCGATGGGTATAAGCGCGCTTTTTCCAATGCCGGCGCCGCCTACGCCGGTGATCGCGCGCTGCCGGTGATCGGGCGCGTGTCGATGGATTTGACGGCGCTTGACGCCACGAGCGTTGATGTGGGCGAAGGAGACTGGATCGCCTTCGACGCCGATCTGCCGCATGCCTCGGCGGCGTCGCGCGTGTCGCAATATGAGCTGCTGACCGGTCTGGGCCGTCGCTTCGATCGCGTGTGGCGCTGATCAGGGCAGCGCGGCGATCCAGTCGCGCAGCGGTTCCCACAGTTGTGCGCGTGCGCGGCTGCCGACGATCATGCCGACATGACCGGCGCCGAGATCACGCCGCTCGGGCAAGCCGATCGCGGTGGCGGCGGGAACGATACGGTCGCTGAGCGAGACGAATTCGATCGTGGGGCAGGGCAAGGCGAGCGGATCGACCGTTCGGCCGGCGACCAGCCAGTCGCCGCGGCCAGGGCAATCGGCGGCGAGGAAGGTTTCGAACAGGTCCGCACCCGCGGCAAAAGTGAGCGGTGCGCCGCCGTTCGCCCAATCCTCCATGGCGACGAACATCGCGGCTTCGTTACCGGAGAGCGCCGCGAAGCTTTCGTATTTGGCGATGGTGCGCGCGGGATCGAGCTTCCAGAAGCCGGCTTGCAGCACCTCCATTGGCACCAATCCTAGCTGCTCGCAGGTCGGTCGGGCGCCCTCCCAGAGCGTCGCGATCTCGGCGCGGGCAGCTGGGCCATAGCCCTCGAAATGCCACGGCGCGGCGATCGTCGCCAGTCCAGCACAGGCGCCCGTGGCAGCGGCGGCGATGCTCATCGTGCCGCCCAGGCAATAGCCGACGAGTATCGGTGGTTGGTCGAGCCGGCGGAGCATCGGCAACAGCAGGCGTTCGACATGGGCGGCAACGTCCATCGCGCGCTCGGCGGGCGTCGGTTCGCCCCAGTCGAGCAGCCAGGCTTGGACGCCCTGCGCTGCCATCCACCGCAGCAGCGAACGGCTGGGCACCAGGTCGAGGATGTGGGGCGGGTTGATCAGCGACGGGACGAATACCACGGGGCGACCGTCGCCGCCATAGTCGCGCAGCCGCGCGCGGCCTTGCCGCCGTGCCGCGCGCGCCATTCGGCGCAGCGTGCGTGGCGCCTCCTGATAGTGGCGCAACCCCGCGAGGGCGGCAGCCGTCCGCTCGGGCGATGCTGCGGTTTGTTCGCGCAACATGTCGAGGAACAGGGGCAAAGGGCGGGGGCCGTGTTGCGGCGCCGTAACGGATGCTGTAGCGCGGTAAATAGTCATAAGCGGGGCATCGCGATGAAAAAACAGCATAACGGAGAGGGCGCGGTCATCATCAAGAAGTACGCCAACCGGCGTCTCTACAATACCGAAAGTTCATCATACATCACGCTGGAACACCTTGCCGCGATGACGCGTGAAGGGCGCGAGTTTAAAGTCGTCGACGCGAAGACCGACGAGGACATTACCCACAATATCCTCACCCAGATCATCATGGAGGAGGAAGGTCGCGGCGAGCAGCCGATGCTCCCCGTCAATTTTCTGCGCCAGCTGATCGCGATGTACGGCGATTCGATGCAGGCGATGGTGCCCGGCTATCTGGAGGCGTCAATGGACAGCTTCCGCCGCAATCAGGCGCAGTTCAAGTCTGCGGTCGAAGGTGCCTTCGCCGGATCGCCCTTCGCCGAAATGGCAAAGCGCAACATGGCGATGTTCGAGGCCGCGACGAGCGCGTTCAAGCCGGAAGGCACCGCCCCCGCCGCAGGTGCCAGCAAGGATGACGAGATCGCCGCGCTCAAGGCCGAACTGTCCCGATTGCAGGACAAGGTCAACAAGCTCGGCTGATCTGCCAACGTGCCCTCCCCATGTTTGGCATGGGGAGGGTGTCAGGTCACGCGCGCGTCGGGATCTTCTCGAACGGCACGTCCTTGTCGACACGAACGTCGCCAGGAAGGCCGAGCACGCGTTCGGCAATGATGTTGCGCAGGATCTCGTCCGTACCGCCCTCGATCCGGGTCGCAGGTGAACGCATCAGAGTTTGCTGAAAACGCGCCGCGTGCGCGGCGAGTTCGGGATCGGTCAGCACGCCCATCTCGCCCTGCTGGTCGAGTGCGAACATCGCAATGTCCTGCATGGTCGAGCCGGCGACCAGCTTGCCGATTGAATTTTCCGGTCCGGGCTGCTCGCCCTTTGATAGCGCAGTCAGCGCGCGCATGCTGGTGTATTTCAGCCCACTGGCCTTGGTCGCCCAATCCGCGAGCTTGGAGCGGATCGAGGGATCGTCCACCAAGCGGCCGCCGCTCGGGCCAGGCGCGCGGGTGGCGTAATCGAGCAACGGCTCGAAGCCGGTCGACATGCCCGAGCCGATCGACAACCGCTCGTTCATCAGTGTGGTCAGCGACACGTTCCAGCCGTTACCCACCGCGCCGAGACGCTGGGAATCGGGAATGCGCAGGTCAGTGAAGAACACCTCGTTGAACCCGCTTTGACCGTGCGCCTGGAGGATCGGGCGGACCTCAATACCAGGTGAGCGCATGTCCACCCAGAACATCGTCAGCCCCTTGTGCTTGGCGACGGTCGGATCGGTGCGGGTGAGCAGGATGCCATATTGCGAGATGTGCGCGCCCGACGTCCAGATCTTGGAGCCGTTCACGACCCATTCGTCCCCATCCTGTACCGCTCGGGTGCGCAGCCCCGCGAGGTCGGAGCCGGCGGCGGGTTCGGAGAACATCTGGCACCAGATGTCCTCGCCCGCGGCGAGTGGCGGCAGGAGGCGCTGCTTGTCCTCCTCGCTGCCCCAGGCCATCACAGTGGGGCCGCACATGCCCTGGCCGATGATGAAGGTGAAGGAGAGTTGCGCATACACACCCTCCTCCTGGTTCCAGATCACGCGCTCCATCGGCGACGCGCCACGGCCGCCATATTCCTTTGGCCAATGAAGGCATGCCCAGCCGGCGTCGCGTTTTGCCTTCTGCCACTTCTTGGCCTCGGCGAGCATGTCGATCTCGCCGGCCTCCGCCGAGGTGCCGAAGCCCGAACCCGACAAGATCGGGTGGAGGTGCTTGGGGGCGTTGGCGTCGATCCAGGCGCGCGCTTCGGCGCGGAAGGCGGCTTCTTCGGGGGTGTCGTCGAAGTTCATGACGAGAGTTCCTCTTAGCGCCCTTTCCCGTTCGTGCTGAGCTTGTCGAAGCACGTGCCACAGGCGAAAACGCTTTTGGCACGCCCTTCGGCAGGCTCAGGCCGAACGGGGGAGGGGCGGATCAGCATCAGTTCGGGCTCAAGCCGCCAGCGGCTCATTGGCGGCGGCGAGGCGGGTGACGAGCTTTTCTTCCCAGTCGGGCTGACTGCCGAGCGCGAGCGCTAGCTGGTTCGATCGGCGGTAGAAGAGGTGGCAGTCCATCTGCCAGGTGAAACCCATGCCGCCGTGCACCTGCACGTTGTTCTTCGCGCAATGGCGGAAGGCGTTGGTGGCGGAGACTCGCGCCGTTGCGGCGGCGCGGGGCAGCTCGGCAGCACCGGTCGAGAGCGCCCAAGCGCCGTAATAAGCGTTGGAGCGGGCGAGGGTCGCAGACACATACATGTCGGCGAGCATGTGCTTGATCGCCTGAAAGCTACCGATCTGGCGGCCGAACGCCATGCGCTCCAGCGCATAGTCGCGGCCCATCTCCAGTGCACGGTCCGCCCCGCCGATCTGTTCGAAGGCGACGAGCACCGCGGCGCGATCGAGCAGGGTCTGGAGCATCGCCCAACCTTCGCCGCGATCGCCAAGCCTTTCGGCGGCGGCATTGGTGAAGGTGAGTTCGGCCTGTCCGCGCGTCGGGTCGAGCGTGTCGAGTGTGCGGCGCGCGATGCCATCCTGCGCGAGATCGACAAGGACGAGGCTCAAGCTATCGCCTTCCTTGGCGAGCACGATCGCAACATCGGCGATGTCGCCGTCCAGGACCGGCAGCTTCGCACCGTTGAGCGTACCATTGGCAAAGGTCGCGCGGGTGCTCTTTTCGGTCAGCCGCTCGCCTTCAACGCTGGCGAGGCAACCAATCGCAGCACCAGCGGCGATCCGGGGGAGCCAGGCAGCCTGCTGCTCGGGTGTACCGAACGACTTGATCGCCTCGGCTGCGAGATAAATCGAGGAGACGATCGGCAAAGGCGCGAGCGCGCGCCCGAATTCCTCCGCGACGGCGCATAGTTCGAGATAGCCGAGTCCCAGCCCGCCATGTTCCTCCGGAATGGCGATGCCGAGGAAGCCCATCTCGGCAACCCCTTGCCACAGCTGGCGGTCGAATCCACCGCCTTCCAACGCCTTGCGCACGCGCTCGGTGGAGCATTCGGCGGCAAGGAAGCGGCGTGCCTCCTGCCGGAATTCATTTTGTTGTTCGTTGAAATCGAACTGCATCGATCCCCTCCCTCTTATTCCTGTGGTATCTGGTGCACGTACACCTCGTTGTGCCCGATCCGGTTTCCGTCGAGCAGCACCATGTCGAACCCGCGCAAACGCCCGCCGCCCGCCACATCGCAGTACCAGCGGCCGCAGAAGCCGCCGGCAATCGGCCAGGTCTCGTCGGGGGTGTAGGTCATCGCCGGTGTGGCGGCGAACAGGCCGGTCAAATAGGCGCGGAGCGCGTCATGGCCGGTGATACCGGCGGCGGTCTGCGGATCGAAATAGCGGCAATCTTCGGCGTAGAAGCCGAGCAGCGCTGGCACGTCCTTGGCGGTCCAGGCGGCGAGCCAATCGGCATTGTAGCGGGCGATGTCCATCAATCAGGCTCCCACGACTCGCGCGACATGCGCCGGCTCGAAGATCTCCGCCGGTACTGCGTCCGGACCTGCCATCACAGCGACGCCGTGGAGACCAAGCATCGGATCGGCGGCGCTGCCTTCGTGATAGCGGCGGCGGCGGGCACGGGCCTCTTCGCCGAACTCCATGTCGAGCGTTGCCTGAAGCTCAGATGCTATTCGCAGTCGGCGCATGCGCTCGGCGCGCTCTTCGGCATAGGGGCGGAAATCGGGGGTGGTGCCCGCCGCGGTGTCCCTGAGTATGTCGCTGACGAGGCGCACGTCGCGATAGGTGATCGACAGCCCGAGGCCGAGGATCGGATCGTTCCAGCCTGCTGCATCGCCGACCAGCACCGCGCCCGGGGCATAAGGTTGCTCGGCCGCGCTACAATTGTTGTAATAGGCGTAGAGCGGGCTGGCAGGCGTGCCGCCAGCGATCGCCTCGTTGTGCGGGGCGGATTTCATGCGGAACGCTTCAAGAAAACGTCTTGGCCCCTCGTTGCCGGCGAAGCGTTTGGTATCGGCCAGCGACCATCCGCCATAAACGCGCATCCGGCCTCTACCCTGGGGAAAGGCGAGGAACGCGAAATCGTCCTCGGTGCCGATCGCCTGGCGCGTATCGTCCCACGCCGCCACGCCATCCACCAGCAAACCCGCAAACCAATGGTGCGGTTTGTCCTGGTGCAGCGTCAGGCCGGCGGCGCGCCGCACGGTTGATTGGCGGCCTTCGGCACCGACGATGAGGGGCGCACGTGCGACGTACTCATTGCCGTCGTGGACATAGGTGACACTCGGCGCGTCCCCGACTGTAATTGATTTGACATCCACGCCACGCAACACGGTGCCGCCAGCGGCTGCAGCGGTGTCGAACAGCGTCTGGCAATGTACCGGGTGGCGGATGCAGAGCGGGCCCGGCACATCGGCCGCGAACATGCCGAGCGGCAGCGCGCGTGCCTCCGCCTCCGCGGGATCGCGCGTCTCGTCGTACGTAACATGGCTGGTGAGGTGGTGGCCGCCAGCGCCGACGAGTGTGTCGTAGAGACCCAACCGTTTGGTCTCGGTGACACCCCAAGGCGCGATCCACTCGCCGCGCACCTTGTCCTCATAAACGGTCGTCTTCTCGAGCAGCAGCACCGATCGGCCCGCCTGCGCCATCACCGCCGATAACGCCGACCCGCCGATGCCGCCACCGACGACGATGAGATCGTATGTCATGCCCGCTCTCCTGCCGTCGTCAGCCATCGTGGGCTGGCAATCGGAACGATTAAGTCGATCGACCTAACAGCGACAGGTAGGAGGCGCACGCGCGACAAGTCAATGGGGCATGCGTGAGAGGCGTGCCCAGGCCGTGAGCGTATCGATGGCAAGGCGTGGGCAGGTCGCGCCAACAGGTCTGAAACGCAGAAGGGCGCGCACTCCAACGGAGCAGCGCACCCTTCTAAGTCTTTGAAAAGATGGTGGACGCACTTGGGCTCGAACCAAGGACCCGCTGATTAAGAGTCAGCTGCTCTACCAACTGAGCTATGCGTCCATGATCGGATCGGGCTGTTGCCCGCGATCGGGAGGCGCGTCATTAGCATCGCGTCGCTGCAGCGCAACCTCTTTTTTTAGAAGATCACCAATTTTGTTCGCCGCGGCTGCTCCGATCGATCGACATCAGGATGCCTAGGCACAGAAACACGGTCATTTGTGCGGAGCCGCCAAAGCTGACGAGCGGCAGCGGGATGCCGACCACCGGCGCAAGGCCCATCACCATCGCAAGGTTAATTGCGATGTAGAAGAAGATCGTCGTCGCTAGGCCGGCCGCGGTGAGCTTCCCGAAACGGGTGCGTGCGCGCGTGCCGACGTTCACCCCCCAGCGGACCACCATCAAATAAGCGACGATGATGAACAAGCCCCCGAGCAAACCCCATTCCTCGGCCATGGTGGCGAAGACGAAGTCGGTGTGCCCCTCGGGCAAATAGTCGAGGTGGCTTTGCGTGCCGTTGAGGAAGCCCTTGCCGGTGATGCCGCCCGAACCGATCGCGATTTTTGATTGGCTGATATGATAGCCGGTGCCCAGCGGGTCGCTTTCCGGGTCCATGAAGATAAGCACGCGATTGCGCTGATATTCGTGGAGCAGGAAATTGACTGCGAGCGGTGCCGCAACGGCCAAGGCAAGCGCGCCGCCGACGAACAGCCGCAAGGGCACGCCGGCAAGGAACATGATGACGATCCCGCCACCGGTGATCATCAGCCCGGTGCCGAGATCGGGCTGGAGCATCACCAGCCCGGCGGGCAGGCCGATCAGCAACGCGGCCGGCCAAATCGCGCCGAAACGCCGCGTTTCGTTCGGCGGCAGCATGTCGTAGAAGCGTGCGCAGGCGAGGACGATGGCCGGTTTCATCAGTTCCGATGGTTGGAGCCGGATGAAGCCTAGATCGAGCCAGCGCTGGCTGCCACCACGGACCGCCCCGAGCAGTTCCACCAGGAAAAGCAGCACAACGATTACGGCATAGCCGGGCAGGGCGCCGCGCTGCCACACCTCCTCCGGCACGCGCGAGAGCACGATGGCGCCGCATAGGAACACCACCAATCGAAGACCCTGCGAAAGGGCCCAAGGGCGCAGATTGCCGTCGGCTGCCGAATAAAGGACCACCAGCCCGAAGCTCGCGATGGCAATCACGAGTGAGAGCATCCGCCATGGCAAGCGGGCGAGCGGGGCGGGAATGATGGACGAGCCGATCATTGCATGTCCGAAGGTTCGGTGGTGCCGATGCTGGCCGGGCCCGCGCCGTTGGCGATGTCGCTGACGGTCGCCTCCTGCGAGGCATTGGAGGCGTCGGTGGCCCGTTCGACGGCGGGTGCGCTGGTCGGGGCTGGCGCGTCCGTCTCGGTCGCTGCGGCCTGTGGCGGCGGCGGAGCAGTCGCGGCGGCGCGATAAGCGGCCTCCTGCGCGGCCATGCGGGTGCGGATGTCGCCACCCCAGGTCGGCTCCACGTCTGCGAGTGCCTTAAGGGCGCGTTCCTTGTCGAACAGGTAGGTCATGATATCGCGGCCGATCATCGGCGTATCGAGGTTGCGGATCGTGTGGCCGTTATGCTCGAGCACGATTGCGGCGGCGTAGCGCGGTTTGTCCGCCGGCGCGAAGCAGACGAACAAGGCGTGATCCCGCAGTTTGAAGGGAAGCTGCGCATTGCCAAGCACGCCTGAGCGGCGTTCCGCCATAGTGATCCGGCGCACCTGAGCGGTTCCGGTCTTGGCGGCGAGTTCGACGCCCGGAATAAAGAGGCGGGAGGCCCCGCCCGTGCCACCGCCGTTCACCACCTTCCACATACCTTCACGGACGACCTGGAGGTGTTCCGCGCTGAAGGGCAGCGGCGGGGCGTCACCGTGAACTTGATTCATGAGCAGGCTTGGCTTGATCATTCGGCCCGAAGCGATGCGCATCGCCATGACGGCCAGCTGCATGGGGTTGGCGAGCACATAGCCCTGGCCGATCGAGGCGTTAAGCGAGTCGGCCACCGTCCATCTGGTATTGTACTTACGCTGCTTCCACGCGCTGTCGGGGACGGTGCCATAGCGCTGGGTGGAAAAGGGCAGATCATATTTCTCGCCCAGGCCGACCGCACGGGCGACCGGCGCCACCTTGTCGTAGCCGAGGCGCCGGACCATTTCGTAGAAGTAGATGTCGCAACTCTGGGCGATCGCGCCGCGCAGGTCGATGGCGCCATGGCCGCGGCGTTTGTGGCAGTGGAACAGCCCGGTGCCGACGCGGAGCGCGCCGCCGCAGAATACCCGCTCGTTTGGGTCGACGCCGGCCTCGAGCAAGGCAAGGCCGTTCATCGGCTTAACCGTGGAGCCCGGCGGGTAAAGGCCTTGCGTCACCTTGTTCATCAAGGGCACGTGGTCGTCCGCCGACAACATCTTCCATTCGAGGTGGCTAATCCCGTCGGAGAAGCTGTTAGGATCGTAGGCGGGCATGGAAACCATGCACAGCATCTCGCCAGTGAGGCAGTCGAACACCACGGCCGAGCCAGAGTTGGTACCGAGGCGGCGCGCGGCATATTCCTGAAGCCCGGCATCGATCGTCAGCTTCTGCGTCTTGCCTGGCACGTCGGGGCGGGTGGCGAGTTCCGCGACGAGCTTGCCGCGTGCCGTGACCTCAATGCGCCTCGCACCGGGCTGGCCGCGAAGTTCGGGCTCAAGGGTCTTTTCGAGTCCGTCCTTGCCCAGCTTGAAACCGGGGGTCAGCAGCAGCGGATCCTTGGTCTTCCTATATTGCTCGGCGTTGGCGGAGCCGACGTAGCCGGTGAGGTGTGCCACCGCCGCGCCGGCGGGATAATTCCGGGCAAAGCCGCGGGTGGGCGCTACGCCGGGCAGTTCGGGCTGGCGCACCTGAACGGCGGCGAACCGTTCCCAGCCGACATTCTCGGCGACCTTGACTGGCTGAAACCCGGCCGCACGCTTCAGATCGGCACGAATGCGCAGCAGGTCTTCGTCGGTCAGCGCGAGCAACTGGCGGAGCGCGGCGAGCGTGCGTTCCTCGTCAACGATCCGGTCCGGGATCAAATCGACGCGGAAGTCGGTGCGATTGTCAGCGATTGGCTGACCGTGACGATCGACCAGCCAGCCGCGACGCGGCGGCACCAGCGTCATGTTGACGCGGTTGCTTTCGCTCAGGAGGTTGTAATGCTCGTTCTGCGCCACAGAGAGCCAGGCCATGCGGCCGGCGAGCACCGCGCCGACCCCGATCTGCGCTGCACCAAGCAGCCAAGCGCGTCGGGAGAAGGTATATCCTTGCTGCGCCTCCGTGGCGATCCGCGGCGTGCGGCTCATGCAGCGATGCGCCGGCGGTCGACCCAGGCGACAACCCGGGCGGCGAACGGGAACAGCAGAACAGACACGGCGATCTGGGCCAATAGCAGGGAATCGACGTGGCCGCCGATGGGGCTGGCGAGCAAGCGTCCCGCTACCAGGGAGAAGGCGATCGCCACGGCGGCGATCAACCAATCCTGTTTGAAGTCGCGGAAGATCGTTCTTTGATCGAACAGGTCGATGAGAAAGAAGGACAAGGTCCACAGCATCATCGCACTGCCCATCGGTTGGCCGCTGAGACAATCGTCGAAAAGGCCGAGCAGCGCTGGGGCCCAGCGACGTAACGCAAGCGGGGCCAGCAGCCGCCACGCCAGCAGCATCAGCAACCCGAACGGCGGCAGCAGCGGCAGCGTTGCGGCGACCGGCGCGATCGTCATCAACGAGCCGGCCATGACGGTGACCCACGGCAGCGCACGCGCTGGTGATTGCTGAAGCGGTGCCTCGAATGGCTTGAGCGTGGGCATCACGGCCGCGGTGTTTCCGCTGGAGTGGACGTCGGCACCGGTTCGACCGGCGTGACCGACGGTGCTGCCGCAGGCGGCGTGGCGCCAGAGATCGCCGCGCGTGGCGGCGGAGGCAGGAATGGCGCGCTCACGATCGCGAAATCAAAAATATCCGCCTGCGCAAAGGGCACGGCAGGTGCGGTATCCGACCCGGCCTTCAGCACGCGAGCGACCAGCACGCCGGGTGTATAGAGGCCGCCGATCCCGGAGGTGACGAAGCGATCCCCAGGCTTCAGCTGCGCATTAGTGGTGCCGACCGAGCGGATATCGACCAGGCCGTCGCCGCGCCCGGCAGCGAGCGCCGGCAATCCGTCGCCGATTCGCCGCACCGGGATCACGCTCTCAGGATCGATTGCCAGCAGGACGCGGGCGGTGTTCGGCCCGGTTTCTATCACCCTGCCGATTAGTCCATCCGGGCCACGCACCGGCATGCCGGGCCGGACACCTTGCCAGCGGCCAGCGTTCAAGATGCCGAAGCGACGCGTGCTCGACGCGGTGGAGCTTACGATCCGTGCCGTGGCGACCGTTTCCGGTGTCGCCTCGCGCAACTTAAGCAAACCGCGAAGTCGACGATTGTCGCGGATGATGATCCGCGCTTGGACTAGAGCCGCATGGGTCCGCGCGACTTCTGCTCGCAGCGCCTCGTTCTCGCCATGGACGCGAAAATAGGTCGCGACCGTGTCGGGAATCGCGGCGATGCCGCGCACCACCGCTGATGCTCCGCCAGAGACTGGCGCAGTGATCTCGCTCGCGGCGGAGCGCAGGGCGGCGAAAGCGGGCGGGTTGAATTGCGAGAGGACGAGCAATACCGCGCCGACCAGCGCACCCGCGATGGCCAGAATGTAGCTCAAGAAGAGCGTATATTGCGCCCGTCGCGAAAAACCCGGGCGCCGGTCCCGCGGCGGCGCCATGCGCTATGTCCTTCGATCAGCCGTTGGAGAGCACGCCGCGGTACATCGGATCCTCCAGCGCGCGGCCGGTGCCCAGTGCCACGCAGGTCAGCGGATCCTCCGCCACCGTCACCGGCAGGCCGGTCTCATCGCGCAGTACCTCGTCCAGCCCCTGGAGCAGCGCGCCGCCGCCGGTCAGCACGATGCCCTGATCGACGATGTCGGCCGCCAGTTCGGGCGCGGTATTCTCCAGCGCGACGCGCACGCCCTCCACGATCGTGGCGACCGGTTCGCTCAGTGCTTCGGCGATCTGGCCCTGGTTGATCTGGATCTCCTTCGGCACGCCATTGACGAGATCGCGGCCCTTGATGTGGATCGTGACGCCGATGCCATCTGCCGGCGGTTTGGCGATGCCGACTTCCTGCTTGATCCGCTCGGCCGTCGATTCGCCGATCAGCAGATTGTGATTGCGGCGCACGTAGCTGACGATCGCTTCGTCCATCTTGTCGCCGCCGACGCGCACCGAGGTGGTGTAGGCGAGACCGCGCAACGATAGCACCGCAACTTCGGTGGTGCCGCCGCCAATATCGACGACCATGGATCCGATCGGCTCCGTGACGGGCATGTCAGCGCCGATCGCGGCGGCCATCGGCTCCTCGATCAGCCACACCTGGCTGGCACCAGCGTTGGACGCGGCATCGCGGATCGCGCGGCGCTCCACCTTGGTTGAGCCCGATGGCACGCAGATCACGATCTCTGGCCAGCGCATGAACTTGCGCTGCCCATGCACCTTGTAGATAAAGCTTTTGATCATCTGCTCGGCGACATCGATGTCGGCGATCACGCCATCGCGCAAGGGGCGGATCGCCTCGATGTTACCGGGCGTCTTGCCCATCATCAGCTTGGCGTCTTCGCCAACGGCCTTCACCTTCTTGATGCCGTTGATCGTCTCTACCGCTACCACTGACGGTTCGTTGAGCACGATGCCGCGGCCGCGTAGATAGACGACGGTGTTTGCCGTACCGAGATCGATCGCCATGTCGTGGGACATGAACTTGAAGAAACGCGAAAAGGCCATGTTCAGCTAAATTCCGTCCGCGAGTCGCCGGAGCGAGGTGCATCAATCATCCCGCCGCCGCGGCCGCAAGTCGCTTCTGGGGCATCGATCGTGCTGTCACGGGGTCGCGGGATGGCGCCGATTGGGCTAGGGGAGTGATGGTGTCAATACGTCGTCTCCCCGAACATCTGGTCAATCGTATCGCCGCCGGTGAAGTGGTGGAAAGACCAGCCAGCGCGTTGAAGGAACTGGTCGAGAACGCCATCGACGCAGGGGCGACCCGGATCGCGATCCGGCTGGCGAATGGCGGGATTGGCCGGATCGAAGTGGTCGACGACGGGTGCGGTATGAGCCCCGCCGACATGGCGCTGGCGCTGGAGCGGCACGCCACTTCGAAGCTGCCGGGCGACGACATCGACCAGGTCGCCACCATGGGTTTTCGCGGCGAGGCGCTGCCCTCGATCGCCAGCGTCGCAAGGCTGACGCTGGAGAGCCGGGTGCGCGGCGGCGATGGCTGGTCGCGGGTGACCGACAATGGCGCGCTGGTCGGCGATGGACCCGCAGCGCTGCCGCCAGGCACGCGCGTGCTGGTTGAAGGGCTGTTCGAGCGGGTCCCAGCGCGGCGCAAGTTCCTGCGTTCCGGTCGGAGCGAATATGCCGCCTGCCTTGATGCGGTGCGGCGGCTGGCGATGGCCCGGCCCGACATCGTTTTCACGCTGGAACATGACGGCCGGCGAGTACTTGCTGCGCTTCAGCCCGAGGACCGGCCAGGGCGAGTCGCGGCGCTGACTGATCGCAACCTGCGCGAGAATTCGGTTGCTATCGACATGGAGCGCGACGGGCTGGTGCTTGGTGGTGTGGCGGGCCTGCCGACCTTCCACCGCGGCGTGGCGGATCACCAATATTTGTTCGTCAACGGGCGACCGGTGAAGGACCGGCTGCTGATCGGCGCAATCCGCGGTGCCTATGCGGAAATGATGCCGCGCGATCGCCATGCCGTGGTGGCGTTGTTCCTCGACGTGCCCGCCGATCAGGTGGACGTCAATGTCCATCCGGCGAAGACCGAGGTGCGATTTCGCGATCCTGCGATGGTACGTGGGCTGATCGTCTCTGGCTTGCGGCGCGCGCTCGATGCGGCCGGGCACCGCGTGGCGCATCGTGCGCCGGAGGATGCACTGGCATTGTTCCGGGCAGAACCGGCTGTGCCCGGTTATACGGACGAGGGCTTGAATATCGCTCCACAAGCGGCACCCTCGTGGCACGAGAGCCCCATGCCGGCAGGACTGACGGGGATGGTCGGTGGCGTCCACGACCGCCGCCCAGCCTTCTTCGCGCCGCCGCCGCAGGCGCGGGCCGAGCCGGCCTGGGCGCCGCCGCCTGAGTCGAGCGCGCATCCGCTGGGCGTGGCGCGCGGGCAGGTCGCCAAGACCTATATCGTTGCCGAGGCGGATGACGGCCTGGTCATCGTCGATCAGCATGCCGCTCACGAACGGCTGGTGCTCGAACGCATGCGTGCCGCGCTCGCTGGCGGGCGGCTGGCGGCCCAGGCGCTGCTGATCCCCGAAGTGGTGGAGCTGGACGAGCCGGCGTGCGACCGGTTGGAGGGGCGTGCCGGCGAACTTGCCGAACTGGGGCTGGAGCTCGAGCGCTTCGGACCGCGCGCAATGCTGGTTCGGGCAACGCCCGCGCTGCTCGGGCGCGGCGATCCGGCCGGGCTGGTACGTGACCTTGCCGACGAGTTGGCCGCGTACGACGAGGCGTTGAGCTTGCGCGAGCGGCTCGATGCAGTGGCGGGTACCATGGCGTGCCATGGCTCGGTGCGGGCGGGGCGCGTGCTGTCGGTCGCCGAGATGAACGCACTGCTGCGCGAGATGGAGGCGACCCCGCATTCGGGGCAATGCAACCACGGCCGCCCGACGTGGGTGAAGCTGGACCTTAAGGACGTCGAGAAGCTGTTCGGGCGGCGGTGAGAAGGCGCGCGACGCCTCATCCCCTCACGCCTGATCGATCACCCGGTCGTCGAACATCCCGAACGCCAGCGTCGAGGCATAGAGCGCGACGGCACGGTCCTGCGGCATGGCCCAGGCCCATTTGCGCATGTCGAAGGCAGCGTTGAGAAACGCCATCACCAGCTGGCTCGCCACCAGCGGATCGACAGCGCGAATCGTGCCTTCAGCGGTGCCATCCGAGATCGTGCCTGCAAAGCGACGGGCGATGCGATTCGAGCGGTCGACCATTGTCGCGCGCACGCCCGTCGGCAGACCGCTTAGGGCGGTTGTGCGGAGCAGTGGGCCGAGCTCGGAGAATTGCACGCCAAGCAAGGTGGCGATCATCGCGGTGAGGCGATCCCACTCGGTGCCGCCCTGTTCATCGGCGCGCCGCTGAGTTGCGGAAATCGTGTCGAAGCTGCGGCGGTAGCAGGCGGCGACCAGATCGTCCTTGGCGTCGAGATGGTGGTAGAAGCTGCCCTTGGTGACGTTGAGCTCACCGGCGATGCGCTGCACCGATGCGCCGCGATAGCCGAGTTCGTTGATCAGCCGGGTCGCGGCGAGCAGGAACGCCTCACGCCCGTCGACCGGATCGTGCGGCAACTCGACCGGCTCGGGTGCCCAACGGGCACCGGGCACGGCCAGACCGTGGCGGAATACATCCATCACTCTGGCTTCGACACGGCCGAGCTGGTCCATGTCGTAGCGCGGTAGCCAGACCGGGAGCCAGAAGGTGTTCTCCATAAGCACATGGGCACGTGCGCCGTTGAGATCGGTCTGCGCGCGTGTTCCGGCAGCCCCCCACAGCCCGCGTGCGCGGCGGAACACTTCACGCCAGCCCGCCATGAGACGTCCACGGACCGGATCCTCCATGGCGCGCAGGTCCGACAGGCCAGCGATTTGCCGTTCCTCGCCACGCTGCACCCGCGCCAGCCGCGCCATGTTGAGCGCCAAATACCGTTCTACGCGCGCCTCAGGCGTCGGCGCCTCGGCCGCTGTGTCGAGCATCACCAGCAAATAATCGAGCGTATGCTCGAACGCTGCGGCGGCGAGGTCCTCCTTGCGTTTGAAATAATAGGTAACGCTGGTCGTATTGAGCCCCACGCGTCGCGCCACGTCCGCAAAGGTCATGCCCTTCGCGCTCTGTTCGTTGATGGCGTCGGCTGCGGCGGCGAGAATGGCTTCGCGCTTCGCCCGAAAGCGGCGCGTGCCGATCTCCTCTCCGTCGCCGCCCGGTTCCCCCTGAGCTTGCATCGAATACTGATAGCAGCGATTTTTCGAAGAAACAGTCCCTTTTGCGCGGCAGCACGACAAAGCAGTTCGTCAGGCGGCGACGACTAAATCAAGCGCTTTACCGAACATGCGGTACGCTCTACACGACGATTCAAACAGCATAAGCGGAGGGATGCGATGGACTTCACCCTGACCGAGCGCGAAACCTATTTCCGGGATCGTGTGAGGGCCTTCATCGAGGCCGAAATCGCGCCGCGCCAAGCCGAATATCACGAGCAGGCGCACCATGGCGAGCCTTGGAAGGTTCTGCCCGTGATTGAGGAGGTAAAGGCCAAGGCCAGGGCCGCCGGTCTGTGGAACTTCTTCATGCCGCCCCATTCCGGCCAGCAGCATGTCGATGACACCTTCGAATTCGAAGGTACCCAGCTCACCAACCTCGAATATGCTCTTTGCGCCGAGGAAATGGGCAAGATCGGCTGGGCGAGCGAATGCTTCAACTGCTCCGCGCCGGACACCGGCAACATGGAAGTGCTGCACCGCTACGGTACGCTGGAGCAGAAGGAGAAGTGGCTTCGTCCGCTGATGAATGGCGAGATCCGCTCGGTGTTCCTGATGACCGAGCCGGCAGTTGCCTCGTCCGACGCGACCAACATCGAGACGCGGATCGAGCGCGACGGCGATCATTATGTGATCAACGGGCGCAAATGGTGGTCGTCGGGCGTGGGCGATCCCCGCTGCAAGGTCGGCATTCTGATGGGCAAGACGAGCTTCGAAGGTTCGCGCCACCAGCAGCAAAGCCAAGTGCTGGTGCCGATGGACACGCCGGGCATCAAGATCGAGCGGATGCTCTCCGTCTATGGCTACAACCATGCGCCCCATGGTCACGGCGACGTTACGTTCACGAACGTGCGCGTGCCGGTGGAAAACGTGATCCTGGGCGAGGGCCGAGGCTTCGAGATCGCGCAAGGCCGGCTCGGGCCTGGCCGTATCCACCATTGCATGCGCACCATTGGCGTCGCGGAAGTAGGGCTGGAGAAGATGGCCAAGCGGCTGCTGAGCCGCGTCGCGTTCGGGAAGCGTATTTCCGACCATTCGGTGTGGGAGCAGCGGATCGCGCAGGGTCGTATCGAGATCGAGATGACTCGCCTGCTGTGCCTCAAAGCGGCGCAGACGATGGATGCGGCGGGCAACAAGGCCGCGTCGCAGGAAATCGCGATGATCAAGGTCTTCGCGCCTAACATGGCGCTGCGCATCCTGGACGATGCGGTGCAGGCGCATGGAGGGGGCGGCGTGTCGGAGGATTTTGGCCTGGCGCATGCCTGGGCTTCGCAGCGTACGCTGCGGCTCGCGGATGGCCCGGACGAGGTTCACGCCCGTGCGATCGCGCGCAACGAATTCGGCAAGTACGGCGACTGGAAGGCCGAGATCGCGAACGATCGCGGGAGCGCGCGCACAACCGAGGTTTCGAGCGGGGACATCGGCGTTTCGCGCTGAGCCGTAGGTAAGATCATCCGTTCGCCCTGCGCCTGTCGAAGGGCGTGTTACGAGCGACCGCGCTTGTGACACGAACTTCAACAGGCTCAGCCCGAACGGGCGGGAGGGAGATAGAACGTGAAAGCCGCAGTTATTTTCGAAACCAAGGCGCCGCTCCAGATCGAGGACGTCGTCGTTTCCAACCCCGGCCCGCACGAAGTGCTGATCCGCACGGTGGCGTGCGGCGTGTGCCGGTCGGACCTTCATTTCGTTGATGGCGCCTATCCGCATCCGCTGCCCGCCATCCCCGGCCACGAAGCGGCCGGCATCGTTGAGGCCGTGGGCAGCGAAGTGCGGACCGTGAAGGTGGGCGATGCGGTCGTGACTTGCCTGTCGGCCTTCTGCGGCCATTGCGAATTCTGCATCACAGGCCGCATGTTCCTGTGCGTCAGTGCCGAGACGCGGCGCGGACCCAAGGCCGAAGCACGGCTGAAGCTGGCGAGCGGCGGCAACGTCAATCAGATGCTCAACCTGTCAGCCTATGCTGAACAGATGCTGGTGCACGAGCATGCCTGTGTCGCCATCGATCCGGAAATGCCGCTCGATCGCGCTGCGCTGATTGGCTGCGCAGTGACGACGGGCGCAGGTGCAGTGTTCAACACCACCGATGTGACGCCGGGCGAGACAGTTTGCGTGGTTGGCTGCGGCGGCATCGGGCTGGCGGCGGTCAATGCTGCAAAGATCGCCGGCGCGGGCAAGATCATTGCGCTCGACCCGGTGCCGGAGAAGCGCGCGGTCGCGGAGAAGCTGGGCGCGACGCACACCTATGATCCGCTAAAGGAAGGCGTTGTTGGCGAGGTGGTGGAACTCACCAAGGGCGGTGTCCACCACGCGATTGAAGCAGTGGGACGCACGCAGTCGGCGCAGACCACGGTGGACGTGCTGCGCCGCGGCGGCACCGCGACTATCCTGGGCATGATGCCGCTGGACGCTAAGGTCGGGCTCTCCGCGATGGAATTGCTCTCAGGCAAGAAGCTGCAGGGCGGCATTATGGGATCTAACCGCTTCCCGGTCGATATTCCGCGGTTGGTTGATTTCTACATGCGCGGGCTGCTCGATCTCGACACGATCATCGCCGAGCGTCTGCCGCTGTCGCAGATCAACCATGCGTTCGACGAGCTCCGCAAGGGCGATGCGACCCGCAGCGTGATCGTGTTCGATCAATGAGCACGGCCCCAATGACTGCCAAGGCAACGGAAGATACCAGCCTCCAGACGGAGGTGGCGGAGCGCGATCGGCTCGACACCGATCGGCTGTCTGACTGGATGAAGGCGCATGTGCCCGACTTTGCGGGTCCGTTGAGCTATGCGAAGTTCGCGGGCGGGCAGTCCAACCCGACCTACAAGCTGACGACACCGGGGCGCAATTACGTGCTCCGTCGCAAGCCGATGGGTGAATTGCTACCGTCCGCGCACCAGGTCGATCGCGAGCACCGGGTGATGGCGGGCCTTCACCCGACCGGCTTCCCGGTGCCGCGGCAATATGGACTGTGCGAGGACGACAGTGTCATCGGATCGGCCTTCTACGTCATGGAGATGGTGGAAGGGCGGACGATCTGGGACGGGTCGTTCCCCGGCATGGATGTCGACACGCGGCGCGCGCACTACCATGCAATGATCGACACGCTGGCGGCATTGCATAACGTCGATCTGGTCGCGACGGGGCTGGAGGATTTCGGCCGTCCGGGCAATTACTTCGAACGGCAGGTGAGCCGCTGGACGAAGCAATATCGCGGCGCCGAGACCGAGCATATGCCAGCCATGGAGCGGCTGATCGAATGGCTGCCCAAGACCATTCCTGAGCAGACTCGCACCACCATCGTCCATGGCGACTATCGCTGCGACAACATGAAGTTCGCGCCGGGGCTGGAGCCACGCGTGGCGGCGGTGCTCGATTGGGAGCTGTGCACGACGGGCGATCCGCTCGCGGATCTCAGCTATTTCCTGATTAGCTGGGTGACTGAGCCCGAGGGTCGATCTGGCGTGATGGGGCTAACCGGTCCGGAAACGGGCATTCCGACCGTCGAGGAAGTGGTCGCACGCTATTGCGAGAAGACCGGGCGCGATGGCGTGCCCGATCTCAACTGGCTGTTGGCGTTCAACCTGTTCCGGCTGGCATCGATCGTCCAGGGTATTCGCAAGCGGTTCCTGATCGGGACGGCGTCGAGCGCCAATGCCGAGGCAACCAGCGCTCGGGTGCCGATGCTGGCCGATGCCGCATGGGACTTCGCGGTGAAGGCGGGGGCTTGAGACTATTCCCCTCCCGCTCGCGGGAGGGGTAAGGGGAGGGGCTGTCCTCCCCACAACATCATGTTTGCGGACAGGCCCTCCCCCGGCCCCTCCCGCAAGCGGGAGGGGAGTTTACAACGCATGAGTCTATTCGATCTGACCGGCAAGGTCGTCGTGATCACCGGATCGACGCGCGGGATCGGCAAGGCGAGCGCCATTGCTTGCGCCGAACAAGGCGCCAAAGTCGTCATCTCGAGCCGTAAGCAGGATGCGTGCGACGAGGTCGCGACCGAGATCAACGAGCGTTTCGGTGCGGGCACCGCCGTGGCAATCGCCGCCAACATCTCCGACAAGGCGGCGCTGCAGCATCTGATCGATCAGAGCCGGCGCGAGTTCGGGCGCATCGACTGCCTGGTCTGCAATGCCGCGTCGAACCCGTATTATGGGCCGCAGGAGGGGATCGCGGACGAACAGTTCCGCAAGATCCTCGACAACAACATCCTTTCCAATCACTGGCTAATCACGATGGTCGCGCCGGAGATGAAGGAGCGCGGCGAAGGCTCGATCGTCATCGTCTCCTCGATCGGCGGCCTCCGCGGATCCACGGTGATCGGCGCTTATTGCATCTCCAAGGCGGCCGACATGCAGCTCGCGCGCAACCTGGCGCATGAATATGGCAAGCACGGTATCCGCGTGAATTGCATCGCGCCGGGGCTGATCAAGACCGATTTCGCCAAGGCGCTGTGGGAGGACGAGGCCGCCGTCGCCGAGCGCAACAAGGGTACGCCGCTGCGCCGCATCGGTGAGCCGGAAGAAATTGCGGGCGCAGTGGTGTATCTCGCGTCCAAGGCGAGCGGGTTTATGACCGGCCAGACGATGGTGATCGATGGCGGCGTGACGATCTAACCCCCGCGCAGATGCAAGCACCCCGTTCGCCCCGAGCATGTCGACGGGCTGCACTTCTCCTCACGGGCGGAGAAGAGGAACAGGGCTCTGACAGGCTCAGCCCGAACGGAGTTTTAGATGGCAAGGTTCACGGGCAAATCGATCATCGTCACCGGTGCCGGATCGGGCATCGGTCGTGCCGCAGCGACGCTGTTCGCAGCGGAGGGCGGCCAGGTGATCGTCGCGGACAAGAAGGGCGCCGAGGTGACGGCGGAGGCAATCCGCGCCGTCGGGGGGACAGCGCATGCGATCGACATGGACGCAGGCAGCGAGGAAGACGTGGTCCGAACCGTCGCGCTGGCGTGCGACACCTTTGGCGGGCTCGACGTGATGTTCGCCAATGCGGGCATCTCCGGCGGCATGGCGAACATCTTCGATACCGATGTGGCGCTGATCACTGACGTCTTGCGCGTGAACTTGATCGGTCCCTTCCTGGCGATCAAGCACGCCGCGCCGCGCATCGCAGAAAGGGGCCACGGTGCGATCATCCTCACCGCCAGCGTTGCTGGCATCCGTTCGGGGGCGGGATCGCCGGCCTATTCCGCATCGAAGGCAGGCGTGATCAACTTGGCCCAGGTGTCGGCGCAGCAATTGTCCGGCTCCAATGTACGCGTCAACGCGATCTGTCCCGGACTAACCGAGACGGGCATGACCCAGTCTGTCTTCGACTACGCACGCGATGCTGGCAAAATCGACCGCGTCGGTCGCCTCAATCCGCTTCGTCGCGGTGCGCAACCGGATGAACTGGCGAAGGTGGCGCTGTTCCTCGCCTCCGACGACGCGAGCTACGTCAATGGTCAGGCGATCGCAGTCGATGGCGGCCTGTCTTCCAGCCATCCGGTGACCAAGCAGGAGTATGGGCGGACTTCGGCGTAATCCTTCAAGTCCCGGGGGTTAGGGAAGAGAGTGGGGCAGGGGAATCTCCAGCCCCGCCCCTGAGAGGCAGTGGTAAGAAGTTACGCCACGCTCGCCGTCCAGCGATCGACCACCTTGCCAAGTACGCCGAGCGGCATCCCTCCCGCCTGCACCACCGCATCGTTGAAGCCGCGCACGTCGAAGCGTGCGCCAAGCTTCGCCTTTGCCGCTTCCCGCAAGCGATTGATCTCGTTGTGCCCGGTCTTGTAACCGAGCGCCTGCCCCGGCCAGATGCAATAACGATTGATCTCCGATCGCGCGTGGCTTTCGGTATAGCCGGTTGCAGCCATCATCCAGCGCGTGGCCTGGTCGATGCTCCAGCGTTTGTGGTGGAGCCCGGTATCGACCACCAGCCGCGCGGCGCGGAAGTTCATCGACTGGAGATAGCCGATGCGGCCGAGCGAGTCGTCCTCGTAATAGCCGAGTTCGTCGCCGATCTGCTCCGCATACAATCCCCAGCCTTCGGAATAGGCATTGAAGCCGAGCAGTGTGCGTACCAGCGGCAGGTCGAACGTATATTCGCCCTGCCAGATATGGCCGGGAATTCCCTCGTGGAAGGTGAGCGTCGGCAGGCCGAAGCGCGGCCAATTGCCCATGTCGCGCAGGTTGATGAAGTAGATACCGGGGGTCGAGCCATCAAGCGCGCCCGGGCCCGCATATCCATTCGGCGCGCCGTTCTGGATCGCGGGCGGCACGCGCTTGATGACAAGATTGCCGCGGACGAGCTTACCGAATGCCTGGCCAAGTCGCGGGCGGAGCTTGGCAACGATCGTATTGAGATAGGCCAGCAGCTCGGCCCGGCCCGCGTCGCTATCCGCGAACAGAAGGTCGGGCCGCTTGCCTAGCGCGGCGAGCCGTTCACCCGCGGTGCCCTGCGTCAAACCCTGCGCGCGGAGTAGCGGATCGAGTTCCGCGGCATAAGCGCGGCATTGCTCGACGCCGGCTTCGTGGATCTCGTCGGGCGTGCGCTTGGTGGTAGTGCTCGCCTCGGCCAACCAGGCATAACGATCGGCCGCATCAGGCAAGTGCCACATGCCACCATCGTGCGGCGCCCGAGCGCGAAAGCTGGCGAGAGTATCGGCCTGCTCCGCAAGGGCGGGGGCGATGCGGCGATCGACGATTGAAGCCGCGCGCGCTTCCCAGTCGCCAGGCAAACCCGCCTTCGCGGTTTTCTCGGCGAAGCTGCGGATCATGCCCTGTTCGCGTGCGGGTTGAGCTGCGCCGGCGCGCAGCTGCGCCACGGTGATGTCGTTGAACACGGCTGGCAGCAGCACGCCCGCGGCAGCATCGGCGCGCAGCCGCTCGGTCTCGTTGCCGAGCTGCCGCGCATAATCTTCCATGCGCGCGAGATAGGCGTCGGCGTCGGCGCTGCTGGCAACACCGTGCTTGTTCTCGAGCAGGTCGGGCGTGTCGACAAACGCGCCATTGCCCTGCGTGACGACATAGGGCGTCGAGCGGTAATTGTTGTTAGACAGGAAGGCCATGTCGCCGACCGGCATCCGGCGCCAGCCGTCCAGGCCGATCTCATGCGCGGCCGCGACTGTTTCGACATGCGTGGCGACGGCCGACGAAAGCGCCGCCTGATTGATCCGCTTCAATTCCGCGAACCGCTGCGCCGCCGCGTCGCGGCGGGCGGACTCGGCAGCGGCGCTGCGATCGGTCAATCGCGCTTTCAGGCTCGCGCGCTTGCCATTGTCAAGGCCGAGGTAGGCGGCGCTCTCGGGATAGGCCTGGAGCAGGGCCTCGGCATGGCGATTAAGAATGGCGAGTGTCGCTTGGTCGCTGCTCGCCGCGGCGCGGACGGGAAAGGCCGAGGTGGCGGCAAGGGCGGCTGTGCCGGTAAGGAAACCGCGGCGGGCGATGGTCATGTTTCGGCTTTCGATAGAATCGTTGGTAATTGCTACCGCGGGCCAGCCAATGCGTCACCGTCCGATCCGTTCTGCCGGCCTGGTTCCGGCATTCACCGTGTCGCACATCATCTGCTTGTTGGGCTCGCGGGTCACTGGACCCGGCACAAGGCAGGTGACGTCGCGCTCCGCGCTAAGAAACCGGCGGTTACTCCGCGCGGGGCGTGCGCTGACGAATCAGGCCTTCCTGCGCAACGCTTGCCACCAGCCGGCCATCCTGCGTGAAGATCTGCCCCCGGTTCATGCCGCGCGCGTGGCCGGCCCACGGGCTGTCCGTAGCGTAGAGCAGCCACTGATCGGCGCGGAAATCCTCGTGCAGCCAGATCGAGTGGTCGAGGCTGGCGCTCTGAAAGCCGGGCGTGGTCCAGTTGACGCCGTGCGGGAGCATGCAGGTGCCCAGCAGGGCCATGTCCGACGCATAGGACAGGATTGCCCGGTGCATGGCGGGATCATCGCCGATCGGGGCGACCACCCGAAACCAGCTATGCTGGATCGGCTCGGTGGGGGTCGGGTTGAACCATTTGCGCGGGTAAACGGGGCGAATCTCGATCGGGCGCGGCCGCGTGACCATCCGGCGCTGCCGCTCGGGCAAATTAACCGCATCTTTGGCGCGTAGCTCCGCCTCGGTGGGCAGCGTTTCCGGCGCGGGCACGTCCGGCATCGCGTCCTGATGGTGGAAGCCTTCTTCCGGCATTTGAAGGGAGCAGGCGAGATTAAGGATCGGCGCGCCGCGCTGCATGGCGATGACTCGGCGGGTGGCGAAACTGCGCCCTTCGAAGTCACGTACCACGCGGTAGATGATGGGAAAATTCTCGTCCCCCGGACGCATGAAATAGGCGTGGAGCGAATGGGCGATCTTGGGCTCGTCGGTTGAGCGTTGCGCCGCCTGGAGCGCCTGCGCGATCACCTGCCCGCCGAACACGCGCCCGACGCCGCCCTTGGCGCGACGACCGCGGTAGAGATCGGTGTCGATCTCCTCCACGTCCAGCAGGTTGACGAGATCGGCGGCGAGGGCTTCTGGCGATGGTGGTGCGTTGGTCAAACAAATCCTCCCCGGAACGGGGAGGGGGACCATGCGAAGCATGGTGGAGGGGCGCCTCCACGAGCGGATCGCGTGGGGAAAAGCCCCTCCACCGTGCCCTTGGTCACGGTCCTCCTCCCCGTGCTGGGGAGGAGCGACTCAATCAATACCCCGCCGCCTGCGCGAGTCGATCGGCGTGATAATTGGCATCGCCGAACAGTTCGGCGAGGACGCGCTGACGCTTCATGTAAAAGCCGATGTCATATTCGTCGGTCATGCCGATGCCGCCGTGCATCTGGATGCCCTCCTGAACGCTGAGCATCGTGGCAAGCCCAGTCATCGCCTTGGCGACGGAGACTGCCGCATCCGCCTTCTCGTCACCAGCGTCGAGCAATTGCTGCGCCTTCAGCACGGCGGCGCGTGCGACTTCCATCTCGCTGTAGAGATGCGCGGCGCGGTGCTGGAGCGCCTGAAAGCTGCCGATCAGCGTGCCGAACTGCTTGCGCTCCTTCAGGTAGCCGACCGTCATGTCCATTGCGCCTGCGCCCACGCCGAGCATCTCGGCCGCAGCGCCCGCGCGGCCGGCGCGGAGCAGGCGATCGAGCGGGGCGCGGCCGGCGTCGACCTCCCCGATCACGGCGTCCGAATCCACCTCGACCCCGTCGAACTGGAGGCGTGCGGCGAGACTAGCGTCCGTGAGGCGTTCGGCCGTGGCGGTCATGCCAGCGGCATCCTTGGGCACGGCGAACAGGGTGACGCCTTCCTGGTCATCGGCGGAGCCGGCCGTGCGCGCGGCGACGATCAGGAGATCAGCGACATGGCCGTGGTGGACGAACTGCTTTGCACCGCTGAGCTTGAAGCCGTTGCCGGAGCGTTCGGCGATCATGCCAACGGACGCGCGGAACTTGGCGCTCTCGTCGATCGCGAGTGCTGCAACCGTCTCCCCGGCGATGATACCGGGGAACCAACGCTCGGCGTGCGGCGTGCCCTTCAGCGCCTCGACGGCAGCCACGGCGGTCTGGAGGAACGGCGACGGCGAAAGGTTGCGGCCGATCTCCTCCAGTATCACACCTGCCTCAACATGGCCGAGGCCAAGGCCGCCCTGCTCCTCGTCGATCAATATGCCGGTGAAGCCCATGTCCGCAAATTGCTTCCACAGATCGCGGGAGAAGCCGGTCGCGTCCTTGTCGTCGCGCAGCTTGCGCATGTGGCTGACGGGCGCGGCATCAGCGACGAAATCGCGCGCCGTATCACGGAGCATCGTCTGATCTTCGTTGAGGTAGAGAGGCATTGATCTATCTCCCTCTCCCCGCTTGTGGGGAGAGGGCCGGGGAGAGGGGCAGTCTCTCGCATCCGGCCCTGTTATATGAAACTTCAGACTGCCCCTCTCCCAACCCTCTCTCCGGACGAAGAGAGGGCGATTGTGGCTTACGCTCCCGGCAGCTCCAGGATGCGCTTGGCGATGATGTTGAGCTGCACTTCGCTGGTGCCACCCTCGATCGAGTTCGCCTTGGTGCGCAGCCAGTCGCGTGCGGGCGCGCCGCCACGCGAGCGCTCGCTGTCCCATTCGAGAGTGTCCGAACCGCCGCTCGCCATCATCAGTTCGTGGCGCGACTTGTTCAGCTCGGTGCCGTAATATTTCATCATTGACGGCTGGGCCGGGTGTGCGCGACCAGCCTTTAGCTCATCGATAAAGCGTTCAGATTGCGCCGCAAATGCCTTGGAGCGGACCTCGAACTCGGCAATCTTGGCGCGTAGCAGCGGATCCGCGAGGCGGCCGTCGTGGTCGAGGCCGATCGTGGCGATCGCGCCGGTGATCAGCGGGTTCTTGCCGCCACCGCCAAGGCCCATGCCCGAAATCATCTCGCGTTCATGGCCAAGCAGGTATTTGGCCACGTCCCAACCCTTGTTGAGCTCGCCGACCAGATTCTCCTTAGGCACCTTCACATTGTCAAAGAAGGTCTCGCAGAAGGGCGAGTACCCGCTGATCAGCAGGATCGGCTTGGTGGAAACCCCCGGCGTTTGCATGTCGAACAGAACGAAGCTGATGCCATTGTGCTTGTTTGTCTTGTCGGTGCGGACGAGACAGAAGATCCAGTCGGCGTAATTGGCGTAGCTGGTCCAAACCTTTTGGCCGTTGACCAGGAAGTGATCGCCCTTGTCCTCTGCCGAGGTGGCAAGGCTGGCGAGGTCGGAGCCAGCGTTGGGTTCGGAATAGCCCTGGCACCAGCGGATCTCACCGCGCGCGATCTTGGGCAGATGCTCCTTCTTCTGCTCTTCGGTGCCGTATTTCAGCAGCGCCGGCCCGAGCATCGAAATGCCGAAGGAGGACAGCGGGTTGCGCGCACGGATTGCCGCCATTTCCTCGCGCAGGATCTTGGTTTCGGCCGGCGAGAGACCGCCGCCGCCATATTCCTTCGGCCAATCGGGAACGGTCCACCCCTTGGCGCCCATCGCGTCCATCCACTGTTTTTGCGCGGGCGTCATCGCGCTCTGGTCGCGGCCGCCCCAAACCGAATCCTTCTCCGAACGGATCGGTTCGCGCATTTCGGGTGGGCAATTTGCCTCCAGCCACGTGCGTGTTTCGGACCGGAACTGATCAAGGTCGGGCATCTATCGGGCACTCCATGCAAGGTCGTGGGCCGCTGCGGCCGCAGCGATGGCGGTTCGGTCGGCGTAGAGATCGGCGATGACCTGAACGCCGATCGGCAGGCCGTCCGCATCCTTGCCGATCGGCACGCTGGTGGCGGGCAGCATCGGAAAAGTGGCGAGGCCGGGGAAGGCGAACTGGTGGAAGAATTGCGTGTCCTCGCCGTCGATCGACAGGCGGCGGGTAGCGAGGGGCGTGTCGTCGTGCCCAAAGGCGGTCATGCCGACGGCGGGGGCGATCACCGCGTCGTAAGTCTCGAACAGGCGGCGCCACTGGCGCTGGATGCGGGCCTGTTCGTCGTGGAGGTGGAGCCAGGTCTCGAGCGCGGGCGGTTGCTGCCCTTCCGACAGCGGGCCTCTACGCGACATGGCGATGTTGAGCATTTGCCAATAGCCGGCGTGCTGGCGTTCGAGATCGGGGAGCAGGTCGCTGGTACGATCGACGGTGGCGCCGTCAGCGGAGAATGCTTCGCCGAGTGACTCGAGTGCGGCGACGATCGAACCCTGTACCTTCGCCATCGGATGGCTGGTGAGAATGAGGACGCGCCAGCTATGGCCGTGGCGGTTGGCGGGGGCGAGCGGGTGATCGGCGACGACGTCAAGCGCGGTTTCGAGATCGTCGGCGTCGCGCGCCATCGGGCCGAGAACCGACAGGACGCTGCGGGCGCTGTCGGTGCCGGGGAAATAATGACCTTCGGTGGGGATCACGCCCCATGTCGGCTTGTGGCCCCAGACGCCGTTGAACGCGGCAGGGACGCGGATCGAGCCGCCGATGTCGGAGCCGAATTCAAGCGGCACCATGTCCGCGCCGAGCGCCACCGCCGAGCCGCCGGACGAGCCACCCGCGACGCGGTCGGGGTTCACGGCATTGTTGGTGCGGCCGTACACCGGATTGTTCGATTGCAAATCGGACAGGGCAGGGGGCACGTTGGTCTTGCCGAGGAAGATCGCGCCGGCGGCCTTGAGGCGCTTTACGACGACGGCGTCTTCCTGTGCGATGAAGCCGGCGTGTTCGGCGAAGCCATAGGTCGTCGGCAGGCCGGCGATATCGTAGCTTTCCTTGATCGTCATCGGCACGCCGAGCAGCGGCGCGTCGAAGCAGGATCGGATGCGCGCGTCCAGCGCCGCCGCGGCTTGGCGAGCGTTGTCGAAATCGCGGACGATTACCGCGTTGAGCGCGCCGTCGCGTGCCTCGATGCGCGCGATGGCGGCTTCGGTTTCGGCGAGCACGGTGGTGGCGCCGCTGCGGATGGCGGCGGCGGTTTCGAGAGCGCTCTTCTCCCTCTCCCTGCGTGCGGGGAGAGGGGCAGTGTGATGCGTCATCGTTTCAGTCATGCCCCTCTCCCTCGCTTCGCTCCGCTCGCTTGCCCTCTCCCCGCAAGCGGGGAGAGGGAGACTTCATCACTTCAGCGCGGTGCCGCTTTCGGCAGCGGTCTTGAGGCTCTCGGCGACAGTGAAGCCGTGCTTCTCCAGGCCCTCGACGACCTTCTTCAGGCCGACTTCGTTCTGTGCCCAGAACATCGGGCCGCCGCGATAGACCGGCCAGCCGTAGCCCATGATCCAGACGACATCGATGTCGCTGGCGCGCTGCGCCTTGCCTTCTTCGAGGATCAGCGCGCCTTCGTTGACCATCGTGTAGAGCGTGCGCTCGACGATCTCCTGATCGGTGATCTCGCGCTTGGGCAGGTTCGACTTGGCGCGGAACTCCTCGATAATCTCGAGCGCGCGCGGGCTGGGCGTCGCGTTGCGCTTCTCGTCATAATCGTAATAGCCGGCGCTCTTCTTCTGGCCCCAGCGGCCCTCGGCGGCGAGCGCGTCGCGGATGCTCTCGATCCGGTTCGGGTCGCGGTGCCAGCCGATGTCGACGCCGGCAAGATCGGCCATCTGGAACGGGCCCATCGGCATGCCGAACTCGACATGGACCTTGTCGATCTGCGCCGGGGTGGCGCCTTCCATCAGCAGCTTGTTGGCCTCGATCTGCCGCGGCGAGAGCATGCGGTTGCCGATGAAGCCGTGGCAGACGCCGGCGACCACCGCGACCTTCTTGATCTTCTTGGCCAGCGCCATGACGGTGGCGAGCACGTCCTTGGCGGTCTTCTCGCCGCGCACCACTTCGAGCAGGCGCATGACGTTGGCCGGCGAGAAGAAGTGCATGCCGACGACGTCTTCGGGACGCTTGGTCACCGCGGCGATCTCGTCGACGTTGAGGTAGCTCGTGTTGGTGGCGAGGATCGCGCCGGGCTTGGCGATGGCGTCGAGCTTGGTGAACAGCTCCTTCTTGACGTCCATATTCTCATAGACCGCCTCGATGATGAGGTCGCAGTCGGCGAGATCCTCGAGGTTGAGCGTCGGCGTGACGAGGCCCATCGCCTTTTCGGGCGCGTCGGGCTTGATGCGGCCCTTTGCGGCCGACGCCTCATAATTCTTGCGCATCACGCCGGTGCCGCGATCGAGCGCGTCCTGCTGCATCTCGACGATCGTGACCGGCACGCCGGCCGACAGGAAATTCATGGAGATGCCGCCGCCCATCGTGCCGGCGCCGATCACGCCGACCTTGTTGATCGGGCGCAGCTGCGTCGTCTTGGGATCGACGTCGTCGATCTTGGCGGCCTGGCGTTCGGCGAAGAACAGGTGGCGCTGGGCGGCAGACTGGGTGCCGCTCATCAGCTTCATGAACTCAGTGCGCTCGAACTTGAGGCCTTCGTCGAACGGCAGCTCGCTGGCGGCGACGACGCAGGCGATGTTGGCGGCTGGCGCGTCGAAGCCGCGCATGCGCTTGCCGTGCTTCTGCTTGAACGCCTCAACCGCGTCGGGATCGGGCGCGACCGTCTTGTCGCGGACGCGCGGAATCGGCTTCTTATCGGCGATTTCACGCGCGAAGGCGATCGCGTCGGCCTCCAGCGAATCCTCGCCGACGACGCGGTCGACCAGGCCGACTTCGTTCGCCTTCTTGGCCGGGATCGGATCGCCGATCGCAACCATCTCAATCGCTGCCTTCACGCCGACGATGCGCGGCAGGCGCTGCGTGCCGCCCGCGCCCGGGAGCAGTCCGAGCTTCACTTCCGGAAGCCCCATCACTGCCGAGGGCACCGCGACGCGATAATGGCAAGCGAGCGCGACTTCGCAGCCGCCGCCCAATGCGGTGCCGTGGATCGCGGCAACGATCGGCTTCTCGCTCGAATCCATCATGATGATGACGTCTTGCAGCGACGCGCCCTTCGGCGGTTTGCCGAATTCAGTGATGTCGGCCCCGGCGAAGAAGGTCTTGCCGTCACAACGGATCACCATTGCCTTGATCGCGGGATCGGCGATGCCCTGGCTGACGCCTTCGTTGAGCCCGTCACGCACGCCCGCGCCGAGCGCGTTTACCGGAGGCGAATCGGAAATGATGACGAGGACATCGTCGTGGCGTTCGAAGCGGACGGGGGAAGTCATTCTTTTCGTTCTCCGTATCGTCATCCCCGCGCAGGCGGGGACCCATAAACTCGAAAGTCGCGGCTCGATCGATAAGTCAGCCAGTCTGGATTCCCGCCTTCGCGGGAATGACGGGCGTTACGTCATCGCCGAATAGATCATCGTCTTGAGCTCGCGGCGGATGGGGTAGATCATGCTGGGCGACAGCTGAGTCATGAACACCATCGAGACGCGCTCGACCGGATCGATGAAGAAGGCGGTCGAGAACATGCCGCCCCAATAATATTCGCCGACGCTGCCGGGCATCATCGAGCGCGCGGTGTCGATCGTCACCGCAAAGCCGAGGCCAAAGCCAGTGCCGGCATTCTGCGTCTCGCTGAACAGCGAGCGGGACATGGCGGAAAGGTCCGCGCCGCCGGGCAGGTGGTTCTGCGTCATCAATTCGATCGTCTTGCGGCCGAGGATGCGCGCGCCGTCCAGCGTGCCGCCTTGCAAGCACATCTGGCAGAATTTGTTGTAATCGAGCGCGGTGGAGATCAGCCCGCCGCCGCCCGAGACGAGCTTGAACGGCTGCGACCACATGCTCTCGGCCGCGCGATCGAACATCACCTTCCCCTTGCCGGGGACAAGGGTGTAGCAATCGACGAGACGGTTGAGCTTGTCAGCCGGCACGGTGAAGCCGGTATCGTTCATGCCCAGCGGCTTGAAGATGCGCTGTTCGAAGAAGTCGGCGAGCGGCATGCCCGACACGCGCTGCACAACAGCACCGAGCACGTCGGTAGAGACCGAATAATTCCACTGGGTGCCGGGGGAGAATTCGAGCGGCAGCTTGCCCAGTTCGGCGACGAAGCTGTCGAGATCGTGGTTGCCGTGCCAATTCTCCAGCTTCAGCTCGCGGTGCGCGGCGTCGATGTTGGAGCGGTTCTGGAAGCCGTAGGTTAGGCCCGAGGTGTGGCGGAGCAGGTCCACCATCCGCATCGGCTCGTCGGTCGAGCGGGTCATGAACGGCACGCCCGCGCCGCCACCGGCATAAACGCCGAGCTTCTTGAACTCAGGCAGGACGTGGTGGACCGGCGTGTCGAGCGCGACCTTGCACTCCTCCACCAGGATCATGAACGCGACGGAGGTGATCGGCTTCGTCATCGATGCGATGCGGAACAGGCTCCCCTCATCGATCGTCTGCGCGCCGTCTTCGCGCGCCGCACCTTGAGAGGAGAAGTGCACGATCTCGCCATCTCGCGCGATCAGCAGCTGGGCATGCGGGAATTCTCCTGAATCGAGGTACCGTTCCTTCAGGAACGTGTCGATTGCGGCCAGTCGCTGGCCGTCAAAGCCGTGTTTATCAGGCGATGCGAGTTTCATGGCCCCCTCCATACCCCCGTTTCTAATTCGCTCCCTCCTATCGCTTGAGCGGGCACGGAATCAATCCTAACGTGGCGCCAATCGGACGCGAAATTTAACGCTGGGAGAATTTGTCGTGGCGACGCAACCATTAGCCGCATCCTGGCCTGCCGTGACGGTGAAGGAAGCGGAGGCGCTGCTGACTGCGCCGGGCGCGAAATTCGAGATGGAGACGGTGACGATCCACGGCGTGCCGACGCGGGTATGGAAGAATGCGCCGCCGCACATGGCCGCCTTGGTCGCGTTGTCGCGCACCCATGGCGAGCGGCTGGCGACGATCTACGAGGATGAGCGGGTCAGCTATGACGCGCAGTTCCGCGCCATTGCGGCGCTGGCGGCGGATCTGGCCTTGGGCGGGGTGGGGAAGGGCGATCGCGTGGCGCTTGCGATGCGCAACCTGCCCGAATGGATCGTCGCCTTCTTTGCGGTGACGACGCTTGGTGCGATTGCAGTGCCGCTCAACGCCTGGTGGACGGGCGAAGAGCTTGTTTATGGTCTGACGGACTCGGGCGCGAAGGTGCTGATCGTGGACGACGAGCGGTGGGAGCGAGTCGCCCCACTGCTGGCCGAGGCGCCGGGAGTGAAGCGCGTGCTGGTCAGCCGGGCGACGCATCCTCTGGACGGGGCGGAGCGGCTGGAGGATGTGATCGGCACGCCGCATGATTGGCCGTCGCTGCCGGCCGGGGAGCTGCCGGGCGTTGCGCTGATGCCGGAGGACGAGGCGACGATCCTTTACACCAGCGGCACGACGGGCAAGCCGAAGGGCGCGCTGGGCACGCACCGCAACTTCATGACCAATATCCTGTCGACTGGCTATGCCGTGGCGCGCACGATCCTGCGGCGCGGCGATCCGCTGCCCGAGCCGGCGCAAAAGGTGGCGCTGACGGTGATTCCGCTGTTCCACGCCACCGCGCTTTCCGCCGGGCTGATGGGCGCGATGGCGGCGGGGCACACGATCATCTACATGCGCAAGTTCGACGCTGTCCGCGCGATGGAGATCATCGAGCGCGAGAAGGTAAACTCAACCGGCGGAGTGCCGACCATCGCGTGGCAGCTGCTGGAGCATCCCGAGCGGCACCGCTACGATCTCTCCAGCCTAGAGGCGATCGGCTATGGCGGCGCCCCCTCCGCGCCCGAGCTGGTCCGCAAGATTGCGGGCGAGCTGAAGACCTCGCCCGGCAACGGCTGGGGCATGACCGAGACGACCGCGACGGTGACCACGCATTCCGGCGAGGATTACCTCCACCGTCCCGAAAGCTGCGGCCCGGCGGTGGCTGTGGCGGACCTTAAGGTGACCGACGCTGACGGGCGCGAGCTGCCCGCGGGCGAAGTGGGCGAGCTGTGGGCGCGCGGGCCGATGATCGTGAAGGGCTATTGGAACAAGCCAGAGGCGACCGCCGCGACGTTCGTCGATGGATGGGTGCGCACCGGCGATCTCGCGCGGGTGGATGAGGAAGGGTTCTGCTTCATCGTCGATCGCGCCAAGGACATGGTGATCCGCGGCGGCGAGAACATCTATTCGAGCGAGGTGGAAAACGTCCTCTACGAGCATCCGGCCGTGACCGATTGCGCGCTGGTCGGCATACCGCATCGTATCTTGGGCGAGGAGCCGGCGGCGGTGGTGCATCTTGTGCCCGGCAGCACGGCAACAGAGGCGGAGCTTCAGGCCTGGGTGCGAGAGCGGCTGGCGGCGTTCAAGGTGCCGGTGGCGATCCGCTTCTGCCAAGAGATGCTGCCACGGAATGCCAACGGGAAGATTTTGAAGCGCGATCTGAAAAGCTACTTTGAGGATCGTGTCGCTGCGTGAAGCGTTGCATCGGCGAAACAAAAGGATCGTCGGTGGAAACAAGGGACTTCCTGCGCGGGCGGCGGCGCTCGGAATTGACCGAGGCGGAGATTGCCGCGCTCGAGACCGCGATCGAGCGGGTCGAGACCGTGCCGGCCCGCAAGGTCATGTCGCGCCGCGGGGAGCGGATGCGCTACAGCACCTTGCTGGTGGAGGGCTACGCTTGCCGCTACATGGACGCGCGCGATGGCTATCGGCAGCTATTGTCCTATCATGTGCCAGGCGACTTCGTTGACCTGCACGGCTATCCGTCCCGTTTCATCGATCATGACGTGGGCACCATCAGCGAGGCGAAGTTCGCCTTCATCCCGCACGAACAGATTGACCGGATCATGGTCGATCGTCCGCACCTTGCCGCCATGCTGTGGTTCAGCACCTTGCTGGACGCCGCGCTCCACCGTGAGTGGATCTTCCGCATCGGCCGCCTAGACGCGGCGGGGCGGCTGGCGCATTTTCTTTGCGAAACCTTCTGCCGGATGAGCGCCGTTGGGCGAGTGTCGGACAACGGTTACGATCTGCCGCTCACCCAGCAGGATTTGGGCGAGGCGACCGGGCTGACCAGCGTTCACGTCAATCGCATCGTGCGGCGCCTGCGCGAAGACGGCCTGGCGATCGTCGGCCGCGGCAAGGCGCGGATTCTGGACTTTGGACAACTCGCGCGGGTTGGCGAGTTCGACTCCGATTATCTGTATCTGGAGGACGGGCCCTGGAAGGCGTGATCCCGTTCACATCCCGTCTTGATCCACGACGATGCACCCGCTGGCGAGCGGCAATCCGTCGCGCTAGGGTTGTTTGTCATGCCCCATTCCTCTGACGATCCTGGCGCCTCGTCGGCACTACCGGAACAGGCGTTCGGGACAGGCGGGCTGCTGTCGGCGGAAGATCCGCGAGTCGCGCTGCGCCGCGATCGGTTGCTCGCGGCGCTGACCCTTACCGCGGGCATGGGGCTGGTGGTCGGCGTGCCCTTTGCATTGAAGGCGGGCGCGGAATTCTTCATGCCTACCGCCGCGGCGATGGTGGTGGCGATCGCGCTTATTCCGCTGCTGGAATGGCTGGAGGCGCGGCGGGTGCCACCAGCGATTGCGGCGCTGTTCTGCGTCCTGCTGTTCCTGATTGCGGCAAATGTCGCGCTGGCCGCGATCGTGGTGCCGGCGGTGGATTTCTTTCAGCTGCTCCCGCGTCGCATCGACCGCATTCAGGAAAACCTGGCGCCGCTGCTCGATCTTTATTCAAACCTCGAACGCTATGTGAACCGCACGTTGCGGCGGTTGGCGAGTACGCCGGTGCGTCAGTCACCCACCGCCGCCGTCGCACCGCCCAGCTCCATTCTCGAGCTGGCGGCCACGTCCGCCCCGGCCGTCATCATCCAGGTTCTTTATGCGGTGCTGGTGAGCTTCTTCTTCCTGTCCGGCTGGACGAGGCTCCGCGCCAAGATGATCACCAATCGCGAAAGCTTCGGCGGCGCCATGGCGACAGCGCGGGTGATCCAGGACGTGGTGGACGACGTGTCGAGCTATCTCGGCACGATCACCCTCATCAACATCGTGCTCGGCTTGGTCACGGCGGGCGCTTTGCACCTGCTCGGCATGCCCTTTCCGCTGATGTGGGGGGGGATCGTCGCCTTGTTCAACTACATCCCCTATTTCGGCCCGGTGATCGCGGCGCTGCTGGTCGCGGTCGGTGGATTGATGACCTTCAGCGACGTTGCAACCGCGCTTGCAGCCCCGGCGATCATGTACGGCCTTCATCTGGTCGAGGCGAACGTCGTGACGCCGCTGATCGTCGGGCATCGCCTTACGATCAACCCGGTGCTGATCCTCGTCTCGCTGAGCTTCTGGGGTTGGGTGTGGGGCACAATCGGCGCACTGCTCGCGGTGCCGCTGCTGATCATCATTCAGACGATCATCAACGGTGCGGGCAAGCCCGATATCGCCGGCTTCCTGTTCGAACACGGCACCTTGGTGCGCCAGCCGCGCCGGCGATCACGCCGGGCGGAAAAAAGTGACGGCCCGGTCGTTGACAGCCACGCGCCGGTGGCATAGTGGCGCGCCTCCACGCTGATCCAAGCGGGTGTAGCTCAGTTGGTTAGAGCGCCGGCCTGTCACGCCGGAGGTCGCGGGTTCGAGCCCCGTCACTCGCGCCATCCTTCACGGATGGTGCTGATCCACGTGGAAGTCCGACACGGCTGGTCCGAGCGGGTGTAGCTCAGTTGGTTAGAGCGCCGGCCTGTCACGCCGGAGGTCGCGGGTTCGAGCCCCGTCACTCGCGCCACCGGATGGTGGCGGTTCCACGAGACATCCTGACAGTTGCCGTCGTCTGGCGAAGCTGAAATTCCCAGATCACCGGGCACAGCCCCAGTCGCGCGCCCTAGCGGCGTCCAGGTCGCGCTCCCGTCACATGCGACCCCGTCACCCCCGCCCCCGTCACCCTTGCCCTGTGCCGGGGTCCACTGTTCCGCAAACTCCACAGTGGTGAGGGTGCGGCCCGGTGGATGCCGGGACAAGCCCGGCATGACGGCGTGGGTTGCGCAGCGGACTCGTGCTCTCGGGATGACGAGCACGCCGCGCCGCCTCACGCCGGGATGACGATCGCGTGACGATCCGCTAAGCCCCCGCGAGAAGTGCGTGGGGAGTGAAGCGTATAATGTCCGAAGCAGTGGCGCGGCGCGGGTTTGGCGCGGCGATGGCTCCCTATCTGCGGCCGCGACCGTTTGCCGCCTTTCTGCTGGGGATCTCCAGCGGTTTCCCGCTGACATTGCTTCTTGGCACGATGACCTTCTGGCTTGCCAAGGTCGGCATCGACAAGAAGACGATCGGCTTCGCGATCGGCCTCACCACCCCCTATACGCTGAAGTTCCTCTGGGCGCCGCTGATCGACCGCATTCGCCTGCCGGTGCTGGCCAACCTGGTGGGGCAGCGACGCGCCTGGCTGTTCCTCGTGCAGGCGTTGCTGTTCGTCTCGGTATGGATGCTGGGCGCGAGCCAGCCGGAGCTGCACCTCGGCGTCTTTGCGTTCTGGGCGATCGTGACGGCGTTCCTGTCGGCGACGCAGGATATCGTCATCGACGCATATCGCATCGAAATCCTGCCTGACGACGAGCTGGCACACGGCACCGCGACCAACCAGTTCGGCTATCGCACCGGCAATTTCATCGCCGGCGTCGGCACGATCGCGGTTGCGTCGAGCGAAGGGCTGGGGCTCGGCTGGGGTCTTGGCTACGGCCTGACCTCGCTGTGCCTGATCCCGGCGGCGATCGCGGCCTTGTGGATGGGCCCGGGGCTACACGAGCAGACGGTGCGGCGCGGCGGGCGTGGTTGGTTCACCGATACGGTGGTCAGCCCATTCCGCGAGTTCTTCCGTCGCCGCGGCGCGCTGCTGATCCTGCTGTTCGTGCTCGTCTATAAGCTGGGCGACGCGATGGGGCAGGGGATGCTCAATCCGATGATCGTCGAGCTTGGCTTCTCCGACACCGAATTCCTTGCGATCAACAAGGTGGTCGGGCTGTGGGGCTTGCTGATCGGCACCGCATTGGGGGCGCCTTTCCTTGCATGGCTCGGCATGGGGCGTGCGTTGTTCGTGTCGGGCGTGTTGATGATGCTGTCCAACGCGACCTTCGCGATCCTTGCCATGCAAGGCCATTCTCCGACTTGGCTGTTCATCGCTGTCGCCACCGAGCAGGTGACGAGCGGCATCGGCCTGACCGTGTTCGCGACCTATCTCTCCGGCCTCGCGAACCTCGCCTATACGGCGACGCAATTCGCACTTCTGTCATCCTTCGCAGTGGTCGGGCGGACGTGGCTGTCGACGCCGTCCGGTTATGTCGCCGAGGAGTTCGGCTGGGTCGGCTTCTGGATCGTCACCATGATCGTCGCGCTGCCCGGGTTGATCCTGCTTTGGGTGCTGTGGCGCCGCGGCTTTGTGGTCGAGCAGGCGCGCCAGCCGACCGCCGAGGAGGGGACATCGCCCCCGCAGAAGCTGACGCCGTGATCCTTAGGCCGTGATCGGCCGGCCCTCGTCAGCAAAGGCGACCGCCACTGCCGCCGCGCTGGCGAGAACGCCATCGACCGCGCGGATGCCGAGGAGGTCGGCCAGCAACAGCCGCGCGGTTTCGGGATACACCTCCACCCGCGCCAGGATAGTCAGCAGCGCCGCTTCGGCATGCGTCATCCGGGCGCAACAGCAGGGCGCGATCGAGATCGGCCCGGCGGCGGCGGCGGCCATGTCCGCCATCAACCCGCGGACCAGCGTCAGCGGGCGGCGGAACCCCTCCCCGAAAGCGGTGAACAGCGCATGCGCGGCGCGTGCATCGGTGAGGCCGTGACCTCCGATGCGACGCATGGCGAATAGCGCGGTGCGACCGTTCGGGCAGTCGGGCAGCGCGTGGGGCAAGGCGGCCAGGGTAGCGATGGCGGACATGGTCATGGGGGACGACTCCTCTTCGCGAACAGTCTCCCTAATCCGCTATTGCAAGTCAATCGCAACGTTGAGCCTCAACTGGGCAGTTCGTCGTTCGCGTCGAGCACCTTGCCGGCTAGATAGAGTGAGCCAGCGACAAGCACGCGCTCAGCCCCAGCGCCGGCGAGCGCCGTGAAGGCCTCCTGCACCGTTTCCGCAGTGGCCGCACTAACCGCTCCCAGCACCTGCGCCTCGGCCGCGAGGGCCGCGGGTGAGTGACTGGCATGACCCGGAACTGGCACGGCGATGACCTGAACCTTGTTCGCCATGCCGATCAGGCGCCGAAGCACCTCCCCAGCGCGCTTGTTGGCGAGGATGCCGATGACGATCGCCGTTGGCACGTGACGGGGCCAGTTGTCGGCAATCGCCATGGCGGCTGACTCGTTATGCGCGCCGTCCAACCAGATCCCGTGCGCTGGCGGGGTGCCGAGCAGCCGGGTCAGTGGACCATCTGACAGCCGTTGCATGCGCGCCGGCCAGAACGCGTCGCGAACCCCGGCCTGCATCGCCTGGGGCGCGACGGCGATGGTTTGCTGGTGCCGGAGCATGGCAAGCGCGAGTGCGGCATTGTCCGCCTGATGTACGCCGGGGAGTGTCGGCAGCGGCAGGTCAAGCGTTCCCGTCTGATCCCGATAGGTCAGGGTTTCGCCGACAGCCGCATTCCACTTTTCGCCTCGCGCCAGCAGCGTCGCGCCATTCGTGCGCGCCACCGCCGCGACCGCCTGGGCCGCCGGTACAGGATAGGCTTGCGTGACCAGCGGCACGCCGGGTTTGGCGATGCCCGCCTTTTCGAAGGCAACGCGCGCGATCGGCTCGGCGGGCGTGCCCGCCTCTTCCGCCAGCAGGAACGCCTCATGATCGATGCCGAGACCCGCGATCCCGCACACCATCGGCTGGACCACGTTGGTCGCGTCAAGCCGCCCGCCAAGCCCCACCTCAATCACGCAGGCGTCGGCTGGCGTGCGGGCGAAGGCAAGGAACGCTGCCGCCGTCGTGACCTCGAAGAAACTGGCGCCGATATCGCCGCCGGCGTCGAGCACTTCCTTCAGCAGCGGCGCAAGCGCGGCGTCCTCGATCAAACTTCCGGCGACCCGGATACGTTCATTGAACCGGACGAGGTGCGGGCTGGAATAGACGTGAACGCGCTTGCCGTCCGCTTCCAGCATCGCGCGAAGGAAAGCGCAGGTGGAGCCCTTCCCGTTGGTGCCGGCGACATGGAACACCGGCGGCAGGCGCAGATGCGGATTGCCGACGCGCGCGAGCAGCACGGTGATGCGCGAGAGGCCGAGCACGTCGGCGCCCGGCGACAGCGACCACAAGCGGTCGAGCTGTGCCTGCACGGCGGGATCGGTGGAAATGGCGTGATCGGGCATCAATCCCCCTCCCGCTTGCGGGAGGGGCTAGGGGAGGGCCTGTCCTCTAGCCCATGACGGTCGGGGACAGGCCCTCCCCCGACCCCTCCGCAGGCGGGAGGGGAGATTAGGCCGCCTTGCGGCCCTCGCAGAGATAGCCGATCACCGTCGCCAGGCGATCGCGCAGCTCCTTGCGATGGACGACCATGTCGATCAGCCCGTGCTCCAGATAATATTCGCTGGTCTGGAAATCGTCGGGCAACTTCTCGCGGATCGTATTCTCGATCACGCGACGGCCGGTGAAGGCCAAGGTCGCGCGCGGCTCGGCGATGTGGATATCTCCCAGCATCGCATAAGCCGCCATCACGCCGCCGGAGGTGGGATCGGTCAGCACGACGATATAGGGCAGGCCAGCGTCGTGGAGCATCTGGATCGCCACGGTGCTGCGCGGCATCTGCATCAGGCTGAGGATGCCCTCCTGCATGCGCGCCCCGCCGCTCGCGGTAAACACCACGAACGGCGCCTTGTCCTTGATCGCCGTCTCGACGCCCTGGATGAACGCCTCGCCAACGGCCTGACCCATCGATCCGCCCATGAAGGCGAAATCCTGCACGCCGATCACCACCCGGTGCCCGTGAATGGTGCCGCGCGCGTTGATGAACGCGTCCTGCTCGCCCGTATCCGCACGGGCGGCCTTCAGTCGATCGGCATAGCGTTTCGAGTCGCGGAACTTGAGTGGATCCTCAGGCGCGTGCGGCGACGGCAGGAGGTCGGCGCTGCCCTCGTCGAGCAGGTGCGCGAAGCGCGCGGCAGGGCCGATCCGCCCGTGATGGTCGCACGTCGGGCAGACGGAAAGGTTCTCCTCCCATTCCTTGGTGAACACCATCGTCCCGCACCCCTTGCACTTGTGCCAAAGGTTGTCGGGTGTTTCCTTCTTCGCCGGAACAACGAACGATAAAGCGTTGCGAACGCTGGACAACCAGCTCATGCGAGTTCCTTCCGAGCGGCGCGAACAGCGGCCGCCAATCCTTCAACATAAGTGCGCACATGCGCGGGCGCATCCCTGCCGTGCGCCGCTACCAGCTCGACGATCGCCGAGCCGACCACCACGCCATCCGCCACGCGCGCAATTTCCCGCGCCTGATCGGGTGTGCGCACGCCGAAGCCCACTGCGATCGGCAGATCCGTTGCCGCCTTCAGCCGCGCGACCGCATCCTCGATCGATCCCTGCGCGGCCTGTTGCAGGCCGGTGATGCCGGCAACCGAGACGTAATAGACGAAGCCCGACGCACCATCGAGCACCTGCGGCAGACGCGCCACATCAGTGGTGGGGGTGGCCAACCGCACGAGATCGATGCCGCTACGTCGGAGCGCCGGCCCAAGCGCCTCGTCCTCCTCCGGGGGAATATCGACGCAGATCACGCCGTCCACGCCCGCTTCCTTGGCAGCGCTGGCGAACCAGTCGGCGCCGCGGCGGACCATCGGGTTGGCATAGCCCATCAACACTAGCGGCACGTCGGCATGGCGCGCACGAAAATCGCGTGCGATCCGCAGGATATCGGCGGTTGTTGTGCCGGCTACGAGGCTGCGGATATTGGCGGCCTGGATAGCCGGTCCGTCCGCCATCGGATCGGTGAACGGCATGCCGAGCTCGATCACGTCGGCACCTGCTGCCACCAGCGCGTCTAACACTGCGGGCGTGTCGCCATCGCCGGCAGTCACGAAGGTGACGAGCGCCGCGTGTCCCTTCGTGAAGGCCTGGGAAAGGCGGCTCATATCGCCACCCCCAGCGCATGCGCGACGGTGAAGATGTCCTTGTCCCCGCGCCCGCATAGATTGGCCAGGATTACTTGATCCTGCCGCATCTCCCGTGCCTTGCGGCTTACAGCTGCAATCGCGTGCGAAGGTTCGAGCGCGGGAATGATCCCTTCAGTCCGGCACAGCAGCTGGAAAGCGTCGAGCGCCTCGTCATCAGTCACCGCGGTATATTCGACGCGACCGATATCTTTCAGCCATGCATGCTCCGGCCCGATTCCGGGGTAATCGAGCCCGGCCGAGATCGAATGCGCTTCCGCGATCTGCCCATCCTCGTCCTGCAACAAATACGTCTTGTTGCCATGGAGCACGCCGGGGAAGCCGCCCGCTAGACTCGCAGCATGCTTCTTCTCCAGCCCTTCGCCTGCGGCTTCCACGCCGAGCATCTGAACGTCGGGATCGTCGAGGAACGGATGGAACAGGCCGATCGCGTTCGACCCACCGCCGATCGCGGCCACCAGCAGGTCGGGCAAGCGGCCAATGCGCGCCATCATCTGCGCGCGCGCCTCGCGGCCGATAACGCTTTGGAAGTCGCGCACCAGCTCCGGATAGGGATGCGGGCCGGCCGCGGTGCCGATAATGTAGAAGGTGTCGTGAACGTTGGCGACCCAGTCGCGCATCGCCTCGTTCATCGCATCTTTGAGCGTGTGCGCGCCCGATTGCACCGCGCGGACCTCGGCGCCCAGCAGCTTCATGCGGAACACGTTTGGCGCCTGCCGCTCGACGTCTTTCGCGCCCATGTAGATGACGCAAGGCAGGCCGAAGCGCGCGCACACAGTCGCCGTCGCTACGCCGTGCTGGCCGGCGCCGGTCTCAGCGATGATCCGCGTCTTGCCCATACGAATCGCGAGCAGGATCTGGCCAATGCAATTGTTGATCTTGTGCGCGCCAGTGTGGTTCAGCTCGTCGCGCTTAAACCAGATCTCCGCGCCCATGCCATCCGTTGCGTTCTCGCGCAGCGCGTCGGTCAGCCGCTCGGCATAATAGAGGGGGGAGGGACGGCCGACATAATGTTCGAGCAAATCGTCGAACTGCGCCTGGAACGCCGGATCGCTCTTCGCGGCACGATATTCGCGCTCAAGCTCTAGGATCAGCGGCATCAGCGTTTCAGCGACATAGCGGCCGCCGTAATCGCCGAAATGGCCGCGCTCGTCAGGCTGGGCGCGGAAGGAATTGGGTGCATTCATGATGCGGCGACCGCTTGCAGGAAGCTGGTGATCTTGTCCACGCTCTTGACGCCCGGCTCCGTTTCCAGCCCGGACGAGGCATCGACCAGCGAAGCACCCGTACGTCGGATCGCTTCCCCGACATTGTCGGTGTGGAGCCCGCCCGACAGCGCCCAGGGTAGCGGGTGGCGGAAGCCGTCGAGCAGCGTCCAGTCGAACCGCACACCCATGCCGCCCGGGAGCGCCCCTTCCGGCGTCTTCGCATCATACAGGATGCGCTCGGCGACACCGGCATAGTGGTGCGCGGCATCGAGGTCCGCGCGTGTCTTTACGGCGATCGCGGCCCAGATTTCGGTGTGAAAAGCACTGCGCAGATGCGCGATCCTGTCGGGCGCGGTCTTATGGAGCTGGACCGCATCGAGCCTCGCCGCACCGATCGCCTGTTCGATCAGCGCGTCGTCAGGATCGACGAAGACACCTACGCGCTTGACATGGCTCGGCACGCGCACGGCAAGGCCGGCAGCCTGATCGAACGAAAGGTTGCGAGGCGATCGCGGGAAGAAGACGAAGCCGATGTGACTCGCACCGCCCCCGATGGCGGCGTCAACCGTCTCGGGGGTCGATAGCCCGCAGGTCTTGGCGGTAGTCTTTGAAGATCTTGGGCGCATCGTGTTGCGACATGCCCTCCCTCAGTCCCTCCCGCAAGCGGGAGGGGAGAATGGGCGCCCTCCCGTGAGTGGACGGGAGTGACGGTGGGCGGGCTACAACGTCGCGTTGATCGCGCGGGCGGCGGCGTCGGGGTCCTCGGCCTGGGTGATCGGGCGGCCGACGACCAGGATCGATGCACCATGGTTGAGCGCCTGACGGGGGGTCACGACCCGCTTCTGGTCACCGACCACGCCGTTGGCGGGACGAACGCCAGGCACGACGAAAAACCCCTTGGGCCAAAGCTGGTGCGCAGCCTTCACTTCCTCGCCCGAGCAGACAATGCCGTCGACGCCGGATTTCATCGCCAGTTCGGTGAGGCGCAGCACCTGTTCGTGCGCGGCGCCCGTCACGCCGGTCGCCGCGAGATCACGGTCGTCGAGGCTGGTCAGCATCGTCACCGCCACCACCTTGGTCCCGGTCGGCGCCGCCGCCTTGGCATCTTCCAGCATCGCCTGGCCGCCCGACGCATGGACTGTAAGGATCACCGGCTCAAGCCCGCGCAGCGCTTGCACTGCCTTGGCCACAGTGTTGGGGATGTCGTGCAGCTTGAGATCGAGGAAGATTGGCAGGCCAAGCTCGCCCATCTCGCGCACCCCGTGGCGTCCGTTGGCGGCGAAGAACTCGAGCCCCAGCTTGATCCCGCCGACATGGTGGCGGACCCGCGTGGCGATCGCTTTGGCGCGTTCCAGATCAGGGGTGTCGAGCGCAACGAAGATACGGTTGGACATGGGGTCAGACAGCCTCGGGCGGAACAGAAGCGGGCGCGATGGCCGGAGCAGGCGAAACGGGCGCAGGGGACGCCGGCTCGGCAATCGAGGCGGCGCGCAGATCGGCCACCGCCCGCTCCGCGGCGGCAAGCCGCTGCCCCAACCGCCAACGGATTGTTCGCTGATACAGAAAGGTCGGCAGGAAGCCGGCAAGGAACGTGACGAACAGCAGCAGCGGCAAATTAACCTCTGCCACCAGATTGCCGAACAGCCAGATCGGCACCCATTTCCAATTGCCGAAAGTGAATACCGCCGAAACGAAGGCGACCAAGGCCCAGAACAGGATTCTCAGGAACTGCATGTACGGGGCTCCGGCATGCCGGCGACGCTATTACGGAAGCGGCGCTTTGACCAGTCTCACCCGATCTCCGCACGCAGCGAAGCGATCAACGCGCGCGCGGTACCCAGTCGGGGCTCCTCCTGGTCAAGGATCGCGTGAAAGGCGGCGCGCTTGGCCGCGGCCACCTTGCCGGCCTTCAACCGGGCATCGCTCGGCAGGGCGGACACGATGATGTCGATCATCCGCTCGGCGCCATGCAGCCGGCCCCAGAGGTAATCGTTCTCGCGATAGGAACGGCTGAAGAAGGCGCCGAAGTTGCTGAACTGTATGCCTTTCAGCGTCGCCTCCGCACCACCCTCGCGGATTGCGGTGCAATCGTCCGGCGAGATGCGATCGACCTTTACCGGATCAAACTCATCGATCCCCTCGCCCTGCAGGAGCGGCAGCGTCGCGAGATCGACATAAGGGAAGCCGAGATAGTGCAACAGCAGCGTGCGCCGTGGCTGGCGCGGCAGCGTGGCTAGCGCAGCGGCGATCCGCTCGTCCGTTTCGGCATCCAGCCGGCTGAGATCGAGTGATTCCGCCAGGCTGTCGAGCAGAGGCTCAGCGTCGCCGCTCAGCGTTCGCACTGCGCCGCGCAAACCACGATGCAGGCCCGGCAGCTTGCGTTCGAGATAGGCGGCCAGCGAATCGTACAGCGCGTCGCGCACCGGCTGCAGGGTGTGCTCGTCATGCTCGCCTTCCAGCTCGACCAGCCGCCGTGCCAGCAGCCGCAGCCGGCGAATACGAAAACCAATGTCGAAGGTGCGCAGGAACGCGATCGAGGCGTCACCGGCCACGTTCGACGGGGTCGCCGAATCATAGCCGCGGCTGCGGAGCGCTTCCTCGATCCGGCTGCGGATCCGCTGCCAGCGCTGTGGTCCGGGTTCGCCGCCAGCGGCGTGCAGCAGGGCGGTGATCGTCTCGATCACACCGCTGATCTTGAGGTGCGCATAAGCGGCATAGCTGAAGCCGGCGCGTTCGGCGGCGGCGAGCTGTGCGCGGCGGCGCCACGCTGCAAGGCGTGCGGGTGTGGGGCTGTTGAGGAAAAAGGTGCGCCCGAACAGCGTCTCCACATCCGCCTCGATCCCTGGCCGCATCGCATCGGTGATCGCGCGCATCCGCTCGATCCGCCGCGATCGCGCGGCAAGCGCCTCCAGATTGTCCCGGATCGGCTGCTTGCGCGGCAATTCGCTGACTGCGCCCAGAATCGTCTGGAAGAAGCCGGGCGGCCCCTCCCCATCGCTGGTGACGCGAAACGTCATCCCGGGGGAGGGGTCGATATAGACGAAGCGCCGATCGACCTGCCGCCGGGCGGGCCGCTCATCCAATGCATCGATCGCTGGTCGGAACGGTGCGTTGGCGAGCACCGATCCGTCGATCAACGCAGCTTTTTCCGCCGCATTCGCTGCGGCATGCCGCGGCATCGCCCGCGCGAGGAACGCGCCCCGGCCCGGCCAGCGCCCGCGCCGTTCCTTCAGCACGCCGTCGAGTTCCGCCACGGTGAACGCCGGAAACGCGCCCGGGAAGCTCGACGTCGCACGCGCCGCAAAGGCCAGTTCGGGCGCCGGCGCCAGCGTTTCGCACGCGGTGCCATGATCGGTGAACGACAGCACCAGGCGATGCTCGGTCTCGACCACTTCCGCCGGGGAATGGAGCTGCAACCGTTCGGGATGGCCGGTGAAATCGGTAACGGTGACGAACAGGTCGAGCGGCTGGCCTTCCGGCAGCAGCCGCGGGCCACGCGGCGCGGCACTCATCGCCTCGAACGCGTCGAGCAGCATCGCGGTGAAGCCCGGCCCGTCGAACGGCGGCTCGAACCAGCGCGAGCGGATGAAGTGCGACAATTTCGCGCGCACTTCTTCCCGCGTATCCTCGTCCAGTTCCTCCAGTTGATCGGCGCTGCGCCCCGCAGCCATCCATGCGATCGGCAGCGCCCAGGCCTTGGAAAAGCGCGAGGCCGGAGCGGCGCTGGGCGCGATCAGTGCCTCCACATCGGCATTGTCGAGCCACAGGTCGGTCAGGGGATCGAGCGATTGGCCGGCACTCAGCGCCTGCGCCAGGAAGACGCCGTTGATCCCGCCGGCACTCGCCCCGGCGATGATGTCTGGCAGCACGCGCAGCCGCGTGCCCGTAGTGCGGGCGATTTCATCAAAAAGCCCGGCATAAGCACCCGCGCTGCCGTCGAGCGTCTCGCCTTCATGACTCGCCCGGCTGGCGCGCGCGACGTGCCAGATCTCCTTGGTGATGCCGTGCATATAGACGGCCAGGCTCACCCCGCCGTAGCAGACCAGCGCCAGCCGCAGTTCCGCGTCGCGCATCATGCCGGCTTCACATCGGCCCAGATCGGCAAATGATCGCTCGCCTTGCGCGCTGCGGCGCTGGTGTGAACGCCGCAATCCTGTACCTTCAGATCGCCCGACACCATGATCCGGTCCAGCCGCCCCACGGGTCGGCGGGCATGGTAGCTCGGTCCGGTCTCCGCGAATGCAAAGGCGCGACCGAAATCGCGCAGGCACCCGGCCGCGCGCGTCCATTCGTTTAGGTCGCCCATCATCACGGTGGGGCGGCGCACGCTGCTGGCCTCGACATGGCTCAGGATCGCCGCCGCCTGACGCCGGCGCCACAAGCCCGACAGGTCGAGGTGCATTCCGATCACGCGCAGCACCGTGTCCCCCAGTTGCACGTCCGCCATCACGGCGCCGCGCGGCTCCAGCGCGGGCAGGTGGATCACCTCGCAATCCACGATGTGGCAGTGCTTGCGAACGAGCAGGGCGTTACCGTGCCACCCCATCGATCCCGCGCGCACGCCAAAGCCCACGGATTTCCAGTCGCTATGCTCCTCGAGGAGGTGCGGGGCGATGACCGCCATGCGTGCGCCGAAGCGGCGATCCGCCTCTTGCAGGGCGATAATGTCCGCATCGACCTCGCGAAGCACTTCCAGCACGCGTTCCGGGCTGCGCCGGCGGTCGGTGCCGATCGCCTTGCGCATATTATAGCTCGCGACACGAATCATTGCGGTGGTGAAACGCCTCGCGCTTCGGCTGGTTGCTACCCGGCGGGGACCGGGGAAGGTGGTGCCGGTTGCAGGAATCGAACCCGCGACCTTCGGTTTACAAAACCGCTGCTCTACCAGCTGAGCTAAACCGGCACATCAGACGCGCTCATGCGTCAGGTAACGCCGAAGGTCCAGCCTTCGCTTTGCCGAACTTGCTCGGTCAGGCCGGGCGGGTGCCACAGACTGGCGCGCGTTGCATTGGCGCGCAGCCAGGCAGCGGCAAGGATCGCATCCGTTGAATGATCGTCGTAGCGCGAAAGCGGGATGTGCGGCGCGCTGCCGATGGCGGCAAGCGCGGTGTCGAGCGAGGTCGCGTCGCGCATCTTGCTCCGCCCGCGCGGCATGCCGGCGGCACGCGCCGCGATGGCGGTATAGATCTCGACGAGCACCGCGCCGTGCGCCGGCACCGGATCAAACGGCCACACCGCCATCCGCTCGGCAAGGTGATGGAGCATCCGCATGCCGGCAAAGCTCGCCTTGGCGACCTGCGCGGCGCCAATTGCATCATAGACGGTGGTTGGCTTGGTCGAATGGCCGCCTACCATTTCGCATGCCCGCCAATGCAGGAAGTCACGCTTCTGCCCGTCCGCCGCGCCAAGGTAGAAGTGCCGCCCGCGCCGCGCCTCAAGAAACGACGCTGCTCCTAGATCGTCGTCGTCGCTATGCCGATCGACATAAGCCCATAAGTCGCGCGCAGTCTGGGTCTCCGTCTCGCCCGGAAGATGTGCTCCGCGTGCGACAAAGGGCGCGGCGAAGCTACAATCGATCCCAACCAGCAGCGGCACGTCGGCGCGGGCGACCAGCCAGTCGAGCACCGCCTGGCGCGACCAGACGCCATTCGGCGCGCTCACCAGTTCCGGTGCCTGCGTACCGGCATGGCACAAGGCAACTGCGATGCCCTTGTGCCGCCGCCCCTTGGCGCCGGACCAATCGATGGCGGCAAACTGCCGGAAGTGCGTCAGGGCCGCGGCCCGAAGCTGTTGCGCTGCGCCTTGGTCGCGCGGTCCCACCACGCGCGCCGGATCACCGTACGTACCCGTTCCGGATCGGCCGAGCCGAAGCGGACCAGCACCCCCGGCCAGTTCTGGTAATGCGGCGTCTGCCAGAAGGTGTCCGGATCGGTCTCCAACAATACCGCTTTCTCGTCATGCGGGCTCGCCACGTGAAAGCTGCCTGCTTCGCGCCCGGGCGAGACGAACGCCTTGTTGTTCACCTTGGGGCAGGGCACGCCATAATAAGGCGCCATCGTCACCTCCGGCAACGCGCAGGCGAAGGCGACGACGTCTTCCCAATCGTTCATTTCAGGTCGCGGATTACGTCCGCGGTGAAGCGGGCGATGTCGAACCGCCCCGAGCCATGATCCTCGCCTCGGCGAACGATCACCAACCGCTCGGACGGGACCACCATCACATACTGCCCGCGATTGCCCTGCGCGGAATAGCTGCCGGCGGGCAGGCCCTGCTTCGCGCCGAACAGCCACATCGTCGCGCCATAGCCTGGGCCATCCGCAGGCTGCGGCCCGCTGGGCGTGGTCATGTAGCGCATCCAGCCCGCCGGCAGCAGGCGCTTGCCCTGCCACACGCCATCCTGCAGCCAGAATTGCCCGAGGCGAGCGAGGTCCCGAGCGGTGGTATAGACCTGGCTCGAAAGGATGAAATTACCCTGCCAGTCGGTGCCGGCGGTGGTGTGCTGCATCCCGAGCGGTTCGAACAATCGCGAGGGCCAGGCGGCGTAGCGCGTGTCGTTCTTCATCGTCGCGCGAACGGCGCGGGCGGCAAGCATGATGTCGTTGTTGGCGTAACGAAAGCGCGTGCCCGGCCGCACCTCGATCGGCCAGCCCGGCACTTGCTCGGTCACGGTCGTGCCGCCGAAATAGATCGCATCGGTGCGATTGCCGTAATGATCGCTGTGCAACCCGGACGCCATGCGCAGGAGATTGTCCAACGTGATCGCGCGGCGCGGGTCAGCGGAATGGTCCCATTCGGGAATGTTCGCCGGCTTCATCGGGTCGATGCGAAGATCGCGGGCCGCCACGCCCACCAGCGTTCCCGCAATGCTCTTCGCGACGGACCAGGTGCGGTTCGAGACAAACGGCCCGAAGCCGTCGGCGTAGCGCTCCGCGATGATCCGTCCGTCGCGCACCACCACCACGCCGACCGTCTCACCCTTATAGGTGGTGCGATCGAACGCACGGCCGATCGTACCCGCCAGCGCAGGCGAGGGGCGTGGCGCGATCCCGCCGTCGCCCATCGGCCAAGGGCGCCGATCGCCCGGCGCGGGAAGGGGCGTGTTCGAAGATGACGCGGGCCACGGCGCGATCGCACGCCCGATCGGTTGCAGAACGCAGCCCGTGCGCGGCGCCCATTGCGCAAGGCGCGGCGGCAGATCGCCGGGGAAGGTCACGCTGACGTTGCGCTTGGCCCGGTCGATCGTTGCACGCAGCTTAGGCAGCAGCGGCTGGTATTCGGAATAGATGCCGCGTAGTTCCAGCGCCTCAACCTGCGCCTCGGTGCGTCCCGCTGCAATCACGCCTTCGCAAAGCGTGATCGCCTTGTATCCGGCGGCGACGGCATGTTCATAGGCGGTGGATGTCTGGGCCCCGATGACCTGCGCCGCTAGCGGTGGCGGCGCCAGGACGATGCTAAGCGCCGCCGCGGCGCTGCCGAAGCGAGTCCCAATGCGCCATCCGCTCGGCGATCCGCTGTTCGAAGCCGCGGCCGGTCGGCCGGTAGAAAGGCTGCGGGTCCATGTCATCGGGCCAGTAATCCGCACCGGAAAATCCTTCTGCCGTATCATGATCATAGGCATAGCCTTTGCCATAGCCGATGTCTTTCATCAGCCGCGTCGGCGCGTTGAGGATCGAGGCCGGCGGCATCAGCGACCCGGTTTCGCGTGCGCTCCGCCATGCCGACTTCATCGCCATGTACGCGGCATTCGATTTGGGCGCGGTGGCGCAGTAAAGGCACGCCTGCACGATCGCCAACTCCCCTTCGGGCGAACCCAGGAACTCATAAGCGTCCTTGGCGGCAAGGCATTGCACCAGCGCTTGTGGATCGGCGAGCCCGATGTCCTCGCTGGCGAACCGCGTGATCCGCCGCAGCACGTAGAGCGGCTCCTCGCCCGCGGTGAGCATCCGCGCGAGATAATAGAGCGCCGCCTGCGGGTCCGATCCGCGCAGCGATTTGTGCAGGGCGCTGATGAGGTTGTAATGCCCCTCGCGATCCTTGTCGTACACCGCGACGCGGCGCTGAAGAAATGCCGACAACCCCGCCGGGTCGAGCGGTGCATCCAGCGCCACCGAGAACAGCGTCTCGACCTGGTTGAGCAGGAACCGACCGTCGCCATCCGCGCTGGCGATAAGTGCATCGCGCGCTGCCGCATCCACGGGCAGCGGCTGTTCCATGATCGCTTCGGCCCGCGTGATGAGCTCGCCCAGCGCACGCGCATCTAGCCGTTGAAGGATCAACACCTGCGCCCGGCTCAGCAGCGCGGCGTTGATCTCGAAGCTCGGGTTCTCGGTCGTCGCCCCGACCAGGGTAACGGTGCCGTCCTCGACATAGGGCAGGAAACCGTCCTGCTGCGCGCGATTGAAGCGGTGAATTTCGTCCACGAACAACAAGGTGCGACGGCCCAGCCGCGCATGGTCGCGTGCCTCGGCAAAGGCTTTCTTGAGGTCCGCCACGCCGGAAAACACGGCGGAAATCGCAACAAAGCGAAGCCCAACCGCATCCGCCAACAAGCGCGCAATGGTGGTCTTGCCGGTGCCCGGCGGCCCCCACAGGATCATCGATGACAGGCGGCCCGCCGCAACCATCCGCCCGATCGCGCCTTCCGGCCCGGTCAGGTGATCCTGCCCGACAACGTCGCCAAGCTGCGCCGGCCGCAACCGATCGGCAAGCGGCGCATCGATGGGCGGGGAAGGGGCGGGTTCCTGCGGCGCCAGCCCGGCGAAGAGATCGGCCATTCACGCGACATAGGAAGCCACGGGTTTCTTGCCCAGCGCTTGCCGCCGCTCCCGCCGTTATTCCTGCGGCGGGACGGTCTTGCCCACGTCGCCTGCCTGCAAGCCGTGCCGCATCAGCATCGGCACGTTCGCGATCGCGAAGATCATGGTCAGCGGGATCGCCCCCCACAGTTTGAAGCCGACCCAGAAATCGGTGGTGGTGGAGCGCCACACGCTTTCGTTCAGGACGGCCATGAAGACGAAGAACAGCGCCCAGTTGCGCGTCAGCTTGCGCCACCCCGCCGCCGTCAGCCCGGGATAAGCACTTTCCAGCAGCATCTGGAGCAACGGGCGCCCAGTGGCGAGTCCGAACCCCAGCGTAGCGGCAAAGATCGCGTACACCAATGTCGGCTTCATCTTGATGAAGCGTTCGTCCTGGAACCAGATGGTCAGACCGCCGAACACGATCACCAACGCACCCGAGATCAGCAGCATCGGCGGAATGTGCCGCGTCTTCCACCATGACACACCCAGCGCCACCACCATCGCCACCATGAAGGCGCCGGTCGCCGCGATGATCCGTGCAATCGCCGGCCCGGGCGTGAGGAAGTTCACGGCAAAGAAGACGAGCAGCGGGCCATAGTCGAGCGCAAGGCGCAGGCCAGGGGGGGATTTGGTCGGTTCGGTCAACTCATACTCCGTTGTACGGGCAACGATCGTCTGGCTCTTCCGTTCGCCCTGAGCCTATCGAAGGGCTGATTTCACCTTGAGGGGAAGGGCAGGGCTTCGACAAGCTCAGCCCGAACGGTCCGAACCTTTCCGCTGGTTCACTTCGCCCGCTCCACGCCGGCGATGACGCGGCTTACCTCATTGGCATCGAACGGACGCAGGTCGTTCATCGACTCTCCCACCCCAATGGCATGGATCGGCAGGCCGTAGCGTTCCGCCGCCGCCACCAGCACGCCGCCGCGGGCGGTGCCGTCCAGCTTGGTCATCACCAGACCGGTGACGCCCGCAACTTCCTTGAACACCTCGATCTGGCTCAGCGCATTCTGCCCGGTGGTCGCATCGAGCACGAGGACCACGTCGTGCGGCGAAGCGGGATTTATGCGGCCGAGAACGCGGCGGATCTTGGCAAGCTCATCCATCAGCTCACGCTTGTTCTGCAAACGACCGGCGGTGTCCACGATCAGCACGTCGATGCCGGTTTCGGTCGCCTTCTTCACCGCATCCCAGACCACGCCGGCTGCATCGCCGCCCTCCGGGCCGGTGACGATCGGCACGCCGATCCGCTCCGCCCAGGTGGCGAGCTGGCCGATCGCGGCGGCGCGGAACGTGTCGCCTGCCGCCAGCATGACGCCATAATCCTGTTCGAGGAACAGGTGCGCCAGCTTGGCGATGGTTGTCGTCTTGCCGGATCCGTTGACGCCGATCACCAGCACCACCTGCGGGCGCGGAAACGCATCGATCTCGAGCGGCTTGGCGACCTGCGCCAGCACTTTCTCCACCTCTTCGGCGACGACGAGGCGGATGCCCAGCTCCTCCATGTTGCGCTCGAAGCTACCCTCCGCCAGCCGCGTGCGGATGCGCCCCGCAGTTTGCGGGCCGAGATCCGAGGCGATCAGCGCTTCCTCGACGTCGTCGAGCGTCTGCTCGTCGAGTCGAGCGGTGCCGAGCCCCGCGAGGTTGCCGACCAGCCGATCGGAGGTACGGCGAAACCCGCCAAGAAGCTTGTCGTGCCAGGAGCGATCGTCAGTCATGCAATGGTTCCCATGAGATGGTCGTCGGTGGCGGCCGTGATGGTCGTCGTGATTACGCTTCCAACCGTTGGTGCTGAGCTTGTGTCGCCCATTCGTGCTGAGCCTGTTGAAGCAATGCCCTTCCTCTCCGACGGCGAAGAAAAGGACGGCGGTTCGACAAGCTCAGGGTGAATGGAGGGAAGGTGGACTTCCGCAAAGTTCGGCGCATGGCCGCGATCGCCCGGCTTCTCGACGACGATTTGCTGCGTCGAACCAAGCAGCGTCTTCAGCCACGCCGTTTTCCGTGCCGCCGCCGCCGCGCGCAGCCTCGCCGCGCGCTCCTTCACGATCTCCGGCCGAAGCTGCGGCATCCGCGCCGCGGGCGTGCCCGCGCGCGGCGAGAAGGGAAAAACATGCGCATGGACGATATCGCAATCGTCCAGCAGCGCGAGCGTATTGGCGAACGCCGCCTCACTTTCCGTCGGAAACCCGGCGATCAGGTCAGCGCCGATCGCGATGTCACGTTTGGCCTTCAACCGCTCGATCATCGTCACGGCATCCTGACGCAAATGCCGGCGCTTCATGCGTTTCAGGATCAGATCGTCCCCGGCCTGCAACGACAGATGGAGGTGCGGCAATACCCGCGGCTCACCCGTGACCAGATCGAACAGCCGGCCGTCGATCTCGATCGTGTCCAACGACGACAGCCGCAGCCGCGGCAAGCCCGGCACGCCGATTAAGATCGCCTCGACCAGCGCACCCAACCCGCCAGCATAGCTCGTCAGATCGACGCCGGTCAGCACCACTTCATTGGTGCCATCCTCCACTAGTGCTGCAATGCGCGTCACCACCGCGCCGATCGGTTCGGATCGGCTCGCCCCGCGCCCCTGCGGGATCGCGCAAAAGGTGCAGGCGTGATCGCAGCCGTTCTGAACACCAACAAACGCGCGGGCATGGCGGCGCGGCGGCTGGTGGTTCGGAAAGCCGCCCCAGGTCGCGGGCAGCAGCTTGGCGGCATTGGGGATGATGCGATCCACCTCGGGCATCGCCGCGAACGCATTCCGATCCATCTCGGATGCACATCCGGTGACGACGATCTCCGCATTCGGCCGGTCGCGCCTCGCCCGGCGTACCGCGACGCGCGTCTGGCGCACCGCTTCGTTTGTCACACCACAGCCATTGATCACGACCATATCTCGCGATCCCGCGAGCGAGCGGATCGTTTCGCTCTCGGCAAGGTTCAATCGACAGCCCAGGGTAATCACGTCGGGCAAACGGGAGGCGAGCATGGCCGGCGATCTAGGGACACATGGCGCGATAGTCCACGATGCGGCTGGTGCCGATGTTGAAGAGGCGGCGCGCGAGGTGCTCGACTTCTGGTTCGCGCTCTCGATGGAGAAGCAATTCGCACGCGACCCGGCGCTCGACACGGACATCACCCGGCGGTTCGGCGCCTTGCGCGATAAGGTGTTCGCGCATCGGGCGGAGGGCTGGCGCGACGGCCCGGACGAACTGCTCGCCGCAATCGTGCTGCTCGATCAATTCTCCCGCAACATCCACCGCGATTCGCCGCGCGCCTATGAGGCGGACGACCTCGCCGTCGAACTGACGCTGCTGGCGATCGAGCGCGGCTGGGAGGGACGCTACGCCGAAGAAGAACGCGCCTTCCTGTACATGCCGCTGATGCATGCCGAGGATCCGGCGCTCCAGGATCTGTGCGTCGACAGGTTCGCCGCGATGGGCGGGCCGAACCTTCCGTTCGCGATCGGGCATCGCGAGGTGATCGAGCGATTCGGCCGCTTCCCGACGCGAAACGCAGCGCTGGAGCGCGATACGACGCCTGAAGAGCGAGCGTTCCTGGAAGCGCCCGACAATGGCAAGGGACCGCCGAAGGGCTGAGATGTTCGGTTCACCGAACGGCCGTTCGCACTGAGCTTGTCGAAGTGCATGTCGCAAGGCGTCCCGCTCACGACACGTGCTTCGACAGGCTCAGCACGAACGAGTGATTGGCTACTGGCCCCGAAACACTGCCTCGCGCTTCTCCAGCAACGCCATCACCCCTTCGCGGTGATCCTCGGTCGCATGGCTCACCGCCTGCGCGGTTGAGGCCGAATCGAGCGCCTGGTCGTAACTGCTCGTCTGCCCCTGCCGCAGCAGCGATTTGGTAAGCCGCAGCGAGTGCGGGGGAAGCGCCGCGATCTTGCCTGCCATGGCCAGCGCCTCGTTCATCAGTGTGTCGTGCGGCACAACGCGGCTCACAAGCCCCCAATCAGCGGCCGTCGCCGCATCGATCAGGTCCCCGGTAAAGAACAGCTCCGCCGCCCGGCTCATCCCGATCGTGCGCGGCAGCAGCCACGATCCGCCATCGCCCGGCACCAGCCCCAGCTTCAGGAAGGTCACGCCGAACTTCGCTTTGTCGCTCGCGATGCGGATGTCGGCCATGCACGCCAAGTCGCAGCCGAGGCCGATTGCTGCGCCGTTCACCGCCGCGATCACCGGCATGTCGAGCGAGAACAGCGCCCGCGCGATGCGGTGGATGTTACGCTGATAATGGCTGCGGATCGGCAGGCCGCCGCCGGAGAACGGCCCCTCCGGGTCGGCCATCTTCTTGATGTCGCCGCCGGCGGAGAAGGCGCGGCCCTCACCGGTAAGGATGACGCAGCGGATCGAAAGGTCGGCATTGAGCGCGTCGCACGCCGCCCGCACTGCCTCGCCGTCGCCGTCGGCGCCAAGCGCGTTCATCGCATCGGGACGGTTCAGACGCAGGATCGCAATTGGCCCGAGGATCTCGGTAGTGACGACGGTCATCGGGTATCTCCTTCAGCGCAGGCCCAGGCCGCGTGCAATAATGCCGCGTAAAATCTCGCGCGTGCCGCCACGCAGCGAGAAACTGGGCGCGTTCAATGTGATATGCGCCAGCACTGCGACGAGATCCGAAGTCGAAGCGGCATCCGGCTCGGCATCGATCAGCCCGCGCGCTATGTCTGGCAAATCCTGTTCGAACGTGGCCCCGAGATCCTTGACGATCGCGGCGTGCGTGCCGGGGTTTTCGCCGGCCTCCAGCATCGCCGCCACGCCGCGCGACAGCCGCCGCAGCGTGACGAGATGCGCGGTCAGCCGCCCCAGCGCCAATTGCGCCGCTTCGCCAGGCGCGCCCTGCAGCACGCCGACCAGCTCGATCAGCAGCTGCATCGACGACAGGAACCGTTCCGGCCCACTGCGCTCGAACGCCAACTCGCTCATCACCTGTTCCCAGCCCGCGCCCTCCGTGCCGATCAGCGCGGTGGCCGGGAGGAACGCGTCCTCGAAATGCACTTCGTTGAAATGGTGCTGCCCGGCGAGATCGATGATCGGGCGAATGGTCAGCCCTTCGGTCGCCTTGAGATCGACCAGCAACTGGCTGGTCCCCGCCTGCCGGTCCGCCGGCGTGCCACTCGTGCGGCAGAACAGGATCATGTAATCGGCGTGATGCGCGCCGGTGGTCCACAGCTTGGTGCCCGTCACCCGCCAGCCGCCATCGACCGGCACTGCGCGCGTGCGGGTCGCCGCGAGGTCCGATCCCGAATCGGGCTCGCTCATGCCGATGCAGAACACCGTCTCACCCGCGGCGATGCCGGGAAGCACGCTCTGCTTCTGCTCCTCGGTGCCATATTTGAGTAGGCTTGGCCCGCTCTGGCGATCGGCGATCCAATGCGCCGCCACCGGCGCACCGGCGGCGAGCGTTTCCTCGACCACCACATAGCGCTCGAACGCGCTGCGCTCGTGCCCGCCATAGCGCTTGGGCCAGGTCATGCCGAGCCAGCCGCGCTGCCCCAGCTTGCGGCTGAAATCGCGATCGAACCCGTTCCAGCTATCGGCGCGATGGAGCGGCGAGCGCTCGGCCAGCGTCTCGGCCAGAAACGCGCGAACTTCGCCGCGGAGCGCTTCAGCGGCGTCATGCTGGGGCGGCGAGGGGAAACGAAGCGTTGTCATGCCGCCACCACCATCGGCCAATAGCCGTCACGTCCGGCTTCCAGCGCGCGCTTGCCGATCGCCAGCGTCCAATAGCGCTGCGTGCCAAACTCATCGCGCCACGCCCACAGCGCGGTCGTGAGGCGATGCAACGCATGTTCGCGGGTGAAGCCGATCGCGCCATGCAATTGGTGCGCGATACCATTTGCCTTGCCCGCGGCTTCGCCGATCCGCGCCCGTGCTACCGCCACCGCAAAGCCCAGATCGCCGCCACCGACATAAGCGTCCGCCGCCTGGTCCGCGGCTGCCGAGGCCGCCGCCACTTCGCCGGCGAGCTTCGCGAGTTCCTGCTGGATCGCCTGGAACTTCGCCAGCGGGCGCCCGAACTGGACCCGCGTGGAAACATGCTCGACGGTCAGTTCCAGCACCCGCTCCAGCGCGCCGGCCATCTGCAACGCCCGCGCCAATGCGCCGAGCTCAAGCAGCGAGGCGCCAGCCGCCGCACGCGACTCGCCACCGGAGAATGACAAAATGTCGCGCGGCGCGCCGGCAAGGTTGCTCCCTTCCGTCGCCATCCCGCGCGACGAACAGCGGTGCAGATCAGCACCTGAGGCGTACACCAGTGTCTGCGCGAACCGGCCCCAGGGCACGCGTGCCTGCGCACCATCTGCCAGTCCGATCGGGCCTTCGGCCAGCGGCAAGCCGGCCGCAGCGAGCAAGGCATTGCCGATGATGGTCTCGGCCAGCGGCAATGCCAGCGCATGACGCCCAGTGAGGCGAATCAAGGCCATCGCCTCACCTGCAGGCACGCCGAACCCACCTTGCTCTTCCGGCACCAACGCCAGCGGCAGCCCGCTTTCCTCCACCGCCGCCCACGCTGCTGCCGGCCAGCGGCCGTCGCGCGCCGCGTCATCGATCGCGTCGGCATGGCTGGCGAACAGCCGCTCGGCCGTATCGGCGAGCATCGTTCCGATCTCGCTCATGCTCGTCATCCGAGCCGGTCCTGCTTGTGCATGGCCGTTCCTCTCCGTTTATCGCTCCGTCGGTAAGGCAAGCGCGGCGGGCTTGTCCACCTGACACTCTGGCCGCGGTGTTCGCTCAAACGGCTTTTCACCCTGCACCCCGGGGCTTGACCCGGGGTCCCGCCGCCTCTGATAGGCCGCGGGAGAAGCGAGGGCCCGGATTACGCCCCGGGGTAGTGGGTGCTTTGTGCGAAGGTGCCGCACGTGCGGGATCGTTGGAGACGTTGATGCGCCTGATCTCGTCCGTGTTGCTGTTCTTAACGCTGGTGGCCCCCGCCTCGGCACAGAAGCGCGGCCCGTTGGTGCTCGCCGCGGCCAGCATGCAGGAAGCGCTTGGCGATGCCGCCGACGCCTGGGCACGGCAGGGCCACGCTCGCCCGACCCTGTCGTTCGCCGCTTCGTCCGCACTCGCCCGACAGGTCGCGGCGGGTGCCCCGGCCGACCTGTTCGTTTCCGCCGATCAGGACTGGATGGACGATCTTTCCAGCCGCAAGCTGTTGGTCACGGGAACGCGCGCGGTGCTCGCCGGCAACCGGCTGGTGGTCGTCGCCCGCTCCGGCCAGCCGTCGGTGGGCAGCAAGCGCGGCTCGGCGCTCGGCAAGCTGCTCGGCGCAGGCGCGCTCGCCATGGGCGATCCCGCCGCGGTGCCCGCGGGTAAATACGGCAAGGCCGCGCTCGAGCGGCTCGGCGCCTGGTCTTATGTCGCGCCGCGCGTGGTCCGCAGTGAAAGCGTGCGCGCGGCACTCTCGCTCGTGGAGCGCGGCGCCGCGCCCTACGGGATCGTTTATGCCACCGACGCGCGTATCGCGCCCAACCTTCGAGTTGCCGGCATCTTCCCGCCGGGTAGCCACCCACCCATCGTTTATCCGATCGCCCGTCTCACGACCTCGCGCGATCCCGAGGCAGAAGGTTTTCGCCGCTTTCTCCTATCATCGGCGGGCAAGGCGATCATGCGCCGTCACGGCTTCGTCGCGCGGTGAACGACGAACTCTTGACAATTGTCCGCCTGTCGCTCCTGGTCGGCGGCGTGGCGACGGCGGGCACGCTGCCGGTCGCCTTTGCGCTCGCCTGGCTGCTCGCGCGCGGGCGATTTCCCGGCAAGATCCTGCTCGACGGCCTTGTTCACTTGCCGCTCGTTGTGCCGCCGGTCGTGACGGGCTGGCTGCTGCTGATCGCTTTCGCTCCCGCCGGTCCGTTGGGCGCGGCGCTCGATCGCTGGTTCGGTACCACCGTGCTGTTCCGCTGGACCGGCGCGGCGATTGCCGCCGGGATCATGGCGCTGCCGCTGATGGTGCGCGCGATCCGGCTGTCGATCGAGGCGATCGATCAACGCCTGGAGCAAGCCGCGCGCACGCTTGGTGCCGGGCCGTGGCGCACCTTTGCCACCATCACCCTGCCGCTCGCGCTCCCCGGCGTGCTCGCCGGCGCCATGCTCGGCTTCGCGCGCTCGCTGGGGGAATTCGGCGCGACGATCACCTTTGTCTCCAACGTTCCCGGCGAAACGCAGACGTTGCCGCTCGCCATCTATGCCGCGCTCCAGCGGCCCGGCGGAGAGGCGCTGGTGTGGCAGCTGGCGGCGATCTCCGTGGCGCTCAGCCTGGCCGCCTTAATCGTGTCCGAATTGCTCGCGCGGCGTCAGGGGCGCAGGCTCCATGTCCTTTGACGTGGATGTAACGGTGCGGCGGGGCAGGGCGGTGATCGGCACCGCCTTCCATGCCGGAGCCGGCAGCACGGTGCTGGTCGGCCCATCGGGCGCCGGCAAGACCAGCGTGCTCCTGATGATCGCCGGGCTGCTTCGCCCCGATCGCGGCCATGTCCGGGTCGCTGGCCGCACCTTGTTCGACGATGCCGCGCGCATCGACGTAGCCCCGCAGCATCGCCGTGTCGGCATGGTGTTCCAGGAACCGCGCCTCTTTCCGCATCTCTCCGTGCGCAAGAACCTGCTCTACGGCGCGCGCGATGCGGCGGCACTGCCGGATATCGCCGCTACCCTCGACATCGCGCCGCTGCTCGATCGCTGGCCGCGCACCTTGTCGGGCGGTGAGGCGCGTCGGGTGGCGATCGGCCGGGCGCTGCTCAGCGCCCCCGATTTCCTACTGCTCGACGAACCCTTGTCTTCGCTCGATCGAGCCCGCCATGAGGAGGCGACCCGCGCGATCGAGCGGGTGCGCGACGAGGTGCGTCTGCCGATGCTGATCGTCACCCACGATTCGGTGGAGGCCGAGCGGCTCGGTCAGCAGATCATCCGGATGTGACGTCCTGCGGGTGGTTCGGCACCAGCACCAACGTCCGCCCTTCCACCCGCCAGGATTTGAGCCGCGACAGGAAATTCATGCCGAGCACGTCGGTATCGCCGAACGCGGGGGAGACGACCACCGGCACGTCGCGCGCGACGATATTGCCCATCGACAATTCGTCGATCGCCGCGGTCTGCGCGCGGATCGTGCCATTGGCGGTGCGCAGCAGCATCGGGAACAAGGCGTCGCGCACCTCCAATCCAGCGGCATTGGCGGTGTCGAGCGACAAGGCAGTGACCGTGGCGCCGCTGTCGATCAGCATTCGCCGGTTCACCCCGCCGAAGCGAACATTCGCCCAGAAATGTCCATCGGGGCTCATCCGGATGCGCGTCTCGTCACCCGCTACTTGCTGGCCCGAAAGATTGAGCATCTCGGCAACCCGCCCGACATAAGGATCGAACCGCTCGCGTTGTACAAGCACCATCGCCAGCGCGCCGAGCAGGATCAACCACGTCAAAGCGCCGACGATCCGCCCGATCACTGGGATGCGCCGCAGGAAGCCGGCGATGACCACCACGGCTAAGACTGTCAGGATCAGCGGAAGATGCGGGGCAAGATCGGCAAGAGCGGGCATAAAATGTATATAGGGCGCACGAGCTTGCGCTGCGATGGCTGTGCCCCGCTTACTGCCGCCGGCATTGGACGCGGCCATCCGGGAATGCACAAAGCTTCGCTCGGCGCCGGCCACCACGCCTTTCCAACCCACAAACAAAAAGGGCGGCCCATCGCTGGACCGCCCCTTGTCTCGTCGGTGTTCCGCCACGCCATCCCACGAAGCCAGCCTTGCTGTCTCCGCGATCCGCCGCGGCAAGCCTTCGGATCGCTCGCGCAATCCGAGGTCGCCAAAATCTTAGCGCTTCGAGAACTGGAAGCTGCGGCGTGCCTTGGCGCGGCCGTACTTCTTACGCTCAACGGTACGGCTGTCGCGGGTCAGGAAGCCTGCGGCCTTCACCGGGCTACGCAGCGCCGGCTCATACTTGGTCAGCGCCTGGCTGATGCCGTGCTTCACTGCGCCGGCCTGGCCCGAAAGCCCGCCGCCCTTGACGGTGCAGATCACGTCATACTGGCCGTCGCGCTCGGTGATGCCGAACACCTGGTTGATGACGAGGCGCAGCGTCGGACGCGCGAAATAGACTTCCTGGTCGCGGCCGTTGATCGTGATCTTGCCCGAACCCGGCTTCAGCCAGACGCGGGCAACCGCGTCCTTGCGGCGACCGGTGGCATAGGCGCGGCCGTACTTGTCCAGCTCCTGCGCGCGCAGCGGCGTGGTCGGCTGCGTCGGCGCATCGATCTGGCCGGAGAGATAAGCGTCGGCCTGCGCGTCGGTCGACGAAGCGGCGGCGGCCGCGGGCTGCTGCTCGCCCTGCTGGGTCAGCGCGGCGAGATCGGAAAGCGACTGGCGGTTGTCGGACATTATGCGCCCACCTTGTTCTTGCGGCTCATGCCGGCGATGTCGAGGACTTCGGGGTTCTGCGCTGCGTGCGGATGCTCGGCGCCCTTGAAGATGCGCAGGTTGCGCATCTGCTGGCGACCCAGCGGCCCGCGCGGGATCATGCGCTCAACAGCCTTCTCAAGCACGCGCTCCGGGAAGCGACCTTCCAGCACCTTCTCGGCGGTGACGCCCTTGATGCCGCCGGCATAGCCGGTGTGCTTGTAATAGATCTTGTCGGCCAGCTTGTTGCCGGTGAAGCGCACCTTGTCGGCGTTGATCACGATGACATTGTCACCGCAATCGACGTGCGGGGTGAACGAGGTCTTGTGCTTGCCGCGCAGCACGTTGGCGATCACCACCGCAGCGCGACCGACCACCAGATCGGTGGCGTCAACAATGTGCCACTTCTTTTCCACTTCGGCGGGCTTGGCCGCCTTGGTGGTCTTCATCAGCGCCTTCATGGGCTATGGACCTTTGCAAGAAACAGTAACGCCGCTCCCGTGAAGGTGCGGCGCGATGAGGGGCCTTTGCGGAAGTGGCCGCGGAAAGTCAACGATTCCGCGGCTCTCATGACGGGTATTATGATACCTTGGCGGCTGGCCGGAACGTCATGGCGGCCCCGTTCATGCAGTAACGCTTGCCCGTCGGCCGCGGGCCATCATCGAACACATGCCCCAGATGCCCGCCGCATCGCGCGCAATGCACCTCGACCCGCGGCAGGCCGAGGCTGAAGTCGCGCCGCGTGCCGACAGCATTCTTCAGCGGCGCCCAGAAGCTCGGCCAGCCCGTCCCGCTGTCGAACTTGGTGCGCGAGGCGAACAACGCATTGCCGCATCCGCCGCACACGAAGGTGCCGCTGCGTTTCTCCTTGTCGAGCGGGCTGGAGAATGGTCGTTCGGTCGCCTCGCGCCGCAACACCTGATATGCCGCCGGCGACAGCTTCGCCCGCCACTGCGCATCGCTGAAGCGGACGGGAAAGGTCTCAGCCTCGGCCGGCGAGGCGCGACACGCAGCGAGTAAGGCCGCCGCGCCGCCCGCACCCAGCGCCATCAGCATGTTCCGACGATCGAACAAAGGATCCATGCCCGGCATTTAGGTGCCGTCCTTTCCCCGCGCATCGGACGATTCGGCGATTGCCCGGCTTCGTGGTAGCGGATACGCCATGCTCGACACGCAAACCCCCCCGCTGATGATCGCGACCATGGCGGCCGAGGCGCGCCGCGCCGCCGGTCAGCTCGCGCGCCTGTCCACCGAGCAGCGCCGGGCAGGGCTGCGCGCCGCCGCGGATGCGCTGCGCGCCGCGACCACCGAAATCCTCGCTGCCAATGTCGCAGACATGGCGCGCGGGCAGGCGAACGGCCTTTCGCCCGCCTTGCTCGATCGCCTCCACCTAGACGACCAGCGCGTCGCCGCCATGGCAGACGGAGTCGCCACGGTGGCGACCCTCGCCGATCCGGTCGGGCAAGTAATCGACACCGCCACGCGCCCCAACGGCCTTGTCTTGACGCGCGTCCGCGTACCGATCGGCGTGATCGGCATTATCTACGAAAGCCGGCCTAATGTTTCCGCCGACGCCGCTGCGCTCTGCGTCATGTCGGGCAATGCCGCGATCCTGCGCGGCGGCTCCGAAGCGGTGGAAAGCAACGCGGCCATCCACCGCGCCTTCACCGCCGGTCTCGCCGCGGCCGGTGTTCCGCCGCAGGCCGTCCAGCGTGTCGCCACCACAGATCGCGCCGCGGTGGGCGCGATGCTCGCGGCGGAGGGTGCCATCGACATGATCGTGCCGCGCGGCGGCAAGGGCCTGGTGGCACGTGTTCAGGCCGAGGCACGCGTGCCCGTGCTCGCGCATCTCGATGGCATCAACCACATCTTCGTCCACGCCTCGGCCGATCCCACAATGGCGACCCGCATCGTGGTCAACGCCAAGATGCGCCGCACCGGCGTGTGCGGCGCGATGGAGACCTTGCTGATCGACACGGCCTATCCCGACCCCCTCGCGTTGATCGAGGCGCTGCAAGCGGCCGGCTGCGCAGTGCGCGGCGACGAGCGTACCCGCGCGCTGATCAGTGTCGCCCCGGCGGATGACTCCGATTGGGACACCGAATATTTGGATGCCATCTGCTCGGTCGCGTTGGTCGAAGGCCTTGATGGGGCGCTCGCCCACATCGCCCGGCACAGCTCGGGTCACACTGACGCGATCGTTGCCGCTGACGAAGCGATTGCCGACCGCTTCCTCGCCGAGGTCGATTCGGCGATCGTCCTGTGGAACGCCTCCACTCAATTCGCCGACGGCGGCGAGTTTGGCCTTGGGGCCGAGATCGGCATCGCCACCGGCCGTCTCCATGCCCGTGGGCCGGTCGCGCTGGAAGGGCTCACCACTTACAAATGGATCGGCCGCGGCACCGGGCAGGTTCGGGGATAAGCGTTCACCTTCGCACTATTGTTCGCCCGAGCTTGCCGAAAATCGTACTTCCAGCGCCAGCGCTCTTCGACAAGCTCAGCACGAACGGGAACTGGCTACCGCCCGCCAACCCATCGGAAGAACCGCGGCACCGGGGCATGGCGGCTCATCCAGCCGCTATACTCCCGATACACGGGGTCGCTGAGCAGATGCCGCTCCTCAGTCCGCGCGCGCCAATAATAAACGCCGCTCACCATGCTCAGGATCAGCGTGGAACGCGCAGCATCCACCAGCGACCCCGTCGACAGCAGCGGCACCGTCGAAATCCACCAGAACAGATTCTTGCTCAGATATGCCGGGTGCCGCGACCAGGCATAGGGGCCATGCGTCAGAATGCCGCGGTGCGTCAGGTTGGAAAAGCGCACGCCGAACGCCACCGTTGCCCAGGCATAGATTGCGGTCAGCACCACCAGCACCGCCCCCACGGTCGCCAGCAACAACGGGTGTCCTTGCAGCCAATAGGTCCAGTCCGCCGTGCCGGGATGGTAATCGAGCGGCCCGCCATCCTCCATCAACAGGAACGGCGGATAGCAGATCAGCGCGGCCGCCCAGCCGGCCGCATAGGGCGTGGCGCTTCGGATATGCGAATCCAGCGGCCGCATCGTCAGCACATAGCCAACCGTCGCAAACGCCACGTCGATCACGAACATGAAGGTGATCAGCCAATTCGCGAGCCGCACCGGATCGGCGAAGATGCCGAAGCTCGGCGTGCGCACGAACTCCCCGAACCCCGGCGGCACGATCGCCAGCATGAAAGCGAGAAAGAACGCCTTCACCGCCCAGGCTCGCAGGTGGTTGTAGATCGCCTCCGGCTCGGCGCTGCCGGTATGCGTCAGCCAGACACCGAACGACCAAGCGCCATCGCGTGGCTCAACCAGCCGACGATCCAGCCACAGCACATAAGGGATCGACAGCACGAACAATGCCGGCGCCGCGACGCCGAAACACCACATGGCAAAGCTGAAATTGCCCTCCCAATAGAACCGCCCGGTGGCATAGATCAGCGCGATCCCCGCCCAGGTGGCCCATAGCCCGACCAGCTTGACCAGGCTGACGTCGAACGTCTCGCGCCACGGCTTCGCCTTCGCCCAATCGATTCCGGTCGAGGGTCGCCGATGCACCTTGTCGACCAGCACCGACCACAAAACCATCGGCACGCCACACGCCAGCAGGTTGACCAGCGCCGCATAAGGCCCGTCCATGCCATAGGTCCGCGCCACTGCGATCCAGGCGATCACGCCGACCAGCCCGGCGATGCCGACGCCGTGCGAGACGGCGGAGGCGGGGCGCGGATCGGCGCGGCTGGCGGTGGCAAGCGCGGATTGGTGAGACATGGGGCAGGGGCCTAGCCGCCAAATGGTAAGCGCCGCGTGAAGGAAGCCTCTCGCACCCGTCCGCGTCGCCGCCTACATCGCGCGCCATGTACCAGTTCGACATCACCGCCGGCGACAAGGCCGAGCTGTATCGCGACATCCTTTCCGCACTCGACGCGCTGACCGCCGACGAGCCCGATGCCGTCGCCAACATGGCCAATGCCGCGGCACTGCTGTGGCAATATCTGCCCGATCTCAACTGGTCCGGCTTCTACCGGCTGGTCGCCGACGAGCTCGTGCTCGGCCCGTTCCAAGGCAAGCCCGCCTGCATCCGCATCGCGATCGGCAGCGGCGTCTGCGGCACGGCAGCGCAGACGCGCGAGACTCAGCTGGTCGCCGACGTTCACGCTTTCCCCGGCCACATCGCCTGCGACGCCGCGAGCGCGTCCGAATTGGTCGTGCCGATCGTCCATGACGGCCGGCTGATCGGCGTGCTCGATCTCGACAGCCCGCGGCCCGGCCGTTTCGACGCCGACGACGCCCGCGGCTGCGAAGCCATCGCCGCGCTGCTGGCACCGCGCATCGCCTGAGCGGGGCGACCACTCACCACCCGCACTCCGTCACCCCGGCCCTGTGCCGGGGGCCACTGTTCCGCAAACTCCATAGCTAAAGGTGCGCGGCACCCCGGATGCCGGGACAAGCCCGGCATGACGATGAGGGCCGTCATCCACCCGCTCGTCCCGAGCATCGTCGAGGGACACACCCACCCAGACCCTGCATCATTCCGGGACAGACCCCACAGTAGCGAGCGCCCGCGCAAAATGGTAAGCAACCCGTTAACCAAGGCGGGCGTTGCGCCCCCTGAAATGCGAGTTCGGGGAGAAAGAACAATGCGGGCACTATTGGCGGCGGCGGCGATCCTGTCCGTTCCGATGGCGACGTCGGCGGAAGCCAGTGACCGCGTCGTGGTGCGCAGCCCCGGCACCCATGGCGGTTGGAACCGCCCGATGCCGGTGAAGCCCGGCGGCTGGAACCGTCCCATGCCCGTGAAGCACGGTGGCTGGAACCGCCCGCATCCCGGCAAGCCCGGCTGGCACAACGGCGGCCAGAACCGCCCGCGCTGGGGCGGCCGTATTCAGGGTCGCTGGTGGGCGGGGTACCGCGCCCCGGGTGGCTGGGGCGCGTATCAGCGCCCCGTGCGTGGCTGGGTGCTGCCGACCTATTGGGCGGCCCCGAATTGGTACATCACCGATTGGTCGGGCTACGGCCTCCCGCAGCCGCCGCAGGGGTATAATTGGTCCCGCTATTATGACGATGCCGTGCTGATCGATGGCCGCGGCTCGGTGTACGACACGATCGGCGGGGTCGATTGGGATCAATATGATGCCGGTGGTGTCGACTATACCTATCATGATGATGCGGCAGGCTATGATGGCCATGCCTATGCCGGTCAGAACCCGGGCGCGCCTTACGCCTATCCGCCCCAGCCTTATCCCCAACGCGACAACGGCGTCGGCGGCGCCGCGATCGGTGCGGCTGCTGGCGGCGTAGCTGGTGCGGCGATCGCCGGCCGCGGGGATCGCTTGGGTGGGGCGCTGATCGGCGGCGGCGTCGGCGCGCTGACCGGCTATGCGATCGACAAGGCCGAAGATCGCGGTCGCGGCCCCGGTTACGGCGCCGGCTACCCGCCGCCGCCCGCCCATGGCTATCCGCCCGCTGTCGCAACCCGCGCCGCGCCGCCGGTCGTCCACTACGCACCGCCGGTCGTCACGGGCAGCGGCGTCGGCCACACGGTGGTGACCACCAGCGGCGGCTATGGTGCGGGCGGCTATTACAGCAACGGCTATTATCATCCCGGTGCCAGCGTCACCACCGTCACCGTCCAGAGCCAGCCGGTGGTGACCACCACCACCACCGAAATCTGGGATGACGAAGTCACCTATTCGCGCCCTGCCGCAAAGAAGGTGTGGAAGAAGAAGTCCTATCGCGCCGCGCCCAAGTGCATTTGCAAGTAAGCGCGCCGGCAGGCTGATCGGCGCGCCGCTGCCGCCGGCGACGACACGGGGGTGAAGCCTCCATCCGGGTTACCCCCGTCATGCCGGCCTCGTGCCGGTACCCGGGGCTCCGCAGTCCTGTAGCTGTGGAGTACGCGGAACTCTGGACCCCGGCACAAGGCCGGGGTGACGGTGTGTCGGTAGTAAGTCTTCGGCGCCAACAGCCCGGCTCGCGCCAACAACTACCCTCAGCACAGCGCGTCGTGGTCACCGCAAAAAGGAAGCACTTGCCCGCCCCGTAGCCCCGGCCTCGCTCGCCGCGAGCGAACCGAGGCGCATCACTCCTCAGCTCAACCGATCAATCGCCTCGCGATCGAGACTTCCCGGAATGATCATCAGCGGCACCGGCAGCGTTCCCGCTTGCCCCGCGAAATGAGTGACCAGCGGCCCCGGCGTCCCGTCTGCCGCCGCGCCCAGCACCAGCGCCGCCACTTGCGGATTGGCGGCGATCAACTCGCGGATGATCTTCGGCCCGTCACCCTGGCGCACGGTGATTGACGGCCGCAGCCCTGATTCCTCGATAAGCGTGCCCGCGGCCTTGGCGACCAGCCCCTCGGCGCGCCGCCGCGCTTCGTCCTCGATCGTAGCCTGCACGCCGCCGAACGCGATGAACTCGCCCTGTTCGACCAGCGCCAGTATCTCCACCCCGCCGCCCGTCTTTACCGCGCGCCGAGCGGCGAAGCGGAGCGCGATCTCCGTTTCCGGCGCATCGTCAATCACGGTCAGATAGATACGCATAAGTCGTCAATTGCCCCTGTCAGAACCCACCTTATCCGCCTGCGGGGTTGACCGCGCAAGGGCGCGGCGCAAGAGACGGCCCACCCCCGGGAACCGCTGAGGACCTTCATGTCGATCGAAATCAAGATGCCTGCACTCTCCCCCACGATGGAGGAAGGGACGCTGGCGAAATGGCTGGTCAAGGAGGGCGATACGGTAAAGGCCGGCGATCTGATGGCCGAGATCGAGACCGACAAGGCCACCATGGAGTTCGAAGCCGTTGATGAGGGCGTGGTCGGCAAGATTGTCGTGGCCGAGGGCACCGACGGCGTGAAGGTCGGCACGGTGATCATGCTGCTTGACGCAGAAGGCGAGGAAAGCGCGCCAGTCGCCAAGAAGCCCGAGCCTGCACCGGCAAAGGACGCGCCCAAGCAGGTCGATGCCCCTGTCGATCGCGAGACGAGCGAGCCGGTTTCGCAGGACAATCCTGAAATCAAGCAGCCCGCCGCTTCGCAGAAGGCGGAGCCGCGCGCCGAAGGCGATCGCGTGAAGGCCAGCCCGCTCGCGCGTCGTATGGCCGCCGAGAAAGGCGTCGCGCTGTCGAGTCTCACCGGCTCCGGCCCGAACGGCCGCATCGTCAAGGCGGATGTCGAGGGCGCGAAGGCCGACGCAGCGCAACCCGCGTCCGCCACTGCCACGCAACCGTCCACTACGGCCCCGGCAGTACCCGCGCCGGCCCCGGTGACGCCGGCTCAGATCCCGAATATTCCCCACGAAACGACCAAGCTCAGCAACATGCGCAAGACGATCGCGCGCCGTCTGACCGAGTCGAAGCAGCAAGTGCCGCATATCTACCTCACCATCGACGTGCGTCTCGACAAGTTGCTGAGGCTGCGTGCCGAGCTGAACGACAGTCTCGGAGCGCGCGGCGTCAAGCTTTCGGTCAACGATCTGATGATCAAGGCACTGGCCGTTGCTTTGGTGCAGGTGCCCAAGTGCAACGTGATGTACACGCCAAATGAACTGGTCACGTTCAAGCGCGCCGACATCTCCGTCGCGGTGTCGACTGCGGAGGGCCTGATCACGCCGGTGATCACCGAGGCAGATACGGCGTCGCTTTCGTCTATTTCGACCCGCATGAAGGATCTGGCGGCACGTGCCCGCGACAAGAAGCTGAAGCCGGAAGAATTTACCGGGGGCACCGCATCGATCAGCAACATGGGCATGTTCGGCATCAAGCAGTTCGAAGCAGTCATCAATCCGCCGCAGGGCATGATCCTCGCCGTCGGTGCGGGCGAGAAGCGCCCCTATGTCATTGATGATGCGCTGGGAATCGCCACGGTGATGAGCGCGACGGGCAGCTTCGACCACCGCGCCATTGACGGCGCAGACGGTGCCGAATTGATGCAGGCGTTCAAGGCGTTGTGCGAGAACCCATTGGGCATGCTGGCCTAATATGGCCCGCGCGGTGGCCGTTGAGCTGATCCACTTGGTCGCCGGCCTGCTGGTGACTCAGGTGTTCTTCCGCGCGGCCATCTGGTCCTACCCGCAGGGCGCCGGCTCGATCGAGCCGGTGCGCTGGGCGGTGATGCTGGCGGTGCTGGCGATGAGCGTGCCGGAACTGGTGAAAGCGGCGCGCAAACCAAGGAACTGATACGTGGCTGATACCTATGATCTCGTCGTCCTCGGCTCGGGGCCGGGGGGCTATGTCGCGGCGATCCGTGCCTCGCAGCTCGGGCTGAAGGTGGCGATCGTCGAGCGCGAACTGCTCGGCGGCATCTGCCTCAACTGGGGATGTATCCCGACCAAGGCGCTGCTGCGCTCGGCCGAGGTGTTCCATCTGATGAGCCACGCCAAGGATTACGGCCTCGCCGCGCAGGGCATCGCCGCCGATCTGGAAGCAGTGGTGAAGCGCTCGCGCGGGGTGGCGAAGCAGCTCAATCAGGGCGTCACGCACCTGATGAAGAAGAACAAGATTGCCGTGCACATGGGCGTCGGCAAGCTGACGGGTAAGAACAAGCTCACCATCACTGGCCAGGACGGCAAGGCAACCGAGCTCCAATACAAGAACGTCATCGTCGCGACCGGTGCGCGCGCTCGCGACCTGCCGTTCGCCAAGGCCGACGGCAAGCGCATCTGGACCTATCGCCACGCAATGACGCCGCCGGAAATGCCCAAAAAGCTGCTGGTGATCGGCTCGGGCGCGATCGGCATCGAATTCGCTAGCTTCTACAACGACATGGGTGTCGACGTAACAGTAGTCGAGATGCTCGATCGCCTCGTACCGGTCGAGGATGCCGACGTGTCGGCGCACCTCGAAAAGGCGCTGAAGAAGCAGGGCATGACGATCATGACCTCGGCCAGTATCGGCGGCCTTGAGGTGAAAGACAGCGGCGTCATCGCCAAGCTGAAGGACAAGAGCGGCAAGGAGACCACTGCCGAGTTCAGCCATGTCATCGTCGCGATCGGCATCGTGCCGAACACGGCCGACATCGGGCTAAAGGAACTGGGCGTCGACATGGACGATCGCGGCTTCCTGAAGACCGATCCGGTGTGCCGCACCAACGTGCCGGGTGTCTGGGCAATCGGCGACATCACCGCGCCGCCGTGGCTGGCGCACAAGGCAAGCCACGAGGGCGTCATCGCGGTCGAGGCGATTGCCGGCAATCACCCGCACGCGATGGACCCGCGCAACATCCCGGGCTGCACCTATTGCCGCCCGCAGATCGCCAGCGTCGGCCTGACCGAGGCGAAGGCGAAGGAAGCCGGCTATGAGGTAAAGGTCGGCAATTTCTCGTTCATCGGCAACGGCAAGGCGATTGCGCTCGGCGAGCCGGAAGGCTTTGTGAAAACCGTGTTTGACGCCAAGACCGGCGAATTGCTCGGCGCCCACATGATCGGCGCCGAAGTGACCGAGATGATCCAAGGCTACACCATCGGCAAGACGATGGAGACGACTGAGGCCGAGCTGATGGAAACAGTGTTCCCGCACCCGACGATCAGCGAAGCCATGCACGAGGCGGTGCTCGGGGCTTACGGCAAGGCCCTGCATATCTGACGATGCGGGGAGCGCCCTCCTTCTCGCTCCGTTCGCACTGAGCCTGTCGAGGTGCGTGTTACCAAGCGGTCCGCCTGCGACACGTGCTTCGACAAGCTCAGCACGAACGGGTCTTAGGCGGCGCTCTGTCTGACGAGGACCCACATGACCGATCACGCCACCGGTACCCACGTCTTCACCCCTGATCCCCGCAACGACAATGTCCTGATCGACGTCAACGGCGAACTCTTCCCCCGCCCCGAAGCGAAGATCTCCGTATTCGACTCCGGCTTCATGCTCGGCGATGGCGTGTGGGAGGGGCTGCGCGTCTATAACGGCAAGATGGCGTTCCTCGATCGGCACCTCGATCGGTTGTGGCAGGGCGCCAAGGCGATCATGCTCGACATCGGGATCAGCCGCGAGGAGATGATCGCTCGCCTACGCCGCGTGCTCGACGCCAATCAGATGACGGGCGACGGGGTGCATATCCGTCTGATGGTGACGCGCGGCATCCGTTCCACGCCGTATCAGGATCCGCGTGTGGTGATCTCACCGGCGACGATCGTCATGATCCCGGAATGGAAGGCTCCGGCGGCGGGTACCGCGACGCGGATGCTGAACCTGTTCACCGTCCATGTTCGTCGCGGGTACCCGGATGTGCAGGATCCCAAGCTCAACTCGCACTCCAAGCTGAACTGCATCACGGCCTGCATTCAGGCGGCACAGGCTGGCGCGGATGAGGCGCTGATGCTCGATCCGCACGGTTTCGTCGCGACGTGCAACTCGACCCACTTCTTCATCGTCCGCAATGGCGAGGTGTGGACTTCCACAGGCGACTATTGCCTGGATGGCATCACCCGGCGCATCGTGGTCGAGACGGCACGCGAAGCGGGTATCCCGACCTATGAACGCAATTTCTCGCTGACCGATGTCTATGGCGCGGATGAGGCGTTCACCACCGGCACCTTCGCGGGCCTCGCGCCGATCGGCACGATCGATGGACGCGTGATCGGAACGGAGCGGGGGCCGATGGTCGAGCGGTTGCAGGGCCTCTATCGTCAGGCCGTGGAGCGCGAGCTGGCATGACGCTGCGCATGGACTCCCGCCGCGAGCAGCCGCTTCGCATCGCCATGTGGTCCGGGCCGCGCAATATCTCCACGGCAATGATGCGCAGCTTCTCCAGCCGCGCGGACTGCGCGGTCAGCGACGAACCTTTTTACGGCTGTTTTCTGCGGGAAAGCTGCGTCGATCATCCGATGCGCGATGCGGTGATCGCGAGCATGGATTGCGATTGGCGTTCAGTGGCGAAAACATTGGCTGGCCCGGCGCCTTCGGGCGAGGCGGTCTGGTACCAGAAACACATGCCCCACCACATGGCCGGCCCGATCAAGCCCGATGATCTGAAAGGCGTCACCCACGCCTTTCTGATCCGCGATCCAGCGCGCATGGCGGCCTCCTATGCTGCCAAGCGGGAGGCAGTGACGGCGACGGACCTTGGCGTGGCCGCACAACGCGCATTCTTCGAGCGTGAGGCGGATCGCCTGGGCAAGGCGCCGCCGGTGATCGACTCGGCTGATGTTTTGCGTGATCCTGCGGGCACCCTTGGGGTTTTGTGTTCGGCGTTAGGGCTTGGGTGGGATGAGTCGATGCTGGCGTGGCCGGCCGGGCGGCATCCTGCCGATGGGGTCTGGGCGGAGCATTGGTATGGGCGCGTTGAGGCATCGACCGGCTTTGGCGCGCCCGACGAGGAGCCCGCCGCGTTGGCAGGCGAGTTAGCTGCGGTGGCGGATGCGTGCCGTGCGGACTATGAGGCGTTGGCGGCGCATCGGCTCAACGCCTCCTGATGCTGATTAAAGCGCGCGGGGACTGCACACACCGCCTCATCATACCAGGCTAGTCTCGACATTCCGGGGTTCCGCGCATCGAGGCCGTTGAACCCGCGGAACCCTGGACTCCGGCACGAGGCCGGGTTGACGAAGACGTTGGTGGCGAACCGGTGTCCTTGGAAGACCGGCGGCCGCCCGGCGCCACACCTTACCGACTCAGGAACGTCAGCAGGTCCTCGGTCAGCCGGTCGCTTTCTGTCGCGAACAGGCCGTGCGGGGCATCATCATATTCCACCAACTGGCTCTGCGCGATGCCCGTGGCGGCGGCGCGGCCGGTGGCATCGATCGGCACCGTCTTGTCGCCCGTACCGTGGATCACCAGGGTCGGGACACGGAACGCCGCCAGGTCGGGGCGGAAGTCGGTAAAGCCGAAGCTCTTGGCGCATTCCAGCGTTGAACGGAGGGATGCCTGCATCGCCAGCCGCCACGCCCAGTCCAGCGTCGCTTCGCTTACCGGGCTGGTGACATAGCCGACCCCAAAAAAGTCCTTGAAGAAGGTGCGGAAGAAGTTCGGCCGATCGTGCCTGATGCCTTCGGCGATCTGCAGCAGCTGCGCTTCGGACACGCCATGTGGATTGTTGTCGGTCTTCAGCATGTACGGCACGACCGATCCGATCAGCGCCGCCGAGGACACGCCCTTGCCGCCATGCCGGCTCATGTATCGCGCCACTTCGCCGCCGCCCATCGAGAAGCCGACCAGAGTTGCGTCACGCTCCACGCCGGCCGCCTGCATCACATCGGCGAGATCGTCCGTCAGCGTGTCGTAATCATAGCCGTCCCATGGCTGGCTCGACCGGCCAAAGCCGCGCCGATCATAGGCAATCACGCGATAGCCCGCCTCGGCCAACGCCACCGCCTGCGGATCCCAGCTGTCGGCCGATAGCGGCCAGCCGTGGATCAGCACCACCGGGCGCCCGCTGCCCCAGTCCTTCACAAAGATGTCGGCTCCGTCGCGCGTCTTGACGTAGGGCATGATGTACTCCGGTTGGTGACGCCTGAAAAACGAGCGGTCACGCGCCCCGTTCCGATCAGCGCGTCTGCCGCAGCGCCGGAACCTCATCGCGCACTTCGGTCAGCGTCGGGCGATGGATCGACGGCCGCAGCCGCGCGATGCTGCACAGGCCCGCCACCAGCGCCAACCCCGCGGCGACAAGCGGCGGCACCGCGCCAGCCCCCACGCCGGCCGCGAGCAAGGCGGCGGCAAGCGTCGCTCCCATGGTCTGCCCGGTGAGCCGGACGGTCGAGACCAGCCCACCCGCCGCCGCAGCCCGCTCGCGCGGGGCGGAGCCGACGATCAGCCGCGCGTTAGGCGGAAGGTACAGCCCGAAGCCGGAGCCGCATAGCGCCATACGCCACGCGACATCGACATAGCTGGGATCGGCCGGCATCGTCGCCAGCAGGCTCAGCGTCACCAAGGTCACGGCCATGCCGATCCCGCCGAGAATGCCGGCGGGCACACGATCGGACAGGAACCCCGACAAAGGCGCGACGATCATGTTTGTAAGCGGCCAGGGCGCAATGCACGCACCGATCTGTGTCGCGCTGAACCCGAGCGCTGAAAGGCGAAAGGGCGTCGACACCAGCAGCGTCATCGATGCGGTGAAGGCGGTAAGGCTACCGATAGCCGACAATGCGATGATTGGCCGGGCGAGCAGATCGACCGGCAGGATCGGCGCCGGTGCGCCCAGCTCGCGCCGCACGAAGAACCAGCCGATCACGGCGCCCGTCGCGACCACTGCGAGGCTCACCACCGGGCTGTCGCCATGCACCAGGCTCTCCGCCCCGCCGATCACCAGCCCGAACATGCCGGCGCTCATCACTGCGCTAAGCAGGTCGAAATTCGCCAGTCGTGGCGCCGGATTGGGGAGGGCGCGGCCCAGCGCGATGCTCAGGATTGCGAAGGGGATTGTGCTGGCGAATACCCAGGGCCAAGGCGCCACTGCCAGGACCAGCCCGCCGATCGTCGGTGCGGCGGCGGCCGAACTGGTGACGATCACCGAATTGATACCCAGCCCGCGGCCGAGCTGCTTGGCCGGATAGGTTTGGCGGATCAGCGCGGACGAGACGCTGAGTACGCCTGCGGCCCCGATCGCCTGCATGGCGCGAACGATCAGCAGGAACGGCAGGCTCTTGGCAAAGAAGCAGAGCAGGGTGGCGAGGGTGAAGATCACTTGCCCCGCCTGATAGGTTCGCTTCAGCCCGATCCGCTCGCCAAGGCCGCTGACCGGCAGTAGCAGCATGACCAGCATCACCTGATACACCGTGACGATCGACACGACCGAGCTCGGCGCGACGCCCAGATCCTTGGCGATCGTGGGCAATGCGACGTTGGCGATGCCGCCGTCGATGATCACCAAAGCGGAGCCGCAGCCGAGCGAGGCAATGGCGAACAGGCGCCGCGGAAGGGGAAGGCCGTCGGACATTGCGGACGGACATAGGCTGTTGGAGAACGACGACAAGTTGCTGAGGCGAGTCGTGGCGTCGTCGCTGTGAACGAACGTGTGCTGCGTGCATTATGGGAACGCTGTGTTGCGCAAAACGGTTGTTGCTGCACTGCAACAGCACAGGTATTGCCGGTGAGCATGAAGCTGAACACCGACGAAGATCGGGTCGCCGCACCACCATCGCTGCCGCCCGCCACCATGCCCGTCGTCTTCGAGGCGATCGTCAAGCAGCAGGCGCTGGCTGCGACGTATAATCGTGGCGAGGTGACGCTGGCGCCGCACATCGTCTACACCAAGCACGGCGAGTTCTACCTCGACGCGGTGACGCTGGAGCGTGACGGCAAGCCGCCGCGCGAGCCAAAGATCGGTGCCTTCAAGATTTCGGGGCTGGGCGGCATGCGGGTGACGCCGCGCAGGTTCGCTCCAAGCGAACTCTTCAACCCGAAGGAAGAGCGCTACGAGGGCGTGACGCTCCTGACCATCGAAGGCTGACCGAGGCGTTCAGCGCCGCGCATGAATACGCGGCGCCGATTGGAAACGCGATCAGCGGCAGCGCACCTGGCTATTCTGATCCACTGCACGTCCGGCCAGCGCACCCGCCGCGCCGCCGAACAATGTGCCAACGATCCGGCTGCGGCCGCCGTCAATGACATTGCCGAGCACGCCGCCCAATGCGCCACCGACGATAAGGCCGGTGGTGCCGTCCGAACGGCGGCAGTAATAACGGCCGTCCGATCCCGAATAGACGCGGTCGGTCGATGCGAGTGCGCGCTCCTGATATTGCGTGCCGGAGCGATAGTAGCGGCTGGGATCATAATCGCCCTCGTCGCGCCATTGCCCATCCTCATAACCGACCGGCGGCGGCGCCACCTCGCGGCGATCGTCCCAGCGCGGATCCCGATACCCGGCGCCCGGCACCCGTCGGACGGCTTGATAGCGGTCGAACTCACCGCGGAAGATCTCCAGCTCGCGCTCGAAACGCTCCTGCGCGGCGCGAAAACGTGAGTCGTCGGCATTGGACTGGGCTGGAGCAGGCGTGCCCAACATTACGGCGGCGGCGCTCATGGCCATGGCTGCGATGTGACGAAACGTCATGTCACGATCCTCTCTTCGCCCGAAGATGGGCTCGGCGGGGATACGAGCATGGCCCCGTATCGTTCCTGAACGAAGATGGGGGTGCAATGGCAATAGTCATGGAAGGACGCTGGCGGCAGACCGCGCGCTGGCTGCTGATCCTCTTTTACGCTCTCGGCGGTGTGGGCCACTTAGTGTTCGCAGATGCGATGGCGCGGATCGTGCCGTCGCAAGTTCCCGCACCGCACGCGGTGGTGATCGTCACGGGCGTACTCGAACTGATCGGCGTGGCGGCGCTCGCCAGCGTCCGGTGGCGACGTGCCGCTGGCTATGCCTTTGCCGCTTATGCCTTGTGCGTCTGGCCGGCGAACATGCGTCATGCCGCGCTTGATCTGGCGAGCGGCACGGGCCTGCCGCTCGCCTATCATGCGCCCCGGCTGCTGCTCCAGCCGTTGATCATCTGGTGGTCTTTGTGGGCGAGCGGCGCCATACGCGGCCGCCGATGCCTGATCGGCTAAGCGTCGATGCTCGTCCCCAACGATGCATTCACCAGTCCGCCGTCGACCACCAACGTGTCCCCGACAACATAGTCGCTTGCTCGGCTCGCCAGGAAGATCGCGGCGCCCGCCATGTCGTCGAAGTTCCCGATCCGCTGCATCGGAATGCCCTTCGCCACCGCATCGCCATGATCACGCGCTGCACGGTTCATCTCGCTGGCAAAGGCGCCGGGCGCCAGGCTGGTGACGATGATCCCGTCCTTGATCAGCCGCGCCGCCATCCGCTTGGTGAGATAGATCAGCGCCGCCTTAGACGCGTGATAGCTGTAAGTGTCCCACGGATTGAGCCGCATGCCGTCAATCGAGGTGATGTTGATCACCTTGCTCGGCGCTTGGTGGCTCGCCTTCGTCTTCAACAGCTCGTGCAGCGCCTGCGTCAGGAAGAAGGGCGATTTGACGTTAAGGTCCATCACCTTGTCCCAGCCGCTCTCGGGGAACTCCTCGAACGGCACGCCCCACGCCGCACCGGCATTGTTGACGAGGATGTCGAGATGATCCTCGCGCTCGCCAATCGCCGCCGCGAGCGCTCGGCAGCCCTCAACGGTGGAGACGTCCATCGGGAGCGGAATGCATTTCGGGCCAAGCTCCACCGAGGTTTCCTCGCACGCCGCGGTCTTTCGTGAAGAGATGTAAACGGTCGCGCCCTGTTCGATGAACGCCTTGGCAATGATCTTGCCGATGCCACGGCTGCCGCCGGTCACCAACGCGGTGCGTCCTTCCAAGCTGAATAGATTGTTCAAGCTCATCTTACATCTCTCCTCTTTGGCAGGTCGGCTAGCGACGCCCGGCGCGTGCGACAAGCGGCCTACCGAATTTTCGAACAGGTTATGATTGACGGCGGGCGGCGCCATACTATGCTGCCGAAAACGATAAAGGACGAGAGGATGCGCTTTTCGGGAAAGCGTGCCGTGGTAACGGGCGGCGCGTCCGGTATCGGGCGTGCCACGGCGCTGCGGCTTGGCGAGGAAGGAGCCGATGTCTGGATCGGCGACATCGATGTGGACGGTGGTGAGGAGCTGGCGAGCACCTCCAACGGCAAGATCCACTTCATTCGATGCGACGTCACCGATGCGGAAGAGATCGCGGCGCTGATCGAGGCGCCCGGTGAACTCGACGTCTTGTTCAACAACGCCGGCGCAGGGGGCTCACCGGCGAAGATCGACGAGATGACGCCTGACGATTGGGATCGCACGCAATCTTTGCTGCTCCGCTCGGTCGCGCTCGGCATCCGCTATGCCGCGCCGCTGATGGCGAAGCGAGGCGGTGGCGCCATCGTCAACACTTCCTCGGTTTCGGCATTGGGCACCGGCTATGCGCCGATCGCTTATTCCACTGCCAAGGCCGGCGTGCTCCATCTCTCGAAGCTTGCCGCGGCCGACCTCGCCAAGAGCAACATCCGCGTCAATGCGGTGATCCCCGGTTTCATCACCACGAACATCTTCACCCGCCATCTGGAAGTGCCTGCCGACAAGCGTGAGCTCGCCAATCAGGTGATCGCCCAGGTCGCGGCAGGCGCGCAGCCGGTGAAGCGCGCCGGGCGGCCGGAGGATATCGCCGCCGCCGTTGCCTTTCTGCTCAGCGATGACGCCGGGTTCGTCACGGGTACGCACCTCGTCGTCGATGGCGGGATCACGATCGGCACGCGTCAAAGCTGGGATCCCGATCAAGCCGGGCTGTTTGCCGCACTGGAGGCATTCCAATGAACGCAACTCTTGCGAGCACCGCCGCTATCCCAGGTGCAGGCGCCACCGCCGCAGGCGCCGTCCCGCCGGCTCGACGCCTGCGCTCCCGCACCATGGCCAGCTACGGCTTTGGCGCTGCCGCTTATGGCGTCAAGGATTCGGGCTTCGGCACATTTCTTCTGCTGTTCTACAATCAGGTGATCGGCGTGCCGGCCGCGACCGTCGGCTTCGTGATCATGCTGGCGCTGATCATTGATGCCTTTGTCGATCCAACAATCGGCTTCATGTCGGATCGTACGCGTACGAAATGGGGAAGGCGGCACCCTTGGCTCTATGGCTCGGCACTGCCGATTATGCTTGGTTGGGTGTTGTTGTGGAATCCGCCGGTGTCGTCGCAGGCAACGACGCTGGGCTGGCTGTTCGCCGTGGCGGTGCTCGTACGTAGCGCGGTCAGCGCCTATGAAGTACCGAGCCAGGCGATGGCGGCGGAACTCAGCGCCGACTACGACGAGCGCACGCGGATCATGGCCTACCGCTATCTGTTCGGCTGGGCCGGCGGGCTGGTGATGCTGATCGCGGCCTATTGGGTATTCCTATCTCCCACGCCCGAATATCCCAACGGCCTGCTCAACCCCAACGGCTACAAGGGCTTTGCGATCGCTGGCGCGATCTTCATGGGTATCGCGATCCTCACCTCGGCGATGGGCACGCATCGCGAGATCCCAAACCTGCCCGCCCCGGTGATCGAGAAACAGTCACTTGGGCGCAACTTCGCGGAGCTCGGACAGACGCTGCGTAACAAGGCGTTCGTGGTGCTGATGATCGCGGGCCTGTTCGTCTTCACGAACCAGGGGATCACCTATGCGATCTCCAACTATCTTTACACCTATGTCTGGGGCTTCACGACCGTGTCGTTCCTGGGTCTTACGGTGCCCACGTTCGTGCCGCTGTCGATAGTATTGTTCGGCGGCGTGTTGGTGGCGTTTGTGGTAGCCCCCAAAATCGGCCAAGTGACGAGCAAGCCGAAGGCGGCGTCAACCGCCGCCGTTCTTGCGATCGCGATCGGGACGGCGCCTTACTGGCTGCGGCTGTCGGGTAACTTTCCGGACACCAGCAGCCCTATGATGCTGCCGTTGCTGTTTGCGATGCTCGCCGCGGGAACGGCGGCGAGTGTGACCGCGCATATTCTTGGCTCATCGATGATGGCGGATGTGGTTGAGGACTCGGAGCAGCGTACCGGGCGTCGCTCGGAAGGCGTGTTCTTCGCTGGCGGCTTCTTTATTCAAAAATGCACCAGCGGCGTTGGCATCTTCGTGACGGGCCTGATCCTCGCGGCGGCAGGGTTCCCGGCCAAGGCTGTGCCCGGACAGGTGTCCGTTGAGGTGCTCGATCGCCTCACGGTCATCTATATCGTTTGCGCCACGGCGCTCGCCCTGATGGCCGCGCTGGCCTATCGGGCCTTTCCGTTCGGGCGCGCGGAGCATACGGCGCGGCTCGAGGCGCTCAGGATGCAGGCGCTCGACTTGGAACGCGTCGATCCGGTTCCCTGATCCACTCTTCCATCCTCCCCATCAGCGATGGGGAGGGGGCGCGCGCTGCAAGGGCTAGGACCGCAGGGGAGCGCAACAACCGCAACGCTCTGCCGCTTAGCTCTTTCGCAATCCTTGGGGGCGATCTGGTAGCTTCGGCGGCTGGTCTTCGACGCTGCTTCAGCCACCGCAACAGGCGCATCGGGCGACGATTCGCCTCCTGCCGACTGCGCTCCCGCCTGGTCACGCTGAGGCGAAACGCCATTTCGTCGGCGCCGCAACACCGTTCATCGGAAACGGTTCCCGCAGCCCTTGGTATTTTTCCCTACCCCCCGTAGCGAGCCTGCAACGAACGTCGGGTTGACCGGGGGGTCGCAGTGAATTTCAAAGCTTTTGCAGCGCGTTGTGCGCTGGTTGTTTCGTGCGGCCTGATGACGGCCACCGCTGCCAATGCGCAATTCTGGCAGTGTGCTCCTTATGCCCGCGAGATTTCGGGCATTCAGATCCATGGCAATGCCAACACCTGGTGGGGTCAGGCCGCCGGCCGCTACGAGCGTGGCCGCGAGCCGAAGGTTGGCGCGGTGCTTTCCTTCCGATCCACCAGCCGCATGCGCGTCGGCCATGTGGCGATGGTCAGCCAGATCGTCAGCGATCGCGAAGTGCTGCTGACCCACGCCAACTGGTCGCGCCGCGGAGGCGTCGAGCGGAATGTTCGGGCGATCGACGTGTCTGACGCGGGCGACTGGAGCCTCGTCAAGGTGTGGTATGCGCCCAACGGCGGGCTCGGCACGTCCAACTACCCGACTGACGGTTTCATCTATGGCGATCAGCGTCCCGGCGTTGCTCCAGCGATCACCGGCGGCGAGGGCCAGGCTGACGAGACCCGTATCGCCAACCTGGCGATCGCGGCGGCGGCCGCCGTGCCGGTCAATGGCGGCATCACCGTCACCAACTGATCGCGCCTTATCAGAAGAACAACTTTCGGAAACTTACGCGCACCGATCGCCCCAACGGATCGAGCAAAGCGGGCTGATAGCCGATCGGAACCACGCCTGCGGCATCGCGTACTTCGAGCCGCTGATTGAACAGGTTGTTTACCGCCAATGTCACGCGCGAACCGCGGAAGAATGGCGCATTGCGCACCAGCGCGCGCTGCTGACTGAGGTCCGCGAAGACTCGCAGATTGGCGGTGAACAAAGATCCGAACGACAGGTCCTCGGGTGAGGGCGCACCGCTTGGGTTTGCGAGGATCGTCGTTCCGCCTTCCCATGTCCCGGTCAGTCGCACGCCGATGCCATGACGGTTATAGCCGGCGTTGAACTCGATCTCGTGGCGTGGCTGTCCGCCGCGCGTGCCAGTCGCCGACCCGTTCAGCAGGTCTAGTTCCGGCACTCCGGGCCGGATTAGGATCGTGTCCTCAAGGCGCCAGGTATGAAACACGCTTAGCTGCACCCGACCCTGCCGTGCGCCGCCGAATCTTCCTGAGCCGCGCCCACTAAAGCCGCTGGCGCGACTACCACCGGCGGGGCGTACGCCGCTTTCGCTCGTGCCGTCACGTCCGCGAGATCGCTCACGAAAGGAGGCGCGGCGTTCCGCGATCTGTTCGGGGGTCAGTGGCTGGCCGTCAGGTCCGGTTGGCGGTGGAGCTTCGAGCGCTTCTGTCCAGTTGAGGCCCCAACGAATTTGCCGCTGCCGGCTGCGGTCGAAGTTCACCGGTCGGTTGTCGATGCGGATCAGCGTACCCGCGCTGTCGCGATCGAAGCGGTCGGGGAAGGCCGCCTCGATTTCCGGTGTCGCGGTCGGGAACCCCACAATCGGGTGGTCAATGCGGCTGTCGGTGTAGTTCGCGAGCACCGTGAGATCGGTGCCCAAGATCGGCTTTACCGTAAGGCCCAGCTTCAGCACGCTACGGCGATCCGCGAGCAGGTTCGGGTTGCCACCGGTGACAGTCGTCGCGTCCACCGTCTGCCCGGTGGTCAGATCGAACACGCGCACGTTGGGCGTGACGATCACCGGATTGCCGAGTTGCTGGATCGTCGGCGCGCCCTGTTCATGCGTCACCGATCCGATCAGCCGCACGGCATCCACCGGCCGCCAGTTGAAGCCATAGCCCAGCGAGCCGAGTGTCCCGAAGTCCGACAGCTGATCGACGCTGCCATTGACGGTGGCGGAGAGCGCGCCGATCGGCCCGTCGCGCCAGATCGGCACGTCGATATTGGCTTGGCCCGTGCCTTGATCGCGCGACAGATCGGTGGCGGTGAACAGCCCGCCGCGGCGCGATTCGCTGGCGATGTCGTGCAGCGAGAAGCCCGCCTTCAGCGTTGCGGTGACGGCACCCGCCGGCAGGTCGAACAGGCTGCCGCTGAACGTGCCCTCGGTCTCGATCGTCTCGGCCACCGACTGCGCGCGGTCGCGCTGCACCCCGGTGCCGTAATCGCGATCGGTAATCGTGGTCGACCAGTCGCGCGTATAGCCACCGTTGAGCGACCAGCGCCATTGGGCGAGATCACCCGTCAGCGCATAGTTGAGCACGCCGGTACGGGTGCGATTGTCACGCAGCAACCGCTGGCCGTTGGCGGCGCTGCCAAGGCCGGCAAGCGTGTTCGCGCCTCCCAGCTCGCCGCTGATCGTCGCGGAGACACTGCCTAGGATCGTGCGTTTGTACGTGGCGTTGAGCTTCGCCGCATCGCTCGCGGCGAGCAGGGTTCGGTTCGGATCGGCGTTGACGAGGTTGCGCTTGGTCTCGAACAACGGATTGCTGCGAGTGTATTCGCCGTCGACGCTGAAGCGACTGCCATTGCCGAGGCGCAGGTAATTGACATCCGCCTCATGCACCTGCCGCCCGCCATCGCTGGCGAGATTGGTTTCCACCTCCGCCGTCACCGCGTTGAAGCGGCGGCGCAGGACGATGTTCACCACCTTCTGGTCGGCGCGATAGCCGTATTTCAGCGCCACTTCCTCGGGCAAGATGTCGACGCGCTGGATCGCTTCGGGTGGCAAGTCGCGGATCTCGCGAAAGCCGCTGATCCGCCGGCCGCTCAGCAGGATCACCGGCCGGCCCTCGCCACCGCGCCCCTGGATGCTGCCGGTGAGTGGGGCGAGCTCCTCCAGCAATTCGCCGATGTCGCTGGCGCCATAAGCGCGGATGTCGCGCCCGCTCAGCACCACCTCAGGCTTGATATCGCCGATCACCGATCCGCGCGGCTGGCGGCTGCCGGTGACGACGATATCATCCTCCAGCTCCAGCTCGGCCTCCTCCTCGACAGCGGTCTGCGGCTCGGGCGCGGCTTGTCCGGGCGCTGCCGCCGCGGCGACGATCGACAGGGCAGGGAGGAAGAAGGTTGGCAAAGTGAGGCTCCGGGGCGTGTGGGGTGATGGTCACGGTGTGGGGCCACAGTGTCGACGGGTTGTCGCAGGAGCCGGTGGAAATCGTCGCGAAGTGTAACGCCTAACCGGTGCGGCTTTCGCGTCACACACTCTGTCCCTCGGCCGTCTCTCAAACCCCGTCACCCCGGCCTCGAGCCGGGGTCCCGCTGCCTTGCTCCGTCGGCAGAAGAAGACGCGGGACCCCGGGTCAAGCCCGGGGTGACGAGTGGGGTATTAGGTAAATGTCAGTCACTAAGCCACGATCCGCACCGGCACACCCTTCGACGCCGGCGTCTTCGACTCCTCGTCATGGTACCACAAGGGCACCAGCGAATTGGTCTCCGGATAATAAGCCCCGATGCACCCGCGCGGCAGCAGATAGGGGGTGACGGTCAGCCCATCGACTTGCCGGTGCTCGCCGTCGTCGGCATCGCTGGCGAGGCTCACCACCTGTCCCTCGGTGAGGCCCGCCGCGGCGATATCCTCCGGATTCATCAGCACCACGTCGCGCGTGCCCTCGATGCCGCGCAGGCGGTCCGAATAGCCGTAGATCGTGGTGTTGAACTGGTCGTTCGACCGCAACGTCATCAGCCGCCAGCGCCCCTCCTTGTCGCCGACGCCGAGCGCGGACAGCGTCTTGGGCACAGTGAACTCCGCCTTGCCGCTCTCCGTCTTCCAGATACGCTCGCGCGCGCTGTTCCCCTTGTAGAAGCCGCCGGGCGTGAAGACGCGCGCGTTGAAGTCGGCGAACATCTCGGGATAGGTCTCCTGGATCAGCTCGCGGATCAGGCCATAATCGGCAGTCCAATCGTCCCATTTCGCGTTGGGGTTGGGCGGCAGCGTCGCCTTTGCCATGCCGCAGACGATTGCGACCTCGGACTTGAGCTGCGCGCTCGCCGGCGTGATGTTGCCCAGCGAGCCGTGGATGCAGGACAGCGAATCCTCCATCGTCACCGCCTGGTCGCCGGTGATCTGCGCGTCGCGCTCCGACCGGCCAAGGCAGGGGAGGAGATAGGCGACCTCCCCGTTGATCAGGTGGCTGCGGTTCAGCTTGGTGGCGATCTGCACGGTGAGCCGCATGGTCTGCCAAGCCGCTTCCATCTTCACCTGCTCGGGGATTGCGCGCACGAAATTGCCGCCCAGGCCGATGAACGCTTTCACCTCGCCGGAAATGATCTTCTCGCACGCTTCGACGGTGTTGAGACCCTTTTCGCGCGGCGGCTCGAAGCCGAATTGTTCGGCGAGCTTGTCGAGCGGCACCAGCTCGGGCTTTTCGGAGATACCGACGGTGCGCTGGCCCTGAACGTTGCTGTGCCCGCGGATCGGCGAGATGCCCGCGCCCTCACGCCCGATATTGCCCTTCAGCAATGCGAGGTTCACCATCGCAGCGAGGTTCTCGAAGCCATGGACGTGCTGCGTCAGCCCCATGCCGTACATGAACACGGTTCGCTTGGCGTCTACATAAACGTCCGCCGCTTCCTCCAGATCGGCACGCGCGAGCCCGCTCTCGCGCTCGATCTCGTCCCACGACAGCGCCTCGGCGTAGCGCTTCACCTCCTCGAAGCCGTTGGTGTGCTGGGCGAGGAAATCCACATCCAGGACATGCACCTTCTCTTCGCGCCACTTGCGCTCCTCGGCGGCGAGCACGTGCTTGATCATGCCCATCAGCGCGGCGATATCGCCGCCCGCTTTCACCTGAAGGTAGAGCGAGGAGATGTCGGTGTGCTTGCCGGTGAGCATCTCGACGGGGCTTTGCGGGTTCTTGAACCGCTCCAGCCCCGTCTCGCGAATCGGGTTGAAGGTCACAATCTTTACGCCGCGGCGCACCGCCTCCTGCAATGGATGGAGTAGGCGCGGAGCGTTCGATCCGGTGTTGTGCCCGAAGAAGAAGATCGCGTCGCATTTGTGCAGATCTTCGAGCACGCAGGTGCCGACCGGAGAGCCGATCACCTTCTTCAGGCCCACTGAGGTCGTCTCGTGGCACATGTTGGAGCTGTCGGGCAGGTTGTTGTGCCCGTACATGCGCGCGAACAGGGCGTAGAGGTAACTCGTCTCCAGGCTGGCGCGGCCCGAGGCGTAGAAGACGGTCGACCCGGGATCGTGCATCTTCAGCTCCGTGCCGATCGCCGCGAACGCCTCGTCCCAGCTGCACGGCACATATTTGTCGAAGGCGCGATCGTAGCGGAGCGGATGGGTCAGCCGGCCCTGCTGCTCGAGATCGTAATCCTTCCATCCCTTGAGTTCGGTGACCGTGTGTTTGGCGAAGAACTCGGGCGTGCAGCGTCGGGTGGTGTTTTCCCACAGTGTCGCCTTGGCGCCATTCTCGCAGAATTCGAAGGTGTGCGGATGGGCCGGCTTGGTCCAGGCGCAGGACACGCACATGAAGCCGCCGGGCTTGTTCTGGCGCCGCAGGGTGTCCAGCGCGGCCGGCGTCGGGCGTTCGCGGGCCAGCACTTCCGTCATGCCGCGGACCGAACCCCAGCCGCCGGCAGCGCCCTCGTAATGAACGGTATCCTTCTCGTCGGCCACAATCTGCCTCCCGCGCCAGCCGTTAAAGGCTGACAACGCGGGGCGACGTGATTGGATCACCGAAGACGTGTATGATGCGGATCATGGACGACGAGCAACCGCCGGCCGATACCAAGCTCACCCGCTCGAAGCAGCGCTGGGCGAGCGAGCGCAAGTTCATCACCGGCGCGCGTGTCGCGGACGACCGGCTGCCGCCGGGACAGCATCTGGTGCGCGACTGGCCGGTGCTCGATCTCGGCCGCCAGCCCGATGTGTCGCTCGATCGCTGGCGATTGACGGTGAAGGGGCTGGTCGCGCGGCCGGTGACGCTCGACTGGGCGGCGTTCCTGGCGCTGCCGCAGACCGATCTGCGCAGCGACATCCACTGCGTCACCACCTGGTCACGCTACGACAATGACTGGGCGGGGGTCTCGACGCACGATCTGCTCGATCTGGTCGAGCCGCGCGACGAGGCGGCGTTTGTCATGCTGCACGGCTATGATGGCTATACCACCAACGTCCCGCTCGCCGACTTCGGCTCACCGCAGGCGCTGATCGCCCGGACGTGGCAGGGCAAGCCGCTGACGCGCGAACATGGCGGCCCGGCACGGCTGGTGATCCCGCATCTGTACTTCTGGAAAAGCGCCAAGTGGATCAGCGCGATCGAGTTCCTCGGCGCCGACCGCCCCGGTTTCTGGGAGGTAAATGGCTATCACATGCGCGGCGATCCCTGGGCGGAGGAGCGGTATAGCTGAGACGAACCTAATCTTTCTTGCCGAGCTGGCCGAAGCACGGGCCAGCAGTGCGTCGCTTCCAACTCCCTCAAACAGGCTCCAGGCGAAGCGAGGGGGGGGGGGGTCAGTTCGTCCGTTGCCCAAGGGCGTGCGCCGCGGCGACCACCGCAATCAGCAAGATGGCCGCGTTCACCTGATGCGCCACGGCAATGGTGATCTGAACGCCCGTCAGCAGGGTCGCGACGCCCAACACAATCTGCAGACCCGTGAGCAGGATTACCGCGCTCCACGCGTTCACCGCGCCGCGTCGCCGAGCCGCGAACGCCAGCCAAACGACCCCGCTTGCGGCCGCAAAGGCGAACCAGCGATGGACGAATTGCACCACGACCGGATTGTCTGTGAAATTGCGCCAAGCCGGATAGAGCATTGGAGCTTCGGCCGGGAAAAACGTATCCCCCATCAACGGCCAACTGCTGAACGCATAGCCGGCGTCAAGCCCCGCGGTGAAGGCGCCAAGCACGATCTGCAATCCGAGCAGGGACAGCGCCAGCATTCCGAGCGGCGGCAGCGCAGCGGGGCGGGCGAGGGGGCTGCGCGCAAGGTTGCCCAGGTCGAGCGCAGTCCAGACCACGCCAACGAGAATCAGCAGCGCCGCCGACAGATGTACTGCGAGCCGCACATGGCTGACGTCTGTCCTTACCGACAGTCCGGACACGACCATCCACCAGCCGATCGCTCCTTGCAGTCCGCCGAGCGCGAGCAGCGCAAGGAGGCGCGGCCCGTAACCGCGTGGAATCTGCCGCTTCACAGCGAACCACAGCAGCGGCAGCGCGAAAGCGAGGCCGATGACCCGTCCCAACAGTCGGTGAATATACTCCCAGAAAAAGATAGCCTTGAACCCGGCGAGTGACATGCCGTGATTGATCTGCTGATATTCGGGGATGCGCTGGTAATTGGCAAACTCCGCCTGCCATTGCGCATCGTTGAGCGGCGGGATGATCCCGCTGATCGGATTCCACTGCGTGATCGACAGCCCCGATTCGGTCAGGCGCGTGATCCCCCCAACAGCCACCATCAAGACGATCAGTGCGGCGACGAGGTAGAGCCACCGTGCCATGGCAAGTGGGCGCGCAGAAACACGAAAGCCGGGGCTGGGCTTGAGCATGTGGTTCTGTAGGAGTCCGGCGCCACCTCGGCAATGCCGAGCGACAGCCTTGTCGAACGATTATCGATATGTAACGTTGTATCCTCGCGAGTGCGTCGCTACATGCCGTTTCGATGGCAACGTTGTTCCACCCCGCCAACACCTCGCGACTCGATCGGCTGGCGATTGTCGTGTCGGGGCTTTGCGTGGTTCACTGCGTCGCCAGCGCCGTGCTGATTGCCGTGTTGTCGGCCTTTAGCGGACTGCTAGTCGACCCGATCTTCCACGAAGTTGGTCTCGTTCTCGCGATCGGTCTAGGCGCCATGGGCTTGGGCCGCGGCGCGTTGCAGCACGGTTATCTCTGGCCTCTCGCGGTGGGGTCGCTGGGGCTCGGCATCATGGCGGGGGCGATGACGCTGCCGCATGACACGGGGCTGGGTCATGCTGGCGAAGCGTTCTGGACGATCGTAGGCGTCGGCATCCTTGCTCTGGGGCATGACCTGAACCGACGCGCCGACGCTTGACGATCATTTTGTCTCGCGTAATGCTGCCGCCAGCGAGGCAGTTGCGCTGCCGCGCCGCGCCGGTTGCGGTTGATCGGGCGAAGGCGCCCAGCCGGTCAGGAAGATGATCTCGAACCGCTCGGTCGTTCGGCCGTCCGGATCGGCCGCACCGGCGAAGGCGGCAGCGAGGCGGGCGAGCGTCTCGCGTGCGAGCGGCCGCCGCTCGGCCAGCACGTTACTCGCCGCCATGCCGCGTAGATCATCGAATAACCGACCGATGCTGCCATAGCGAACTCGTAACGTTTCTGCGTCCGCCACCGGCAGCGCGAAGCCGGCACGCATCAGCAGGTCACCGGCGGATCGCACGTCGATCTGCGGATGAAGGCGCGCCACCGGCCGATCCCCCTCCGCCTCTCGTAGCGCGCTGCGGAGGGAGGAGAGGGATCCTCCGCCAAGGAATGCGCCCAGAAAAAGCCCGTCGGGGCGTAGTACTCGTCGCGCGAGCGTGAGCGCACCGGGCACGTCATTGACCTGGTCAAGCACGCCGGCGCTTACGACAAGGTCGAATGAGCCGTCGGCAAACGGCAGGCGATCCTCGTCGCCCTGCACGCCGCCCGCCGCGCGCGCAAAATCAAGGCCTGCATCCAGACTAGCGACCCGCGCACCTTCCGGCGCCGCGAATCGGCCGTCGAAACTGCCGAGGTCGAGCACGTCGGCGAAGCTACGCTTCACGCTTGCTAGTCGTTCCGCAATACCGTCGAGCATTGCCTCGTGAATGAAGTCGTGGGCGGCATAGGTCGGCACTGCGCGGTTCCGGCGCTGGCGACGGGCGGCACGATCGAAAATTTCCGGTGCGGTCATGAGGGCGGCTTGTGCGCGCGTCGGGTCGGCGCGACAAGCATAAGCGATGCTCGCGGCGCTGCTCCAACCGATGATTGGCCTGGCCTTGCCGCCCCGCTGCGCGGCATGCGGTGCGATAACCGACAGCGATCATCGCTTCTGCGGGTCTTGCTGGGCGTCGCTCCGCTTTCTCGGGCCGCCTTGGTGCCCGGGCTGCCACACGCCGTTTCCTCACGACCGGGAAGATGATTCTCTTTGCGGCGCGTGTCTTGCGAGTCCGCCGATGCACGCGGGGGTAAATGCGGCGGTCGCCTACGGGCGCGTCGCACGCGACGTGGTGCTTCGGCTGAAATATGGCGGGCGAGCCGCCTTTGCCGATACCGCGGCGCGGTTGATGATGCGTCACTTGCCCCGCGATGCGGAGCTGTTGCTGCCGGTGCCACTCCACCGGTGGCGTCTGTGGTCGCGCGGGTACAACCAGGCCGGCTTAATCGCCGCGTCACTGTCTCGAGCGAGCGGGGTGGCTTGGGCCAGCGATTTGCTGGTCCGCCGCCGGGCGACGCCCGTACTGAAAGGGTTGGGTAAGGACGGCCGTCGCCGCGCAGTAGCGGGCGCGTTCGCCGTGACATCAGCGGGCTGCGCGCGCATTGCTGGCCGCCGTATCGTGTTGGTCGACGATGTTTACACCAGCGGCGCAACCACCGGAGCCTGCGTGTCGGTGCTGCGGGCAGGCGGCGCCGCAAGCGTGTCGCTCCTGTGCTGGGCGCGCGTGATCGACGGTGCAGCCGATTGACATTCGGGCGTTCCGTCCACACGTCAGTACGATGGCACAGGTTGAAATCTACACCAAGGCGTGGTGCCCTTATTGCGTGCGCGCCAAGCAATTGCTCGCCAGCAAGGGGGTCAAGCCGACCGAATTTGACATCACGCTGGGCGGGGAAAAGCGGGCCGAAATGATCGATCGTGCAGGCGGTCGCACCACCGTGCCGCAGATCTTCATTGATGGCCGCCATGTCGGCGGTTCGGATGACTTGGCCGCCCTGGAAGGTGCGGGCAAACTCGCCGCGATGCTCGCCGCCACGCCATGAAGGCGGCGATCCTGCAAATGACCAGCGGGATCGATCCCGCTGTCAACGCCCGCATGCTCGTTGAAGCGGTGGGGGTTGCCGCGGCCGACGGGGCGACGATGCTGTTCACGCCCGAAATGTCCGGGCTGCTCGATCGCGATCGTACGCGTGGTGCAGCTTCCATCCAGCGGGAAGAGAATGATCAAGTGCTCGCGGCCGTGCGGGAGGCCGCTGCCCGCACCGGCCTGTGGGTTCATCTCGGCAGCCTGGCGCTGCGGCGTGATGACGGACGGTTGGCGAACCGCGGCTTTGTGATCGACGGATCGGGCGCGATCCGCGCGCGCTACGACAAGGTTCACCTGTTCGACGTCGATTTACCGACTGGCGAAAGCTGGCGCGAGTCGGGGGCCTATGCCGGCGGCGAGGCGGCGGTGGTGGTAGAAACGCCACTTGGCCTGCTCGGTTTATCGATCTGCTATGACCTGCGATTCCCCGATCTTTACCGCGTGCTCACCAGCGCTGGCGCAACGATCCTCGCCGTTCCCGCGGCCTTCACGCGGCCGACCGGCGCGGCGCACTGGCACGTGTTGCTGCGTGCCCGCGCAATCGAGTGCGCCGCCTTTGTGATTGCCGCGGCTCAGACCGGCCGCCACGCGGACGGGCGCGAGACTTATGGTCACGCGCTCGCTGTTGATCCCTGGGGCGAAATCATGTGCGACATGGGGGAGGCCCCCGGGCTATCATTTGTCGAAGTCGATCCGGCCCGCGTTGAAGAGGTTCGCCAACGTATCCCCGTGATCGCTCATCGTCGCCCGAGCCCGCCGATCAGCGTCGCAGCATGATCGTTTTCGATTTGCGTTGTGGTGAGGGCCACGTCTTCGAATCGTGGTTCGCCTCTTCCGCTGCCTATGCGGAGCAGCGCGATCGTGGCTTGGTTGGCTGTCCCATGTGCGGTGCGACCACGGTCGAGAAGGCGGTGATGGCTCCTAACGTCGCCGCGAAGGGCAACAGCCGTCCGGCGCTCGGACCTGAAACCGTGAAGGCCGCACTCCAGGCACTAGCGGCGGCGCAGAGCCGGGCATTGAAAGGATCGCGCTGGGTTGGCAGAGGCTTCGCTGCCGAAGCCCGCTCCATGCACCTCGGGGAACAGGCGCAGGAGGTGATCCACGGTCAAGCCACCGCCGCTGAAGCCAAGGCGCTGGCTGAAGAGGGCGTTCCAATCACGCCGCTGCCGCTGCCTGTTGTTCCGCCGGAGGAAGCGAACTGACCAGCCGCTCAGCAGAAGGTAGCAAATGGCGCGCCCGGCTGGATTCGAACCAGCGGCCCCAAGCTTAGAAGGCTCGTGCTCTATCCAACTGAGCTACGGGCGCGCACAGTCGGTGCGTTAGCGCGGATTGCGGCGTAGCGAAACCGTTGCCATGATCAGGGCATGGTCGATGTTACGCCGAGCCGCGTCGCTGCCAACGCGCTGCGCGGTCACAGTTTGCGCTATTATGATTTCGTGATGGCGGCGTTCGTGGCCGTGCTGCTGCTGTCGAATGTACTCGGCGCTGGTAAGGTAGCGCAAATTTGGCTGCCGGGCGTTGGGTACTGGCCGTTTGGCGCGGGCATTCTGTTTTTCCCCGTCAGTTACGTGATCGGTGACGTGCTGACCGAAGTCTATGGCTACGCACGGGCGCGGCGGGTGATCTGGGCAGGCTTTGGTGCCACGATGTTCATGGCGGCGATGGCGTGGGTGGTTGTCGCGCTGCCGCCAGCGCCTGACTGGACCAACCAGGAGGCGTACGAATCGGTGTTCGGGCAGGTGCCGCGGATCGTCTTCGCGAGCATGTGCGCCTTTTGGGCGGGCGAGTTCGTCAATTCCTATGTGCTTGCGCGGATGAAGCTTGCGACCGGCGGGCGCCATTTGTGGATGCGGACCATTGGATCGACCATCGCGGGGCAAGGGATCGACAGTTTGATCTTCTACCCACTTGCCTTTCTAGGGGCAGAGGGCTGGCCGACCGGGCTCGTTATTACCGTGTTGTTCACGCAATGGGCGCTCAAGGTGGCCTGGGAAGCGCTGTTGACGCCGGTGACTTATATCGTGGTGGGCTGGCTGAAGCGCGCCGAGGGGCTGGATGTGTTCGACGACGGCACGGATTTCACGCCGTTCGGCGCAAAGGTCTGAGCCGTCAGCCTGCGATCTCCAGCAGCCCTTCGAACAACCGGCGTCCGTCGGTGCCGCCGTGTGCGCCCTCAATCCGGCGTTCGGGGTGCGGCATCATGCCAAGGACATTGCCGGCATCGTTGAGAATGCCCGCAATTCGACGTGCCGATCCGTTGACCTCCTCGCCGTAACGGAATGCGACCCGGCCTTCGCCTTCGAGGCGATCGAGCGTTTCCTGATCGGCGACGTAATTGCCGTCGTGGTGCGCTACCGGAACCTTGATCGTCTCACCGGCAGCATAGCGGCTGGTGAAGGCGCTTTGGCTGTTATCGACCGTCAGCGCGACATCGCGGCAGACGAAATCGAGACCGGCGTTCCGCATCAGCGCCCCCGGCAGCAAACCGGCTTCGGTCAGCACCTGAAAGCCGTTGCAGACGCCGAACACCGGCATCCCACCGGCAGCCTTGTCCGCCACCGCTCGCATGATCGGTGAGCGCGCCGCCAGGGCACCAGAGCGCAGATAATCGCCATAGGAGAACCCGCCCGGAACCGCGATCAGGCCAAGCCCCACAGGCAGCTCCGTCTCGCGGTGCCAGACCATGATCGGTTTAGTACCGGTCACGCCTTCCAACGCGACGGCCAAGTCGCGATCGCAGTTGGAGCCGGGGAAGACGACAACGGCCGTCTTCATGCGCGCTCGATCCGGTAATTTTCGATCACCGTATTGGCGAGGAGCTGACGGCACATGGCATCGATCTGGGCATCGTCCACTGTGTCGGCAAGGTCGAGTTCGATCAGCTTGCCGACGCGAGCGCCCTCGACCCCGGCAAAGCCGAGGCCGGAAAGGGCGTGTTCGATGGCCTTGCCCTGGGGATCAAGAACGCCAGGCTTCAGCGTGACATGGATGCGCAGCTTCATGGTGTGTCCGCTATTCGATGCCGGGCCGGATCGCAACCGATCCGGCGATGGTCACTTGCCGCGTTTTTCGCGATGCTCGGCCATGTCGAGGACGGCGGTTTCCCCGCCCTCCGGCAACAGGCCCAGCCGACGCGCGACTTCCTGATAGGCCTCGACCTCGCCGCCTAAGTCACGACGGAAGCGATCCTTGTCGAGCTTCTCGTTGGTCTGCATGTCCCACAGGCGACAGCCGTCCGGGCTGATCTCGTCCGCCAGGATGATGCGGCCGTAGTCGTTGTCCCAAATGCGGCCGAACTCGAGCTTGAAGTCGACCAGGCGGATGCCGATGCCGGCGAACAGGCCGGAGAGGAAATCGTTCACGCGGATCGCGAGATCGGCGATGTCGTGCATCTCCTCCTGGCTGGCCCAGCCGAAGGCGGCGATATGCTCGTCCGAGATCATCGGATCGCCGAGCGCATCGTCCTTGTAGCAATATTCGAGGATCGTGCGCGGCAGCTGCGTGCCTTCCTCGATCCCCAGCCGCTTGCTGAGCGAGCCGGCGGCGACGTTGCGGACGATCACCTCGATCGGCACGATCTCGACCTGGCGGATCAACTGCTCGCGCATGTTGAGGCGCCGGATGAAGTGCGTCGGCACGCCGATGTTGCCGAGCAGGGTGAAGATATGCTCGGAAATCCGGTTGTTGAGCACGCCCTTGCCGTTGATCGTGCCCTTTTTCTGGGCATTGAAGGCGGTGGCATCATCCTTGAAATATTGGATCAAGGTGCCGGGTTCGGGACCCTCGTAGAGGATCTTTGCCTTGCCTTCGTAGATCTGCCGGCGCCGCGCCATCGCATCACCCCTGAAATGGATAGCCCCGGCGACGCGACGAGATCGGCGCGGCCGGGGCGGGAATCGGCACGGCGTATAGGGTAACGGAGACGGGGGTGCAATCATGCCCACGGACGCGGTGAGTTGCAGGTTCTGCAATCGAATGTTGAGGAAGTTGAGACGCTGGCGCGGTTTTGCGCGAATGTTGAGGCGTGGAACTCTGCGCCTCCGTCAGCCGAGGCTGATCCAAAGCCGCGTTGTCTCGCACGCAGGCTGAATAAGAGGACCTTCGGCTCGAAGGCTGCACGACGGGTGTGGCGTGTGACACGCTCGTCGCATGTAGGACAGCGGGCGGAACGGTTGTGGAACATGGCTCCTGCCTGCTAGCACGCAGCCCATGCCGACTGACGCGACCGTGCTGCCGCCCGACAATCCGCCCATCGGGGTGTTCGATGCGCCGTTCGATTCCGCATTGTCGGAACGGTATCTCGTCTATGCGCTTTCGACGATCACTGCGCGGTCGCTGCCCGATGTTCGCGATGGCCTTAAGCCCGTTCACCGGCGTCTTCTTTGGGCAATGCGGCTGCTGCGGCTCGATCCCACGCAGGGGTATAAGAAGTGTGCGCGCGTTGTCGGCGACGTCATTGGCAAATACCACCCGCACGGCGACCAATCAGTCTATGACGCGATGGTGCGGCTCGCACAGGATTTTGCGCTCCGTTATCCGCTGGTCGATGGACAGGGCAATTTCGGCAACATCGACGGGGATAACGCCGCCGCATACCGGTACACCGAGGCGCGGCTGACGCAGGTCGCGATCGACCTGATGGACGGGCTGGACGAGGACGCGGTTGCGTTCCGTCCGACCTATAATGGCGAGGAGCAGGAGCCTGAGCTGTTCCCGGGCCTGTTTCCCAATCTGCTGGCGAACGGCGCCAGCGGCATCGCCGTAGGCATGGCGACGTCGATCCCGCCGCACAACGCCGCCGAGCTGCTGGACGCCGCCATCGCATTGGTCGATGATCCCGCCGCCGATCCGCTCGTCTTCGTCCAAGGACCGGACTTTCCCACGGGCGGCCTCCTGGTCGACCCGCCGGCGATCATCCGCGAGGCTTATGCCACCGGGCGCGGCGCTTTTCGCGTGCGCTGTCGCTGGAGCGTGGAGCGCGAGAAGGGCGGTGGCTGGCAGATCGTCGTCAGCGAGATCCCTTATGGCGTGCAGAAGGGCAAGCTGATCGAGCAGATTGCTGGGCTGGTGAACGACAAGAAGTTCCCGATCCTGGCCGATGTTCGGGATGAATCCGATGCCGAGATCCGGCTGGTGCTGGAGCCGCGCAGCCGCACGGTTGATCCCCAAGTGTTGATGGACGGGCTGTATCGGTTGTCCGACCTGGAAGTGCGGGTGCCCTTGAACCTCAACGTGCTCGACGCGCAGCGCACGCCGCGGGTGATGAGCCTGGCTCAGGCGCTGTCCGCGTGGGTGGAGCATCAGTTCGTGGTGCTTCGCCGGCGCACCGAGCATCGGCTGGCCAAGATCGCCGACCGGCTCGAGCTGGTGAAGGGCTATATCGTCGCCTTTCTCAACCTCGATCGGGTAATCGAGATCATCCGCACCGAGGATGAACCCAAGGCGGTGATGATGGCCGAGTTCGACCTGACCGACCGGCAGGCCGAGGCAATCCTCAACATGCGGCTTCGCAGCTTGCGGCGGCTGGAGGAAATGGAGCTGAAGCGCGAGCAGGCCGCGCTGGAGAAGGAGCAGGCGAGCCTTCAGCTGCTGCTCGGTTCCGACCAGCGGCAGCGGACGCGAATGAAGAAGGATCTGGAAAAGATCCGCGATCGCTATGGCCCGGACACGACGTTGGGCAAGCGACGATCAACGCTGGAGGAAGCGGCGCCCGCGCGTGACATCCCGCTGGAGGCGATGATCGAGCGGGAGCCGATCACCGTGATCCTGTCGCAGCGCGGCTGGGTGCGCGCGATGAAAGGCCATGTCGATCTTGCCTCCGCCGAGACGCTGAAGTTCAAGGAGGGCGATGGGCCGGCGTTCGCCTTTCATGCGCAGACTACCGACAAGCTGTTGCTCGCGGCCGAGAATGGGCGGTTCTACACTTTAGGGGCGGACAAGCTGCCCGGCGGGCGCGGCTTCGGCGAGCCGGTGCGCGCGACCATCGACCTTGAGGGGAATGTCGGCATTGTCCGGCTGCTCAAAGCCGAGCGCGATAGCAAGTTGCTGGTCGCGGCGAGCGACGGGCGCGGTTTCATCGTGCCGGTGAACGAAGTCATCGCTGAGACGCGAAAGGGCAAGAATGTCGTGACTCCGCGACCGGGCGCGAAGCTTGCAGTGGTCCGGCCGGTTTCCGTCGAGGATGATTATGTCGCGGCAATAGGCGACAATCGCAAAATGGTGGTATTTCCACTTGCCGAGCTGCCCGAAATGACGCGAGGACAAGGATCGCAGCTCCAGCGCTATCGCGACGGCGGGCTGAGCGATGCGATCACCTTCAAGTTCGCCGAAGGGCTGAGTTGGCCAATGGGCGGGGGCACCGGACGAACACGGACCGAGGCCGATCTGTCGCCGTGGCGCACGGCGCGCGGTGCGGCAGGACGGATGCCGCCGACCGGCTTCCCGCGGGACAACCGCTTCGCCTGACGGGCATGTCGGATGGGCCGATCGGCACCGGCGGTCCGGGTTTAACCAAACTTAACCTGGCTTGCTTTACCGGCAATGCAATGCCTTCGGTCGCCGCACCTGTCCTGGTTCATGACTCTCCCCTTGTTGCTGCCGGACACACGGCCGCGGAGGGGGCGCTCGAGTTGCTGCCAATCGCGGCGGTAGTTGTCGGCGTGGATCATGGCGAGCTGATCTTCGAACTGCCTAATGCCGTGTTTCGCCTGCTCAGGCTCGGCACCGAAGCCACGACGTCCGCTTTGTCCCGTGATCTCGGTGAGCGAATCGCGGCCTTTCTGGACGGAAGCAGCCTGCGTGACCAAATGCCATGGCAGGTCGGCGATTCGGTGGAGCAGCGCTGGTTCGACGTAAGATTGTCGCGCATCGGCATGCGCGGACGGCGGCGCTGTCTGGTGACCCTGATCGACCAGACCGGCGAGATGCGCACGGAGGCAAGCCTTCGCCGCGAGATGACCACCGACAGCCTCACCGGGCTGCCCAACCGTGCCGGATTCGGGGACCGGCTGGAGGCGCGGATCGCCGCCGGGCTGACGAATTATGCGGTGCTGGTGATCGATCTCGATCGCTTCGGCAGGGTGAATTCCTGTCTTGGCAGCATGGCGGGCGACGAGATGCTGATCACCGTCGCGCGGCGGATCAAGGGATCGCTGCGCGCCAGCGACGTGCTCGGGCGGATCGGTGGGGACGAGTTCGGCGTGCTGCTGGCGGTGGACTCGGACCGCGAGGAGGCGGATCAGGTTGCACGGCGCATCCGCAAGGTGCTCTCCACGCCATTCCGGCTGAGCGATTTCGAGATCCGCGTCTCCTGCGCCATCGGCATGGCGTTTGGCGCCGACACGATCGGCGATGCCGAGGATGTGATCCGGCACGCCCAGTTCGCGGTGCGCCGTTCAAAGGAGACCGGGCAGGCCGAAGCTTATGAAACGCGGGCGTTGGATCGGGCTCGCGAAGAGTTCGCGATGGAAACTGCGCTTCGTCGCGCGATCGACGCGGGGCAATTACAGCTACACTATCAGCCGATCTGCGATCTGGCGACCGGGCGGGTGATCGCGTTCGAGGCACTGGCGCGCTGGGTGGGCGAGGACGGCCGCGATATTCCGCCGAGCGCGTTCATCCCAGTGGCGGAGGAATCGGGCCTGATCGTGCCGCTGGGGCGCTGGGCAATCGACGAGGCATTGCGGACGTTGGCGGTGTGGGACCGGCGTTTCAGCAGCACCGTTCAGATGGCGGTCAACATTTCGCCAATCCAGCTGCAACGAGATTGCCTGGCGCCAATCGTTGCCAGCGCGCTGGCAACACATGGGCTCGCCGGCGAACGGCTTAAGCTGGAACTGACCGAGAGCGCGCTGATCGCCGACCCCGACGGCAACGCCGAAACGCTGCGCGCGCTGAAGGCGACGGGCGCGACAATCGCGATGGATGATTTCGGCACCGGCTATTCCAACCTGGCCTATCTCCAGAAGCTGCCCATCGACATCCTCAAGATCGATCGCAGCTTCGTCACGGGCATGATGGCGGATCGGGACAAGATCGCAATCGTGCGCGCGATCCTCAGCCTGGCCACGACATTGGGCATGGAGACGGTGGCCGAGGGGATCGAGACGCACGATGTGGCGCAGACGCTGGCGGCGCTGGGCTGTACCTATGGCCAGGGCTATGCCTATGCCGCCCCGCTCAGTGCCGACGCAGCCTATGAATTGCTGGTGGCGCGCAATAGCTGAGCGGTAACCTCGTCTGCAATGGTAGCGACGCGGACGGTATCGGGGAAATCCTCTGCGAGCCAGCGGCTTTCAACGGCTCGCAGCGCACGGGCGACTTCCGGTCCGCGTTCGATGCCGCGCGCGACCAGATCGCCGCCGCTGATGGGCAGGCGGGGTGGAGTCCAGCCTTCGAGGTCTTGCAGTGATGCGCCGGCGATGAGCAGGCGGTCGGTCGCGATCTGCGGCCCGACACGATAGGCGAGCGCGCGCGGGCCCTCATCGCCGGGACCCTCGGTCGCGGCGATCAGGCGCTTGCGATCGGTGTTGGACAAGCGGAGCCGCGCGCCGACCGTTTCGGCCGACGCGCGTGGGATCAGCGCGGCAAGGCGGCGGATCGCGTCGGGGGGGATGCCGGCTTGTGCTTCGCGATCGGCGAGCGCTTCCAAGGCCGGGACGTCGGCGATCTCGGGCAGGACGGGTCGCAGGATGCCGCGCTCGACCATCAGCGCCACAACCGGAACGGCGCGCCGGGCCACGAGCAGCTTGAGCAGCTCCGCCGCGATCCGCTCGCGTGAAAGCGCCATCAGATCGTTGGCGCGATCGGCGCAGGCGTCTAGCCCGGCTTCATCGATTGCATCGCCGAAGCGCGCGTGGAAACGGAAGAAGCGCAGGATCCGCAGGTGATCCTCGGCGATGCGCCGATAGGGATCGCCGATGAAGCGCACCCGCCTGGCGGCGAGGTCGTCCATGCCGCCGAACCAATCGTACACCGCGCCGTCCAGCGGGTCGGCGTAGAGCGCGTTCATGGTAAAGTCGCGCCGGGCCGCGTCCTCCTGCCAATCGTCGGTGAAGGCGACGGTGGCATGGCGGCCATCCGTGGTGACGTCGCGGCGCAAGGTGGTGACTTCCACCACTGTGCCGGACGAAATGGCGGTGATCGTGCCGTGCGCGATGCCCGTCGGGATCGCTTTGATCCCCGCAGCCTCGAGCCGTGCGACCACCTCCTGCGGCGAATGGCCAGTGGCGATGTCGATGTCGGCGACCGGGAGCCCGAGCAACGTGTCGCGCACCGCGCCGCCGACATAGCGTGCTTCGCCCTGATCGGCACCGAGCGCGGCGGCGAGGCGGTGGAGGCCGGGACGATCGCGCCACGCGGCCAATGGCAGCATTACGCGCTCCATTGCAGCCGCCGGGCGAGATTGACGATCATCGCGGCGGTTGCGCCCCAGATGCGGTACTCGTCCCACATGATCTCGTAGTAGCGGCGCTCCCGGCCCTGCCATTGCATGCGCGCCTCGACGTGATTGGCCCGGTCCAGCAGGAAGTCGAGCGGGACTTCGAACACGCTCGCCACCTCCGCCTCTGAGGGGTGAAGGACAAGGTCCGGCGGGATCACGCCGACCACGGGCGTCACCGTGTAGCCGGTGCCGGTGCGATAGCGATCGGCCTCGCCCACCACAGTAACGGCGCAAGCGGGCAGGGCGATCTCCTCGTTCGCCTCGCGAAGCGCCGCCATGATGTTATTCTCGCCTGGGTCGAGTCGCCCGCCTGGGAAAGCGACTTGGCCGGCATGGTTGCGCAGCGTCTCGGTACGCCGGGTGAGGATCACGCCGGGATTGGGACGATCGGTGACGGGCACCAGCACCGCGGCGGGCTTCAGGCTGCCTTCGGCGGCAAGCGCCACATCGCCATGGTCCCCGGCGAGAAGAATCGTCTGCTGCGCCATGCCCTCGGTCAGCGCCCGGCTGAGCCGGTCTGCCAAGGACGTCATGTACCGGCCGGGGACGGCGCGATCGGGAAGAAAGTGCCGGCGCTCCAAACGCCGGGCGTGTCGCAGTCAGCGGACAATGCCAGGTTGGCGAGCTCGTAATAAACGGAGCGCGCGATCAGGGCCTCCAGACCATTGCCGATCGCGCCGCGCACGTGAACATACGGGCGTGGCCCGTCGTCATGCTCGTCGAATCGCAGCGGGTGATCGGCCGAGGCGGTCACCAGATCGCCGGTGTTGAGGCGGAAGGCGAGACGGGCGTTCTGACCCTCACCCTCGACCTTCAGCTCCACGGCAACGAACGGCGCGTCCTCGACCTCGATGTCGAGCTTTTCGACGGGAGTGACGAGCACATAGCCGCCATCCGGCTCGCGGCGCAGGATTCGGCTGAACGCACGCACCATCGCGGGTCGGCCGATCGGTGTGCCCTGGTGGAACCAGGTGCCGTCACGCGCAATCCGCATGTCGCTCGGGCCGCAATGATCGGGGTGCCAGCGCTCGACTGGCGGCAGGCGATCGGCCTCCGCAAGGCGGCCGATGTCGGCGATCGTCAGCGTATCGAAATCGGGTGGGGGCGCCATTGGCATGATGTGAGAGGTAGGGAAGGAGAGGCGCGTGGTAAAGATCAGGTGGGCGCGGCGATGCGCGGCCCGATCGTGCCGGCGCCTCCGGGCACGCCTTCGCCACGGGCCAGCAACCTACGGCGTTCCACGGGCCCAGGGAGGCGCCAGGCAGCAGTTCGATCCGCGCTGAACCCGAAAAAGCGGCCGTAATATTCAGGGTCGCCGATCAACATCGCAGGTTCACGGGGCAAGCGCGCCAAAGCCTCGGCGACGAGGAGCCGGCCGATTCCGTCGCCTTGCCGCTCCGGCTGCACAGCGACCGGTCCGACCAGCACCAGCGGTACGCGTCGCCCGTCATCGCCGCTGAACAGCACCGGCCAGAGCTGAATCGTGCCGAGCAGCCGGTCATCCTCTACGGCGGCGAGACTTGGGCCGGTGAGCGCGGGAACCCCCTCGCGCAGGCGATAGGCGGTGCGGCCGTGGCGGTCAGGGCCGAAAGCACGGTCGAGCAATTGCTCGACCAACGCGCCATCCACCTGTTCCAGCCCGATCATCTGGATCATCGCCACCTCCGCCCCGCCGATCGGGTGGCGCGCTCTACCGAGTGGCTGTGTGAACGCAAGTGGCATGGCGCGGGAACCACGTCGGCGCTAAAGGCGCGCCGTGGAAGACATGCTTGAACTCGAAGTGCATGATCTGGAAGTGCCGGTGCTTACCGGCATCTATTCAGAAGAAACGCACCTGCCGCAGCCGCTGCGAATCTCGCTATCCGTTTTGCTGGATGCGCCGGCGCGTTTCGCGCCCGACACGCCGCTGTCCGCCTCAAAGAACTACATGCACCTGAAGCATGCCGCAACCGACGCGCTGCCGCCGGGCGTCCACTTCACCTTGGTCGAAGCGGTTGCCGATCATATCGCCGAAACCCTGTTTCTGCAGGATGAGCGGGTGCGACGGGTCAAGGTGAAGATCGTCAAGCTGGCGATCGCGGAACAGGGCGAATCGATCGGGATCACCCTGGTCCGCCACCGTCGCTGACGGCGCTCAGCCGGCCGGCGCGGTGCGCCGGCACGGCCCCAATTGTTCCAGAACGAAACGATAATCCTCTTGCGCGACCGCCGCATTGTCGGGTTCGAGCGCCTGGGTGGCGCGCGCCGGCAGCGCGGGGGGCAGCGCGCAGGCGAGCCGATACCAGAGGAGCGTGTCGCGCTGCGGCGGCCCCGCCGCATCGTCGACGATCTCCGACAAGGCGACCGCCCAGCGGGGTTGTTCGCCGGGGCGCCGCAGAATGGAAAGCGACACTGGGCGCCTGTCGCGCGTCGTCAGGAATATCTGAGTTTCGCCTTCGCCGGGTAAGGAGCCGGGCACGTGAAAGGCGTTGCCAACGCCCGTGACGATGGGCGGCGCGTCAGGCGCCAGAACCTCCGCCGTGATTCGGCGGGTCAACGCGTCGAGCTCGGCCGTCCATCCACGCTGCGCCTCGGGCCCGATCAGCTGGAGTTGGGTCGCGCTGCCGGGCACGGGGCGGGCGAAAAGCAGCACGCGCGCCTTGCGATACTTGGGCTGGCGGCCGTTGGGCCCGAGCGGAGCATCGAGGACATAGCCGATCCGCGGCGGAATGGCGCCAGGTCCGCGGATCAGCGCGGTGACATCCGCCTCGACATAATAACGCACGGTGTTGGGGGGCACATTTGCGGCTTCCGCGCCCTTGATCCGCACGGTGGAGGTGATCGTCGCATCGAGCACGATCGGGCTGCCCGTCACCAGATCAACGATTTCGGCAAATGGGTATGGTGATGCGGCGCTGTTCGCGGGAGCCCCGGCCACCTGTTGAGCGGCGGCGTCGCGCGGCTGGCAAAGAAGCGCCGGAGCGGCGATCGTCAGGAGGAGCGCGGCGGTATTAAATGTTCGAACGGCCATGCCGTGGCGTTATGCGATCCTCTGCTGCTGATACAGAAATAAATCTGCCGCATGTCGATTGTACGTTTGTTGCGTCCGACAAAGCGTTTGCGTGTCGTTAAGGCGCGAGTTAGGACTAGCTCCGTGCAGGGGTTCCGTTTAGCCCCTGCCGACGGATCGGCACGCCCATTTCCGCCTTGCGGAAGCCGTGGCAGGCCGCCCGGCCCCTTTGGGCCATAGGGATTAGGGAGTGCTTTTGCTGAATGGCCTACTCTGACCAGAAGATGAGCGGGAGCAAGGTCGTCGCGATTGTGATCGTGGCGCTCGTCCATGCTGCTCTCGGCTACGCCTTCGTCACCGGCCTCGCGTTCCAATACGTGAAAAAGGTGTCGGAGAAGCTGAATACGTTCGACGTTGAGGAACCACCGCCCCCGCCGCCGGATGAGCCGCCGCCCCCGCCGCCAGACGTTCCGATGACGCCGCCGCCCGTAGTGGCGCCGCCGCCCATCGTGACTACGCCTGCGCCGCCGGTGACGATTGCCACCGTGCCAACGCCGCCGCCGGTTTACATTCCGACGCCGGTTGCGCCGCCTGCGCCTGCCCCGGCTCCGCCCGCTCCGCCGGCTCCGCCGGTGGTCAGCAAGGCGGCTGGTGCAAAGGGCAATCCTGCTGACTGGATTACCAACGACGATTATCCGCCCAGCTCGATCCGTGCCGAGGAAGAAGGCACGAGCGTGATCAAGTGGACGATCAACACGCAGGGCCGCGTCGAGAATTGTGTCGTGACCCAGTCGAGCGGTTCGAACGCGCTCGATCAGGCAGCCTGCCGCGCGCTGACGCGCCGTGGCCGGTATACGCCAGCGGTGGATGCGGCAGGAAATCCGATCTCGACCACCCAAACGCGGCGAGTCGTGTGGCGCCTGCCTCAGGACTGATCCAGACTTAAAAGAATCGCGCTTTTCAGAGGGAAATACATCGAATGATCACCACCATCCTCGCAGCAGCCGCTGATCCGGCTGCGCACGGCGGCGAGAACCCGTACGGTCTCGGTGCTGCACTCGAGCAGGGCGGCATCATCGCCCAGTCCGTGTTCGGCATCCTCGTGCTGATGTCGGTCGTCTCGTTCTACATCATGTTCACCAAGCTCTTCGAACAGCAGAAGATCATCAACCAGTCGAAGCGCGTGCGCTCCTCGTTCTGGACGTCGAACTCGCTGCGTGAAGGCTCGGCGAAGCTGGAGAAGAACTCGGCCTACAAGCAGATCGTCGACGACGGCCTGCAGGCGCAGGACCAGCACGGCAAGCTGACCGATCCGGTCGAGGCGCATGACTGGCTGCACGGTTCGCTCGCCCGTTCGGAAGCGATGATCAACTCGAAGCTCGGCACGGGCCTCGCGTTCCTCGCCACCGTCGGCGCGACCGCACCGTTCATCGGCCTGTTCGGCACGGTTATCGGCATCTACCGCGCACTCATCAAGATCGGCTCGGCCGGCCAGGCGTCGATCGACGCAGTGGCAGGTCCGGTCGGTGAGGCGCTGATCATGACCGCCCTCGGCCTCGCGGTCGCGGTGCCGGCGGTGCTTGCCTACAACTGGCTCCAGCGCCGCAACAAGTCGATCGCGGAAGACCTGTCGGCCTTCTCGAACGACGTGCTGGGCTATCTCGCCTCGAACGGTGCCGTCCGTCCGGCCGCGGCTGGCGCGGCCACGAAGCCGGTGGCGGCAAAGCCGGCGGCGACCACGACGGCCGGCCAGACCGGCGGCGTGCAGACCCGCTCGTAATGGGGGACAACGGGGTTGCCATGGTGGTGGCCCCGTGACCTTTCCCCGGCCGGATCACCGGGCGGGGACGAAGATATAGGATAGCCTGACTTATGGCGATGAGCGTTGGTGGAGACTCCGCCTCTGAAACCCCGATGTCGGACATCAACACGACGCCTCTCGTGGACGTCATGCTGGTGCTCCTCATCATCTTCCTGATCGCGATTCCGGTCGTGATCCAGTCGGTGCCGGTCAAGCTGCCCAGCGTACGCTTCGATCCGACCACGACCAAGCCCGAGAACGTTTCCCTCTCGATCACCACCACGCCGGACGGTGCCTGTGCGGTTTACTGGGGAATGACTCAGGTGACTCAGCAGGAACTGCTCGATCGCGCGGTGGCCAAGCTGAAGACCGAGATCGAACGCCAGGGCGGCGTCAACGCCCCCGGCCTCGAACTGCCCGAAGCCCATGTTCGCGGGGACGTGAACGTGCCGTGGAAGTGTGTGGCGGGTGCGATCTACAACATGCAGATGGCGGGCTTCGCACGCGTCGGCTTCATCTCCGAACCGCCGCCAGGCTCGGGCGTCGCGCGTCTGTAAGCACAGCCACCAGGAGTATTCGATATGGCAATGAGTGGCGGCAAGGACGATGGCGAGCCGATGATGGAGATGAACACGACGCCGTTGATCGACGTCATGCTCGTTCTTCTCATCATGTTCATCATCACCATCCCGATCCAAACCCACGCGGTGAAGGTCGATCTGCCGGTGAATGATCCGAATGCGACTCGGCCTCCGGTCGATCCGCAGAAGAACAAGATCACCATCGCGGCCGATGGCACCGTCAGCTGGAACGGTGCGCCGGTAGATGAGGTGCGGCTTCGCCAGTACCTCGACGTCGCGGCGGCGATGAACCCGGAGCCCGAGTTGCACTTTCAGCCCGATCCGACGGTTCGCTACGACACCGTCGATAAGACGCTGGCGGTGATCAAGCGGTCGAGCATCACCAAGCTCGGCTTCATCGGCAACGAGCAATATTACAAGGAGTTCTGATCGCGCGAGCGAGCGGAATGTCTGCCAGGCGGTCCTTCGGGGCCGCCTTTTTTTTGCCCGCGCTGGCGGAGAGCCCCGGCGCAGGTACGACTGTGGGAGGCCGGCGCACGCCGCTGGCGTGTTTTCATGCGCTGGCGACTCGAGCGATCGTGTGATCGCATTGATGAACTTCGGGCGTCGCTACGCTGAGGTGCCGAGCACGGATCGCAAGTCAGGTGGAGTGCCCGTGAGCAGCGCCCCACACAGGGTTGCATCTATGTCTCCAAAGTGACATACCGGTGTCACAAAACGGTAATGACCAAGTAACGTCGCTGTCATGAATAGGAGACGGATATGCGCACCATGATCATGTTCGCTTTGGCCGCCGGCACTTTCGCAGCCCCGGCGCTTGCCGGTGATCGCACGGGTTATCAGGCGATTGCGGCGGGTGATTACACGGCGGCCGAGAAGACGCTCGTCAACGAGCGTCGTATCTTCCCGCATCGCCCTGAGCTGATGATCAACCTGGGTACGGTTTATGCGCGGACCGGCCGCGTTTCGGAGGCGGCTTCGCTCTATCGGGCAGCGCTGGCGAGCGAGCCAGTTGAAATGGCATTGCCTGATGGGGGAGCGGCATCGTCGCACGTCGTAGCCCAGCGTGGCCTCGACAGCCTCGCACCAGTAGCGTTGGCGGGCCGTTGAACGACTCAGGCAGCGGCCGGATCTACCGCCGTTGCCATGGCGTTGCGGCGAGGTGCGTTAGCCGCGGTCGGGCTACTGCTACAGACGAGGTAAGGTCACTCCGCGCTGGCGCATGTATTTGCCGGCACGGTCGGCATAGCTGGTCTCGCACGGCTCATTGCCTTGCAGGAACAGGAACTGGCACGCGCCTTCATTGGCGTAGATCTTGGCGGGAAGGGGCGTGGTGTTGGAGAATTCCAGCGTGACATGCCCCTCCCACTCGGGTTCGAGCGGGGTCACGTTGACGATGATTCCGCATCGCGCATAGGTCGACTTGCCAAGACAGATCACCAGCACGTCGCGGGGGACTCGGAAATACTCCACCGTTCGCGCCAGCGCGAAGCTGTTGGGCGGAATGATGCACACGTCCGTCTTGCGATCGACGAAACTGTTCGCGGCGAAATCCTTCGGATCGACTGTCGCCGAATCGACGTTGGTGAAGATCTTGAACTCGTCGGCGACACGCGCGTCATAGCCATAGGAGCTAAGGCCGTAGCTGATGCAGCCGTCACGCCGCTGTGCTTCGACAAACGGCTCGATCATGCCGTTGGCCAGGGCGTGTTCGCGAATCCAGCGGTCCGAGAGAATCGACATGGCAGGCTTCCTCGCCGCAGCGGGACCGGCTGGCAAGCCCGGCAATCGCCAGCAGCGTCAGCGCGGCAAGGTGATGGTGGCGATCAGGCCGCCGCCGGCGCGGTTGGTAAGCGCAATATCGCCGCCGGCATCGTGGACGATTGCGCGCGCAAGCGCCAGGCCCAGGCCTATGCCTCCTGTGTCGCGGTTGCGCGATTCTTCCAAGCGAGTGAAGGGATCGAACACTGCTTCCAGCCGGTCTGCCGGGATTCCCGGCCCACGATCTGCGACCGAGACCTGCACGTGATGCGGCCCAGCATCAATGGCGACGTTCGCCCCGCCGGCATATTTGACGGCGTTCTCAATGAGGTTACGCACCGCGCGCCGGAACAACGTGGGGCGCAGATGGATCGGCAACCGCGCGGCTTCGTGAAATGTGACGTCGGCGCCGAGATCGCGAAAGTCCTCCACCACTGCATCGACCAACGCAGCGAGATCGACGTCGGTTGCCGGCTCGCTCGGGCGGCCCAACCGCGCCAGTGAGAGGATGTCGTCAAGCGTACGGCTCATCTCTTCGATCGTGTCAGCCATGCGCGCTCGATCGTGATCGTCCTCGACCGATTCGATTCGGACGCGCAGGGCAGCGAGGGGGGTGCGCAGATCGTGTCCGATCGCGCCAAGCATGCGGTCCTTCTCCTCCAGCATGACGGAAACCCGGCGAACCAGCGCGTTGAAGGCGGCGATCACGTCGCGCACGTCGCTCGGGCCTTCAACCGGAAGCTCGCGCGGGGCGGTTCCCGGAGTGAAATCGCGGGCTGCGCCTGCAAGGCCGCGCAGCGGGCGGGAGATGCGACGGGTGAGCCACAGTACTGGCAGAAGGATCAGAACGTAGATGATCAGTGTCTGGCCGAACAGCGCCCAGAAGATGCGGTTGTCGTTCCGCGGCCACGGTCCGTTCGTGGTGATCCAGCTGCCGTCTGGCTGTTGGACGGCGATCATCAGCGTGTCGGCGGGGCGGACGGCACGTTCGCGTTTGCGCCGGTGGGGATGCTGTTCGAGTGGGCGGATGCCGGTGTCGATCCGTCCGGAGGCGACGCCCAGCTCGCTCAACTGTTTGCGGAGTTCCGCAGCAACCTCCGGCAGACGCTGAAGATCGGTGGGAATGGGATTGGACGAGCGGCGACGAACCCGACCGCGCTCACTGCCGAGTCGACGCTCGTCGGCATGGTCGAGCGCGTCGGCGATGCGAACCGCGGCCGGACGGGCGGCCTGTGCGACGCGGAAGGCGGCGCGCTCCCGCAGGATCAGTGCGAGATTGATCGCCTGAGCGGCGAATAGCGCCAGAGCGAGGAGGAGCGCGAGCTGCCCTGTGAGACTCTTCGGGTAGGGTAGCCTCATGATAATCGTCTTCAGAGCCGGGTGACTTCGGACGCCAGCGTATAGCCGCCGCCCCACACCGTTTTGATGAGTTGGGGGTTCTTCGGGTCGGGCTCGATCTTCTTGCGCAGGCGGCTGACCTGATTGTCGATCGCGCGATCAAACGCCGCCGCCTCACGGCCTTGCGTCAGGTCGAGCAACTGGTCGCGGGTGAGCACCTGACGCGGCCGCGTCACCAGCGCATGAAGAAGATTATACTCGCCAGTCGACAGCGGCACCGCCACGCTCTCGCGATCCACCAGTGTGCGTTCGCCTGTTTTCAGCACCCAGCCCGCGAAGGCATAGGCGCCCGCCTCCGGCGCGTGCTGCCGGGCGCCGCCGGTTTGAAGCCGGCGCAGCACGACCTTGATCCTCGCTGCGAGTTCGCGCGGTGAAAAGGGCTTCACTACATAATCGTCAGCGCCCATTTCGAGCCCGACGATGCGATCGGTTTCCTCGGTACGCGCGGTGAGCAGGATGACGGGCACGTCGCTGGTCGCCCGGATGTAGCGGCAAAGGCTTAGGCCATCCTCGCCGGGCATCATGATGTCGAGCACCACCAGATCGATTGCATAGGCGCCAAGCCGCGTGCGCGCGGCCTCGGCATCGGCGACTTGCGTGACGCGAAAGCCTTGCTTGGTAAGATATTGTGCCAACGGCTCGCGGATAGAACGCTCGTCGTCGACGAGCAGGAGATGAGGCGTATCGGACATAAGATCCGCATCTAGCATGTCAGGCTCCCGCGGGAAGCGCCGGGCGGAGACATCCGCCCGGCGCCCGACAGTGGATCAGCGCACGCCGCCTGCCGGAGCGACCTTCCGCGCATCACGGCGCATCTTCATCTGGTCGCGCGCCGCGTCTTGCTCGGTCGGGTCGATGCGGCCATCGCGATTGGTATCGAACCGGTCAAACATGGCGGATGCCGCAGCGGTCGCTTCTGCCTTGGTGAGGGTGCCGTCGCGGTTCGCATCGGCGCGCATCATCATACCCAAGCCGCTGCCATGCCCACCACGATGCCCGCGTCGCTTGCTGCGCAGCGCCTGACGCTCGGCTCGGTCGATCTGGCCATCCTTGTTGGCGTCCGCCCGCTCGAAACGCTTCAACGCGCTTTCGCGGAATTGCTCCCGCGTCATGTCGGTTTTGTTCGCACCACGGCGGCCGGGGCGTTCGTCGGCAGAAATCTTGCCGTCATTGTTGCGATCGAGCCGGGCAAAGAGCGCGTCCCCCGCGGCGATTGCTTCGGCCCGCGTGACCACGCCATCGCCGTTCGTGTCCGCAGCGCCTGGACCACGCTTGACGGTTGCAGCGGGGGCCGGGGTCTGCGCGGCGGCGACGCCGGCGACGCCGGCGATGCCGGTGGCGGCAAGCGCAGCGATCATAATCAGGCGTTTCATAGGTGGCATGTCCTTGTCGAACCGGGGATCATCCCCGCGGATGAGATGCCTTATGAAACGGCCGTGTCGCAGGCGTGTGCCGCGGCCGGGCAGAAGTGTCGCAAAATGTCACGCGCGGTGATTGATATACGGGCGCCATTCCGGCTCCCGGCCGGATTCATCATCATGTTGGTGGTAACGATCTTCTTCAGGCGAAGACCGCAACCGATTGCATCTGTTCGGCCACCATTTCCCCCTTGCTGTTCCAGATCCCCATCTGCTGCGACGAACTGCCGGAGCGGGCATAATCGGCATTGGAACGCAGTAGCCACCAGCCGTCTTCGGTCGAAGGCGTCGGGCCGAGCACGTTGAGGATCCAGGTCATCGAGCTCATCGGCACGTTGCGGCCGAGCAGGCGGAGCGCGGCGGGCGGTAGGCAGTCACCGACCGCCATCAGCTCCACCATGGGATCAACGCCCTCGCGTTCGTTGAGCCGAGTCCAGCGCAGCCATTCGGCGGGCTGTAAGTTCGGGCCCTCCCGCCGATCGAGGAACTCGAAATTCTGCGTGAAGGCGACGTGCACGTTACCCTTGTAGGTGGTCTCGTCCGGACCCGGCTTGGCGAAGTCGGGCACGGTGGTGGTGGCGTAATCTATCTCGCTGTCGATCGCCCTCATGAAGACAAAGGTGCACCGCAGGCCGAGGCCGGCTTCGCTTTCGATATCAGCCTGGATGAAGGCGGCGTTCTTGCCGCGACGCAGGCGGTGCGCAGTCACCATGATCGGGCCGGCGAGCGGGCCGATGAAGCTGACCTGCGCGGAGCGAAGCGGGGGCAGATCGGTGTCGGACTGCATCGCGCAGTGGAGCGCGATCGCGGCCGACAGCCCGCCATAGGCGGTGCGGCCCTGAAGCCAGCCGTCGGGGATTTCCCCGCGCCAGCCAGGGGCCTCGCCGAGAGGGACGAGGCCGTCGAGGATCTGCTTCAGGCTGGTCATGCACTCTCCCCCTGGAATTCGCCGGCGGCGAGCCGGTCGCGTAATTCGCGCTTCAGCACCTTGCCGATCGCGCTGCGCGGCAGTTCGTCGGCGACATAGAGCTTCGACAGGCGCTGCGTCTTGCCGAGCTTGTCGTTGACGGCCGTGCGCACTTCCTCGGCACTGGCGCTGGCGCCACCGCGCGGAACGTAGAAGCCGACCGGCGTCTCGCCCCATTCGTCGCTGGGCACGCCAACAACGGTGCAGTCGGCCACCGCGGGATGCTGCGCGAGCACCGCTTCGAGATCGGACGGGTAGATGTTGAACCCGCCCGAGATGATCATGTCCTTTTTGCGATCCATCAGGATCAGGAAGCCGTCCTCGTCCAGCCGGCCGACGTCGCCGTGGCGGATGAAGCGATTGCCCTCCGCGTCATAATATTCGGCCTCGCGGGTGGCGCCTTCACGCTTGTGGTAGCCCGTCATCATGGTCGGCGAACGGCCGACGATCTCACCCATCTCGCCGGGCGCAACCGGCTGGTCGTTCTCGTCAAGCAACAGCGCTTCGTGCCCCGGGCTGAGCTGGCCAACCGTATGAAGCTTGTCTGGGTGCTCGTCGGCGATGAGGATGAAGGACGCCCCGCCTTCGGTCATGCCGTAATATTCGACCAGCTTGCCCGGCCAGCGGTTCAGGATGTCGCGCTTCAGCTCGGCCTTGAACGGCGCGGAGGTGCAGGTCTTGAAGCGGAACGCCGACAGGTCGAAGCGGTCAAAATCGGGCAGCGCCATGATGCGCTGGTATTGCACCGGCACGAGCATGGTGTGGGTGGCGCGATACCGCTCGGCGAGCTCGAGATAGCGGTGGGCGTCGAACTTCTTCATCAGCACCACCGTTCCGCCCCAGGCGAGCGTCGGCAGGAAGCTGACCAATGTGGTGTTGGAATAAAGCGGCGTGGCGAGCAGGGTGACGGCGGTGTCGAAGCCGGCGTTGGTGTTGCGCGACAGATGCTGCCAACGCATGGCGTGGCTCTGCACGATGCCCTTGGGGATGCCCGTGGTGCCCGAGGAATAGATGATGTTGAAGCCGTCGAGCGGGGCGATCTCGACGGGTTCGGGCTTGTCGCCCTCAGGAGGGAGCCATGCCTCGAGCTCCTCCAGCATGACGACGCGTGCTGCGAGCGTTTCGTCCTTCAACGCCGCCGCATTAGCGGCGTCTAGGAACACCAGGTTCGCGCCGCTGTCGCCGATCATGCCGGCGATCTGCTCGGCCGTGGCGGAGGGCTGGATCGGTGCGGCGATCGCGCCGGCGCGCAACGCCGCGAGGAAGATGATAGCCTGCGCCACGCTGGGATAGCTGACCGTCGCTACCGCCTGGCCTTGAACCGTGCCGTCGCGCCGCAGGGCCGCTGCGGCGCGGTCCATCGCCGCATCGAGCCGGGCATAGGTCGCTTCGGCATCGCCATCGGTGATCGCGAGTTTGTCGGGCTGGGTCGCCGCATGGTGACGGATCAGGTCCGGCAGGGTGCCGAACGGTTGGGCAAGCAGGTCTTCAACTCTCTCCATGATTCTACGCGCTAGCCGCCGCGCCCGACGAATGCCATACGCGATCTTCGAAAATTGAAGGAGCGTTCAATGGACGAAGGAGTAGCGATCGTCACCGGTGGTGGCACGGGGATCGGCGCCGCGGTGGTGCGGCGGCTTGCGGCGCGCGGTGTACGCAGCGTGATAAACTATGCGCACAGCCGCCACGAGGCGGAGGCGCTGGCTGCCGAGGTGGCGAACGGCTCGATCGCGGTGCAGGCGGACATTGCCGATGATGCCGCATGCCGGGCGCTGGCGAAGGCGGCGACGGATACGTTCGGGCGGCTCGACTTCCTGGTCAACAATGCCGGGCGCACGAAACACGTTCAGCATGAGGATCTCGACGGGCTCGATGCCGCGGACTTTGTCGACATCTATCGCCTCAACACCATCGCCGCCTTCCAGATGGTGCGGGCCTGTGCGTCGGCGATGCGCGAAGGGGCGATGAGCGCGGTGGTGAACGTCGCCTCGATTGCCGGGTTGCACGGCGTCGGCTCCTCGATCGCCTATGCCGCTTCGAAGGGTGCGATGCTGACGATGACCCAGAGCCTGGCGCGCGTGCTGGCGCCCGCGATCCGGGTGAACGCAGTAGCGCCGGGCTATGTCGGGACAAGCTGGTTCGAGCGTTCGCTAGGCGTGGAAGGCAAGAAGAAGATGGATGCCGGGGTGGCGAAGCGCACGCCGATGGCGATGGCGCCACAGGCGGAGGATATCGCCGGACCGATCGTGATGCTGCTCGATCCGGCGGCGCGCGCAATCACTGGCGAGACATGGCGGGTGGATGCGGGGTTCCACTTGGATACGGGTGGAAGCCGGCGGCCGGGGCGGGAAGGGTGATCTTTGTTCCCCTCCCGCTTGCGGGAGGGGGTTGGGGGGGGTGTTCTCGCAATGGTCTTCGCTCGTTGACCTGCCCATCCCAGCCCCTCGCGCAGGCCTGAGGGGAGCTTTCAGCGACCCGTGCTCGCCGTTTGGCCGAACAGCACCTTCTTCGCCTCCTCGCTCATCGGCGCTTGTTGCGGCACGATCTCCTTGCCCTTGGCATAGGCGTGCTCGGTGGCCGGACGCGCCTTAATCGCGGCGTGCCAGCGCGCGAGGTTGGGGAAGTCGGCGAGATCCTGTCCTTGCGCGTCCGGAAGGATCCAGGGGTAGCTCGCCATGTCGGCGATCGAATATTCCGCACCGGCGACGAAGGCGCGATCCGCCAGCCGCCGATCGAGCACGCCGTAGAGGCGGTTGGTTTCCTTCAGATAGCGATCAATCGCATAAGGCACCTTCTCCGGCGCATAGTTACGGAAGTGGTGGTTCTGGCCGAGCATCGGGCCGAGCCCACCCATCTGCCACATCAGCCATTGGTTGATCTCGGCGCGGGCCCGCACGTCCCCACCGCCGAACTTACCGGTCTTCTCCGCGAGATAGAGCAGGATCGCGCCCGACTCGAACACAGATACAGGTTCACCGCCATCCGCAGGCGCATGATCGACGATCGCTGGCATCCGATTATTCGGGGCGATCTTCAGGAAATCGGGTTTGAACTGGTCGCCCGTGCCGATGTTGACTGGCTTGATGACGTAATCGAGCCCCGCCTCCTCCAGAAACAGCGTGATCTTGTGACCGTTCGGCGTCGGCCAATAATGCAGGTCGATCATGAAACCTCCCGTGATGCTGGCTGCAGATGGGAGGGCAGGAGCAGGGAGGCAAGCTTCGGCACCCGACGCGACCTCGCCAGCCACCCTCGCGATCGCACGGCATGGTGGAGGAATTACATCAATCTGCCTCCGTCCCGCGTTCCCCTGTCTTGAACTCGCGGTCTTGTCCCTTTGCATTAGTGTGGAAACCTGCCATTGAGGCGCCATACCCGATATTCAGAATCGGCTTCGGAGACACGATTGATGGCAAGCGCCGCCGAACTCGACCGTCCTTCTGATTCGCTGGAGGGCTTCCGCCAGGAAGCGCGCAGCTGGCTGGAGGCCAATTTTCCGCAGGCTCTGCGCGGCAAGGACAACGCCATGTCCGCCGTCGACGGCCCGACGGAGGAAACGGCCGAGCAGAAGGCGTGGCGCGAGGCGATGGGCGCCAAGGGCTGGGGCGTGCCGACCTGGCCGACCGAGTTCGGCGGCGGCGGGCTGACCCGCGAGCAGGCGCGCGTGCTGGGTGAGGAAATGATGCGGATCGGGGCTTGGAACCCGATCGGCGGCATGGGCGTGATGATGTTCGGCCCGACGCTGCTGGAATATGGCAGCGAGGCGCAGAAGCAGCAGCACATCCCTGGCATCGTTCGCGGCGAAGTGCGCTGGTGTCAGGGCTATTCAGAGCCGGGGGCTGGATCAGACCTCGCGAGCTTGCAGACCTTCGCGGAAGACCACGGCGATCACTACATCGTCAACGGCCAGAAGACCTGGACCAGCGGTGGACAGTGGGCGGACAAGTGCTTCGCGCTGGTGCGCACCGGCAAGACGCAGAAGCACGCCGGCATCAGCTTCCTGCTGATCGACATGGACGCCGAAGGCGTCGAAACGCGGCCGATCAAGCTGATCTCGGGGGCGTCGCCCTTCTGCGAAACCTTCTTCACCAACGTGAAGGTCCACAAGGAGAACCTCGTCGGTCGCGAGGGGCAGGGTTGGGAAATCGGCACGCGACTGTTGCAGCACGAGCGCAACTCGCTCTCCGGCGGTGGTGGCTCGCAGGGGCGGATGAACCAGGGCGAGCCGATCCCGTCGATTGCCAAAAAGTATCGCGAGCTGGATGAGAGTGGGAAGCTCGCCGACAGCGACCTGCGTACGCGCATCATCAAGCACGAGATGGACCAGCGGGCGTTCGCGCTGACGCTGCGCCGTGCCGCGTTGGAGGCCAAGGGCAATGCCGGGCCGTCGGCGGCGACCAGCGTGATGAAGAACGTCGGCGCGCGCATCACCCAGGACCGCGCCGAACTGGCGATCGAGATCATGGGCATGCAGGGGCTCGGCTGGGAAGGCGAGGGGTTCAGCCACGAGGAACTGGCGACCACGCGCACTTGGCTGTGGGGCAAGGCGGTGTCGATTTACGGCGGCTCGTCCGAGATCCAGAACAATGTGATCGCCAAGCGCATCCTAGGGATGCTGGATCACCAGTAAGTTACGGTTAGGCGCGGGGAGCACACGCGTCGGAGAGGGCCGGGTCGAGGGGCGAGCACGCAGATGCTCCCCCTCCCCGGCAAGTCCTTCATCAGGGAATTCGAGACATGGCGGCACTGAACGACGAACAGGTGATGCTGCGCGACATGGCGCGCGAATGGGCCGACAATGAATTGCCCACCACAGCCTTCCGCAAGATGCGCGACGCTGCGCCGGCGACCGGCTTCGACCCGGAGGCTTGGAGCACGATCGGCCAGATGGGGTGGGCGGGCATCGTCATTCCCGAAGCGTTCGGCGGATCGGAATTCGGTTATCTGTCGCTTGGCCTGGTGGTCGAGCAGCTCGGCCGCAACCTCGCGGCAAGTCCGCTCTCGTCCACCACAGCAGCGGCGAGCGCCATCGTGATGGGCACCTCTGACAAAGCGAAGCGTGATTGGTTGGCCCGGCTCGCCTCAGCTGAAGCGGTCGCGACGCTGGCGATCGACGAAGGTGGGCTCCACAGCGGCAAGATCGCGGCGAGCGTTTCGGGGGGCAAGCTGAGCGGGACCAAGAAGTTCGTCGCGGAAGGCGATGGCGCCGACGTGTTCGTCGTTGCGGCGACCGATGGTCTCTATCTCGTGGCGAAGGGCGAGGGCGTGACCGTCACCAGCCGCGAGATGGCGGACAATCGCAGCCATGCCGATGTCGCCTTCGCCGAGGCGCCGGCCGAGAAGCTGGGCGGCACTGACCTGACACAGGCGATCGTGGATCGCGCGACGGCGGTTATCACGGCCGAAATGCTCGGCATGGCCGACAGCGCGTTCAATCAGACGCTCGACTATCTCAAGCAGCGTGTGCAGTTCGGACAGGTGCTCTCGACCTTCCAGGCACTGCAGCATCGCATGGCCAAGATGAAGACGGAGCTGGAGCTGATGCGCTCTGTTGTCGAAGGCGCACTTGAAGCGATCGACTCCGGGCGATCGGATATCGACCAGGCGGTTAGCCTCGCCAAGGCAGTAGCGAATGATACGCTGCGGCTGGTGAGCCGCGAGATGGTGCAGTTGCACGGCGGCGTCGGCATGACCGATGAGTTTGATGCCGGCCTGTACCTGAAGCGCGCGGCGGTGCTGGAAACGATGTGGGGGACTGCGTCCTATCATCGTGACCGATTCGCTCGGCTCAACGGATATTAAAACACGTTCCAGAACGAAGAGTATGGCGGCGGGTGTTTCGGCAACACCCGCCGCCTTTTTGTTTCTCAGCGCTGCGCGTGTAGGCATTCTCCGCTTGACGTAACGGAACGTGCATCGTCTATTCGAGTGTACGGTACGGCCCGAATAGAGGCTGGCCTACATTGGGAGAGAGATGATGGCGAAGGCGCTTTTCGTCCGTGGGTCCGCGTGTGCGGCGCTCGCGTGGGCTCTTGCAACCGCCGGTACGGCGCAGGCGCAGATCGGTGGTGACCCAGCGCCTGCGCAAGCAACGCCAGTAGACGAGGCGAGCTCCGCGCCCGACATCGTGGTGACCGGCACGCTGATCCGCGGAACACCGGAAAATCTCGCGGTGCCGGTGGACGTCATTTCTGGCGAGGAGCTTGCCAAGCAGGGCGCACCCACCGCCGTCGACCTGCTCAAGAACCTCACCGTCGCCAACGGCACAGTCGGCGACGCCAACCAGTTCGACAATCGCGCACAAGGATCCGAAGGCGTCGCTTCAGTCAACCTGCGCGGCCTCGGCCCTCAGCGGACGCTCGTCCTGCTCAACGGCAAGCGCATGGTCCCCTCGGGACTTGGTATCCCTATCGTGGACGTCAACATGTTTCCCGCCGCGGCGATCGGCCGGGTCGAGATCCTCAAGGACGGCGCCGCTGCAACCTACGGCTCGGACGCAATCGCCGGCGTCGTCAACTTCATCACCCGCACCGATCAGGAGGGTTTTCTCGTCTCCGGCGATTATCGCTGGATCGATGGCTCGAAGGGCGACTACGGCGGGTCGGCCTCGTTCGGGCATGATCAGGATGGCTTCCGCATCTTCGTGGCGGCAGGGTATCAACGGCGCTCGGAGCTGCGCTTCACCGATCGCGATTTCGCGGTGCAGCCTTACCCCACCAATCCGCAGGGTGCATGGACGGGCGGCGGCAATCCCGGCAACTTCGATTTCAACGGCACCGTCGGCGGGATCAACCTAACGACCGACCTTGGCTGCGAAGGGCTGGGTGGGTTTCGCAGTGCGCCAGGGTCCAACACCGATCGCTGCTTCACTCAGTTCGGCCAGTTCGACAATCTCGTCGAGCCGGAAGAACGATTTCAGGCCTATGTCGACACGGACATCGATCTCACGGACAATGCGTCGCTGCGCCTGACAGGCCTGTATTCCTTCACCAACACCCGGGTGACGAGTTCGCCGAGCTATCTGCCGACGTTGCCGCCGTCGACCAATGCCGCTTTCGGCAACGGCTCGCTGTTCGTGATCCCAGGCTATGCCCCGGCGCTGCGCGATTATTGCGCGCTCTATGGCGCGCAGGCGGGCTGTACCCGTGGTACGAGCGGTGCGCTGGATAGCGCGGTGGGCCTGCCAGTGCTGTTCCGACCCTTCCTGCTCGGCGGCAACCCCTTGTTCCAGGATCGGACCAACGATCGCGGTTCCGCCATTTCGAAACGCGATACCGAAGCGATGCGCTTCACGGCGGAGGTGAACGTTGCGCTGAGCAGCAACATCGATTTCTCGACCAGCCTTACCTACAGCGAATATCTACGCGACTATGATGGTACGGATTCCTTCGGCGATTTGCTGCAAAATGCGTTGGCCGGGTTCGGGGGACCGAATTGCGCGTACGCCTCCACCGCCTCGCGCGCCGGGCTGACGCCTGCGCAACTCGCCGGCCTCGCCGGCACCAACGGCTGCACCTACTTCAACCCGTTCTCCACCGCTGTGCCAGCGAATGCGGTCACCGGCGTGGCCAATCCGAATTTCGCAGGAACGCGTAGCCCGACCGGCTTCAGCCTGGCGCCCGGGGCAGGGCTGATCAACGACCTCGCGAATATCGATCTGTTCTTCCGCACCTCGAACACCCGAGTTCGGACGCAGCAATATGTTGCCGACATGGCCTTTTCGGGGCGAACTGGCCTTCGGCTCTGGGCCGATCAGGACATCGGGTTCGCCTTTGGCGCACAATATCGCAAAAACACTTTCCAGACGCGTTTGAATGCGGACGCGAACATTGCCATTAATCCGTGTCCTGGCACGCCGCTGAACCCTGCGGCGACCTGCAACCCGCGCACCGGCGCACTCGGTTTCCTCGGCACCAATCCCGAACGCGACGCCCAGGCCGATGTCTATGCGCTGTTTGCCGAGCTTCAGGTGCCAATCATCGACGCGATCAACCTGCAGTTGTCGGCGCGGTATGAGGATTATCGCGGCAACGTCGGTTCCACCTTCGACCCGCAGGCGCGTCTGAAGGTCGAGATCACCGATTGGCTCGGCCTGCGCGGTGGCATCGGTACCAGCTTCCGCGGCCCGCCGCCGCAGAACCTGTCCGGATCTGGCGTTTCGCTGCAGGTGATCGGCACCGGCTTCCGCGCGGTAGAGGTGTTCGGCAACCCCAATCTCGAGCCGGAGAGCGCCACCACCTATAACGCCGGGGTGCTGATCGACAGCGGGCCGTTCAACGCCAGCTTGGACTACTGGCGGTACGACTTCAACGGGCCGATCGAATCGGAGCCGGTGTCCGGTCTGGCGGCTGCGTTGTTCGGCGCGAGCGGGACCGCCAATTGCGGCAACCCCACCTTTGCCGCCTTGCAGGCGCGGTACACCTTCAATCTGAACGGCTGCGGTATAAACAATGTCGCGCGCCTGCGTACGCAGGTATTCAACAGCGCCGATGTGAAGACATCGGGCCTCGACGCGACGGCCAGCTATCGCGGCGAGCTTGGGCCAGTCGAGTTGGCCGTTGGGGGTGCGGCGACTTACGTCATCGACTACAAGGTGGATGATTTGCTGGTGGAAGGTGTTCTGGTCCAGCCGGCGTTCAACGCGGTGGGACAGCTGAACTTCCAGACTACGGCCTATCCGATCCCGCAATGGCGCGGGAACTGGTACGTTCAGGGTGACAGCGGCCCACACTCGCTGCGTCTCCAGTTCAACTATGTCGATGGCTATACCGATCAGCGCGGCCCCGCGATCTACGGGCCGAACCTCGGTGCGCTTGGCGGGTTTGCGAATACGCGTGGCAAGGAGATCGGATCGTGGCGGACGTTCGACGCGACCTATCGGCTGGCGCTTGATACCGGCACCACCTTCACGCTGGCGGCGGTCAACATCTTCGATCGCGATCCGCCCTTCGCGCGCCTTGATCCGAATTATGACAGCTTCACCGCCTCACCGCTTGGTTTCACGCTGAAAGCAGGAGTGTCGCAGCGGTTCTAAAATGAGCGGAGGGCGGGGATGTATCGAAACGTTTCCGCCCGCCGTAATGCTGCTGGCGTAATCTTTAATCGTCGGTAAGCTGCGAGCGAAAACAGCTTAGGAGAGCGATATGGATGCCAGCACCACATGGGTGCCGGACGAGCGGGATCAGCGAGCCCTCCGCCGTCGTGGCTGGACGCTGGGCCTGCTGACGACCGCTTACTTTTTCAGTTTCATGGACCGGCAGATCCTTGCCATCCTGCTGGAAGCGATCAAGGCGGATCTGCAGCTCTCCGATACGCAGCTTGGCCTTCTCTCGGGGCTGATCTTTGCGATGTTCTACGCGACGCTCGGCTTGCCGATCGCCCGGCTGGCGGACAGATCGAGCCGCAGCAACATCATCGCGATCAGCTTAGCGTTCTGGAGTGCGATGACCGCTTTGTGCGGGTTTGCCCAGAACTTTACCCATCTGATGCTAGCGCGCATCGGGGTCGGCATCGGCGAGGCCGGTTTCGGTCCGCCCAGTCAGTCAATCATCGCCGATCTCTATCCGCCGGAGAAGCGCGCCAGCGCCATGGCGATCTATTCGCTGGGCGTGCTGCTCGGCGGTGGTCTGGGCATGGTGATCGGCGGGTTTGTCGCGCACTCCTATGGCTGGCGGGTGGCGCTGATGGTCGTCGGCCTGCCCGGCATCGCGTTGGCGGTGATCATGAAGCTGTTCGTGGTTGAACCGCGCCGTGGTCTGTCGGACGGCAAGGCGCCCGCGGCCCCAGACGGCGCGCCCGTCATCGGCATGTGGAAGGGCATTGCCGCGCTGTGGCACAATCGCGCTGCGCTGCACCTTGTCGCTGCAATCACCGTGACGTCGCTGGTCGGCTACGCGGTAACCGGCTGGGGTCCGAGCTACATGCAGCGGTCGCTCGGCATGTCGATGCTCGACGTATCGAAGTACGTGGCGCTGCCCGCCGCGTTCGTGGCGGGATTCTCCGCGATGCTCGGCGGCTGGCTGTGCGATCGCGCCGCGAAGAGGCGCGGCATCTTCGCGCAAAGCTATGTCGTGATGATCATGAAGATCGTCGCTTTCCCTTTCGCTCTCGGCTTCTACTTCGTCGATAATCTGGCGCTGGCGCTTAGTTCGTACTTTGTCGCGGCGGTGTTTGCCGGCGCGTACATCGGCCCGACCTATGCGATGATCCAGCACCTGGCGCCGCTGCGGCTGCGGGCGACCTGGGCGGCGCTGACGCTGCTTGCGACCAGTCTCCTCGGCCTGGGCCTTGGGCCATTTGCAGTGGGGCAGATCAGCGACATGCTGAAGCCAACCTATGGGGCGGAATCGCTGCGTTGGGCGATGTTCTCCGTTGCGATGCTGACGCCCTGGGGCATCTTCCACTATTGGCGCGCAGGCGTGCTGATGAAGCGGCAGTTGGGTGAAGGCGGCGTGGGCTAAACCAGCTTTGGCCGAGCGCTCATCCGCGCGCGTCCGCATGCTCGTTCATCATGCGGAAACCTTTTGCGCCTGCCGGGCATTGTGCGTCTTGAACCACGCAGTGAGTTTGCCTGCCATGAAGCAAATTGTTCCCGTTTTCCTCGCGTTGATTCCCCTTGCCGCGGTTGTGGGCGCTTGCGTGGCGGTGCCCTGACCGCGCTCATCTGTCTCAGTTATTTTAGAACCCCCGCTGGCCCCCGGTCGGTGGGGGTTTTGCCTTGCGCTCTCGAACAATCCTGCAGCTTGCACATCTATTGCGCACAATATAGTTGTGCGAGCAGTTTTCTGGAGAATGACGATGAGCACACTTTACTCCACGAAGGTGACGGCAGTCGGTGGACGCAGCGGCACGGTGCGGAGCGAGGACGGCATCCTCGATCTCTCGCTCGCCATGCCCAAAGAACTCGGCGGCAAGGGTGGGGCGACCAATCCCGAACAGCTGTTCGCCGCCGGCTATGCCGCATGCTTCGAGAACGCCGTCATTCACGTCACCCGCGGCACGGCGGACAAGGTGCGCGACGATGACATTGAGGTGGTCGGCGAGGTGGGCCTGCTCCCGGGCGCCGGCGGCGGGTTCAACTTGGCGGTTACGCTGGACGTCTCGATCGCCGGCGTCGACCAGACAAAGGCGGAAGAGATCGTCAAGGCAGCGCATGCCGTTTGCCCCTATTCCAACGCCGTAAAGGGCAACGTTGACGTCGCCTTGAACGTAACCGTGCGATGAGCGGCTCGGTGGCGGCAGAAGAGGATCCCCTGCGCCTCGACCGGCAGGTGTGTTTTCCCCTTTATGCCGCCACCAACCTCATCAATCGGCTCTACACGCCGGTGCTTCGCCCGCTGCGGCTCACTTATCCTCAATATCTCGTCATGCTTGTATTGTGGGAGGAGGAGCCGCAGACGGTTGGCGACTTGGGCGCGCGGCTCCATCTGGACAGCGGCACGCTGACGCCGCTGTTGAAGCGCATGGAGGCGGCCGGTCTGATTGCACGTCGCCGCGATCCACGGGATGAGCGCCGAGTGCTAGTGACACTCACCACCGACGGTCGGGATCTGCGCGCCAAGGCGCTGCACGTGCCGGCCACGATGGGGCAGGGCTATGATCCCGCCGGGGTGGAGGAACTGCGTGAGGGGGTCAGCGCACTCGTCGCGATCCTCGCGCGACATGACGGCGCAGACAAGATAGGTGGTGACAACTGACTTGAGGTTAGCAAAGCGTCGCTTTCGATGCGCTTGACCTCTTTGTCCGTCCGACATTGCACCGGGCCCGAACGTGTCCGCCCCTTACGCATTGTAAGCGCTGTCGCGGGTGTCACCGTCGAGGAGCGGCGAGCTGCGGGCCGAGGTTCCGTCCCCGCACGGGCGGGCTGATTCAACCAGGCCTTCTCGTCAGCCCGGGTCGGTTCCTGTTGCACTATGTCGCGGCGCGTCCTCGGATATTTTCGTTGCGCGGCCTGCTAGTTGCGGGCGCGTCGATCAGTTCAATTGGCGTGCAATATGCCATGAAGCTGCTGATCGACTCGATGACGGACGGCAATCGCATCCGCTCGGTCGTCTATGCCGCGGTTACGCTGTTCCTCGGCCTGGTGATCCTCGAAAGTCTGTTGCAGCGGCTGGCGGCCCTGACCCTGGGCCACGCGACCGTTGTCTACGGGATCGGCATCCGGCTCGACATGGTCGATTATCTCACCGGCCATCAGATGCCGTTTTTCCAGAACCAGCGTGCGGGATCGTTGGGGCATCGTATCTCCGGTCTCGCCGGCATCTTCGGCGCGATCATCCACCGGTTGCTGCAGGAGGTGACGCCGCCGCTGATCGTGTTTGTGGGCGCGATGCTGATTTTCGTAACCATCGAAGTGCGAATGGCGATCGTGCTCGGCGCGATTTTCGTCGTCGTAACGGCGGGGTTGGTGGCGCTAGGCTTCCGCGGTCACGTTCACCACAAGGCGTTTGCCGAACATGCCGGCATGGTCCGGGGCGAGCGCGAGCTGTCGCGCCTGCGCGGGTTCCTCCACGATGAGGCAGCGGCGCAGCGGCGCGGCTGGTTCTTCGTGGAGCGGATGCGTGGGCTGCACGATCTGTCGCTGGCGATTTTCGTCGCAGGTACGTTGATTCGGGCCATCGGGCGCTGGTCCAACGGGGCGATCACCACTGGCGACGTGGTAGTAATCAGCACCATGACGTTCCGCATTCTGCACGGCTCGCGCGATCTCGCCATGGCGCTGATCGATGTCAGCCAGCAGTTCAGTTATCTCCGCGAAACGCTCGACATCATCGGTGTATCCCGGACACTGAACGATGCGCCCGGTGCGACGCGGCTGCGGGTGGGTGAAGGGCGGGTGGAGTTCAGCCACGTAACGTTCGGATATGACCCGCGCCACCCGGTCCTGCACGATCTATCGCTTGATATCCCCGCGGGGCAGAAGGTGGGCATATCCGCCGCCGGCGAGCGCATCCGCGCGCTGTCGGAACGGAGTCGGGCGCGGGTGCAGCGGATGGTGCGCAACGCGTGACAGGGGGTGACGGAGCAGTCGTGAGGCGACCGGCGCGATGAGCCCGGCCCGCGGTTTCGGGAAGTGCTAGGCGTCACTAGCAGGGGAGAGCTAAGCTGGCATGCTGGACAACGGAGGAAGGATACCTTCCGTGCGTTAGATCAGGCGGACGCCGACATCAGCTGGAAGTACGCGTCCTGTCCTTCCGCAAGCCCTTGCTGTTTCGTTAGCGACTATAGCCTGCACGTTGGTTGGATCGATGTTCAGGGGTGCGAGCGGACATCGCTATTAGCAGTTCCGTTCAGCATGTGCGGGCATCGGTGCCGGGGTAGCTCTCTGGCGGCGCTGGGATCGCAGCACATCATCCTTGATCGCTCTGGCGGTGCCCTGCGCGATGTGCGTCGCTACAGCTACAATTCATGGCCTGTCGCAGATGCGGTAAGAACAAGACGTCCCTTTTCCGCCGTCTGCTGTTGCGCGCAAGTTGTTCCGCCAACATGACCTCATGCTGACCCGTTTCAGCATTCACCGGCTCACGGGCGATGGCTGCGCGAGCGGAAGGGCTGGACTCTGAAACAAGTTCAGGGTGACGAGGTGGGGTGATGGAGCGGCGAACGATGTCGCGCCCGTGAGAGCAGGAACCTTTTAAGCCCGCCGAACGCGAGAGCCTCAACCCAGCCCGCGGGAAATGCGCACCGGCGCAGCAATGCCTGGATGTGACGCCGAACGAAAATGTGATGCTGCCAAAGTAAAAGGCCCGCCCGGCTTGCTGCCGGGCGGGCCGTTTCTGTCGCAAGCCTGCGAGAGCCGATCAGCCCTGCGCCGGCTCCTCGCCCTCATCGCGAGCCTCGGCGGTGGCGCCGGGTTCCGCGTTCGGGTCGAACTTCTCCAGGAAGCCGCCGGTGTCGCGGCCTTCCTCGAAGACCTGCGCCATGACGTCGACGCCCGACGCCTGCATCTCGGCCTCTTCAGGCGAGCGGGCGACGTTGACCTTGACCGTCACCGACACTTCCGGATGCAGCGCGACCTTCACGTCGTACACGCCGATCGCCTTGATCGGCTTGTCGAGCACGATTGCCGACTTGGCGACCTTGTGGCCGGCGTCGTTCAGCGCCTCGACCAGATCGCGCACCGCGACCGAGCCGTAGAGCTGGCCGACGTTCGACGCCTGGCGGATGATCGTGACCGATGCGTCCTTGAAGGACTTCGCCTCGACCTCGGCCTCGCCGCGGCGGTTCGCGTTCTCGGCTTCGATGCGGGCGCGGTTGGCCTCGAACACCTTGCGGTTGGCCTCGTTGGCGCGCAGCGCCTTCTTGTTCGGCAAGAGGTAGTTACGGGCGAAACCGTCCTTCACCTTTACCACGTCGCCGATGGCGCCGAGCTTCTCGACGCGCTCAAGCAGAATGACGTCCATCTGCTCTTCTCCTTACTTAACGACGTAGGGCAGCAGGCCCAGGTGACGGGCGCGCTTAATCGCCTGGGCGAGTTCGCGCTGCTTCTTGGCGCTCACCGAGGTGATGCGCGACGGGACGATCTTGCCACGCTCGGACACGAAGCCCTGCAGCAGACGGACGTCCTTATAGTCGATCCGGGGAGCATCCTTAGCGGAGAAGGGGCAGCTCTTGCGGCGGCGGAAGAAGGGACGGGCCATTATGCGTTCTCCTCTTCACGACGGCGACCGCGCTCGCGATCCCGCTCCTGCTTGCGCATCATCACCGACGGGCCGGCCTCATGCGCGTCGACCTTGACGGTCATGTAGCGGATGATGTCTTCGTTGATCGAATGCTGACGCTCGATCTCGGCGACGGTGTCGCCCGGTGCGTCGATCTCGATCATGACGTAATGCGCCTTGCGGTTCTTGGCCATGCGATAGGCCATCGAACGCAGCCCCCAAGTCTCGGTCTTCACGACCTTGCCCTGATGATCCTCGACGATCTTGGTGACGGCTTCCGCCATCTGGTCCACCTGCGCCTGTGCCAAATCCTGGCGCGCAAGGAACACGTGCTCGTACAGAGCCATGTGCTTTCCTTCCTTGGCCGATCGCTGACATGGCCCCGTGCCATGCCCCTCCGGCTGTCGTCCACAACAGCAAAGGGCGGGGAGGCCGAAGCCAACCCGCCCGTGCTGATGGTTCCTCTACGCGGAACCGCGTGAAAATCAAGCCTTACCGGAAGGCGCGCGGGACGACGCGCAGGACGTTGCCGTTGCCGGCCACCAGCACCGCGTCGCGACCCGAGCGGACCCACTGCTGCCCACGGCCCGGTGCGCCTAGGCGCTGCGCACGATATTGACGATAGTCGATCACGCGGTAGTTCTGCGCATAGCGGCGGTCGAAACGCTGGCCCTGGCGCCAGGTGCGATACGTCGGTCCGCGGCGGACGGTTGTTTTCTTCACTACCGTCCCGTTGGGGCGATGCTTGACAGTGGTGGTGGTCACTTCGCGACGCTGCGCCTGTGCATTGGCGGCAATCATTGGGGTGGCGATCAGCGAGGCTGCGACCGTTGCCTTGATCAGCTTCTTGAACATGAGACTGCTCCTCTTCACTGGATACTGGCGGCGCGGTTATCGCGGCGTCGAGAACCTATCTGGGCTATCACTGTATCCGCCTTGTCCCAACGGCTCGCCGATTTGGTCGCGATTTGTCGCAAATGGCCGGCGGGATGAACCGTTGTTCAGGAAGCAAGCATTTCTACACACGCCCTCGTTATCGCGTGGTGCCATGAGGAGCCCGCACACCCTTGAACCGCAAGCCGAGAACGCAAACTCCGCAACCACCGTCGGCTGGTTCGCACTGGTGGCACTGACGATGGCAACGGCGTTGTTCGTCGGCTGGGTGGGGTTCATGGCCTCCGACGACTCGCTCTATCATGCCGGGGCCGTGCGGTGGCTGACCGATCCGCCGTTTCCCGGAACCGATCACTGGTCGACGCGCTTTCCGCTGACGCTCACCTTTGCGACGGTGCTGGCGCTGGTGGGGGAGAACTTCGCGTCCTTTGCGATCACCGCAGTCCTGTTCTACGTCCTGCTGGTGGCGGTTGCGGCGCGATTTGCCGCTAGCGTGGCGAGCACGCGCGCCGGATGGATTACGGCGCTGCTCACCGCGACGCTGCCGGTCGTCGTCAGCCATGCCACCACCGTTAGCGTCGATCTGATCGAGGCAGCGGCGCTAGTGGGCGGCGCGTGGCTGATCGGCCTGGCGGGAGAGGGGCCTCGCGGCCTGCTGCGCGCCGGGCTGGGCGGCGTCATGTTTGGCGTGGCGGTGCTGTGCCGCGAAACAAGCGTGCTGGCGCTTGCGGTGCTCGGCCCCCTGCTGCTGATCGGCCGCCCCATCCCCCGCCGCGTGCTAATCGCCTGCGGCATCGGCGCGGCGGCGGTGCTGCTGGGCGAAGCGTTGTTCCAATACCTGCTCACGGGCGACCCGCTACGCCGCTACACCATTGCCTTCCACCATGACGAGCATATCGATCGCGCAGCGAACCACGAGGGAAATTTCCTGCTGTGGGCGCCGATCGATCCGCTGCTCGTCCTGCTGATCAACGACGATTTCGGCCTGCTCTTCTGGTTCGCGGGAGCGGCAGCAGCGTTCGACCGATGGCGTAGCATAGCGGTGGAGCGGCGCCGGCCGCTGGTGCTGCTCGCCTGGATGGCGGGCGCGAGCTTCCTGCTTGTATCCCTGCTCTACACCAAATTGGTGCTCAACCCGCGCTATTTCATGCTTGCGGCGCTGACGGCAGTGATCGTGCTGGCGATCTGGCTTGATCGGCTCGGCTGGCGTGTGCGGTCGCTGATCCTAGCCGCGATGGTGGCCGGCAACCTCTTGTTGATGAGCGCCGGCAACGCCCACCCGCGCTGGTCGATGGAGGCGCTGGTACTCGCGGCTGAAGCTCATCCGAATGAGACTGTCGCGGCGCCTGCGAACGACGTGGCTCGTGCCGACATCGCGATGGCCTTCCTGAATCAGCGCAACATCCGGCCGCTACCCGCAGCGCCCGGCGGGCTTGCGATCATAGCGGCAGACGTTTCGCCACCTGGCGTGGTGGTTGCCGCTTATCCATCGCCACCGACTCGGCTTGGTGCGTTGCTCCGCCAGCTCGGGCTGGAGCAGCTCGTACCGGCCCCGATCGCCCGACGCATGTTCGCGCCCAGTCCCGCAGTGGTGCTGGTGCGGATGCCCGCTGAGTAATACGTCGCCCTTCAACCGTCCTCCAGGTCAGGGCGATTCGTACGTCCAGAGTTCTCGGCCTCAACACCACCTTAGCGGTGCTGGTTTCCCGCCCACGCGCAAATCACAACGGGATGGTGGCTGATTTAAACAGCCGGCGCGAACTCCCCATCCTCCCCCATCACCCACAGCACGCCTTCCTTGATTGCGAACCAAGCGCCGTGCAGCGTCAGCCGCCCCTCGGCCTCTGCTTCGCGCACGAACGGAAAGCTGCGCAGATTGGTGATGCTCACCCGCACCGTCTCCAGCTCAAGCGCATGCACCGCATCCTCCCCAATGCCATGCTCCGCGGTCACCCGATCCCGAGCTGCATCGAGCAGGTCGATCCAATGCGCGATGAACCCGCCCTCGCCGGGGTCGGCCTGGGCGAACCGCCCGGTCATCGCGGCATGCACGCCGCCGCACGATCCGTGGCCCATCACCACGATTTCCTCGACCTTCAGTTGCGTGACGGCGAACTCCAGCGCCGCCGACACGCCATGCCGCCCGCCACCCGTTTCGAAAGGCGGCACCAGATTGGCGACGTTGCGCACGACGAAAATCTCGCCCGGCGAGGTATCGAACACCATCGCAGGATCGGTGCGGCTGTCGGAGCAGGCGATCACCATCACCTTGGGCGATTGGCCCTGTGCCAAGGTCGCCCATCGCTCACGCTCCTCGGCCCAGCCATGTTCGCGGAAACGGCCGTAGCCGGCGACAAGATCGGTAAAGACGGTCATGCCGCCTCCCATATCGCGTTGTTTCGCGCGGCGGCAGTCGCTATCTCGCCCCGCAAGATGACTGATATGACCCCGCTCGCCCGCCCGGAACGCGCTCGCAAGCCGGATTGGATCCGCGTCAAGGCGCCCACTTCGGTCGGGTTCGCCGAGACCAAGCAGCTGATGCGCCGCCTCAACCTCGCCACCGTTTGCGAGGAAGCGGCTTGCCCGAACATCGGCGAATGCTGGACCAAGAAACACGCCACGGTGATGATCCTTGGCGATACCTGCACCCGTGCCTGCGCCTTCTGCAACGTGAAGACGGGCATGCCGCGCCCGGTCGATCCGCTTGAGCCCGAGCATCTCGCGGTTGCGGCGGCCGAGATGGGGCTGCAGCACATCGTCATCACCTCAGTTGATCGGGACGATCTGCCCGACGGCGGGGCGCATCAGTTCGTCAAGGTGATCGAGGCGCTTCGCCGCACCACGCCGTCGACCACGATCGAGATCCTGACGCCGGACTTCCGCAACAAGACTCAGGCTGCAGTCGAGTCGATCGTCATCGCACGGCCCGACGTTTACAATCACAATCTCGAAACCGTGCCGCGGTTGTACCCGACGATCCGCCCCGGTGCGCGTTATTATGCGTCGCTGCGGCTGCTGGAGAGCGTCAAGCGCCACGATCCATCGATCTTCACCAAGTCGGGCGTGATGCTTGGTCTCGGCGAGGAGCGGCTGGAGGTTCATCAGGTGATGGACGACATGCGCTCGGCCGACATCGATTTCCTGACGATGGGCCAGTATCTTCAGCCCACGCCCAAACATGCCAAGGTGATGGATTTCGTCACCCCCAAGGCGTTTGATGCTTATGCCGCAATTGCGCGCGCCAAGGGTTTTCTGCTGGTCGCGTCCTCGCCATTGACCCGGTCGAGCTACCACGCCGGGGAGGATTTCGCGAAGCTACGGGCGGCGCGCGAGGCACAGCTTGCCAAAGCATAACGAGACGCGGGCAATGCCCTACACGCCCGAGCAGATGTTCGATCTGGTCGCGGACGTGAAATCCTATCAGGAATTCCTGCCCTGGGTCATCGCCATGCGCGTCCGCAAGGACGCGCCGGAGGAAACCGTCGCCGACATGATCGTCGGCTTCAAAGGCCTGCGCGAGACGTTCACGTCTCGTGTTGAAAAGCAGAGGCCCGACCGGATCTACGTCGACTATGTCGATGGTCCGATGAAATATCTCTATAACGAGTGGCGCTTCCGCCCGGACGGGCAGGGGTGTCTTGTCGACTTCTCGGTCGACTTCCAGTTCAAGAACCGGATGTTCGAGATGCTCGCGGGGCAGGTGTTCGGCATCGCGCTGCGCAAGATGATCGGCGCCTTCGAGGATCGCGCCCGCAAGCTCTATGGGGCGGGCACTTCCTCGGACGGGGCCTCTGCTGGCGGCATCAGCAAGTCGAGCGCGCATAGCGCCGCTTGAAGGCGGATACCGGCGCGGCCCAGGTCGCCGAAGGTTTTCTTGTCCGCGACAACGTCGGCGGGATCACCGCCGCGCTCGGCGCGCGCGAAGACAACCGTGCCGACCGGCTTCTTCTCCGATCCCCCGCCCGGGCCCGCAATCCCGGTAATGGCGACTGCCACGTCGGCGCGGGTCGCTTCCAGCGCACCCTGGGCCATGCTCCACGCCGTGGCGATCGAAACGGCACCGAATGTTTCGATCACGTCGTTTGACACATGGAGCAGCGCCAGCTTTGCCTCATTCGAATAGCTGACGATCGAGGCTTCGAGCACGTCGGATGAGCCGGGCACTTCGGTCAGCGCCGCTGCGACCAGCCCGCCGGTGCAGCTTTCCGCCACCGCGAGGCGGCGGCCGGCGGCACGATTTGCCTCGACCACCCTGGTCGCGGCCTCGATCAATCTGTCGGGTAGCAGGTTCTCGCTCATCGCCGCGACGCCGCGCAGACCGGCAGGTCGGGGATGTCGGCGACGGCAGCGGTGCCGCGCGCCTTTTCCGCTTTCAGATGTTGCAGGCTAGCCACGACGATGCCGGCCGAATTGCGCGGCGGTAGCGGTTCCAGCAGCGTCATGATCCGATCGATCGTTCCGCAGTCCGATGATTGCACCCGCCCAACGATCAACGGCGCGATCAGCGACGTGATCAGCGGTCGCGCATAGTCTGACTGGAGCAGCAGCATCGACAGGCGGGGGTCGCTCAGCTTCGCAATCGCGCTTTGCGCCGCCGGCCAAGCGCGATCCGCCTCCACCTGGTAGCGCGCCAGGAACGGCCCGGATGTGCGCCGCACGACGCTGGAGGCGGGCAGGGTGGTGCACACCCGGCCGGTCTCGCGGATGATGTCGGGAAAGGCGACCAACGTGATCGCCTCGGCCTCCGCCGTCGTCAGACAGGGCGTCTGCGCAAAGGCGGTCGTTGGCATGGCGAACAACATCGCGGCGGCAAGCAGGCGTTTCATGCTGGGTCTCCGGGCAGGCGAATGGTCGCCGCGGCCTGAGCGGCGATGCCCTCGCCACGGCCGGTGAAGCCCAGGCGTTCGGTGGTCGTCGCTTTCACAGAAACGCGATCGGTCGAAAGCGCCAGAAGTTCCGCTATCCGTGCCTGGATCGCCACACGGTGCGGCCCGATCTTGGGCGCCTCGCACATGATCGTCAGGTCCACGAAGGTGATCTGCCCGCCGCGATCAGCGATCAGCTTGGCGGCGTGTCGCAGGAACTGCCCCGATTCCGCGCCGCGCCATTGCGGATCGCTGGGCGGGAAGTGCTGGCCGATGTCGCCCGCGGCAATCGTACCGAGCAGCGCGTCGGTTAGCGCATGCAGCGCCACATCGGCGTCGCTATGTCCGCTCAATCCCTTATGGTGCGGGATCTTCACCCCGCCGAGCCACAATTCCTCGCCGTCCGCCAGCCGGTGAACGTCGAACCCCGTCGCCGTCCGCGTCTCCCATCCGATCCGCGCTTCCGCCGCGGCGAAGTCGCCGGGCAGGGTCACTTTTTCGAGCATGGGATCGCCCTGCACCAGCGCGACCGATCCGCCAAGCGCCCGCACCATCTGCGCATCGTCCGTAGGCTCCGCGCCGCGCCATTCCGCATGCGCCCGGCGGATGCTGTCGACGCGGAATGCCTGCGGTGTCTGCACCCGGTGCAACCCCTCGCGCGAAACACTGGTGCCGTCTGTCGACACCAAGGTATCGACTATCGGCAGCACCGGCACCGCGCCATCGGCATTATCCAGTGCGTCGATCAACCGATCGATCACCGCGTCCGTGATGAACGGGCGCGCCGCATCATGGATCAGCACGCGTTCCGCATCGCCCATCGCCGCGAGCCCCGATGCCACCGACGCGCGCCGCGTCGTTCCGCCGGTGATTGTTGCGACGCCGGGCATATGCTCCGCCGTAAGTCGCTGCTGATCCTCGGCGATCGCCACAATGACGCGCTCGATTCGGGGATTCTTCGCGAAAGCGGCGTAGCTCCAGGCGAGCATGGGGCGGCCGGCGATGAGCGCAAACTGCTTCGGCAGCGTGCCCCCGGCGCGTTCCCCCTTGCCCGCGGCGACGATCAGCGCGACGGTATTCATCGGCGCGCCCCTAGCGTTATATCCCTCACCTTGCCAGCGCGTCGTGGATCGCTTACCTGCCTGTTTTTCAGGCAGATACTCCCGGATGCGCAAGCTCGCCCCTATCCAGATCGGACCCGTACGGATCGACGAGCCGGTAGTGCTCGCGCCGATGACGGGCGTCACGGACCAGCCGTTCCGCACTCTCGTGCGCCGCTACGGCTCGGGCCTCAACGTCACTGAGATGATCGCCAGCCAGGCGGCAATCCGCGAAACTCGGCAGTCAATTCAAAAGGCTGCGTGGCATCTTTCGGAAGAGCCTGTATCTATGCAGCTGGTCGGCTGCACCCCGCACGAGATGGCAGAAGCCGCCAAACTCGCGGAGGAAAAGGGCGCAGCGATCATCGACATCAACATGGGCTGCCCGGTCCGCAAGGTGACAAGCGGCGACGCAGGTTCGGCCTTAATGCGCGATCTCAAGAATGCCGCGGCGATCATTGATGCGGTGGTGAAAGCGGTAGAGGCACCGGTCACCGTCAAGATGCGCATGGGCTGGTGCCATGACAGCCTCAATGCGCCTGAACTCGCCCGCATCGCCGAGGATCTCGGCGCCAGGATGATCACCGTCCATGGCCGCACCCGCAACCAGATGTACAAGGGCTCGGCAGACTGGGCGTTCGTACGCCGCGTAAAGGAGGCAATCAGCGTTCCCGTGATCGTCAACGGCGACATCAACTCGGTCGCGGACGCCGAAAGCGCGCTGGATCAATCAGGTGCGGACGGCGTGATGATCGGCCGCGGCGCTTATGGACGCCCTTGGCTGCTCGCTCAGGTGATGGATGCGCTGGCCGGGCGCACCCCCAAGGCGGACCCGTCGCTCGACGAACAATATCACGCGATCGTCGAACATTACGAGGCGATGCTTAGCCATTATGGCACGCTTACCGGCGTCAACATGGCGCGCAAGCATATCGGCTGGTACACCAAGGGCATTCACGGCTCGGCCGAGTTCCGCAACGCGGTGAACAAGGAACCGGACGCCAAGGTGGTGTTGCAGATGCTGGCCGGATTCTATGCGCCCTATCGCGCTCGCGCAGCGGCGTGATGCTGGCACCGCGCGGCCCGGAGCCCTCCGAACTGCTCAGCGCACTTCCCGTCGCGCTGATGGTGGTCGATGCGGGGGGACGAGTCGCGCAGGCCAACGCGGAATGCGAGCTGCTGCTCAATCAGTCCGAACGGGCGATGCGCGGGCGCATGATCGGCGACGTCCTGCCGCTCCCGGATGAAGCCGGCGCGCAGAAGGGCCGCGCGTTCACCGCCTTCGACCTTGCGCTCGAAACCGCACGCGGACAACGATTGCGGGTCGATCTTGCCGCGATCGAGCTGCCCGAACATCCCGGTTGGCGCGTCATCACGCTGCATAATGCGGCGAGTTCCCGCCGGCTCGGCGTGTCGGCGGATCGCGCGGCTGCGGCCCGGTCGGCGGTCGGCGCGGCGGCGATGCTGGCACATGAGATCAAGAACCCTCTGTCGAGCATCCGCGGCGCCGCCCAGTTGATTGCCGATGGCGTTGATGCACAGACCATGACCAAGCTGGTCATCGACGAGGTTGATCGTATTACGGCGCTGATCGACCGGATGGAGGATTTCACCGACACGCGGCCGCTGGCGGTGGAGCCGCTCAACATCTATCCGCTGCTCGCCCGCGTGCGCGATGCCGCGCTTGCCGGGTTTGCGCGCGAGATCACGATCGAGGAACGGTTTGATCCCTCGCTGCCGCCAGCTATGGCGAACCGCGATGCGTTGCTGCAGGTTCTAATCAACCTGATGAAAAATGCCGCCACGGCACTGGGACAGCGCGGCGAGCGCCGCATCACGCTGACGACATCTTACCGCCACGGCATGTCGGTCGCAGCGGCGCCAGGTCGGCCGCGCCGCCCTTTACCGATCGAGATCTGCGTCGTGGATTCGGGGCCGGGGGCCCCGGAGGACATTGCCGAACATCTTTTCGATCCGTTCGTCTCGAGCCGGCCGGAAGGGAAGGGGCTGGGGCTGGCGTTGGTCGACAAGCTGGTGCGCGACATGGGGGGAATGGTGCAATATTCGCGCGAGGGCACGCCGAACGAGACGGTCTTCCGCATTCTCCTGCCGAGGGCTGAGTAATGGCGGGCAATATCCTGCTCGTCGATGATGACGAAGCGATCCGCACGGTGGTCGCACACGCGCTACGCCGTGCGGGGCACCGGGTGCGAACCGCCGGCAGCGTTGCGGAGTTCGATCGCGAGCTGCGACAGGGCGTGCCCGACGTGCTGCTGACCGATGTCGTCCTGCCTGATGGCGACGGCATCGAGATTGCGATGCGGCTCGCCCGCGAGGCGCCGGACCTGCCGGTGATCGTCCTGTCCGCCCGGAACACGCTCACCACCGCCGTCCGCGCCAACGAAGCGGGCGCCTATGATTATCTGCCTAAGCCGTTCGACCTCGAAACCCTTACCAAGACGATCGCCGCGGCACTGGAGCGGCGCGGCGCCGCTTTGCCCCTGCAGATCGACGACGAAGATCGAAACCTTCCACTGATCGGCCGCTCCCCGGCGATGCAGGAAGTTTATCGGGTCATCGCGCGCGTGGTCTCAAACGATCTCACCGTATTGGTGTCGGGGGAGTCGGGCACCGGCAAGGAGTTGGTTGCACGAGCGATCCACGATCTGGGCCAGCGCCGCGCCGCGCCATTTGTGGCGATCAACATGGCGGCAATCCCGCGCGAGCTGATCGAGGCCGAGTTGTTCGGGCATGAGCGTGGCGCCTTTACCGGCGCCGCGCAGCGCACGGCTGGCCGGTTTGAGCAAGCCGCTGGAGGGACGTTGTTCCTTGACGAGATTGGCGACATGCCGATCGAGGCTCAGACGCGACTGTTGCGCGTTCTTCAGTCAGGCGAGTTCACCACGGTGGGTGGGGTTCGCACGATCCGCGCCGATGTGCGGATCGTCGCGGCGACCAATCGTGAGCTCCAGCAGGCGGTTGCCAACGGGCAGTTCCGCGAAGACCTTTTCTACCGGTTGAATGTCGTTCCCATTGCACTCCCGGCCCTGCGCGAGCGCCGCAGCGATATCGCCGTGCTGGCCCGCCATTTTCTTGAGCGGGCGGCGGATTCAGGCTTGCCGCGCAAGACTTTGGACAAGGAAGCTGTCGACCTGCTCGAACAGCACGATTGGCCGGGCAACGTTCGACAGCTCGAGAATCTCATGCGGCGGCTGGCGGCTTTGTCGCGGGATGATCGCATCTCGGCGAGTGAGCTTGTCACTATGCTGGGACATAGCAGCACGTCGTTGTTTCCGGATCCCGACGTGGCGCTGGATGCCGCGGTTCGCGCCTTTGTGGAGCGGCTGGCGCGTAATGAACCGGCAGCGCTTGATGATGGCACGCTATACGATCGGCTCATCGCCGAGGTCGAGCGGCCGCTGATCGAAGCGATGCTAGCGCGCCACGGTGGCAACCAGCTACGTGCCGCCCGGGCGATCGGCTTGAACCGCAACACACTTCGTAAGCGGCTCGACGCGCTCGGAATTGATCCGGCTATCCGTCCACACGCGCGGGAGTTGCGGTGAACGCGGCAATTATGTGTTTTCTCTGCAACACTCTTGTTGTAGCGTTGCGCCGATGATCGCCGGTACGGCACCCGCCACCGACCTGCTTGCCCCGCCGCGCCGCTGGACAGTGACGCCAGTGATCGAGATCGGCGTGCTCGCCATCGCGATCGCCATTGCTGCTGGCACCTATGTGGTCGTTGCTCATACGGGACGTCCCGAGGGCTTGATCGCTCCCGGCGTGGTGGCGCTGCTGCTCGTTTCCAACCTGGTCCCCGGCGTCGCGCTGATGATGCTGTTCGGCCGCCGCATCGCCAGGCGGCGCGCGGCTCGCTCGCCGGTTGGCGGCGAAGGGCGACTGCACGTCCGGTTGGTCGCCCTCTTCTCGATTGTCGCTGCCGTGCCGATGGTGCTGGTGACGATCGCAGCCTCGCTGCTGTTCCAATATGGCGTGCAATTCTGGTACTCGGATCGCGCTCGCGGCGTGTTCGAGAATGCGACCACGCTTACTCGCACATCGTACAACCAGATCCTTCAGCGCTGGCAGGAGGCGACCGTGACGATGGCCAGCGATATCGCGAGTGAGCTCGACCAGCGGCCGATCGAGGATCCACAGTTCCGCGCTTTTTTGTTCCAGCAGACGTATTTCCGCAGCCTCTCCGAGGCGTTGCTGTTCCAGGTTTCGCCGAAGGGCGAACTGCAGACGCTCGCCTTCGTCAACCCCTACGACCTCGATCTTGCGCGCCAAGTATCCGCGGAAGCAGTGGGTGCATTGCGCGAGGGACAGCAGAGCAAGGTAACGGTCACCGGCGATCGGATCCAGACTGTGGCGCGGCTGCCCGGTTCTTCCAGGATCTTCCTTTACGCCGCCCGCGTCACAAACCCGAAGGAGATGACGACACAGACAGAGCGTGCCGAGGCTGCGCTCGCCAATTATCGCGCGCTGCTGGTGCGAGCGCGAACCTTGCAGCTACGCTTCAATGCGGCCTTGCTCTTGTTGTCATTGCTGATCGTCGGCGTGGCGGTCTGGATCGCGCTTGCGGTGGCTGACCGGCTGGTCAGGCCTGTGGCCGAACTGGTCGACGCAGCGCGGCGAGTGGAGGGTGGGGACCTCGCCGCCCGCGTACAGGAAACGCGTGACCGCGACGAGGTCGGCACCTTGTCGAACGCATTCAATAGAATGACGGAGCGACTGGAAGAGCAGAATCACGCCCTTGTCACCGCGAATGCGCAGCTCGACAATCGGCGCGCCTTGATCGAAGCGGTGATGTCGGGGGTATCGGCGGGCGTCGTCTCAATCGCGCCCGATCGCACGATCCGATTAATCAACAGCTCGGCCCAGATGCTGCTGGGCCTTGCTGATCCTCCGATCGGCCGCCCACTCGCCAGCATTGCGCCGGAGCTCGAAAGGCTGCTCGACGGCACCGCGCGTGAGGCAATCATTCAACTGACTGCCGCTGGCGAGGCGCGCACGCTGGCCGTGCGTATTGCCCGCGATGGCACCGGGCCGATCCTGACCTTTGACGATATCACGCAGCAGTTGCTCGACCAGCGTCGCGCCGCTTGGTCCGACGTCGCCCGGCGCATCGCGCACGAGATCAAGAACCCGCTGACCCCGATCCAGCTTGCCGCCGAGCGGCTACAGCGTCGCTATGGCGGGAAGGTGGAGGAAGGAGACACTACCTTCAGCCGCCTGACCGAGACGATCGTTCGCCAGGTCGGTGACCTGAGACGAATGGTGGATGAGTTCTCCTCTTTCGCACGCATGCCGAAGCCCGTATTTCGCGAGGAGTCCCTGGTCGATGTCGCGCGGCAGACGATGTTCCTCCACGAGGTGGCGCACGCGGCCATCCGCTTCGAGATCCGCCATGATGAGCCAGGCCCAATGCTGGTATGCGACCGGCGGCAGATCGGTCAGGCGCTCACCAATATCGTCAAGAATGCCGTCGAAGCCATCGAAGCAACTGGGCGCAACGAGGGCGCGATCGTGATGGAGGTGCTTGAGGAGGACCATCGTGCAATCATCACCGTTGCGGATGACGGCGTGGGGCTGCCGCCGGAGCGCGACCGGATCGTCGAGCCATACATGACTACCCGCGCGCGCGGCACTGGCCTTGGCCTGGCGATCGTTAAGAAGATCGTCGAGGAACATTTCGGAACGATTTCGTTCGCCGACCGTCCCGTTGGCGGGACGCTGGTGACCATGACGTTCGATACAATGATGCTCGCCGGCGTAACCGGACGGGACCACGATTCAAATGACGGTGACGGCGGAGGCATTGCCGCCCTGACCCGCAACCGGACGGCATAGACCATGGCGTTAGACATTCTCGTCGTCGACGACGAACATGATATCCGCGAACTCGTCTCGGGCGTGCTTGAGGATGAGGGATATGACACCCGCACCGCTGCGGACAGCGACTCTGCGCTGGAGGCCATTGCGGTGCGCCGGCCCAGCCTGGTGTTGCTCGACGTGTGGCTTCAGGGCTCCCGACTTGACGGGCTTGATCTGCTCGCCGAGATCAAGCGGCGTGATCCGTCCATAGCCGTGCTGGTCATCTCGGGGCACGGCAACCTGGACACGGCAGTTGCCGCGATCCGGCAGGGCGCGGCTGACTTCATCGAGAAACCATTCCAGGCCGAACGCCTGCTGCTGATGGTGGAGCGTGCCACCGAGACCGAGCGGCTGCGGCGCGAAGTCGCAAGTCTGCGGGCAACCGCGGGCCGCGATACGGACCTCACGGGCAGTTCCGGCGCGATCAACGCGGTTCGCGCGACGCTCAAGCGGGTCGCCGCGACGGGCAGTCGCGTGATGATTGTCGGGCCGGCAGGGGTCGGCAAGGAAGTCGCCGCACGATTGCTGCACGGCTGGAGCCAGCGCGCAGGCGCGCCGTTCGTCGTGGTCAGCGCGGCTAACATGACCCCTGAGCGTGTCGAAGAGGAACTGTTCGGGGTAGAGGAGGGGGGGGACCTCGTCCGGCCAGGCTTGTTGGAACAGGCGCATGGCGGCACGCTGTTCCTTGACGAAATCGCGGATATGCCGATCACGACGCAGGGTCGGATCTTGCGTGTGCTGACGGACCAGAGCTTCACCCGGGTGGGCGGTACCCGGGTCGTCAAGGTCGATGTCAGAGTGGTTTCGGCGACAGGTCGCGACCTGACGCAAGAGATTGCCGACGGCCGTTTCCGTGAAGATCTATACTATCGCCTCAACGTCGTGCCGGTATCGATTCCGCCCCTCACCGAACGCCGCGAGGACATTCCCGCTCTGGTCGAGCACTTCGTGGCGCATTACGCGGCCGAGCGCCGCGTCACCACGCCGGAGGTAGCAACCGATGCGATGGTGGCGCTGCAATCCTATGATTGGCCGGGCAATGTTCGTCAGCTGCGCAACGTGGTGGAGCGGACGATCATTCTCGCGCCAGGCGATCGGATCGGGAGGATCGACATCGACCTGCTTCCGGCAGAGGTGCTCGGCGACCAAGGCGGCGGTGGCGGTGCCAACGCGATCATGGGCGCGCCGCTGCGGGAAGCTCGGGAGACGTTCGAACGAGAGTATCTCAAGGTTCAGATCCGCCGTTTCTCGGGTAACATATCGCGCACCGCCACCTTTATCGGGATGGAGCGTTCCGCCCTGCACCGGAAACTGAAGCTGCTTGGGATCACAGAGACACGCGAGGATTGATGCAACTGGACCGGGCCGGGTCGGCTCCCTAGATAGCGGTCAGCGTGCCGCAAGGGCCGCAACCCGACGCCGGGCACCGGCGCATCGCGGGGCAAACTCCGCCAAAAATGAAAGGGCATCATCGCATGGCCGACAAGCAAAGCTCGCTTCAGGACCTGTTTCTCAACGCACTCCGGAAGTCGAAAACTCCTGTCACCCTTTTTCTTGTCAAGGGTGTCAAGCTTCAGGGCATCGTTACCTGGTTCGACAATTTCTCGGTCCTGCTGCGCCGTGATGGGCAAAGCCAGCTGATCTACAAGCACGCGATTTCGACGATCATGCCGGGTGCGCAGGTCGATGTGAACGCGATCGTGGATCAGCTCGGTGAAGGGACCAAGAAGCAGCCCCTACTTCAGGAAATCTTCCTTAATGCGGTGCGTAGGTCCGAAGACTCGGTAACCATGTTCCTCGTTAACGGTGTGATGCTGCAGGGCCAGATTGCGGCGTTTGATCTGTTTTGCATGCTGCTTCAGCGCGACGGGACGTCGCAGCTGGTGTACAAGCATGCGGTGTCCACCATTCAACCAGCGCGACCGCTCAACTTGGCCGACGAAACGACGGGAGCGGACGAGGATTGAGCACGGGTTTTGACCGCGATCGCCAGGAGTTTGCGCGCGGCGCGCGAGCCATCGTCGTCTATCCGGACCTCGGTAGTTCATCACGCGATGCTGATGCTCGACTGGAGGAGACAGCGGGGCTGGCTGCTGCAATCGGCGTAGAGGTAGTCGAGCGGCAGGCGGTGCGCGTGCGCGCACCGCGCGCAGCAACGCTGATCGGCTCAGGCCAAGTCGAGCAATTGGCGGTGCTGGGGCGGCAGGAAGAAGCGACGTTGTTCGTCTTTGATGCTGCGCTCTCGCCAATTCAGCAGCGGAACCTCGAAACTCAGCTCGAAGCCAAGGTGATCGATCGCACCGGCTTGATTCTGGAAATTTTTGGTGAGCGTGCCGCCACCGCGGAAGGTCGGTTACAGGTCGAACTCGCCCACCTTGATTACCAGGCCGGTCGCCTCGTGCGCAGTTGGACCCACCTGGAACGCCAGCGAGGCGGATTCGGCTTTCTGGGCGGGCCGGGCGAGACGCAGATCGAGGCCGACCGCCGCCTGATTCGGGATCGTATGGCGCGATTGCGCCGCGAGCTTGATCAGGTGACGCGGACGCGCGGGCTGCATCGCGAGCGGCGCCAGCGTGCGCCTTGGCCGGTGATCGCGCTGGTGGGCTACACCAATGCCGGCAAGTCGACGCTGTTCAACCGGCTGACGGGCGCGCATGTGATGGCGGAAAATCTATTGTTCGCGACACTTGATCCGACCCTGCGGCAGATCAGCCTACCTGGGATCGACAAGGCGATCCTGTCGGACACAGTGGGGTTCGTATCCGAACTGCCGACCCAGCTTGTCGCGGCATTCAAGGCGACGCTGGAGGAAGTGGTCTCAGCTGACATCCTCGTGCATGTGCGTGACGTCGCCCATCCGGATACCGTGGCGCAAAAGGCGGACGTGGAGTCGGTGTTGGCGGAGATCGGCGTTTCCGAGACGACGCTGCGGATCGAGGCTTGGAACAAGCTTGATCTGCTGGACGAGCGTTCTCGCGAAGAGCTGCTTGACGATGCTGCCCGGCGGAGCGACGTGGTGGCGCTGTCCGCTCTGAGCGGGGAGGGCGTGGACACCCTTGTTCGGCTATTGTCCGATCGGCTCACCGCCGGGCACCAGCGTTATACGATAACCCTTGGTGCGGCCGACGGGGCGAGTGCCGCTTGGCTTCATCAACATGGTGAAGTTTTGGACCAGCATATCGAGGGCGAGCAGGCGATCTACGAAGTGCGCATGTCGCCCAAGGATCATGACCGCTTTATTGAACGGCGTGAGGCGGACGACGCGGCAGGGTGATGCCGGTGCCCGCCTCAGCGGCGTCGCTCGTCTTCTTTCGCCGCTGCCCAAAGCGCCTCTTGCGCCACCAGATCCTGGCCGGCGACAGAGCCGCCTGCCATCGTTTCCATGGCCCGAAAGCGGCGCTCGAACTTAGCATTAGCGCTGCGCAGCGCGGCTTCCGGATCGATGCGGAGATGTCGCGCCCAGTTCACGACCGCGAACAGGAGATCGCCGACCTCTTCGGCGCGAGTTGCGTCGGATGCCTCGACAATCTCGGACAGCTCTTCGTCGATCTTTGCGCGTGGGCCGTCGGCATTGGGCCAGTCAAAGCCGACACGCGCCGCGCGCTTCTGCAGCTTTTCTGCACGCAAGAGGGCGGGCAACCCTAATGCGACACCAGCGAGCGCGCCCTTGTCTTGCTTGGCCGCGCGTTCTTCGGCCTTGATCGTTTCCCAGAGGTGGTGCCCGCCCTCTGCTGTGTTGCCGAAGATATGTGGGTGGCGACGTTCCATTTTGTCTGAGATCGTCGATGCTACGTCGTCGAAGTCGAAGGCGCCGGCTTCCTCAGCGATCCGGCTGTGGAAGACGACCTGAAGGAGCAGGTCACCTAGTTCATCCTTGAGATCGGCGACATCTCCGCGGGCGCAGGCATCGGCAACTTCATAGGCCTCTTCAATGGTGTACGGTGCGATGGTCTCAAATGTTTGTGCCTTGTCCCACTCGCAGCCGTGATCGGGATCACGCAGTTGCGACATGATTGCGCGTAGCCGTCCAATCGGGGACACTGCTTCCTCGTTTGTTGTGGTGGGCTTGTTAGGAGCGAACTTCCATCAGAGCGCAGCGGGAACCGCCGTCGGCACACGCCATAATGCGCCAAGGTAGGATTGAGGTCTAGCGGTGACGTCGCACCGAAAGACCGCGAACACGAGAATTGCCGGCGCGTTAATTGCCGGCGCGTTAATTGCCGGCGCGTTCATCTAACTAGAGGACCAAAGCGATAATATATATTATGTTAAGTGGGAGGTGGATAGGGAGTGAGGATCAACTCGTTGCGCTCAGCCCGCCATGACTGCAGACGAGACAGAAAGTTCATGCCGATGATGTCTTGTCCGCCCTGCGCTTCGGAAACCACCACCGGCAGATCGCGCGCTTCGATCGGACGATTGTCAGACGAGCGACGTGCGCGGTGCGTACCAGCACTTGGCCGTTGGCGGTTTCGACCAGCCGTGGAAACGTGCTTTCTTCGATGTCGATGCGGGCCGCTTTTGCGGTTGCTGCCGACAGCGCAGTCGTGGTGGCGCCACTGTCGATCAGCATGCGGCGGTCGAGGCCGTTGATCTGCGCTGTTGCCCGATAATGGCCGTCGTCGGCGCGCGCGATTCGAGTGGTGCTGCCGCTCATCACAGACGGGTCGCCTCCGCTTCCGGTACGCAGGCGATCGAACTGAGTGACGATCACGGCAGCTACGGCGAAGAGCGCAGCCCAGATCGCAGCCAACCTCGTCGCCTGACCCAAGGGCACGCGCCGGGCCACCAGTGCGGACAGCGGCAGGATCAGCATCAGCGCGAGCAGCCAGGCGCTTCCGCCGCCGTTCATGCTTCGAATTCCAGCCCGTCGTAGCCCGGAACGACGCTCGGCGGCAGTTCAGCCGCAAGCGTCGCATAGTCCATGGACTGATCCATGTGGGTTAGCGCGGCGCGGCTCGGCGCCAGTTCCGCGATCCAGCCAAGCGCCTGTTCAAGATGCGGATGGGTCGGATGCGGCTTGCGCCGAAGCGCATCGACGATCCAGACGTCGAGCTTGGTGTATAGTGCGCGCATGCCATCAGTCATGTCGCTGATATCAGTTGCATAGCCGATTGACTTGCCATCGCATTCGAAACGCAGTCCAGCCGAACTGATCGATCCATGTGGTTGATCGACGACGCGGATCGTGACGGCGCCGACTTGCAGTACGTCCGGCAGATCATTCATCATGACCGTTGGCGGGTAGCCGTGACGGCCTTGAAAGACATAGCCGAACATGTCCTCCAGCCGCCCCCGCGTTGCCAGCCGAGCGTAGCCAGGCACGGGCGTGCCCCGGTGGTGATAGATCTGCCGCAGATCATCGATGCCAAAGACGTGATCGGCGTGTTCGTGCGTCCAGAGCACCGCATCAACCTTGGCGACGTTGGCCGCCAGCAGTTGTTCACGCATATCAGGACCGGTATCGACCAGAATTCGAGTGTCTTGATGCTCGATCAGGATGGAAACGCGGGTGCGGCGGTTGCGGGGGTTGGTGGGGTCGCAATCCCCCCAGTCGTTGCCGATCCTCGGCACACCCGATGAGGTGCCGCAGCCGAGGATGCGGACCTTCACGCCGCGGTCTTGGCGAAGAGCGCATGGAAGTTACGGGCCGTAACCTCTTGCAGCGTATCGAGATCATCGCCTCGCAGCTCTGCCAGGAAGGCGGCGGTGTCGGCGACGAAGGCAGGCTCGCCGGTCTTCCCCCGGTGCGGCACGGGGGCCAGAAAGGGCGCATCTGTCTCGACCAACAGGCGGTCAATCGGCAGAGTTTTGGCGACATCTTGCAGAGCTTTGGCGCTCTTGAACGTCACGATGCCAGAGATCGACACATAAAAGCCAAGATCCAGGGCAATTCGCGCAAAGGCCGCCGTACCGGTGAAACAATGGATGACGCCGGTGAAGGCCCCCTTTCCCAATTCGTCGCGCAGGATGGCCGCGGTATCATCCTCCGCATCGCGGGTGTGGACCACGATCGGCACGCCGGCTTCGCGCGCGGCGGCGATATGGGCGCGGAAGCTGGCCTGCTGGCGCGCGCGATCAGAATGATCGTAATAATAATCGAGCCCGGTCTCGCCGAGGCCGACGATCCGCGGGTGCTGCGCGCGCTCGACGAGCTTGGCGGTATCGACGTGCGGGTGCTGATCCGCTTCGTGCGGGTGGATGCCGACGGTGGCCCAGACATCGGGTTCACGCTCGGCCGTGGCGAGAACGTCGGCCCATTCGCTTTCGCGCGTCGCGATGTTGAGCATGGCGGTGACGCCGCGCGCGCGGGCGCGTTCGAGCACCGCCTGCTGGTCCTCTGCCAACCCTTTGTAGTTGAGATGGCAGTGGCTGTCGGCGAGCATCAGGCGACCTCCACCGGCAGCTCGAGCCGCGGGAAGGCCGGGGTCGGCGAGCTCAACGGCTCGCCGCTTTCCGCGCGGCGTGCGTACCAGCTCTCATCGTCGATCGCGGCGTGATCGCGTTCTTCAGGCCCGACGCCGAGCTGATCGAGGATCGCCCCTGCCCCGGTCGGCACCACCGGCAGAATGGCAATGGCGAGGGTTCGGATCGCGCGCACGAGGGTGCGGAGTACCGCATGCATCCGCTCGGGATCGGTCTTGCGGAGGCTCCACGGCGCCTGAACATCTATATATTGGTTGCAGGCCACCACGCCTCGCATCCAGGCATCGATGCCCTGGCTCAGCATCAGGTCACCAAACGCTGCCTTCAGCCCCGCAGCGGCGACGATCACCTCCTCGATCAGCACGCCGTCCGCCTCCTCGGCGCGGCCGTCTTCGGGCAAGGTGCCGAGGTTCTTGGCGATGAACGAGAGGGTGCGCTGGGCGAGATTGCCGAACGCGTTGGCAAGCTCCGCATTTACCCGCGTTACAATGGCTTCCGCGGAATAGCTGCCGTCCTGTCCGAAGCTGACTTCGCGGAGCAGGAAGTAGCGCAGCGCATCGACGCCGAACGCCCCGGCAAGGTCGGCGGGATCGACGACATTGCCGAGGCTCTTCGACATCTTCTCGCCGCGATGGAGCAGGAAGCCGTGGCCGAAGACCGACTTGGGCAGCGCAATGCCGGCGGACATCAGGAAGGCCGGCCAATAAACGGCGTGGAAGCGAACGATGTCCTTGCCGATCAGGTGCAGGTCGGCCGGCCAATAGGTCATGTCGCCATCGGGGTAGCCGGCCCCGGTGAGATAATTGGTCAGCGCATCGACCCAGACGTACATGACGTGGCCGGGGCTGTCGGGCACCGGGACGCCCCAATCGAAGCTGGTGCGCGAGACCGACAGGTCCGACAGCCCGCCCTCGACGAAGCGCATGATCTCGTTACGGCGCGATTCCGGGCGGATGAAATCCGGGTTGCTCGCGTACAGATCCAGCAACGGCTGCTGGTATTTGGACAGGCGGAAGAACCAGGTCTCCTCCGCAGTCCAGGTTACCGGCGTGCCCTGCGGCGAGAGCCTGGCGCCCCCTTCCCCCTCGACCAGTTCCTTCTCGTCATAGAAGGCCTCGTCCCGCACCGAATACCAGCCCTCGTAGCGATCGAGGTACAGATCGCCGGCCGCCTCCATCGCCCGCCAGATCGCCTGGCTGGCGGCATAATGATCGGCATCGGTGGTGCGGATGAAACGATCATAGGAGATGTGCAATGCGTCGCACATCGCGCGGAAAAGCGATGACATTTCCGCTGCCAGTTCCGCAACTGCCACGCCGCGGTCACGCGCGGTCTGGACCATTTTCAGCCCGTGTTCGTCGGTGCCGGTCTGGAAACGCACGTCGCGCCCCGCCTGGCGCTGGAAACGCGCGATGGCATCGGCGGCAATGGCTTCATAGGCATGGCCGATGTGCGGCTTGCCGTTGGGGTAGCTGATCGCGGTGGTGATGTAGAAGGGGTCGCCCATAGGCAGCCGCCTCTACTATCGTGCGAGCCGCGCGACCACCCCCGCCAGTTCGAACACCGTGCCCCCGGCATCGAGCGACAGCGCCCGCGCGCTGGCGGCGATGCTGCGCGCCTGATCATAAGCGTCGAGCGCCGTGCGCAGCGCCGGTCCGTTCCGATACGGCGCCTGTTCGGCAATGAATGTCGGCACGCGATCCAGGAACGCCTCGTAACGCGGCTGCGCCGCCTTCAGCGACAATGCGCGCATCAGCCGGACGCGTTCGGTATTGTCGCGATCGCCGTGGCGCGCGATCTGGCCCAGCGCGGCATCGATCTTGTCGAGGTCCAGCCCCGCGAAGCGAAGCGCGCGCCCAGGTGATCCCGCGCCGGCGCGGACCAGCGCCTCGCGTTCGTCGCCGCTCGATTCCGGCAGCAGATCGGACAGTGCCGCCAGCATGTCCTCGCCAGTCAGCGGCTCGAAGCGGAGCAACCGGCACCGCGAGCGGATCGTCGGCAGAAGCCGGCCGGGGGCGTGGCTGATCAACAGGAAGATCGTCCCCGCCGGCGGCTCTTCCAAATTCTTGAGCAGCGCGTTGGCGCCGGCGCGTTCGAGATCATCGACGGCATCGATCAGCACCACGCGCCGCGGCCCCAGCGAGGGCGTGGTTGCGAACAGCGGCTGAAGCGAGCGGACCTGGGCGATGGTGATGCTGCGCGCGAGATCTGCATCAGGCTTGCCGTCCTTCGGCAAGCGATCGAGCACGCGGTAATCGGGGTGGGAGCCGGCATCGACCAGCGCGCGGGTGCGATCCGGGCCGAGCTCGCCGGTGGCCCGCGCCAGCATGTCGATCGCCGCCTCGCGCGCGAAGCTCGCCTTGCCCACGCCTTGCGGACCGGCGAGCAGCCAGGCGTGGTGCATGATGCCGCCGGCTGCGGCGGCCTGGAACGCCCGTGCCGCCGGCGCATTGCCGCGCAGCGTCGTCACGGCAGCAGATCGCTCATCTGCGCGAGCAACATGGCGGTGACATCACCGGGTGAGCGATTGGCATCGACGATGCGGAAGCGGCTCGGTTCGCGCGCGGCGAAGGTCCGGAAAGCGCGCGCCACATCGGCATGGAAATGTTCGCCACGCATCGCGAAGCGATCGGCCATCGCGCCGTCGCGCAGCGCGGCCCGGCGTGCGCCCTCCGCGATCGGCAGGTCGAGTACGAAGGTGCGATCGGGCAGCAGCCCACGCGAGCCGAAGCCATGCAGCGCAAAAATCGCGGCATCGTCGATCCCGCCGGCGCCGCCCTGATAGGCGCGGGTCGAATCGATGAAACGATCGGTGATCACCCATGTCCCCGCCTCGATCGCAGGACGGATCACCTTTTCGACATGATCGGCGCGCGCGGCGGCAAACAGCAGGGTTTCGGCGTGGGCGCTCCAACGCTTTACGTCGCCCTGCATCAACAGCGCGCGGATCGCCTCCGCACCCTCGCTGCCGCCGGGCTCGCGCGTGACGAGCACGGGCAGCCCACGCGCTTCAAGCGCCGCGGCGAGCGCCCGTGCCTGCGTCGACTTGCCCGCCCCCTCCCCGCCTTCCAGCGAGAGGAAGCGCCCGGTCACCCGAACAGACCGGTGAGGCCGGCCCAGGCGCGGCCGAAGAAGCCCGCTTCCTCGACATCAGCTTCGGCGACGAGCGGCAGCGTTTGTTCGGGCAGACCCGGTGAGGTGATGACGAGATCGGCGACATGCGCCCCCGCCTTGATCGGCGCCTTGATCGGACCCTGATAGACGACCTTGGCGGTCATCTGCGGCACCGCGCCCGAGGGCAGTGCAACGTTGAGATCTCGCGGGGCGACGAGCCCGACGGTAGACGCATCACCAAGCTGCACACTGGCATCGGTGACCTTACGGCCCTGTTTCACCACGGGCTTGGCCTGCCAGGCGCGGAAGCCCCATTCCATGAAACGAACGGATTCGTTGGCGCGACCGCTAAAGCTGGTCAGGCCCGCCAGCACCATCACCAAGCGGCGGCCGTTCTGTTCGGCCGACCCGGTGAAGCCATAGCCCGCTTCCTCGGTATGACCGGTCTTAAGCCCGTCGGCGCCAGCGACGCGGCCGAGCAGCGGATCGCGGTTCGCCTGCGTGATGGCAGCGCCCGCCCCTAGCGTCTTGCCCCAGGTGAATTCACGGCGTGAATAGAACTGCTTGTAGAGCTTCGGGTGATCCTCGATCGTCGATGCAGCGAGCTTCGCCAGGTCGCGCGCGGTGACATAAGTGGCACCATTGTCGGGCCATCCGTTTGAGGTGCCGAAATGGCTGTTGGTGAGGCCGATCCGCTGCGCCGCTTCGTTCATCCGCTGGGTAAAGGCTTCCTCGGTACCGGAAATGCCCTCCGCCAGCACGACGCAGGCATCATTTCCTGAAAGGACGACGATGCCGTAGAGCAGGTTCTCGACGGAAACCTTCTCACCCGGCGAAAGGAACATGGTGGAACCCGCTGATGGGCCATGCCATTTTTGCCAAGTCTCCGGACGAACCTCGAACTCCGTGCTCAATTTCAGCTCGCCGCGCTTGATGAGATCAAACGCGACATAGGCTGTCATCATTTTCGCCATCGAGGCCGGCGGCATGCGGCGATCGGCGTCCTTTTCGAACAGCACCGCGCCCGACGATAGATCCTTCATGAAGGCGACGGGCGCCTCCGTCTGGAACTGCGGGGCGGAAGCGGCCGATGGATAAGCGATCGACAGCGCAATCGCGGGTGCTGCGAGATAATGCAGAATCTTGGTCATGGACGCTCTACTCGGGGCTGGTCGGGCTGGATAATGATGGTGGCATCGCCATAGCCGCGCCGTGCGGCGTCGTCACGCGCGCGTTGAGCGACGGCGGCGTCGGGGAATGGACCAAGACGAACGCGGTGGAGGCGACCCGCGGGTTCCACATAGCCGTCAAGCGTGGTTGCGAGTGCCCTGGCGCGCGACTCGCTGGAGAAAGCGGCGACCTGGACGAGATAGCCCGCGGCGCCGGGCGGGGCACGGCGACGGGGTAGTGGGGGAGTAGCGGTGCTTGCGGCGGGCTTTAACTGCGCCCGCAGGGCGGCCAACAGCGAGGGCGGTGCACTGAGGCGCAGGCCGGCCGGGCGACCGGCGGCGAGCGCGGCAGCATCTGACGAAGTGGCGGTCACCGCACGGACGCGCACCGGTGCGGTCGGCTCGCCGCCGAGCCCGAGCAGCGCCGCGGCGCCGCGCGACAAGTCGATCTCGCGTTCGGCGTGCGTTGGCCCGCGATCGTTGATCAGGACCAAGATGGTTCGGCCGCTGCCGAGCGCGGTTACCTCGGCGTGCGAACCGAGCGGCAGCGTGCGATGGGCGGCGGTGATCGCGTCGGGCGCGAAGGGCGTGCCGCTCGCGGTGGGTGAGCCGGCGAACTCGTCGCCATACCAGCTGGCATAACCGACGGTGTCATAGCGAGACGCGCCCATGCCGGAGGTGCCGGCCGGGCCACGCGCGTCCCCTGCTTCGGCCGGCAGCGGCGCGGGGGCGTCGCGGCTCCGTACCGCGGTGTCGGCGATTGGCGGACGGGGCAAATCACCGCCGCCGCTGCACCCCGCCAGCCAAAGCAGCGCGGCGAGCGCCTTAGCGTTCAACCGCATCGGCCAGCAGCCCGACCGACAAAGCGTAGAAGTTTGAGCAGTTATAGTCGAGGATCACGCGGTAATTGCCGGTTAGGAGATAAGCGGTGGCGCCTGGGCCATCGGGCTCCATCAGCGTCGCCAGTACATTGTCCGCCGGCCAGGCGCGTCCCTGCGGCACCACCCCGAGCGCGCGCCATTCGGCCATCGTACGCCATGCGCTATGCCGTTCGAACACGCGCGGGCAGCGCGGGGAAACGAGCCGGTTGCGCTGGCCGCTGCGGTCGAAACCGGACGGCACGCTCACCGCAAACCCCCACGGCTGGCCGGGGCGCCAACCGGCACTGACAAAATAATTGCCGATCGAAGCCAGCGTGTCGGCCTGGCTGTTCCAAATGTCCGCACGGCCGTCGCCGTCGCCGTCCTTGGCAAGGCGCAGGTAGATCGACGGCAGAAATTGCGGATTGCCGGTGGCGCCCGCCCAACTGCCCTTCAGCGTGTCTCGGGAGATTCCGCGATCCATGATCTTGAGCGTGGCGACAAACTCGCCCGCGAAAAGCGCGCGGCGACGGCCTTCATAGGCGAGCGAGGCGAGGCTGCGCAGCAGATCGAAATCGCCGGTGTAGCTGCCGTAATTGGTTTCATGGCCCCAAATGGCGACCATGATCGATTCGGGAACGCCAGTCTCCGCCTCGACGCGCGCGAGACGGCTGCGGTTGTTAACGTAAGCAGTGCGGCCGCGGCTGATCCGCGCGGCATCGACGTGGCGCGCCTTATAAGGAGCGAAGGGCGGGAAAGCGTTCGATTGCGGCGTGCCGCCGGGCTGTCCACGATCGAGCTCTACCACGCGAGCGTTGTAGGTGAGCGTCGGCAGCACGGCATCGACGGTCGAGGAGCGCACGCCTTCGCGAAGCGCTTGGGCACGCAGCTGTGCCAGATAGGCCTGGAAGCCGGCCTCATCCTGCGCGAGCGCCGAGCCGGGCACCGCCAGCGCAACGGCCGCGAGCGCCGCAGAACGAAGAAAACGGACGATGGTTTGCGTGCCCCTCATCCGCGCTGTGTGACACAGGCGGCGGATCGGCGGAACCGCCAATCATCGACGGGCTTGCACGTATCGCCGCAGCACGGCAGAGGAGCGCACCGGTGCGGATGGGTGGCCGAGTGGTTTAAGGCAACGGTCTTGAAAACCGTCGTGGGTTCACGCTCACCGTGGGTTCGAATCCCACCCCATCCGCCACTTAGCTGGATCGGCTTTCCGGTCCGCCCGAACACTTGCTGGTCAAGCAGCTTATGGAAGCGGCAGCTGACGAGGAAATCGTCGCCACATCACCTGAGCGGCGACTGGCCCGACCTCGCGCAAGGTGAGCGAGATAGTCATGCCTTGCGGTGCGCCAAGCAGCTTTGCGGCCGTGCGCCGAAGCGACAGATCGGCGACCCAGCAAAGCGTGCAACCGATGCCACCCGGCCCGACCGGCGCGAAAAAAGACCGGCGCACGCTTGCTGCGGCGCCGGTCGTTCTTTTCGATGGCTCAACTTTCCGCAGCGAACATAACTCGTCAACGAGCGTCGCCTCGGTGAGCCAACCGTTACTTACGGAGCGTGAGACCGCCAAAACGCTTGTTGAAGCGCGCAACCTGACCACCCGCGTCGAGCATCTGGCCCTTGCCGCCGGTCCACGCCGGATGCGCCAGAGGATCGATTTCGAGCGTCATCGTGTCGCCTTCCTTGCCCCAGGTGGAGCGAGTTTCGTACACGGTGCCGTCGGTCATCTGCACCTTGATCATGTGATAATCGGGGTGGGTATCTTTCTTCACGTCTCACAAACTCCGAAGTGGCTGGTTCCGACCAGCCTGGAAGGAAGCGGCGCGCCTAGCAGAGGCGCGCCGCCGGTGCAATGTGGTTGAAAAAGCCGATCAAGCGGCGGGCGGATCCGCGATCATCGCTGTAAATTCGCATTCCGCCGCCAGTTCGCCCTCGATTAGCGCACGGCCGGCAAATTTGCACACGCGCGCACGTTTCTGGACAAAAGACACCTCTAGGCGGAGCAGCACGCCAGGTTCCACCGGCTTGCGGAACTTCACGCCATCGATTGACATGAAATAAACCAGCTTGCCCGTGCCCGCGAGGCCGAGGCTTTCCACCGCGAGAACGCCGGCGGCCTGGGCCAGCGCCTCGACGATCAGCACGCCGGGCATGATCGGACGGCCGGGGAAATGGCCCTGGAAGAAGCCCTCATTGATCGTCACGGCTTTGATCGCGGCGATCGATTCGTCCGGCACCAGCGCCTCGACCCGGTCGACGAGCAGCATCGGATAGCGATGCGGCAGCGCCGCCATCACCCGCGTAACATCAAGCGGGCCGATGGCGGCTTTGGTCTGCGCGTCCGTCATGGGGATCGGACTCAGCGGCCCTGCGGCTGCGCGCGCTGTGCGGCCGGTGCTGCGGCCGCGCCCTGCTGGCCCGCGCCACCCGGCTGCCAGTTGGCAGGCGGGGTGATGCCGACGCTCGGCACCGACTTGTCGAGCTCGGCAGTGATCGCAGACGTGATGTCTGCCGCGGGCTGCGCGAACAGCGCCGCTTCGGGGCGGAGCAGCAACGTCACGTTGCGGGCGCGCACTGCGGCCTGCACTGCGTCGCTCAGCTTGGCACTGATCTGCTCGATTGCATAAGCCTCGGCGCGCTGAGCCGGCTGGGTCAGGCGCGAAAGCTCCGCCTGGGCAGCCTGCTGCTTGGTTTGGATCGCTTGCGCCTGCGGGCGGAGCGAGGCTTCGCTTGCACCGGGCGCGCGCGCCGCCGTCTGGTAGGCGGTCACCAACGGCTGAAGCTCGGCTTGGATCGCGTTACGACGGGTGTTCGCCTGATCGAGCTGGGTCTTGTAGGTCGATTGGATCTGACCGCGTGCGGCGGTCCATGCCTTGGAAGCGGCGACGGCCTGCTCAGGATTGGCAACGGCGATGCCGGAAACCTGCGCCGCAGCGCTGCCGGCGACAAAGGTGCCCGGCGCAGCGAGCGTCGCGGCGAGCAGCATGAGCTTGAACTTGGTCATCAGAACTGAGTCCCTACGTTGAAGGTGATAAGCTTGTCGTCGTCGCCACGCTGCTTGATCAGCGCACGCGCGACATCGATGCGCAGCGGCCCGAACGGCGATGTCCAGTTGACACCGAAGCCGACCGACAGGCGCGGCTTGGCGGAATTGCCGAGGAAGCTCTCCTGGAACGGCTGTGAGGCGATCTGCGGCGAGTTCGGGATGATCCCGTTACAATTGCCGCTGGCGTCCGGGATACCGGCCGCGCAGGTCGTCGAGATGATGCCCTGCCCAGGTGTTGTATAGGTGTAGAGCGGCTGCCCGGCGCTGTTGTACACCGGCAGCGGCAGCACGATCGTGTTGCCGTTGGCGTCGGTGGTGGTCGGGAACTCGGCCGTCAGCTCGGGCCGGGTGATATTGAACAAGCTGCCCGCCTGCACATAGACCGACGGACGCAAGCCGAGCTCGCGCGCGCCAGAACCGAGCGGGATCTCCATCTCGATCCGGCCGAGATAGTAAGCGGTGCCGCCCAACGCGTCATCGACGATCTGGTCACGATCGGTGATCAGCACCTGCGCGCCGGTGGTATCGGTGGTATAATATTGGCGCAACACGCGCGGACCGACGCCTCGGATGTCGAAGCCGCGGAACTGCGGCTCGCCGAGATAGAAGCGGTCCGTGATACGGATCGGGTCGATGCCAGGCCCGCGGCTGTCCTCCAACGGGTGGATGTAGCCACCTTCGGCCAAGGCCGACAGGATGAAACCGCCACCCAGTCCCCAATATTTCGCCGCGTCGGCGCGGGTGCGCAGGTACTTCACGTCACCGCCCAGCCCGGCGAAATCCTGGCTGAAGGTGAACCGTTGGCCCGCCGATGGACGCAGGCGGCTGTTGAGGCTGTCGTAGATCAGCGAATAGCCCAGCGACGAGGTGAGGCGATTGCCGAGCGCGTCGCAGAGATAGCGGCCAGCCAGCAGCGGATCACATTTGCCGCTGCGGAAGAATTGATCCTCGTCCAGGCTGACTTCGTCATAGGTCAGGCCATAGCGCGCGGACAGCGACCAATATTCCGTCAGCGGCACACCAGCGCGGACCTGAAAGCCGGTGGACACCTGACTGTAGGTCGTTTCGCGATCATTGCCGCGAAAATTGAACGCGTTGAAATCGCGGCGGAACACATCAACGCCGACTGCGATATTCTTGTCGAACAGATATGGCTCGGTGAAGCCCAACTCGATAGACTTGGAGTAACTAGAGTAATTTACGCCGAGACGCAGTTCCTGGCCTTTACCGCGAAAGTTGCGTTGCGTTAGGTTGAACTGGAGGATGAACCGCTCGAGGCTCGAGAAACCGGCCGACAGCTGCAACTCGCCGGTCGCGCGTTCCTCTACGTTTGCGCCCAGCACGACGCGGTCGGGCGCAGAGCCCGGCGTCTGCTTGATCTCGAACTTGTCCTGGAAATAACCCAGGCTGTTAATGCGATCCTGTGAGCGGCGCACCTGGAAGCTGTTGAACGCGTCGCCTTCCGCAAGACGGATCTCGCGGCGGATTACCTTGTCCTGTGTCTGGGTGTTGCCGGTGATCTCCACCCGCTCGACATAGGTCCTCTTGGCCTCGCCGATGTGGAAGTTGATCGACATCGTCAGCGCGTCCTTGTCGCGCTGGAACTCCGGATTGATCTCGGTAAAGGCGTAGCCGAACAGGCCGGTGGTCTGACTCAGGCTGTCGACCGTGTCTTCGACCAGCTTGGCATTGTACCAATCGCCCTTCTTGACCGCGAGGGTCTTGGCGAGCGCCTTGTCATCGAAATCGCGGATGTCGCTGTCGACGCTCACGTCGCCGAACTTATAACGCGGCCCCTCCTCCACCACGTAGGTGATGATGAAGTCTTCCTTGTCGGGCGTCAGTTCGGCGACTGCGCTGGTGACACGGAAATCGGCATAGCCTTCAGTGAGGTAGAACTGCCGCAGCTTCTGCTGATCGTAGGCGAGACGATCCTGGTCGTAGGTGGTGTTGGATGACAGGATGCGGAACAAGCGAGCCTGCTTGGTCGCCATCTGCTGGCGCAGCTTGTCGTCATCGAACACCTCGTTACCGAGGATGTTGATCTGACGAACCTTGGACTTGGGACCTTCGCTGATCTCGAACACAACATCGACGCGGTTCTGATCGAGCGAGACCATCTTGGGATCGACGCTCGCAGCGAACCGGCCCTGCCGGCGGTACAGCTCGACAATGCGTGCAACGTCCTGCCGCACGGCGGAGCGAGTGAAGACCTGCCGCGGCTTGAGCCGGATTTCCTTGGTGATCTTGTCGTCCTTCAGGCGCTTGTTGCCCTCAAGGATGACGCGATTGATGATCGGATTTTCGCGGACGCGCAGGATGATGTCGCCCGTCTCCGCACCCGCGACGGTGACGTCGGCGAACAAATCGCTGGCGTAAAGATCCTTGATCGCCTGATCGAGCGTTTCGTTGGTGTAAGTCTGCCCAATGCGCAGCTTGGTATAGCTGAGTGCGGTATCGGCCTCGATACGCTGCGATCCTTCGACACGCAGTGAGCGGATCGTCCGCTCCACGGGCGGAGCGACGGGGGCCGCTGCGGGCAGCGTCGCTTGCGCCTGCGGCCGAGCCTGGGGTTGCGGCTGCACACCTGGCCCAGCTTGCGCCGCCGCGAGCGACGGAACGCCGGCCAGCATCGTGCAGCCCAGAAGGAAAGCCGCGCGCGGCCGAGCAAACGAAGTGTTCAAAACAGTCACCAATTCCACCCCGGTAAGCCCAAACCAGCCCCTGCGGGCGCGCCCTGCCCTTGAATCGTCAACCGATCAAGCGTGCGAGGCTACGCCACAGCCCGAAATTGCCAAGATCATTGAACGTCACCAACAGCATCAGCCCGAGGATCGCCGCCATTCCGCCACGAAACGCCCATTCCTGCACGTGCGGGCCGACCGGCCGGCGCCGTGCCGCCTCGATCGCATAGAAGAGCAGGTGGCCGCCATCCAGCATTGGAACTGGCAGCAGGTTGATGAACCCCAGATTGATGGACACCAGCGCGATCAGGAACACAAAGGCGTCCACACCCAGCGTGATCTGCTCGCCTGAAACCTTGGCGATCGACAGCGGGCCGCCGAGTTCTTTCACTGAGCGGCGCCCGGTGATGATCTGGCCGATCGTTTCAACCATCATCGACACGATCTCACCCGTGCGCTGCACTGCGACGACTGGCGCTTCAAACAGGCCGATCGACACCGTAACCCGTTCGCCGCGCGCGATGCCGAGCATGCCGATGCGATAATTGTTGCCGAACCGATCAGTCTGTTCCTCGACACCGATCGTCACCGGCAGCGTCTGCCCTTGCCCGGCGCGCTCGAAGCCAACCGTGGTCGTCTCGCCAGGATGAATCCTGGTGTAGGACAGCATGTCCTCGAACACCGCAATGTCACGGTCGCCGAGCCGGGTAATGCGATCGCCCTCCTGCAAGCCGGCGGTCGCGGCGGCGCTGCCCTCCAGCACCGTGCCGACCACGGGCGGGGTGCGCGTGTCGCCGTAAGCCAGCGCGAAGCCAGCGAGGATCAGGATGGCGAGCACGAAGTTCACGACCGGCCCAGCGGCGACGATTATTGCACGCTGCCACACCGGCTTGGCCTGGAACGTCCGGTTGCGCTCGTCCGCCGGCAAGGCCAGCCATTCGGCAGACGGCTGGCTGACCGCGTTCATGTCACCGGCGAAGCGGACATAGCCACCCAGCGGCATCCAGCCGACCTTCCAGCGCGTGCCGCGCTTGTCTGTCCAACCGGCGATCTCGCGTCCGAAGCCGATCGAGAACACGTCGGACTTCACACCGAACAACCGCGCGGCGAGATAATGGCCCATCTCGTGCACGAAGACGAGAGGTCCGATCACCAGGATGAAGGCCAGCAATGTGAGCGGCAGCCCGGGAGTATCGATCAAGCGACGCGTTCCTTTACACGCTCTTCCGCCAGCGCCCGCGCCTCGCGATCGACGCTTAGAACGGCGTCGAGCGTCGCGGGCGCTGCCGGGTCAAAGCGCGACAGCGTATCGGCGACGATTGCGGCAATTTCGAGGTAGCCGATCCGCCCAGCAAGGAACGCTGCGACCGCGATCTCATTGGAGGCGTTGAGAATTGCTGGCCGCGCGCCGCCCGCCAGCAAGGCTTCGCGCGCGAGGCGCAGCGCCGGAAACCGCTCGGGATCGGGTGCCTCGAAATCGAGCCGGCCGATCCTGACCAAGTCAAGCCGCTCACCCGGCGTCACCATCCGGTCGGGCCAGGCGAGCGCGCAGGCAATGGGCGTGCGCATGTCCGGCGTGCCGAGCTGCGCCAGCACCGAGCCGTCAACATACTCGACCATGGAGTGAACCACCGATTGCCGATGGACGACGATCTCGATCTGGTCGGGAGTAACGGCAAATAGATGATAGGCCTCGATCAGTTCGAGGCCCTTGTTCATCATGGTCGCGGAATCGACGGAGATCTTGGCACCCATCGACCAGTTCGGGTGCGACACCGCTTGGGCGGGCGTAACCTGCCGCATCTCGGCGAGTGGGCGATCACGGAACGGGCCGCCGCTGGCGGTCAGGATGATCCGGCTCACCCGATTGGCCAGGTTGGCGTCGAGACATTGGAAGATCGCGCTGTGCTCGCTATCGACGGGCAGCAAGGTCGTGGCGCTGCGGCGAACCGCTGCCTTCATTACCTCGCCCGCCGAGACCAGCGCTTCCTTGTTGGCGAGCGCAAGGGTGCCGCCCTGCTCCACCGCCGCCATCGACGGCTTGAGCCCCGCACAGCCGACGATCGCCGCGACGGTCACATCTGCGCCCATCGCGGCGGCCTCACACACCGCGGCGGCGCCGCCAGCCGCCGTGACGTCGCTTCCCGCGAGGGCGTCGCGAAGCGCGGGAAGACATCTTTCATCGGCCACCACGGCACGCTGCGCCCGCGTTCGAATCGCCGCTGCGGCGAGCCGCTGGACGTCGCAATTGGCGGTAAGCGCGACCACGCGGAACTGGTCCGGCGCGCGCTCCACCAAGTCAAGCGTCGACGTGCCGACCGAGCCAGTCGCCCCCAGGATCGTGACGGTCTTCATCGGTACAGGTACGGCACAACCACCAGCAGCGCCGCCACTGGCGCCACTGGCACGAGGCCGTCGAGCCGATCCAACACGCCGCCATGGCCGGGCAGAATGTTGCCCGAGTCCTTCACGCCTGCCCGTCGCTTGAGCCAGCTTTCATACAGATCCCCTCCTTGCGCGAGCGCCGCGAGCAGTGGCGTCGCCAGCGTCATGCGCCACGGCAGGCCGTAGTAGACATGAAGAAGCAACGCCAGCGCGCTGGCGGCCATCACACCGCCAATCAGGCCGGCCCAGGTCTTGTTGGGCGACAGGCGCGGCGCGAGCTTCGGCCCGCCGATCGTGCGGCCGGCGAAGAAGGCACCGATGTCGGTCGCCCACACCAGGGCCAGTGCCCAGAACGCCCAGAGCAAACCCTCGTCCTGGCGGCGCAGGAAGACCAGGGCGAGCACTGGCAGCCCGCAGTAAATCACCCCCTGCCCCAGCGCCGAACGCCGAGTGACAATGGTAACGAAGAAGGCCGCGCCGACGAGAAGGCCCAGCGAGAAAAAATGATGTTCCTCAAGCACCAGCGATGCCGGCGCCATCACGGCCAGCGGCACCGATAGGCCATATTGCGCAACTCGCTTTTCGCGTGACGCTACCTTCTGAAGATCGGACCATTCCGCCATCATAAACAAGGCGATCACCACCGCGAGCAGCCAGAACGCAATGCCGCCGAACCACAAGGCGGCGCTGGCGACCGCGATCATTGCCACGCTGGCAATCATCCGCAGCCGCAGGTTGGAGGGCGTGCGCAACTTCGCGTCGGGGGGCGTGACAGGCGGCGGCGTCACCGGAGTCGGGCTCACAAGCCTCCGAACCGGCGATTGCGTGAGCCAAACGCCACTACCGCAGCGTCGAGATCCGCCGCGCCAAAATCAGGCCAAAGCGTATCGACAAACAGCAGTTCGGCATACGCCGCCTGCCACAGCAGGAAATTGGACAAGCGATGCTCGCCCGAGGTGCGGATGAGCAGATCAAGTGGCGGCAGATCGCGGGTCTCGAGCTCGCTTTCGAGCGCCGCGGCGTCGATCTGATCGGGCGGCAGCCGTTCTGCGAGGCGTTGCGCGGCGCGGACCAACTCCGCTTGCGCGCCATAGTTGAGCGCAATGGCGAGGATCGGCCCGGTGTTCGCGGCGCAGCGCGCCACCGCATCGTCGATCAACGCGACCACGTCCTTCGGGAAGCGCCGATGGTCGCCGATGATCTTCAGGCGGACGTTCTCGCGGACAAGCTCGGCGAGGTCGCTACGGATGAACAGCCGCAGCAGGCCCATGAGATCGCCGATCTCCTCTTCCGGACGGCGCCAGTTTTCCGAGGAGAAAGCATAGATAGTCAGCGCCTCAATGCCGATCGCGCGCGCATGGCGGGTGACGCGGCGCACCGCCTCCACCCCTGCCTTGTGCCCGGCGGCCCGCGGCAGCAGGCGCTTCTTCGCCCAGCGCCCGTTGCCGTCCATGATGATGGCGACATGGCGCGGCAGGGCGATGTCTCGTCCTGCGATCACGGGCACCGTGCTCACGAGGTGCCCCTTCATCCGTTCGCCCTAACCCTGTCGAAGGGCTGCACTTCTCCAAGCGAAGAAAGGCAGCGCTTCGACAAGCTCAGCCTGAAGGGGCAAGCTTGGCGGGACGGCAGCGTCACTTGCCGAGAATTTCCTTTTCCTTGGCGCTCGAGGCCGCGTCGATCTCGGCGATCGTCGCATCGGTCAGCTTCTGCACCTCGGTTTCGTGGCGCTTGCGCTCGTCTTCGCTAAGAACGCCCTTCTTCTCGTCGGTTTTAAGATTGTCCATGCCGTCACGGCGCACGTTGCGCACGGCGATCTTGGCTTTTTCCGAATAGGAGCCGGCGAGCTTGGCCAATTCCTTGCGGCGCTCCTCCGTCAGATCGGGGATTGGCAGGCGCAAGGTCTGGCCGTCGTTAATCGGGTTAAGGCCTAGACCGGCCGAGCGGATCGCCTTCTCGACAGGGCCGATATTGCTCTTGTCCCAGACCTGCACCGACAGCATGCGCGGATCAGGTGCGGAGACGGTCGCGACCTGGCTGAGCGGCATGTGCGCGCCATAAACCTCGACCGTCACGGGATCGAGCAGCGCCGTGGAGGCGCGGCCGGTGCGCAGACCCGCCAGATCGCCCTTGAGCGACTCCACGGCACCGGCCATGCGACGTTCCAGATCAGCCTTGTCATACGCGGGCATCGATCAACTCCTGTTCGTTCCTGACGACCGTCGATACACCTTCGCCCTGCAGCACGGCAGCGAAATTGCCGTGTTCGCGAATGTTGAAGACGACGATCGGGATGTTGGAATCACGGCAAAGGGCAACGGCGCTGGCGTCCATGACCTTCAGGTTCTTGGACAGCACCGTGTCATACGAAATCGTGTCGTAGCGGGTCGCACCGGCAACCTTCTTCGGGTCGGCATCGTAGATGCCGTCCACGCTGGTGCCCTTGAACAGGGCATCGCAATTCATCTCGGCCGCGCGCAAGGCGGCGCCGCTGTCCGTGGTGAAGAACGGCGAGCCGACGCCGGCGGCGAAGATCACTACGCGGTTCTTTTCTAGGTGGCGGACGGCGCGCCGGCGGATGAACGGCTCGCACACCGATTGCATGGGAATGGCGGATTGAACGCGCGTATCGACGCCGATCTGCTCCAGCGCATTCTGCACCGCCAGCGCATTCATGACGGTGGCGAGCATGCCCATGTAATCGGCGGTGGCGCGCTCGAAGCCTTTGGCGGCTGCAGCAAGGCCGCGGAAGATATTGCCGCCCCCGACCACCACGCACAGCTCATAACCCTGCGCCTTCACATCCGCGATCTCCTCGGCCACCCGGCCGGTCACAGCGGGATCGATGGCCACGCCGTCGGGGCCCATCAGGACTTCGCCCGAGAGTTTCAGGAGGATGCGTTTGTAGCGGGGGTTGGTCATCTGTTCCGATATGGCTGGAGGCGGCGCGGACCTTAGGCGGGGGGCGTTGCTGCCGCAACCCGCGCGGCGCGTGTTCGTTTGAAAAGCCGACCGATACAGGCGTTGTTCATCTGGTCCGATCGAGGCTGTCTGTCGGATGCGGCTATCCCAGAGGCAGGAGGTCAGTAATGCGGGGCGTCGGACTGTGTGCATTGGCAATGATTGTGGGAGCGCCTGCCACGGCTCAGATCGTGTACTCAGGTCCCGGCTCGACACGACCGAGCTATGACCGGGTCGAGCTGCAGCAAATCTATTTCCATCGACTGCAAGGCCTAAGAAGCGAGGCGCTCCGCCGGCAAGCCGCCGATGGTGGCAGCTTGACGCCTGAAAGTCGCGCGGAGCTTCAAAGCAAGCTCAATCGCATCAATGCCACGCGCGCACGCGACGCGCGTAGAAACGATATCATGTCCGTGGATGCGTTCGGCGTCGAGCGACGATCAGAACGATGATGTCCATCTGATGCTGCCGAACATCTAAAGCCGATCACCTGGAGCCAGTCCCATGGAATCTAGCTCAAACGAGTTGAGGCACACCACGTTTAACTTCTAGGATTGCCGACATGAAAAGCTTTACCGGAGCAGCATTGATAATAGCATCGGTCAGCGTCGATACACAGGCGAGCGCGCAGTCCGTACTGCCCGTGCATCAAGGCGACCGACAGGTATTCAACGGCGTCCGGGAATATCACAGCCCGGCGGATTTGCGGCAGATTCATCTGTATCGCCTCAACAAGCTCCGCGACGAGGCATTACGCCAGCAACGAGCAGACGGAGGCACATTGCGTGAGTCGAGCAAAGCCGAACTGCAAGCCAAGCTCAACAGAATAAATGCGGCGTTTACGCGTGATCTAAAGCGGAACGATCCGTTGTCCGTCGATCAGTTCGGCGCGCCGATCGCCGATAAGCAATGAAGCGGAGCGCTGCCGACCATCTCGGCAGCGCCCCGTGACAATCAGGCAGTCGGCTCGGGCTGCTTGTTCTGCGGCACGCCCGAGGCGGCGGCGACTTCGGCGGCGAAGTCGGACGCTTCCTTCTCGATGCCCTCGCCCAGCTGGAAGCGGACATAGTCCTTCAGCACGATGGACGTGCCGGCGTCCTTGCCGGCCTTGGCCACCACGTCGCTGATCTTGGTCTTGCCGTCCATCACGAACAGCTGGCTGACCAAAGCATGCTCCTTGCGGTACTTGGCGATCGAGCCCTCGACCATCTTGGCGATGATATCGGCCGGCTTGCCGCTCTCGCCCGCCTTCTCGGCCGCGATCGCGCGCTCGCGCTCGATCTCCGCCTCATCGAGGTCTTCCTCGTTCAGCGCCTTCGGGAAAGCCGCGGCGACGTGCATCGCCAGCTGCTTGCCAAGCCCCTGGAGCACCTCGTCCGACGCCTCGCTCTCGAGCGCGACGAGCACGCCGATCTTGCCGAGACCCGGCGCCTGCTGATTGTGGACATAGCCGACAACCGCGCCCTTGGAGACTTCGAGGCGCTTGGCACGGCGCAGTGACTGGTTCTCACCGATCGTCGCGATGTTCTTGGTCAGCACGTCCTCGACGGTGGTGCCAGACGGCATCGCCTCGGCCTTGAGCGCATCGATATCGCCGCCGGTCGCCAGCGCGATCTGGGTCACTTCGCGGACGAACTGCTGGAACTGATCGTTCTTGGCGACGAAGTCGGTTTCCGAGTTCACCTCGACCGCAGCACCCTTGGTGCCGCTGACGGCGATGCCGACCAGGCCCTCGGCCGCAGTGCGGCTGGACTTCTTGGCGGCAGCCGCGAGGCCCTTGGTGCGCAGCCAGTCGAGCGCGGCATCCATGTCGCCGCCGGTTTCGTTCAGCGCCTTCTTGCAGTCCATCATGCCTGCGCCGCTCTTCTCGCGCAGGTCCTTGACCATCGCTGCCGTGATATCGGCCATTGTCACTTCCTTCGGATCAAATTGGCCCGTTCGCACTGAGCCTGTCGAAGTGCTGCCTTTCTCTCCGCGACGTTGCAGGGGAAAGACAGTGCTTCGACAAGCTCAGCACGAACGGGAATGAGGCTTGTCGAAGCTGTCGTTTACGCGTCGATCTGGCGCGATTCCTCGGTGCCGGCCTCGGCCACCACCGGATCGCTGCCCAGCGCTTCTTCAACGGGCGGCTCGGCCATCGCGCCGAAGTCCTGGCCACCACGACGCTGCTGCTCGTTGTTGCCGCGAGTGGCCGCGATCGCCACCGCTTCGCAATACAGGCGGATCGCACGCGCGGCGTCGTCGTTCGCCGGCACCGGGAAAGCAATGCCATCCGGCGACACGTTCGAATCGAGGATTGCGACGACCGGGATACCGAGCGTGTTGGCTTCCTTGATCGCCAACTCTTCCTTGTTCGCGTCGATCACGAACATGATGTCGGGAATACCGCCCATGTCGCGGATGCCGCCAAGGCTCAGTTCGAGCTTGTCGCGCTCACGGGTGAGCTGGAGCACTTCCTTCTTGGTGAGGCCGTGCGTGTCACCCGACAGCTGCTCCTCGAGCGCCTTCAGACGCTTGATCGAGTTGCTGATCGTCTTCCAGTTGGTGAGCATGCCGCCCAGCCAGCGGTGGTTAACGAAATGCTGGCCCGCGCGGCGCGCGCAATCCGCAATCGGCTCCTGCGCCTGGCGCTTGGTGCCGACGAACAGCACCTTGCCGCCGCTGGCGACGGTGGAGCTGATGAACTCGAGCGCGCGTGCGAACAGCGGCACGGTCTGCGACAGATCGATAATGTGGACGCCGTTGCGGTCGCCGAACAGATACGGCTTCATTTTCGGGTTCCAGCGGTGAGTCTGGTGGCCGAAGTGCGCGCCGGTTTCGATAAGCTGCTGCATCGAGACGACAGGTGCCGCCATGATATTTCTTCCTTCCGGTTATGCCTCTGGGAAGCGGCTGGTGCGAGCCTGAAAGGCCGGCACACCGGTGGTTTGATGCTTCCCATGCGGGGTTGAGGGCCGCGCGGTTAGCGCAATGCGGCGGATTAGGCAAGGTCGCACAACTCGCTTGACGAGCTGGAACGTATGTGGAACACGCTGCGGAACAGACGGAGAACTTCAGAACCCCCTTCGACCAAGCGTGTCATTGATCGGCCAAAAAGTTTCGTAATTGTTACCAGAGGGCTGGAACGAGGCATGTTTTCAATGGTTTGCTGCGGGTGGTTCGCATGATGCACGGAGGCGGACGATGATGACGGTGTTGAGTTTCGCTGTTTTTGCCGGGACGTTCGCGGCTTCCGCCTATGCCATCGTGGCAACGGTGGCGCCGCGGTTCGATCGGGTCATCGGCGCCCTGCGCGGGCAACCGCAGCCGAATGCCCACCCGTTGGCGGCGCTGGTGCGCGCTGAACAGCGGATCGCCGTTAGGCGTTGGGCGGCGGAGCGGCGACCGGCTCCAACGAACCGGATGCGCGCAGCCGCTTGATCCGCGCATAGCTGGCGACACTGAACGGCAAGCCGATCAGATACGCCAGGCTGAGCGCGCTGGTGGTATGCCACGGCGCCGTGACGGCTGCCGCAGCGACAATAACGACCAGCGCCAGCGCCTCGAAGCGGATGTTCCGACGCAGGCGTAGCGACGACCAGGACCAGGTGGCGAGGCTGGAGACCATCAGCAGCGCCACCATCGCCGTCCATGGTGCGACTAGCAGCGGCGAACGAAAGATCGGCGACTCGGTCCAGAACCACAGGAAGATCGGGAGCAACGCTAGGCCAGCCCCGGCCGGTGCGGGAACACCGGTGAGGAAGCCGGCTGATTTGTGCGGCTGCTCCCCAGCGTCTATATTGGCGTTGAAACGCGCGAGGCGAAGTGCGGCGAATACCGCAAGCATCAACGCCGCCATCCAGCCGAAGCGCGGCAGCGACGATAGTGACCAGAGATAAAGAATCAACGCCGGCGACACGCCGAAGGAAATGGCGTCAGCGAGCGAATCGAGCTCGGCGCCGAACCGGCTTTCGCCATGCAGCAGCCGAGCAATCCGGCCATCGATGCCGTCGAGGATGCCCGCCGCCAGCACGAACGCCACGGCCAATTGCCAATGGGTGGCGATGCGGTCGGCGAGCGCGACGAAATCAGCGCCGTGGCGGAGCACAAGATCGTTCTCCATCATCCGCGCCTTGACCGCAAACTGAACGCCGCTGAGGCCTGAGCACAGGGCTAACGCGGTGATGGCGTTGGGCGCCACCGCCCGCAGCGGCAGCCCCCGCCGGGTCCGTGCCGGGCGCCTCACTGCGCCGTCCCCACCGCGGGTATGGCGCCGGCGCGTGCCAGAACCGTCTCGCCCGCAATCGCGCGCTGGCCGAGCGCCACCTGCGGCGCATAGCCGATAGGCAGAAACACATCGACGCGGCTGCCGAAGCGGATCAAGCCGATCCGCTGACCGGCCGCGACCATGTCGCCGACCTTGACGAACCCCATGATCCGGCGCGCCACCAGCCCGGCAATCTGGGTGAAGGCGACCTTGCGGCCATCATGCCCCTCGACGACGAAATGCTGGCGCTCGTTGTCCTCTGACGCCTTGTCGAGATCGGCGTTGAGGAACTTGCCGGAGATATAGACGACCTGGCGGATCGTGCCGGCGATCGGTGAACGATTGATGTGCACATCGAACACACTCATGAACACCGAGACGCGCATCATCCGCTCGGCGCCGAGCTCAGCAATCAGTTCGCGCGGGACCGGCACCTCGGTGATCATTGTCACCAAACCATCGGCCGGCGAGACGATAAGGTCATCGCCACGCGGCGTGGTGCGGATCGGGTCGCGGAAGAAAGCGGCGACCCAAAGGGTGATCCCGAGCAGCGGCCAGAAGAACACATTGTGGACGATCGTCATCAGCAACGTGATGCCGAAGGCGATGGCGGTGAACTTCTGCCCTTCCGGATGGACGGCGGGGAACCGCCACTTGACGGTGGTGGTGATGGGCAGGCCCTGTTCTTCGGGCTTTGGCAAGGAAGGCATGCGGCCTCGTGTAGCGGGGGCGATCAAACCGCACAACGCACGGGGTGCCCGGTTGGACGCGGGACGGATGCGCTGCACTGCCGCAGCGGTGGTTGATCCCCCGCCCCCTTCCCCCTATCGACCGCGGCAACCTCCTCCCAAAAAGGAAACGAAAATGGCCAAGATCAAGGTGAAAACGCCCGTCGTGGAGATCGACGGCGACGAAATGACGCGGATCATCTGGGAATGGATCCGTGAGCGCCTGGTCAAGCCGTATCTCGATATCGATCTCGATTATTACGATCTCGGCATGAAGCATCGTGACGACACCGACGACAAGGTGACGACCGATAGCGCCAAGGCGATCCAGAAGTATGGCGTGGGCGTGAAGTGTGCGACCATCACCCCGGACGAGGCGCGGGTCGAGGAATTCGGGCTCAAGAAGATGTGGAAGTCGCCGAACGGCACGATCCGCAACATCCTGGGCGGCGTGGTCTTCCGCGAGCCGATCGTGATCAAGAACGTTCCCCGCCTGATCCCGGGTTGGACGCACCCGATCGTTGTCGGCCGTCACGCCTTCGGCGACCAGTATCGCGCAACCGACTTCAAGGTGCCGGGCGCCGGCAAGCTGACCATGAAGTGGACGGGCGAGGACGGTCAGGAAATCGAACACGAGGTGTTCGATTTTCCGGGCGCAGGCGTCGCGATGGGCATGTACAACCTGGACGAGTCGATCCGCGATTTCGCGCGCGCCTCGCTGAACTACGGCATCAACCGTAATTGGCCGGTGTACCTGTCGACCAAGAACACCATCCTCAAGGCCTATGACGGCCGCTTCAAAGACATCTTCGCCGAGGTGTACGAGGCCGAGTTCGTCGAGAAGTTCAAGGAACTGGGCATCGTTTACGAGCACCGCTTGATCGACGACATGGTTGCCTCCGCGCTGAAGTGGAACGGCGAGTTCGTCTGGGCGTGCAAGAACTATGACGGCGACGTCCAGTCCGACCAGGTGGCGCAGGGCTTCGGCTCGCTCGGCCTTATGACCTCGGTGCTGATGACTCCGGACGGCAAGACGATCGAGGCCGAGGCGGCGCACGGCACCGTCACGCGTCACTTCCGTCAGCATGAGCAAGGCAAGGCGACGTCGACCAACCCGATCGCCTCGATCTTCGCCTGGACCGGCGGCCTCAAGTTCCGGGGCAAGTTCGACAACACCCCCGACGTGACGCGCTTCGCCGAGGAGCTGGAAAAGGTCTGCATCGAGACGGTCGAGAATGGCGACATGACCAAGGATCTCGCGATCCTGATCGGTCCGGAGCAAAAGTGGATGACTACCGAGCAGTTCTTTGAGGCGGTTCGCGTCAACCTCGAGAACAAGATGGCGAGCTGGGCGTAAGCATCAACGCGCCTTTCTCCTCACCGCGGCGTCGCGCCGGGACTCCGCTTCTTCACTAAGCGTGCAAGGTAGCGGGACCCCGGATCAGGTCCGGGGTGCCTGTGAATGTAAGGCCTGGCTGAAGAGCCAGCGCTTGATCCTGAAGGCCCCGGTGATGAACCGGGGCCTTCACTTTTTCAGCCGCCAATGACGCACTCCTCACCATCTTGATCATTCACCTTAACCAAGTGGAAGGAGGCGGTGGGATGGCGTGGTGGCGCCTACTCCGACCCGCCTCGAATAATTCCACCGCGGACGAACTGTAGCGCCGCGATTGCGTCGGTCCTGCTCTCCGCATCGATAAGCGAGCAGCGTGATCGACGAAGAACGTAAGCCGCCTGACACGTCTTTGCTGACAAGCGCGACTCGCCTCGCCAAGAAGGTGGCATGGCAATCGGTCTCGACAATCCCGGCTTCTCCGACGCTCTGGTAATCCTCGGCGCGGCTGGGTTGGTGATCCCGGCCTTTGCCCGCTTCAAGGTGAGTCCGGTGATCGGCTTCATCCTGGTTGGCTTGCTGGTCGGGCCGGCGGGGCTCGGCAGTCAGATCGATCGGGCGCCCTGGCTTTACTACATCACCATCTCCGACCCGGACTCGATCGAGCCGTTCGCCGAGTTCGGCATCGTGCTGCTGCTGTTCTCGATCGGCCTGGAGCTCTCGTTCAAGCGATTGTGGGCGATGCGACGGCTGGTCTTCGGGATTGGGCCGGCGGAGCTGCTCGGCTCCGCGCTGATCATCGGCATCACGCTCCATTATGTCGGACAGGATTGGCCTGGCGCGATCGGCCTTGGCCTGGCGCTCACCCTCTCCTCGACCGCGCTCGTCTTGCCGCTCGTCGGGACCACCAGTGCGGTGGGCCGCGGCGCCTTCGCCATGCTGTTGTTCGAGGATCTGGCACTGGTGCCGATCATCTTCGCGCTGGGTGCCTTTGCGCCTTCGGCCGGGGAAAGCGGGCTGGGAGAGATCGGTATCGTGGCGCTACGCGGCGGCCTGACCGTGGTCGCGATGTATATCGGCGGCCGGCTCGTCCTGCCGCGGCTGTTCGCTCAGGCCGCGCGCACCAAGAGCCCGGAGTTGTTCCTCGCCGCATCCTTGCTGGTCGTGATCGTCGCTAGTGTTGGCACCACCGCGGCCGGGCTGTCGCCGATTGTGGGCGCGCTGCTCGCCGGCCTGCTGATCGCCGAAACTGAATATCACACCGAAGTCGAGGTGATCACCGCGCCATTCAAGGGCTTGGCGTTGGGCGTGTTCCTGATCACCGTCGGCATGAGCCTCGATCTGCGGCTCATCGCGCGCAACTGGTCAGAGCTGTTGATCGCAGTGCTCGGCGTGGTCACGGTGAAAGCGATCGTCACTTACCTGCTGTTACGCGTCGCGAATGCGCGTCGCGGCACGGCTGCGGAGATCGGCTTGCTTATGGGCAGCCCGTCGGAAACCACGCTGATCGTCCTTGCCACGGCGGCGCAGGCGCAGCTGATCCAGGCATCCACCGCTGCTTTCTGGCAGACCGTGACGGCGATCGGCCTAACTCTGACGCCGCTGCTCGCCGCGGCCGGCACAGCGATCTCCAAGCGGCTGGAGGGCGGAACGGAGTCCGTCGCCGGGCCACCCAAGGAGGGTCGCCACGCCGTGATCATCGGCTTCGGGCGGGTCGGCCGGCTGGTTGCCGAGCTGCTCGATGTTCACCAGCAGCCGTATTTAGCGGTGGAGGCGGATATCGATGTGGTAAAAACCGCACGCGCGGCCGGCCGATCGATCATGTATGGCGACGTGGTTCGTCCGGAGCTGGTCGATCGGCTTGACCTGCCGCATGCCAGCGCACTGATCCTGACGATGGATGATCCCGTACTGACGGTGCGGATCGCCCGGCGTGTGCGCGCGCTGGCTCCCGAATTGCCCATCATCGCCCGTGCCCGCGATGCGACACACGCCGCCGAGCTTTACCGCGCGGGCGTTACTGACGCGGTGCCCGAGACGCTGGAAAGCTCGCTGCAGCTATCGGAGGCGGTGCTTGTCGATCTTGGCGTGGCAATGGGCCCGGTGATCGCCTCGATTCACGAGAAGCGCGATCAGTTGCGGCAGACGATCCGCCAGGAAGCGAAACTGAGCCGCGAGCCCCGCATTCGCCGGCTGCCCCGGAAAGGCGAACTCGATCTCATCTGAACCCTGCCCAGCGTTCGCCGCAATCCCCCGGTAATCCGCGCGACCATCATGCAGCCGTCGGACCTTCGCCTCGCGCTTTTCAGCGGCAATTACAATTATACCCGCGATGGCGCGAACCAAGCGCTGAACCTGCTTGTCGGGCACCTGCTGTCACGCGGGGTGAAGGTGCGGGTTTATTCGCCCACGGTTGCCAATCCGGCGTTCGCACCAACCGGCGACCTCGTCGACGTGCCGTCGCTGTCGCTGCCGGGTGGGAGGGGAGAGTATCGGCTGGCACGTGGTCTCCCTGCACGGGTGCGCGCGGACCTTGCGGCATTCGCCCCGAACCTCATCCATGTCGCGGCGCCCGATATCCTTGGTCATCGCGCGGTCAGCTATGCGCACCGCAACGGGATCGCGCGTGTTGCCTCGCTCCACACCCGCTTCGAAACCTACCCCCGTTATTACGGGCTCGGCTTCATCGAGCCGCTGGCGGAGCGAATGCTCGCGCGCTTCTACGGCAGGGTCGATCGCGTGCTCGTGCCGGGGCCGCTGCTGGGCGAAATCCTGCGTGATTGGGGCGTGGATACACCGACCACCGTCTGGTCGCGCGGGGTGAACCACGATCGCTTCTCGCCCGCACGGCGCGATCTCGCCTGGCGCCGTTCGCTGGGTGTCGCGGATGATGAGGTCGCGATCGGCTTCCTTGGTCGGCTGGTGAAGGAAAAGGGGCTCGATATCTTCGCCGACGTCGCCGCCGAACTCCGCCGGCGCGGAGTGAAGCATCGCGTGCTGGTGATCGGCGAAGGGCCGGCGCGTGACTGGTTTGCCGCTCAAGTGCCGGACGCAGCATTTGCCGGCTTCCAGTCAGGCGACGATCTGGGCCGCGCCGTCGCTTCAATGGATGTGTTCTTCAATCCCAGCGTCACGGAGACGTTCGGCAATGTGACATTGGAGGCGATGGCGGCCGGCGTACCGGTTGTCGCGGCGCGGGCGTCCGGTGCGGTCGGACTGGTCGACGATGGCTTGACCGGTCTGCTCGTCGGCCCGCGCGACGTGCCGGGCTATGCCGATGCGATCGGCGCGCTGGTTGCGGACACGACGCGGCGCATCGCCATGGGCCAACAAGGAAGTGTTAAGGCCGCGGGCTATCGTTGGGAGTCGATCAACGACGTTGCACTCGGCGCCTATCTTGACGTCGTTCAACGTCGGTCTCAGCAATCGACTTAACCTGGTTGAAGTACGACGAGCCGGTACATTCCGGAGCCAATCCGTTCATCGGACGTTCCGCATGCAGTTGGTAAACGCACGCTATTCCGCCGCACCGGCGGTTTCGGAGACGCCATAATGAGAATATTTCGTCCCGGTCGCAGCCTCTGGTTGGCGGCGGCCGCTTCTGGTGCCCTGCTGGTGGCGGGTTGTGCCACTCAGACGCCGTATCGTCCCGCGACGGGCAGTGGTTTCAATCGTACCGGCTTCAGCGAACAGCAAGTGGAGGCGAACCGCTTCCTCGTCACCTTTGCGGGTAACACCGTAACCGACCGGGATACGGTAGAGCGGTACCTGTTGTATCGTGCGGCTGAACTGACGCTGCAAAACGGCTTTGACTATTTCGTGACGGTCGATCGCCAGACTGATCGTCAGGCGCGTACCTATTCAACGCCTGGTGCTGGCTTCGGCGGTGGCTTCGGGCCCGGCTGGGGCTACGGCGGCTGGGGGGGCTATTGGGGCCCGTCGTGGCGCTACTACGGCCGCCCATGGGGCGGCTGGGGCGGCTGGGGTCCGTGGGGCGGCGGCTTCAACGATTTCGACGTTCGCACCGTTGATCGCTACGAAGCGACCGCCGAAATCCTGATGCGCAAGGGCACGCCCGATCGTGGCGAGACCCGCGCCTTCAACGCTCGCGACGTGGTCCAGCGGCTCGGGCCGACGATCATCCTGCCGGGTCAAGAGCGCCGGCGCTGATTGGCACTTAGTTGCAAAGAGAAAGGCCCCGCCAGAGATGGCGGGGCCTTTTTTGTGCGCGGCCGCTTTGTCGGTTAGGCACGTAAAAGCGCGACGGAATGAGCGGATCTTCATTCCAAATTACGCGACGGTCTGGGTAGGCACCCATGCGATTGCCCATCTGCGCGCCGCCATGAGCGGCGAGCAGATGCGGGAACCGCACCAAGATCTAGAAGCCTAGCTCACACGGCGCCGTGGCAGTGCTTGTACTTGCGCCCCGAACCGCACGGGCACGGCGAATTGCGGCTCACCATGCCCTTCCAGCTTTCCGGATCCTCGCCGAGTTCCGCGCCGGTCGGCTGCGGGATCTGCATCGGCGGCATCTGCGTCTGGATCAGCCCCAACGTGCCGGCATCCACATCCGCCGAATTGTCCTCGCCCGAAAACGGGTCGAAGTGGGTGGTGATGAAGTCGGGCAGGTCGGGCAGCGGCGGCGGCGCCTGAAGCTGGAACTGCGCATGCGCGATCGTCTTGGTCACATCCTCGCGGATGTTGTCGAGCATGCGCTGGAACAGCGCGAACGCTTCCTGCTTGTACTCGTTGATTGGAGTCTTTTGCGCATAGGCGCGCAGGTGAACCACCTGGCGCAGCGCGTCGAGCGTGGCCAAATGCTCCTTCCAGTGATGGTCGAGGTTCTGGAGCAGGATCGACTTTTCGACCTGAGTCCAGGTTTCCGGCTCTAGGTCGGCTGCCTTGGCGGCGACCATGGCATCAGCCTCGGCCTGCACACGCTCCGTAATCATCTCGGGGTCGACCGCGTCTTCCTCCAGCCAGCGGTCAATCGGCGGGGTGAGGTTCAGGACGTCGGCAAGCCGATCCTTCATCCCCTCCACGTTCCACTGCTCGGGATAGGAGCCGACCGGGCACGCCTCGCCCACGATCGCGTTGACCGTCTCGGCGCGCATGTCTTCCACCACATCGCCGACCGTCTCGGCATCCATGATGTCCGCGCGTTGCTCGTAGATCACCTTGCGCTGATCGTTCATCACGTCATCATATTCGACGACCTGCTTGCGGATGTCGTAGTTGCGCGCCTCGACCTTCTTCTGCGCGGTTTCGATCGCCTTGGTCAGCCACTTGCTGCCGATCGCCTCGCCATCGTCGATATTGTTGCGCATCATGCGCGCGAACAGCGTGTCCGGCCCGAAGATGCGTAGCAGATCGTCGTCGAGGCTGAGATAGAAGCGGCTGAGGCCGGGATCGCCTTGGCGGCCCGAGCGGCCGCGCAACTGATTGTCGATCCGCCGGCTCTCGTGCCGCTCGGTGCCGAGCACGAAAAGGCCGCCCGCCTCCAAAACGCGCTCCTTCTCCGCAGCGATCTCGGCCTTGATCTGCTCGATCGCGGCGTCGCGTTCCGGACCGTCCGGCATGCCCGCCAGTTCGTCCTCGACGCGAAACTCCAGGTTGCCCCCGAGCTGGATGTCGGTGCCGCGGCCGGCCATGTTGGTGGCGATCGTCACCGCGCCAAGCCGGCCCGCCTGCGCCACGATATGCGCTTCCTGCTCATGGTAGCGCGCGTTCAGCACCGAATGGTCGACGCCTTCCTGGCGGAGGAACTCGCTCAGCATCTCGGATTTCTCGATCGACACCGTGCCAACCAGCACCGGTTGGCCCTTTTCCGCATGCTGCCGGATGCGCTTGGCGATGGCGCGGAACTTGTCCTGCGTATCCTTGTAGAACTCATCCTCTTCGTCGACGCGCTGGATCGTCTTGTTGGTCGGGATGGTGACCACGTTCATCTTGTAGATGTCAAAGAATTCGGCCGCTTCAGTCGCCGCCGTACCCGTCATGCCCGCAAGCTTGGGGTACATGCGGAAATAATTCTGGAAGGTGATCGAGGCCATGGTCTGGTTCTCGGGCTCGATCGTGACGCCTTCCTTGGCCTCAACCGCCTGGTGCAAGCCATCCGACCAGCGGCGGCCGTCCATCATGCGGCCGGTGAATTCATCGATGATGACGACCTTGCCGTCCTTGACGATGTAGTCGATGTCCGCCTTGAACATCACGTTCGCGCGCAACGACTGGTTTAGGTGGTGCACCACCTGTGTATTCTCGAAATCGTAGAGGTTTGCGCCTTCCAGCAGCCCCGCCGCCTCGAGCAGTCGCTCGACCCGCTCGGTGCCCTCTTCGGTCAGGACGATGGTCTTCTGCTTCTCGTCCTTCTCGTAATCCTCGGGCGTAATCTGCTTCACGATCGCGTCGACCTGCATGTACAGCTCGCTCTTGTCGTCGGTCGGGCCGGAGATGATCAGCGGCGTGCGCGCTTCGTCGATCAGCACCGAATCGACCTCGTCGACGATCGCCATGGCGAACGGGCGCTGCACCATCGATGCGCGCTCGTACTTCATGTTGTCGCGCAGGTAATCGAAGCCAAATTCGTTGTTCGTGCCGTAAGTGATGTCGGCGGCATAGGCCTGCTTGCGCTGGTCATCGGACAGGTTGGGCACGATCACGCCCACGGTCAGCCCGAGAAAGCGATAGACCCGGCCCATCCAGTCGGAATCGCGCGAGGCGAGATAGTCGTTCACGGTGATGACGTGCACGCCGTCACCGGGCAGCGCGTTGAGGTACGTCGCGAGCGTCGCGACCAGCGTCTTGCCCTCGCCGGTCCGCATCTCGGCGATTTCGCCACGGTGGAGCACGATGCCGCCCACCATCTGCACGTCATAATGCCGCTGGCCGAGCACGCGTCGCGCCGCCTCACGCACCGTCGCGAACGCTTCCGGCAGCAGCGAGTCGAGCGTCTCGCCATTCGCCAGCCGTTCGCGGAACAACACCGTCTGATTGGAGAGCGTGGCATCATCCATCGCTTGCAGCGCCGGCTCGAACGACGCGATCTTGGCGAGGATGGGGTTGAGCGAGCGGACATAGCGCTCGTTGGACGAGCCGAAGAGCGACTTGGCGATGTTGCCGAACATGGGTCTGATCCTGATATCGATGCGGCGCAGCTACCCCGTGGGCGCGCGCGAAAGAAAGCGGTGCTGGTCCGACGAAGTCGGTGGCGAAGAGCCTATTCGCGCCGGCGAGTAGCGAACGGCGGTTCGACCGGCGCCACGGTCCAGCGCGTATCAAGAGCAGCGCGCGCCGCCTCCACCAGCGTGACAGCCACAGCCTGAGGCCGCTGCGTCGCGCTGCGCGGCACCGATGCGACCCGTGCTGCGGCGACGGACCCTTCCGCTACCGCCTGCGCGCGATCCTGCGCCCGCACGCTCCCGCCCACGCCGGTCAGCGCTGACAACAGCGCGGAGAGGAGAAGCAGGAGGTTCACGATCCGGGACATAGGATGACGCGGCAGCGCGGCCAACCCAAAAGCGTCATCGATCTTGCACAGGAGTAGCAAGGAAGCGGGCAACGATCGCAAGCCGAGCATCCGCCAGCCCCGGCGCGGCGTGACTTTCTTTACCGCTCACGGCATGGCGCCAGTCATGTCCCACGCTGTCTCTCCGCTCGCCCTGCCCTTCCCCGATCTGCCACCGATCGCCGGTGCGACTCCGCGGGTCGCGCGAGCGCGCTACAAGGAATGGGACCGCTGCGACCTGACGTTCGTCACGCTCGATCCAGGCACCAGCGTCGCGGGAGTCGTCACCCAGTCAAAATGCCCGTCGCCGGAAGTGGAATGGTGCAGCAAGGCACTGGTGCTCGGCGAAGCACGCGCGCTGGTGGTGAACGCGGGCAACTCCAACGCCTTCACCGGCAATCGCGGCCGCGCCGCGGTGGAGGCGATCGCGGCGCGCACGGCGGCGCAGCTCGGCTGCCAGCCGTCCGACGTCTTCGTCGCCTCGACGGGGGTGATCGGCGTACCGCTGCCGATCGACAAGGCGGAGGCCGGGCTCGACGCTGCCTTCGCCGCCACCCCTGCCAACTGGCGCGCCGCCGCGGAAGCGATCGGCACCACCGACACTTATCCCAAGGGCGCCGTCAGCACCGCGATCGTCGACGGACGTACGGTTACGCTGGTCGGCATCATCAAGGGTTCGGGCATGATTGCGCCGGACATGGCGACGATGCTGGGCTTCATCTTCACTGACGCCGCTGTCGACGCCCCGTTTTTGCAAGGCGCGCTGAATGGCGCCAACGCCCGCACCTTCTCGTGCATCACCGTGGATGGCGATACCTCGACCAGCGACACGGTGTTGGCCTTCGCCACCGGCAAGGCCGGCAACACGCCGCTTGCCGATGACGACAGCCCCGGTGCCGATGCTTTCCGCGCCGCTCTGGCGGACCTGTGCCACCAACTCGCGCAGCTCGTCGTGCGTGACGGCGAAGGCGCTTCCAAGCTGATCGAGATCACCGTAGAAGGCGCCGACAGCGACCGCTCCGCTCACCGCATCGCCATGTCCATCGCCAACTCGCCGCTGGTGAAAACCGCCATCGCCGGCGAGGACGCCAATTGGGGCCGGATCGTCATGGCCGTCGGCAAAGCAGGCGAGCCGGCCGAGCGCGACAAGCTCGCGATCCGCTTCGGCACCACGCAGGTGGCAAGCGGCGGCCTCGCGGTGGAGGGCTATGACGAAGCCCCCGTCGCCGCGCACCTCAAGGGCAGCGAAGTCGAGATCGGCGTCGATCTCGGTCTCGGCGAGGGCCGCGCGACCGTGTGGACGTGCGACCTCACGCACGGCTACATTTCGATCAACGCCGATTATCGGAGCTGACGATGCTCACCATTTGGGGCCGGCTCAACTCGCATAACGTGAAGAAGGTGGCGTGGTTCGCTGAAGAGCTCGCGCTGCCGCACGTTCGACATGACGTTGGCGGCACCTTCGGTATGGACGACGCCTATCTTGCGCTGAATCCGAATGCCTTGATCCCGACGATCGAGGACGACGGCTTCGTCCTTTGGGAGTCGAACGCCATCCTGCGCTATCTCGCCGCGCGGCATGGCGGCGAACGCTGGTGGCCCGCCGATCCGATGTTGCGTGCTGTCGCTGATCGCTGGATGGACTGGCAGATCGATTATGCCGAGGGGCAGCGCGATGCCTTCGTCAATCTTGTGCGCCGCACTCCCGAGGAGCGTGATACGGTCGCCGTGGTGCAGGCCGCGGCGCGTTGCGCGAAGCGAATGCTGCTTCTCGATCACCATCTCTCCCAAACAGAGTGGCTCTCGGGCACCCAGTTCGGCATCGGTGACATCCCGATGGGCGTCTATGCCCATACGTGGTTCACGCTGAATATCGAGCGGCCCGACGTGCCGTATGTCGCCGCCTGGTACGAACGGCTGAAATCGCGACCCGGTTACGGCCGGGTCACGATCCCGCTTAGCTGAGGCTCAGGCCAGCTCGCCTTCCAGCCACGCCTTGATCCGGCCCTTGGGCTCGGCGCCGACCTTGGTCGCCGCTGGGTTGCCGCCCTTGAACAGGATCATCGTCGGAATGCCTCGCACGCCATAGCGGCCGGGGGCGTCCGGGTTCTCGTCGATGTTGATCTTGGCGATCGTCACCTGCTCGCCCAGCTCATCCGAAATCTCTTCCAGGCTCGGGCCGATCATTTTGCACGGGCCGCACCATTCCGCCCAGAAATCGACCAGCACCGGCTTGTCGGACTGGAGGACGTCCGCGTGAAAGCTGTCGTCGGTGATCTTCTTGGTGGCCATCGTAGTAACTCCTTTGCAAGCCAATCTAGGTCGGCGGCGCGCCCCACTCAACGGGTAGCTGGCAAGCTTTGCTCCGTGCGCGCCAAGCCCGGCTTGTGCGCGGCGAGCAGATCGGCCGGCAGCGCGATCAGCGTTGGGCCGGCGGTGTAGAGCAAGGCGGCCTCCACCGGCCGATCGGGGAAGATCACCGACAAAGCCGCGGCATAAGCCGACATTTGCCGCACGTGATAGGACGGCACGTCCTCAAGCCCGCCCGGCGCAAAGCGGCCGGTCTTGAAGTCGACCACCTGCACGCGGTCCTCGGAAACCAGCAGCCGGTCCACCGTGCCGGCGATCACCAAGCCGCCATCCACCACCGCGCTGATCGGCGCCTCGCCCAGCGAACCGGGGCCGAACAGCGGCGCAAAGCGCGCATCACCGAGGATCGCGCAGACGGTATCGACCAGCGCCGCGCGCTCGGCGGCGTCCCCCAGTGCACCGGTGCGCAGCAGCCAGCGATCGGCAGCGGCGCGGCGTTCGTCCACCGTAACCGCGGGCAATCGTTCAAACAGGCCGTGGATCAATCGGCCACGCTCGGCAGCCGCACGCATCGCGGCACTAGGCGGCGGATCAGCCACCGCATCCTCACCGATCGATGAAGGGGCGAGCGGCCGCGGCGGCCGCGCCTCTGGCGGAGCAGCGCGCCGTATCCATTCCGGCAGGGCCGGGCGATCCTTCGCCTCCGCAGCCTCGAGCGGCTTGTTTGGCACCGGGTCGCCCGGCGGCGCGCCGTGGAACATGCGTGCGCCTTCACCCGCCACGCTAAGCGCGTCGAACGCCCGCGCAGCAGCCGCGTGCCAGCTCTGTTCGGGTGCGCCGTTGCGATATTTCGGGCCCAGCGAACCAGTGATTACCAGTCGTTCCTCAGCGCGGGTCGCCGCCACATAGAACAGTCGCCAATGCTCCTGGCGTTCCCGCGACCCCGCGGCCGCAGCTACATCGGCGATTGGCCCAGCGCGCTCGGCCGTGCGCGGCGGAAAGACCGGGATCGGCTGTGTCAGTCCTTCCGGGGTCCACATCAGCGTGCCACCGCGGGTCGCATCGGGATCGGCGGTGGCGTCGGCCAGGATCACCACCGGCGCCTGCAAGCCCTTGGCGCCATGCGCGGTCATCACCCGGACGGCGCTGATCGCCCCCTCCGCCTCGCGCTTCACCTCCACCTCGCCGCGATCGAACCAGTCAAGGAAGCGTTGCAGCGACGGCGTGGCGCTGGTTTCGAACTCCAGCGCCGCGCTCAGAAGCTCGTCGATCGGATCGCGGGCTTCGTCACCCAGCCGCGCTAGCAAGCGACGCCTGCCGTCACGCTCGCCCGACAGGATTTCTTCCAAGAAGCGATAGGGAGTGGTGAAGTCGGCCCGCGCCAGCATCGCATCAAGCGGCGCCAGCAAATCGCGATGATGCTCCGACAGATGTCGCCACAAGCTGCCCGAACGTGGCACCGCGCGGGCGAGCAGCTCCTCCTGCGTCCAGCCAATCAGTGGCGAGACCAGCAGGCTCGCCAGGCTGAGGTCGTCGTCGGGCTGAAGCACGAAGCGAATCGCCGCAAGCAGATCCTGCACCGCCAGCGGCGCGTTGAGCCGCAGTCGATCGACGCCGGCGACCGGCACACCCTCCGCATATAGTCGCGCCACGATCAACCGTGCGATCTCTCCGCGGCGTTTTACCAGCACCATGATGTCCTCGGGCCGGATCGGCCGGCCCTTGCTTTCGAGCATCGTGCCGCTGTCCAACCACCCGCGAATCTGACGCGCGATGCGTGTGGCGTTGGCGCGCACCGCATCGTCGATCCACTCCTCCGCGCCGCCATCGTCCTCGGCCGCGCCGGCGACAATCGGCGGCCACAGCTCCACGCAGCCGGGGCCGGGCACTTCGCTGGCATGTGGCGGCATCTCGCCGTCGAGGCCCAGCGCGTCGGGGCCGAGGCCGTCGATTGCGCTGTCCACGAACTGCAACACCGGCCGGGTTGAGCGGAACGACGATACCAGCGACAGGCGTTCGAACGGCAACCCGCGCTCGTCATCGGGCATGCGATCGTCGCCGCGCACCTCCTCGGCCTTGCGCGCGAAATGCTCCTCGGCAGCGCGGAAGTTGATCGGGTCGGTACCCTGGAAGCCGAAGATCGCCTGCTTGTGGTCGCCTACCGTGAACAACGTGCGCACCGATGGCGCATAAACGCCGCGCCCGACAAAATATTCGTCCACCAGCGCGCGCACGATCCGCCACTGGTTGATGTTGGTGTCCTGCGCCTCGTCGATCAGCACATGCTCGGTGGTCTGGTCCAGCTTGAAGCGCACCCATTCGCCGATGCCGGGCTGGTCGAGCAGCGCCACCGTCGAGGCGATGAGATCGTCGAAATCCACCACGCCGCCACGCCGCTTCGCCTTTGCATAGGCGCGGGCATAGTCGCGCCCTACGGTGAGCGCCTCCGCCAGCAGATCGGCATAGGCGGCACGATCCCGCAGGCTCAGCAGCTCGGCACAGCGCGAACCGACCATGGTGGCAATTGTTTCGTAATCGGGTTCGGCGGCGATCAGCTTGGCCGAAGCCTTGCGCGGGTCGCCGGCGGCCGTGTGGACGACCGATCGCACGTCGTTCAGCGTGGCGGCGCGATCGGTGCCGGTGCCGGCCAGCCAACGCGTGATGGCCTCGACGTGCTTGGTGCCGGTCGCGGTGCCCCAGGTGCGATTGGCGGCGGCGAGCCGGTCGATGGCATCGCAGTCGAATTCGTCGCACCTTTGGGCGATCACCGTCTCGATATCGCCCGAGGGCAGATCGAGCGCGCGGCGCAACCACGGCTGGATGCCTGCCGGCAATTCCTCCAGCGCGGGGCCGGCACGCGCACAGTCGTTGAGGAAGCGCTCCGCTCCCGCTTCGCCCAGCCGCACGCTCAGACGGCCGATCGCTTCGATTGGGGCGGTGCGCCCTTCCCGCTCGGCATCGACCAGCAGCTCGGCCAGGGTCGCGCGGGCGAGCACGGCTTCCTCGCGCGGCTCGATCGGGCGAAAACCGGGCACCAGCCCTGCTTCGGCCGGAAAGGCAGCGAGCAGGCCCTGGCAGAAGCCGTGGATGGTCTGGATGCGCAGCCCACCGCCCGGCGCGTCGAGCACCTTGGCGAACAAGGTCCGCGCGCGGTCGCGCTGCGCCGGGTCGGCCGGCTCGCCCAGCGCCTGAAGGTCGGCGAACAGGTCGCGATCCTTCATCCGCACCCAGGCGGCGAGCCGCTGGCTGACGCGCGCCGCCATCTCGGCCGCCCCCGCCTTGGTAAAGGTAAGGCACAGGATCGCCGATGGATCGACACCGCGCAGCAGCAGCCGGAACACGCGCGCCGACAGCACCTGCGTCTTGCCCGTACCGGCCGAGGCGGAAAGCCAGACATGCGCGTCGGGCGCACTGGCGCGGCGCTGCTCGCCCCGCAGCGGCGGCAGTGGGCGGACGGCGCCGCTCAAGCGCCGGCTCCAGCGACAGCGAGCAAGGAGCGCACCGCCTTACCCCTCACGCCCGTACCATTCGTCACGACGCATCAATTGGTCATATTCGGCATAAGGGGCGAATTCCGGATGGAGCTTTGCGACGAATGACTCATCCCCGGTCAGCCATCGTGCGGCGGCTTCGGCGAAAACGGCGCGCGCCTTGTCGACGAACTCGCTCGTCACGATCCGGTCGTTCTTACCGGCGGGATCGACCGGCGTGCTCACGCTGCCGAATGAATCACGATATTTGGCGAGCGACCAATATTCGAACCCGCCGGCGGTGCCTTGGATGTTCGCAAAGCCACCTGCCTCGGCAATCGCCCCGAGCAGGCCGAGTTGCATCGAGAACCCGGCTCGGACGGCCGCAGCGGACGGTGCCTTACCGGTCTTGTAATCGACGATCCCGAGCGTGCCATCGGGCAAACGGTCGATCCGGTCGAAGCGCCCCGACAAGTCGATGCCCGCGATCGTCGTTCCGCCCTTCCCCTCCGCCGCCAGCACCTGGCGTCCGCCCGCCTGCTCCGTCGCCATGCGCTCGGCGATCCACTCCACGGCGGCAAGCAGCCGCGGCTGCCACAAGGCGCGCAGCAACGGGTGCGTAGTCGGCTCGCTCAGCATCGCCAACGCGCGCGGCTGCAGCGCGTCGACCCGGCATCGATCGTCGCGCGCCCATGCCTCCAGGATGTCGTGCACCGCCGTCCCGCGCCACGCCGCGCTGGGATCGGCATCGACCGGGTCGAGCGCCGCCAGCCGCAGGATGCGCTGCGCGTAAAAGGCATAGGGATCGGCCTTGAGCCGATCGACCTGCGTCACCGACATGGCGGTCGGCCGAAGGCTCGCCGCTGGGCGGGGCGCCGGGCGAGCCGCCGGTTGCGGCGTTCCGCCATCGTCGATCAGCCGCGTCCACGCTTCCACGTCATGGGCGCGGGCGCGCTCGAACTCATCGCCGGCCATCGCCGCGAGCCGCAACCACAAGCGCGACGGGATCGCCGGCGAGCGCGCGTCGCGCCGCGCGCGGGTGATCAGCACCTCACGCGCGCCAAGCGCCTGGCCAAAATCATGTGCCGCGACGCCGATGCCGCGTTCCAGCCCCGGCAAGCCGAGCGCGGCGCGGATGCGCGGCGCAAGCCAGGGATCGGGCGCAGGGCTAGCCGGCCAGACGCCTTCGTTCAGGCCACCCAAGATCATCAAGTCGGCCGATTGCAACCGCGCCTCGATCAGGCCGTAGATGGCAAGGCGCGTGTGGCCGCCCTGCGGACGGATCGCGACCTCGTCCATCAACAGGCGAAGCATGGCAACCAGGCCGTGCGGGGTCACATCGCGCGGACCTGAAAGCGCCTCAGCCTCCAACTCTGCGAGCAGGTCCGCCGCGGCGCGACCGGCGGGGCCCCGCCACGCATCGTCACCGGCCAATGCCGTCGCCGCATCACGCAGCGCCGCGATCAGCTCCGGCAGGGCGCGCGCGCCATCACCGAAGACGGCGGCCAGCGGATCGAGTAGGTCCCGCATCTCGCGCCACCAACTGCCACCTGCCTCCCCCAGGTGTGCCTCAATGCCGCTGAGCCCCGGCGCCGGCCGCGGGCCACGCAAGCGCCGATCGAGCCGCCGCACGCCCTCAAGCCATTGCCCGCGCCGCTCACCGGCCCGCACCAGCGGATGTTTAAGCAGCGTCAGCAGCGCCAGCGGGGCGAAGTCCTCCGCCGCCGCCTCGACAATGGCCGTCAGCAGGGTGCCCGGCGGGGAGATTGACAGCGGACGGCCGGCACTATCGTCCACGGCGATGTTCCAGCGCGCGCAATGCGCCGACACGCGACGGGCCAGCGCACGATCTGGCGTGACCAAGGCGGCGGTGCGTTCGGGCACCTCCAGCGCCTCGCGCAATGCCAGCGCGATCGCCTGCGCTTCCTCCGCCGGTGTGGCGAGCTCGGCGATGCGCACGCCGACCAGCTGGCGTTGCTGTGGGCGAAGCTCGGTCCAGCGCGCGGTGAACTCAGCCGGGGCCAGCGCGGTGGCGATGGTGCGCCCGCGTGCGGCGGACGCATCATGGTCGCTGCCATCGCGCCAGGTCGCAACATCGTCGCGTGCCATGCCCATCCGCTCCAGCAACTGCTTGAGATGGAATTGCGGATGCACTTCGATGGAGCGCGGCGCGCGACCGGTCACCGGATCGGCCTGGTGCGGCCCGAGCGCGCGCCATTCGTCCTCGTCCATTGCCCGATCCAGCCCGGCCAGCACCACCGAGCCGTTGTCCAGCATGGCGACACGACCAAGCATCGTCGCGACCGCGGGCGCCGCATCGGTGATGCCAGCCGCGCAGACGAATCCAGCCGGCGGTGTTACGCGCCAGCGCTCGGCCAATCGACGCAACAGCAGCACGCGCCGGGTGCCGGCATCGATCCGTCCCAGCCGCGCCAGTTCCGCGGGCCAGCGATCGATAACGATGCGAAACAGATCAAGGGCAGCGCGCCAGTGATCGGTCAGTTCGCCGAGATCGAGGCTCGCCAGCCGCGCCGGATCGACCTCCTCGACGATCAGCTGGTCCAGCGTATGCGCCAGCTCGCCCGCCAGCCGCACCGCCTCGGCCGCTTCCAGCGATGGCCGGGCCTCCTGCACCAGCCGCGCCAGGATCATCCGCCGCGCGAGCGGCGCGACGGCGGGGGGCAGCGGATCGTCCCCATCCGCCGGGTCGAGCGCGGCGCCGATCGCCTCGCCGAGATCCTCCGCACCGATCGCCACCAGCCGCGGCAGCACCAGCGCCCCGCCCCGCGCGCGAACAAAGGCGTTGGTCACCGCCAGCTTCGCACGATTGTTGGGCAGCAGCACCAGCCCGCGGGCAAGCCCCAGCAGATCGTCGCCATGTTGCCGGATCAGCCCAGCAACAAGCGCATCGGCAAAGGCACGATGCGCCGGGATCGTGTAAAGCCGCGGCCTGCGCCGCTCAGCCATCAGTCAGCAGCGCCTCCGCGCGCGCGATGGCGGCGGGCGTGCCGACATCGACCCACAGACCCTGGTGGACGACACCATAAGCGCGCCCCGTGGCGATCGCCCGCTCCCAGAACGTCATGGTCGAGAATGGCCCGTCCGGCGCATTGACGAGGATTGCCGGGTTCAGGATCTGGACGCCGATGAACACGAACGGCGCCACCCGCCCGCGCTGACGCCGCCCAGTGATCCGGCCATCGGCAGCGATATGGAAGTCGCCTTGCCCGCCATGACAATGCGCGCGCGCCAGCGGCACCAGCAGCAGCAGCACATCCATCGCCGCCGGATCCCAGCGCGCGGCGAGCAGCGACAAGGCGTCGATCGGCCCGTCGAGCCAGTAATTGTCGCTGTTGACGACGAAGATCGGATCGTCGCCGAGCAGCGGCCTGGCCTTCATCAACCCGCCGCCAGTCTCGAGCAGCTGCGCCCGCTCATCCGACACGATGGTTTCGATACCCGTCACCGATCGAAGATGCGCCTCCAGCGTGTCCGCCAGATAGTGGACGTTGACCACCGCCTTCTTCACGCCCGCCGCGCGCAGATGATCCAGCGTATGATCGAGCAAGGCCTTGCCGGCGACATGGACCAGCGGCTTCGGCCGCGTCGCGGTCAACGGCCGCATGCGCTTGCCCAGGCCCGCGGCCATCACCATCGCGGTGGACGGCATCGTCGCGAGCAGCGCAGGCCGGATCAGTCGTGGCTTGGTCATCGTTCGCTCAGCGCCAACGGATCGCCGCGCAGGTGGGGCGGGATGTTGGCGTCGAACCACGCCGCGACCGGCGCCAGTTCCGGCTGGGCGAGATCGCGCTCCAGATAGGTCCAGACGCGCGGGCACAGGCTGGGATAGCGCGCCTTGCCGTCGCGCTTCCACAACCGGGTGAAGATGCCGATGATCTTCGCGTTCCGCTGCGCGCCGAGCACATGATAGGCGCGCAGGAACGCCTCACCCTCGCCGGTCACGTCGCGGTACCGCGCCAGCATCGCGGTTTCGAGTTCGGGATCCACGTCTCGCCGCGCATCCTGCAGCAGCGAGACAAGATCGTAAGCGGCATGGCCAGCGAGCGCGTCCTGGAAATCGAGCAGCCCCAGCGACCGGGAGGCGCCGACCAGCATCAGATTTTCGACATGATAATCCCGCAGCACCGTGACCGCGCGATCATAGGTGGCATGCGCCAGCACCGCGTCCCACGCCGCGACATAGCCGTCCGCGTCCACCGTCAGCCCCAGCGCCGGGCAATACCATTCCACCAGCAGCGCCGCCTCGCGTTGCAGCTCCGCCCGATCGTACGGACGCCAGTCCCCCGCGGGATGCGCGCGCAGGGCGACAAGCACGTCCACCGCGTTGGCGTACAGCGACATCGCAACTTGCGGATCGGCGTCGATCGCCTCGCGCATCCGGTCGTCACCAAAGTCTTCGATCAGCACGAGGCCGCGCTCTTCATCGGCGGCATGTATCGCCGGTGCGCCGAAGCCGCGCTCCGTCAGCCAGCGCGCCACCGCCAGGAACGGGCGCGGGTCCTCATGTGGCGGCGGCGCGTCCATCAGCACGGCGCTGCGTGCGCCATCCACCACGCGAAAATATCGTCGGAACGAGGCGTCGCCGGCCAGCGGCAGCACCGTCGCCCCACCCCACCCGTTCACCGCCAGGAAAGCGGGCGCGTCGGGCGGCGGGATCATGTCTATGGCCATCGGCGCTCCCATGCCGCCGGCGCTTCCCAAGTCAAGCGTCGCGCGCCATCCGGTTCGATCGCCAGCGTCAGCCGCAGCGCATCGGGCCAGGCGCCCGTGCCGGCGCGATCGGGCCATTCCACCACCAAGGCGGAATCGTACAGCGCGTCATCCAGACCCAATTCGGCAAGCTCCGCCGCCTCGTCCAGCCGGTAGAGATCGACGTGCATCACCGGCAGCCGCACCTCGGGCAGATCATAAGGCTGGACGATCGCGAAGCTCGGGCTCGGCGCTTCACCGGCAAGCCCCAACGCTGCCAGCAAGCCGCGCGCGATGCTGGTCTTCCCCGCACCCAGCGGCCCCTTCAACGTGATCACGTCGCCGGCCCGCAAGCCACTCGCCAGCTTCGCGCCGACGGCCTCAGTCGCGGCGAGATCGCCCAGGCGCATCGTCCCTGTCGTCATCGCGGCAACTCCACCGTGACCAGGGAGCCGACGCCGACTTCGCTCACCAACGAAATCGTACCGCCATGCGCCTCGGCGAATTGCCTGGCGAGCGGCAGGCCGAGGTCAAGCGCACGTACGCCGCGATCGCTGGCGCTGGGCTGAGCGAAGCGGTCGAAAACATGACGCGCCGCCTCCGCATCCATCCCTGCGCCATCGTCCGACACGATGATCCGCGCGCGTCGCTCGTCGCCATCGGTATGCAGCAGCACCCGCCCGCCCGGCTCCGCCGCGCTGAGCGCATGGCGGAGCAAATGATCGATCACTTCGCCTAAGCGGCGCGGATCGCCGTTCACCTCCCCGGTGGTGGTGCCGATCTCCACCGCCAGATCAATCGCGCGCTCCACGGCCATCTGCCTCATGTCGTCTGCGGCTGCTCGGGCGACCGAGGCGAGATCGACCGTCTCGCGCGCCATCGGCGTATCCCCCGCGCCCTGCGTCAGATCGAGCACGTCGTCGATCATCGTACCCAGCCGACCGACCGATTCGAGGATCGCCGCGACATATTGGTCAGCCTGCGCCGTCAGCTTGCCGGCGTAGCCGCCGTGCAGCATCTCTGCAAAGCCGCTGATCGAGGTCAGCGGCGTGCGCAATTCATAGCTCATGTTGGCCACGAACGCGGTCTTCACCCGGTCCGCCGCCTCCAGCGCCGCCGCCCGCTCACGCAGCGCCTGTTCGGCGCGGCGGCTGTCGGTAATGTCGAGCATGGTGAACAGCGCATTGCCATCGGGAAGCGGCACGGCGGCGAACTCGAAATGCCGACCGTCCGCCAGCGCCACGCGCCCGCCCCGCTGCTGCCGGTCGGTCGTCGCCGAGCGGACCAGTTCGGTCACCAGCTTGGCTCGATTGGGGGTACGCAGCTTGGGCGCGATCTTCTCCGCCACCGAATCGACACGCGGATGGCCGCTGAGGAATTCCTCCTCCAGCTCCCACAAGGCGCGAAAGCGATTGTTCCAAAGCTGGAGCCGCCCGTCCGCCGCGAACACGCCCAGCGCCTCGAACAAATTGTCGAAGGTCGCGGTGCGCACGCGCAGCAACGTGTCTCGCGCCGAGGCAAGCTGCACCTCCTCCGTCCGATCCTCGAAGATCAGCAGCAACCCGCCGTCGGGCAGCAATTGCGCGACGACGCGAATGTACACGCCATTGGGCAAGTGCCACGTCTCTTCGGTCGCAGCGTCCGTCCGCGTAAACCAGTCGCGTCGCTCCGCCTTCCAGCCGGGGAAGTCGCGCACTTCGGGCAAGCGATTGGCCTCCCGCATGCGTTCCAGTACGCGGTCGAACTCCGGGCGATCGGACAGCCACTCGCTGCGCATCGCGAACATTCGACGGAACGGCTGATTGCAGAAAACGAGCGACCGATCGCTGCCGAATTGCGCCACGCCCGCGGATAGCCGGTCCAGCATGGCGCGCTGCGCCTCGGCGAACCGCTGCTCCCGCGCGCGCGCTTCCTCCAGTTCCTCGACGTCGATTGCAAAGCCAGCCACGCCGCCGTTGGGCAGCGGCACGTCGTGCAGCTGCATCGAGCGGCGTGCGCCGCCGATCGTCGCCGGCAGCACGCGGATCTCGGGCCGTCCCGCTTCACGCGCCGCAGTGGCACCAGCGAGCGGCCCACCCTGCCCCGATCCCTCGATCAGTTCCACGCCGCGCGCGACCACGTCCGCCGCATGGGCGCCCTCGACGGCGCGGACATAAGCGGAGTTGACCATCGCCAGCCGCAGATCGGGGCCGCGATACCACATCGGCATCGGGGCGGCCTCGATCAGCCCGGTCAATGCATCGAATGCCTCGCGCACCTGCGCCTGCTCGGCCGCGAGCCGCTCGACCTCGGCCTGCGCTTCGCTCGCGTCATGCACCCACACCACCACGTCGGCGCTGCTCATCCCGATCGGCGAGGGCGCGCCGCGCAGCGTCAGGGCGCGTGCGGCGCCGCGGGGTCGGACCTGACGTACGAAGGGTTTTCCCGATCGCTGAAGCGCGGTCACGTCCGACAGCACATGCTCGGCATCCAGCGGATCGAGCCCACCGCCCGCGGCACTCAACCCATCGAAGTCAGTGGCAGGCTGCACCAGGCCAAACAGATCCGCCACCCGCGGCGGCATCTCGATGCGCAGATCCGCCCGCACTAGAATCGGCTGCATCGGCGCAACGCCAAGCAGCGCCTCTGCCGCGCGGCTTCGCTCCTGCACGCGCTCCGCCACAGCGATCGCCTTCAGCCCGCGGTACAGCGCCATCGACGCCCCCGCGACCAGCAGGAGAAGAACGGCGCCGGTGGCGATCAGCATGGGCGTGGTCGGCAAGGAGCAGGGGAGTCCGTAAGGTGACCCGTCGGTTCTACCCACACGCTCGGCAAAGTGAACAGCCTACATCTCGCCGCGCGCACGGCGGATGGCATACCACTTTGCGACGTTTGCATTGTGCTGCTGAAGCGTGTCCGCGAACACATGCCCGCCCGTGCCATCGGCAACGAAATAGAGGGCCGAACTCGCCGCCGGATCGAGCACCGCCTCGATCGACGCCCGCCCCGGATTGGCGATCGGGCCAATTGGCAGGCCAGCACTGGCGTAAGTGTTGTACCCGTTCTTCGCCTGAAGCTCGGACCGCTTGATCCGGCGACCGAGCGGCTTGCCCTTGGTGATCGGGTAGATGACGGTGGGATCTGCCTGGAGCGGCATGCCGCGCTTCAGTCGGTTGGTATAGACCGCTGCAACTGTCCGCCGCTCCGACGGCTTGCTCGTTTCCTTCTCGACGATCGAGGCGAGAACCACCGCCTGTTCGGGCGTGGTGACGGCAATGCCGGGCTTGCGCTTCTTCCAAGCCGCCGCGAGATAATCGGCCATCGCCTTCTGCATCCGGCCGACCACCGCCGCCCGCGTATCGTTCAGCTGATACGCGTAGCTGTCCGGCAGGATCGACCCTTCGCGGGGCACGGCAACGTCGCCGGTCAGCCCCTCGGCGCGCATCAGCGCCTCATGGACGAGGATCGACGGATAGCCCTCCGGCACTGGCACCAGCCGTTGGCGGACCTTGCCTTCTTCCAACAGGGTCAGGATGTCGGCCGCGCTCGCCCCTGCCGGGATGGCATATTCACCCGCCTTGATCGGGGTGCCGGTGCCGAACACCCGCGCATAGCCGCGGAAGCGCCACGCCGAGCGGATCGCGCCCTGCTTTTCCAGATCGGCCGCGGCGCGGGTTAGGCTCGCCCCCTCGGGAACGACAATCGCCAGCCGCTTTTCCGCCGGGCCGGCGCCCGACCAGTCGCGCGCGACCCAAAAGAGCGCGGCGATCAGCGCGAGGCCGATGATGAGTCCGAAACAGCCGATTTTGCGCATCTACTTCCGTTCCCCGGCGGAGGCCGGGGCCAGTTGTGGCCGGCCCGAAACTGGACCCCGGGCGTCGCCGGGGAACAGATTGCTATCAGATCGCCTTCATCACCAGCGACGCGTTCGTGCCGCCGAAGCCAAAGCTGTTGTTCAGCACCGCGCGCACCTGCCGCTTCTTGGCGGTGTGCGGCACCAGGTCCACGCCCGCGCAATTGTCGCTTGGGTTATCGAGGTTTAGCGTCGGCGGCACGATCTGGTCGCGCATGGCAAGGATGCAGAAGATGCTCTCGACGGCGCCGGCACCGCCCAGCAAATGGCCGATCGCCGACTTGGTCGAGGACATCGACAGCGACCTCATATGGTCGCCGAACAGCCGCCGCACGGCGCCCAGCTCCAGCTCGTCGCCCAGCGGGGTCGAGGTGCCGTGCGCATTGATATAGTCGATATCCTCCAGGCGGAGTCCGGACTTGCGCATCGCCATCTCCATCGATCGGAACGCGCCCGAGCCTTCGGGATGCGGCGCCGTGACGTGATAAGCATCGCCCGACAGACCGTAGCCGATCACCTCGGCATAGATCTTCGCGCCGCGTGCCTTGGCCCGTTCATATTCCTCCAGCACGACCACGCCCGCGCCCTCGCCCATGACGAAACCGTCGCGGTCCTTGTCATACGGCCGGCTCGCCTTTTCCGGCGTGTCGTTGAAATTGGTCGACAGCGCGCGCGCCTGCGCGAACCCGGCGATCCCGAGCGGGCAGATCGCGCCCTCGGCGCCGCCCGCGAGCATCACGTCGGCATCATCCATCGCGATCATCCGCGCGGCATCACCGATCGAGTGCGCGCCAGTCGAGCACGCGGTGACCACCGCATGGTTCGGGCCCATCAGCCCGTATTTGATGCTCACCTGGCCCGAGATCAGGTTGATGAGACGGCCATGCACGAAGTGCGGGCTGACGCGGCTCGGTCCCTTTTCATGCCGGACGATCGATTCGCTCTCGATCCCCGGCAGGCCGCCGATGCCGGCGCCGATCGAGCAGCCCGCGCGGAAGCGCTCCGCCTCGCTCATCTCGGTAAGTCCGGCGTCCTCGAGCGCCTGGCCGGCCGCATCGATGCCATAGACGATGAAGGGATCGACCTGCCGCTGGATCTTGTGATCGACCCGCTTGCCCGCGTCGAAGCCATAAGCGTGATCGGCCGGCTTCACCTCGCAAGCGATGCGACACTTGTAATCGGTCGCGTCGAAGCGCGTGATCGGCCCGGCGCCGGACTTGCCGGCGATGAGATTGGCCCATGCGGTCTCGACTTCCGCACCAAGCGGGGTGACGAGACCGAGACCAGTGACGACGACGCGGCGCATTGCGCTACTCCATGTAATTCATAACGAAACGGCTCCCCGCCCTCTAGCCGGGGACGGGGAGCCGCTCAAATCCTGATCCGGGCAGCCGTCGGCTCAAAGCCACGCTGCCCGCAGGCGATCAGCCCTTGTGCTCGTCGATATAGGTGATCGCATCGCGCACGGTGGTGATCTTCTCGGCGGCATCGTCCGGAATCTCCACCCCGAACTCTTCCTCGAACGCCATCACCAGCTCGACGATGTCGAGGCTGTCCGCGCCGAGATCGTCGATGAAGCTCGCATCTTCGGTCACCTTGTCGGCTTCGACGCCGAGATGCTCGACGACGATCTTCTTCACGCGGTCGGCGGTCTCGCTCATAGTCATTCCCTTTATTCAATTCGGGGGTGGGTAGAATCCTGAACGCAGGTAGAACGGGGCTCGCTGCGTTACAAGTGCGGTTTAAATCATGGCCATGCCGCCGTTGACGTGCAGCGTCTGGCCGGTGACATAGCCGGCCTCGCGCGATGCGAGATAAACGACCGCTGCACCGATGTCTTCGCCGGTCCCCAGATCGCCCGCCGGGATTTTGGTCAGCAGCGCAGCTTTCTGCGCGTCCGGCAGCACATCGGTCATTGCCGATCGGATAAACCCGGGCGCCACGCAATTCACTGTGATGTTGCGACTGGCGAGCTCCTGCGCAAGGGCCTTGGACATGCCGACTAGGCCGGCCTTCGACGCGGCATAATTGGCCTGGCCGGGATTGCCGGTCTGCCCGACCACCGACGTGATCGAGATCACGCGGCCGAAACGCTGCTTCATCATCGGCTTGGCAGCCGCGCGGATCAGGCGGAACGCGGCTTCGAGGTTAACACGGATCACTTGATCCCACTCCTCATCCTTCATCCGCATCGCCAGATTGTCGCGCGTGACGCCGGCATTGTTGATAAGAATATCGATCCGCCCGCCCAGCGCCTCAACCGCCGCCGGCACCAGTCCATCCACCGACGCCGCGTCGGACAGGTTCGCGGGCACCGCGACATGATCGCCGCCCAGTTGATCACGAAAAGCGGCCAGCTTCTCGGCATTAGATCCGGACACCGCCAACCGAGCCCCCTGCCCCGCCAGCGCCTGCGCGATCGCCGAACCGATCCCGCCGGACGCGCCCGTGACCAGCGCGGTCATGCCTGTGAGGTCGAACATTGCTTTTAACTCCTGGGTTTATCGGGTTCTCACAGAGAGCGCAGAGGACGCAGAGACGGTCGGACTATTGACGAACCGCCGGAATCCTTCCTTCAGCGTCGCGCCTGCGAAGTTGATCAGGAGACCCAACGGTTGGCCGGTCAGGCGCATGTAGGTCAGGATCTGCTTCGAATGAACCGGGAGCAAGCGGTCGACCGATTTGATCTCAATAATCACGCGTTCTTCCACCAACAAATCAATCCGGAAGGCGCTTTCGATATGCATGCCGTCAAAGGTGATGTCGATCGCGCGCTGGCGCGCGATCCTATATCCTCGTCGCGCCAGCCACTCGGCAAGAACCGTCTCGTAGACGCTTTCAAGAAGCCCGGCACCCAGATCACGATGGAGTCTGATTGATAGATCAAGGACATCGCCGCTGATCGCATCGATATCCTTCATCGCGCCCTCTCTGTGCCCTCTGCGCTCCCTGTGAGAACCAATTACAACGTCTTCAACAATCCCTCGATGTCGTCCATCGAAACCACGCTCACCGCATTCGCATCCGGCGCGATGCGCTTGACCATCGGGGTCAACACCTTGCCGCCGAACTCGACGAACTCGGTCACCCCCGCCTCCACCATCGCCAGCACCGATTCGCGCCAGCGCACCATGCCCGTCACCTGCTCCACCAGCAGTCGGCGGATCGTGTCGGGGTCGCTCGCCGGCGCGGCAATGACATTGGCATAGACGGGCACCAGCGGCGCCGAGACGCGCGCGTCCGCCAGCGCCTTTTCCATCGCGTCCGCCGCCGGCTGCATCAGCGGGCAGTGGAACGGCGCGGACACCGGCAGCGCAACAGCGCGCTTAGCCCCGTGATCCTTGGCGATCGAGATCGCGCGATCGATCGCGGCCTTCGCGCCCGAAATCACCACCTGCGAGGGATCGTTGTCATTGGCGACGGTGCATACCTCGCCCTCGGCCGCCGCCGCCGCGATCGCCTGCGCCTTGTCGAGATCCGCGCCGAGCAGCGCCGCCATGCTGCCCTCGCCCACCGGCACCGCCGCCTGCATCGCCTGCCCGCGCAGCTTCAGCAGCCGCGCCGTGGTGGTGAGGTCGATCGCCCCCGCCGCGCACAGGGCGCTATATTCGCCCAGGCTGTGCCCAGCGACGAAATCGGACTTGTCGGCCAGCCGCACGCCGCCTTCCCGCTCCAGCACGCGCAAGGTGGCAACGGCATTGGCCATGATCGCTGCTTGCGCATTTTCAGTAAGCGTCAGTTCGTCCGCTGGCCCCTCGACCATCAGTCGGAACAGGTTCTGTCCAAGCGCCTCGTCCACCTCGCCGAACACTTCGCGCGCTGCCGCGCTCGATGCGGCAAGCGCCTGGCCCATGCCGACGGCTTGGCTGCCTTGTCCGGGGAAGATGAACGCACGCATGGAGCCTCTCCTGAAATCGAGGAGGCGGGCGGTAGGCGGGTCCGGGTGCCGGGGTCAACCGCCTTGACTGAAGTGCTGTGGCGGCGGCTCACGCCACCGGAATGTGGCCGCCGATGGTTCCAAGAAGTCGCGCGAGCCGTGTTTCGACGGCGCGATCCTCGGCATGGTTCGCGGACAAGCCCGGCAGCATCGTCGGCGACTCACTGCCAGCGAGTGCCATGGCGGTCTCGATCGAGACAAGCTCCGCAGCCTTGGCCTTGCGCAGCGCCCCGATCAGCGCCGTGTCGAGGATCGGACCGCGCATGTGGCTGTCAGCATCGCGTTCGGCATCATCCAGGATGCCGCTCATCCACAGGTTGTGCGGCGCGCCGGCAAGGTCCGCCATGTCGTCGAGCCGCGCTGCGTGCCGCCGGGCGTTGGCGCGATCGCGCTCGATTACTTCCTGCAATCCCGGATCGGACGCCGCATCGGCCAGCGGCATTAGTCGGTCGATCAGCAACTGCTTGCCGGCGCGAAGATCCTGAAGGGCGACGTGGAGCAGGGCGGCGCGCGAGGCGGTCAACGACATAAACGCTTAGCGCTTGCGCCGCCCCCTGGTTCCCAATTCAGCCGGCGTCGGGGGTGACCGACTTGGCGACATCCTTGGGCTGATCCGCGGTCGAGCGCAGGTTCAGTTCCTTCAACTGCTTGGCCGTGGCGAAGTTCGGCGCGCCCATCATCAGGTCTTCCGCCTTTTGCGTCATCGGAAAGACGATCACCTCGCGGATGTTCGGCTCGTCCGCGAGCAGCATGACGATACGGTCGATGCCCGGCGCGGAGCCACCGTGCGGCGGCGCGCCGTATTTGAACGCGTTGATCATGCCGGCGAAGTTGGTGTCGACATCGGCCTGGCTGTAGCCAGCGATCTCGAACGCCTTGTACATGATCTCCGGGCGATGGTTCCGGATCGCGCCCGACGACAATTCGATGCCGTTGCAGACGATGTCGTATTGATAGGCGAGGATGTCGAGCGGGTCCTTGCTCTCCAGCGCCTCCATTTCGCCCTGCGGCATCGAGAAGGGATTGTGGCTGAAGTCGACCTTCTTCGCTTCGTCATCGTACTCGAACATTGGGAAGTCGACGATCCAGCAGAATTCGAAGCGGCTCTTGTCGATGAGGTCGAGCTGCTCGGCGACGCGGGTGCGGGCGAGGCCCGCGAGCTTGGCGGCCTGCGCCTCCTTGCCGGCGGCGAAGAACACGCCGTCGTCGGGGCCCAGGCCAAGCGCTTCGGCAAGCTCACGCATGCCGATGTCGCCGTGGTTCTTGGCGATCGGGCCGCCGAACTCACCGCCCTTGCGGGTCGCATAGCCGAGGCCAGCGAAGCCCTCACTCTGCGCCCAGGCGTTCATGTCGTCGAAGAACTTCCGGCTCTTGTCGGCAGTATTCGGCGCGGGAATCGCGCGGACCACGTCGCCGGCCTCGACGATCGAGGCAAAGCGGCCGAAGCCCGAGCCGGAGAAATAGCCCGACACGTCGTTGATCTCGATCGGGTTGCGCAGATCGGGTTTATCATTGCCGTATTTCAGCATCGATTCGCGATACGGGATGCGCTTGAACGGCAACGGGCTGACGGTGCGGCCCTTGCCCTGCCAGTCCGCGAATTCCTCGAATACGCCGTGCAGCACCGGCTCGATGGCAGCGAACACATCCTCCTGCGTGACATAGCTCATCTCGAAATCGAGCTGGTAGAACTCACCGGGCGAGCGATCGGCGCGGGCGTCCTCGTCGCGGAAACAGGGCGCGATCTGGAAATAGCGGTCGAAGCCGGCGACCATCAGCAGCTGCTTGAACATCTGCGGCGCCTGCGGGAGCGCGTAGAACTTGCCTGGATGCACGCGGCTGGGGACCAGATAATCGCGCGCGCCCTCGGGCGAGGAGGCGGTGAGGATCGGCGTCTGGAATTCGGTGAAGCCCTGATCGACCATGCGGCCGCGGATCGAGGAAATTACCTTCGATCGCAGCATGATGTTGGCGTGCAGCTTCTCGCGACGAAGATCGAGGAAGCGGTAGCGCAGGCGGATCTCCTCCGGGTAATCCTGCTCGCCGGCGACCGGCATCGGCAGTTCCTGCGCCTGGCTCTGCACCGTCACAGCGCGGGCGAACACCTCGATCTCGCCGGTGGCAAGGTTCGGGTTCACCGTCGCTTCGGAGCGCGCCTTAACCGTGCCGTCGATCGTGATGACCGACTCGACACGCAGCGATTCCAGCACCGGCAGCGCGGGCGAATCGCTGTCGGCGACGATCTGGGTGATCCCGTAATGATCGCGCAAATCGACGAAGAGCACGCCGCCGTGATCGCGCTTGCGGTGAATCCAGCCGGACAGGCGGACCTCGTTGCCGACCTGATCGGCGTCGAGCTGGGCGCAATTGTGCGAGCGATAGGCGTGCATGTCTCGTTTCTCTCGTCACCCCAGCGGAAGCTGGGGTCTCGTGCGGAAAGGGTGCGCTTCCTACCACGAGATCCCAGCTTCCGCTGGGATGACGGGTTAGGAGATGGCCCGCGCCCCTCCCCTTCCATCCCCTCTTTGTCAAGGCGCGCGCGTGGAGCTAAGGAGCCGCGCTTATGCATGTTCACCCGCTTATCACCGACAGCGCCACGCTCGCCAATCTGTGCGCCCGCCTCGCCGATGCCCCCTTTGTGTGCGTCGACACGGAGTTCATGCGCGAGAACACTTATTGGCCGGAACTCTGCCTGATCCAGATCGCCGATACCGAGGAAGCCGCGGCGATCGACCCGATGACGCCGGGGCTCGACATGCAGCCTTTGCTCGACCTGCTCGTCAACAATGAGGATGTGCTGAAGGTCTTCCATGCCGGCGGGCAGGATATCGAGATCATCTACAACCTGACCGGCAAGACCCCGCATCCGATGTTCGACACGCAGGTGGCGGCAATGGCGCTCGGCCAGGGCGAGCAGATCGGTTATTCCAACCTGGTCGACAGCTGGCTGGGAATCGCGGTCGACAAGGGCGCACGCTTTACCGACTGGTCGCGCCGCCCGCTCGATCAGCGCCAGGTGGATTATGCGATCGGCGACGTGACGCATCTTTCCAGGATTTTCCCCAAGATGTTGGAACGGCTGAAGAAGACCGGGCGCGGCGCGTGGCTTGACCAGGAGATGGAGCGTATCTCCGATCCGTCGAACTACGCCAACGATCCCGATCTCGCGTGGAAGCGCGTGCGCATTTCCGGCAGGCGGCCTGACGTACTCGGCCGCCTCAAGGCGATCGCGCGGTGGCGCGAGGTCGAGGCGCGGGGCAAGGATCTGCCGCGCGGCCGCATCGTCAAGGACGAGACGATCGCTGACCTCGCCGGCCACCCACCGAAGAAGCAGGCCGATCTGTCCAAGGTGCGCGGCCTGTCAGCGACCTGGGCGTCGAACGACATCGGCAAGCGGCTGATGACGGCGATCGAGAGCGCCGAGCCGCTCTCCGCCGAGGAAATGCCCCCCCGCGAGGATCGCAAGCCCGGGCTTGGCAAAGACGGATCGCTGGTCGCCGATCTGCTCAAGCTGCTGCTCAAGATCCGCGCCCGCGATATTGACGTCGCGCCGCGGCTGCTCGCGCGCGGCGAGGAGCTGGAGGCACTGGCCGCCGGTACGCGCGACAATCTCGCGATCCTCGAAGGCTGGCGATTCGATCAGTTCGGCCGTGATGCGCTCGATCTGGTCGAGGGCAGGCTGGGCTTCGCGGTCGTCGGCGGCAAGCTCAAGATGACCCGGACGGAGATCGAAGCATGAAGATGATCGTGATGGCGGCGCTGGCACTTGGCGCCTGTGCAACGACGAATTCCGCTCCGGCGGGTGGCAAGTGCGATGCAACGGCAGTGCAAAATCTCGTCGGCAAGCCGCTGGCGGCTAACGAGGCTGACGCCAAGAAGCGCGCTGGCGCCGCGGCAGTGCGCAGCTACGGCCCAGGTGCCGCGCTCACCATGGATTATCGCGAAGATCGGTTGAACATCGAAACCGACGAAGCCGGCACGATCGTCAAACTGTCCTGCGGGTAAGATCGTCGGTGGAGAGGCGCCCCGCCTCTCCACCGATCGAAGATCTCACGCCGCGCGGAACATCTCCGGCGGCAGTGCCATCAGCGCCTCGGCCCCGCCCTCGATCTGGCGGCGGTACGATCCGGCTTCCGGCAGCACGCGCTCGGCGAAGAAGCGCGCCGTCACCAGCTTCGCGTCGAGGAACGCGGCATCGCCCTCGCCAGCTTCCTTCAGCGCCGCCGCGGCGACAGCCATGCGCAGCCACATCAGGCCGGTGGCAACCACGCCTAGCAGATGCATGTACGGTACCGCGCCCGCGCCGATGTTGTTCGGGTTGCTGATGTTCCCCATGAACCACATGGTCGCCGCCTGGAGCTCGCCCAACGCCTTCTCCAGCCGCCCGGCGAACTCCGCCGCAGGCCCGCTCTTGGCCGCCGCACATTCCTCCGTGACCACCTTGAAGAACAGCTGGATCGCGCGCCCACCGTTCATCGCCAGCTTACGGCCGACCAGGTCCATCGCCTGCACGCCATTGGTGCCTTCGTAGATCATCGCGATGCGGGCATCGCGGACATATTGCTCCATCCCCCATTCCTGGATGTAGCCGTGCCCGCCATAGACCTGCTGCGCGTCGGTCGCGACCTGATAGCCTTTGTCGGTGCCAACACCCTTGATGACGGGGGTGAGCAGCCCGATCAGGTCCGCCGCCTCCTGCCGCGCCGCCTCGTCCTCGGCATTGTGCTCCAGGTCGACCTGAAGCGCGCCCCACAGGCACAGCGCGCGCAGCCCTTCGGTCCAAGCCTTGGCGTTCATCAGCATGCGGCGAACATCCGGATGGACGAACAAGGTATCCGCCTTCTCCTCGGGCTCAGCCGCCCCGGTCAGCGCCCGGCCCTGCCGGCGGTCCTCGGCATATTGCACCGCGTTCTGATACGCCGTCTCCGCCACGCCGAGGCCCTGCAGGCCAACGCCGAGCCGAGCTGCGTTCATCATGATGAACATCGCGGCAAGGCCCTTCATCTCCTCGCCAACCAGCCAGCCGGTCGCGCCGTCATAGTTCAGCACGCAGGTGGAATTGCCGTGGATGCCCATCTTGTGCTCGATCGATCCGCACGACACCGCGTTGCGCTCACCCAGCGAACCGTCATCGTTCACCATAACTTTGGGCACCACGAACAGGCTGATGCCCTTCGAGCTATCCGGCGCGCCCGGCGTCTTGGCGAGCACCAGGTGGATGATATTGTCGGTGAGGTCGTGCTCACCGGCCGAGATGAAGATCTTGGTGCCGGTGATCTTGTACGATCCATCGCCCTGCGGCTCGGCGCGGGTACGGATCAGGCCAAGGTCGGTGCCGCACTGCGGCTCGGTCAGGTTCATGGTGCCGCCCCACTCGCCCGACACCATCTTGGGCAGGTACTTTTCCTGCTGCTCGGGCGAACCCTTGGCGACCAGCGCCGCGATCGCGCCATGCGACAGGCCCGGATACATGGCGAACGCCATGTTGGCCGAGATCATATATTCCTGGAACGCGGTCGAGACGACGTGCGGCATCCCCTGTCCGCCGAACGCTTCCGGCGCCGACAGTGTGCCCCAGCCCGACTCGACGAACTGCTTGTACGCTTCCTTGAAGCCCGCCGGGGTCGTTACCGATCCGTCGTCGTGCCGGGTGCACCCTTCCTGATCGCCCGACTGGTTGATGGGGAACAGCACCTCGGCAACGAAGCGCCCGCCCTCCTCCAGCACCGCGTCGACCGTATCGGGCGTGGCGTTGGCGAAGCCGGGCACGTTCGCATGGCCGCTCAGGCCGACGACATGCTCGAGAACGAAGCGCGTGTCGCGCACCGGCGGGGTGTATTGCGGCATGGGATCAGTCCTTATCGGGTTGTTCGAGTAGGGCGACGAACTCGTCGAGTTCGGCAATCGCATCGTCGATGTCGCGCTTCTGCGCGTTGAGGGCATCGATCCGGGAGCGACATCGCGCGATCGTCACGGAGCGTTGCGTGTTGCGGCCGTCCCCGATGTCGTAGAGGTCGATCATCTCGCGGATCTCGGCCAGGCTGAACCCGACACGCTTGCCACGCAGGATCCAGGCAAGCCGCGCACGATCACGATGCGAATAGATACGCGCGGTGCCGCGCCGGTCGGGGGCAATCAGCCCCTCGTCCTCGTAGAAGCGCAGCGCACGCGGGGTCACGCCGAACTCCAACGCGAGATCAGTGATGGTAAAATGCGTGCGATCCGCGCGAGGCGGGAGCGAGTCAAAGACGCCAGCAACCGACATGACCGGCGGTTTACCTACCGCTTACGTGAACGTCAACTGCAGAGCGGCTCCCCGTCAGGCGCGCGCATAGCCCGCGCTTCCGCTTCGGCGCTGCTGAGCAAGCTGGCGTTGATGGCGGTAAGCGTAGCACGCCCGGTGCAGCGCCGATCACACGCGGGGGGGAGCACGGCCGGAAAAACGACCCGCCCACCCTCCACGCCAGCCTCGAAGCGGCAATCCTCCCCGAAGTCGATCTGCAACGTGTCGCGGCCGGATGCGACGCCGCGTGCGATACAGCTTTGCCCCTCGCCATATTCAACGCTGGCGCCGATCCGATAATCCTTGTTGTGCGGCACGATGCACACCCGATCCGTCTCGGAGGCGTAAGCCCCAACAGGGTTAAGATTGGCGGGGTCGGCGACAATCCCGGCTTTCAGGGCCGCCTGCTCCAACGCAGCGCCGGCTTCCTCCGGTCGCGCGGGATCGGGCGCCGGTTGGCCGCAGGCGGCAAGCAGCAGCGCCAGCGCCACATATCTCAACCCACGCGCTCCAGCCCTTCCTCCGTGATACGGCGATAGAAACAGGAACGTGCGCCGGTGTGACAGGCGGGGCCGGCAGGCTCGGCGATCACCCAGATCGCATCCTGGTCACAGTCGATGCGCAACTCGCGAACGCTAAGGAAATGCCCCGAAGTCTCGCCCTTCACCCACAAAGCCTGGCGGCTACGCGACCAGAAGGTCGCCTTCCCGCTAGCGCGAGTCGCCGTTAGCGCTTCGGCATTCATATGCGCCAGCATCAGCACCTCGCCGGTGGCGACGTCCGTCACCACGGCAGTGACGAGGCCGGCGGCATCGTACTTCGGATCGAGGGTGAGGCCAGCTTCGCGTGGGTCGGTCATGGCGCCGCCATTACAGTCCTGAAGGCACGAATCACCAGCCCGACTCATCCGTCATCCCCGCGGAGGCGGGGATCCATAAACTCGGACGTCTCCGCTCTATACTCAGCGCTGGTGCTTATCGATTCCCGCCTCCGCGGGAATGACGGACGGAGACCTTACTAGCTCGGGCGCCGCCCAACTCACTTATGGTTCCGAATCGCCTCCACCAGCGCCGCCTTGTTCATCTTCGACCGCCCTTCTATCCCGATCTCCTGCGCTTCCTCGTATAGATCGTCCTTGGTCCGATCCTCGAGCCTCTCGCCCCGGTGCTCCAGCGTCCCCGCCGCCTTGGCATTGGCGATCCGCGCCGCCTTCTCCTTCGATTCGCCTTGTTTGCGCAGGTCTTCGTAGAGCTTGTCGTCCTTGATCTGCGATCCGTGGTCCTTGGCCATCGCGGAACTCTCCTTTCGCGCACGAACCGATGGGCGCGCGCTTCGATCCACCCCATGACAAATCGGCGACAGTCGCTATATGGGCCGCGCACGACGCGAGCCCCCACGCACATGCTGACCACAAATCCTTTCGACGACGACCATCTGCACGAGGAGTGCGGCATCTTTGGAGTGTCAGGCTCCGAAGGCGCCGCCGCGCTTGTGGCGCTGGGGCTGCACGCCCTTCAGCACCGCGGGCAGGAAGCCGCAGGCATCACCTCATTCGACGGCCATCACTTTCACACCAAGAAAGCGATGGGTCACGTCGCTGGCAATTTCGATAGCGAGGCCGTGATCGGCGCGTTGCCGGGCAGCGTTGCCTGCGGCCATGTGCGTTATTCGACGACCGGCGAGACGGCGCTGCGCAACGTCCAGCCGCTTTACGCGGAGCTGGCGAGCGGCGGCTTTGCGGTGGCGCATAACGGCAATATCTCGAACGCCATGAAGGTCCGCCGGGAGCTGATCCGGCGCGGTTCGATCTTTCAGTCGACCAGCGACACCGAGACGATCATCCACCTCGTCGCCACGTCCAACTATCGCACTTTGCTCGATCGCTTCATCGATGCGCTCAAGCAGATCGAAGGCGCCTATGCGCTGATCGTGATGACGCCTGAGGGCATGATCGCCTGCCGCGACCCGCTCGGCATCCGCCCGCTCGTCATGGGCAAGCTGAATGATTCGATCATCTTCGCCAGTGAGACCGTGGCGCTGGACGTGGTCGGCGCGGAGTTTGTCCGCGACGTCGAGCCGGGCGAACTGGTGATCGTCCAGGGCACCGAGATGCGCTCCGTCCGTCCGTTCGGCCCGGTAGCACCCCGCCCCTGCATCTTCGAATGGGTGTACTTCTCGCGCCCTGATTCGATCGTTGACGACCAGTCCGTCTATTCGGTGCGCAAGGCGATCGGGCAGCAGCTCGCGATCGAGGCGCCCGTCGAAGCCGATCTGGTCATCCCGGTGCCCGATTCGGGGGTGCCAGCAGCGATCGGCTATGCGCAGGAAAGCGGCATTCCGTTCGAGCTCGGCATCATCCGCTCGCACTATGTCGGCCGCACCTTCATCCAGCCAGGCGACAAGGTCCGCCACCTCGGCGTCAAGCTGAAGCACAACGCCAACCGCGCGCTGATCAAGGGCAAGCGCGTGGTGCTGATCGACGATTCGATCGTCCGCGGCACCACCAGCCTCAAGATCGTGCAGATGATGCGCGAGGCTGGCGCGGCGGAGGTGCACATGCGCATCGCCAGCCCGCCGACCAAGCACAGCTGCTTCTACGGCGTCGACACGCCGGAGCGCGCCAAGCTGCTCGCCGCGACGCATGATCTCGGCGCGATGACCGATTTCATCCACGCCGACAGCCTCGCGTTCGTCACGATCGACGGTCTCTACAAGGCGCTCGGCAAGTCGGAGCGCTCGCAATATCGCCCCGGCTATTGCGACGCCTGCTTCACCGGCGATTATCCCACCGCGCTGACCGATCACGACGATACCGCCGCGGTCGATCAGTTCGCGATGCTCGAAGAACGGGTGGCCTGATCTCCCGTTCAGGCTGAGCCTGTCGAAGCCCCGCCCTTCTATTTCCGGATCAGCGAGATAGAAGGCGCGCTTCGACAAGCTCAGGGCGAACGGAATTGAACAAACCTCTCGACAACAAGCTCGCCCTCATCACTGGCGCGAGCCGCGGCATCGGCGCTGCCACCGCAATCGCGCTTGCCGCGCAAGGCGCACACGTCGTGCTCACCGCCCGCACCGGCAAGGCGCTGGAGGAGGTCGAAGAAACGATCTTCGACGCCGGCGGCTCCGCGACCATCGCCCCGCTCGACCTGACCGAGAACGATTCGATCGCCCGTCTCGCCACGGCGATCGCTGAACGCTGGCAGGCGCTCGACGTGCTGGTGCTCAACGCAGGCACCCTCGGCACCCTCGCCGCCGTGCCCGCGATCGACACCAAGGAGCTCGCCACGGTGCTGACGCTCAACGTCTCCGCGCAGGTGGCGTTGATCCAGGCGTTCGATCCGATGCTGCGCCGTTCGGATGCCGGAAAGGTGATCGGCATCACCTCCTCCGTCGGCCGCAAGCCACGCGCTTACTGGGGTGCCTATGGCGCGTCCAAGGCCGCATTCGAGACGCTGCTCGGCGCCTATGGCGATGAAATGGCGGAGATCAGTCGCGTGCGCACCGCCATCATCGATCCCGGCGCCACTCGTACCAAGATGCGCGCCCGCGCTTATCCCGGCGAGGATCCCGCATCGGTGAAGCCGCCGGAAGTGGTCGCCGCGCGCGTCGCCGCTCTGGCGGTCGGCGGGTTCGAGGCCGGTCACTGGGAGCGGGTGGAAGGCTGAGCCTCCCGCGGTTTCAGAACGCCGTCGCCAGCCGCTGGAACATCTGCCGCGCCGGGCTTTCGTCGGGAAGCCCGGCCTCCTGAGCCGCGTCCAGCCGCGCGACGCGACGATGCAGATCCATGCTCGACGCCACCAGCGCCTGCGCCTGCGGCGGCAGTTCCGCCACGGTCTCGCCCGTCGTCGCCGGCGAATCGCCCAGCCGCCGCGATGCGTCAAGCGCGTCGCGCGCCCGCAGCTCACCAGCCAGCACGGCCCTTTGGGTCAGCAGCCAGGCGATGACGTGCATCAGCCGCGTGGTTACCTTCAGCGATTCGCAGCTGAACGTCACGCGCGCCATCGGCGCCAGTGCTTCGCGCTCCTCGCGACCGCCATCGTCGAAATAGCTCCGCGCATCGTCGGCGAGCACCATCGCCTCGACATATAGAGTGTCGATCAGCCGCCGATGGATCGGCGATTCCTGCGTGCCCCCGTGCATGCCGCAACCGTTACATCGTCGATGGGCGATTGCGACAGGCCGGAACCGACCACCTTGGCGTGATCCGTCCCAAAGCGATACTCATGCAATGATGTCGGGGATGAGCTGATCCTCGATCGCGCTGATCTCATCGCGCAGCCGCAGCTTGCGCTTCTTCAACCGCGCAAGCTGCAGCTGATCGCTCCCGGCGGATAATGCCACAATCGCCGCGTCGAGATCGCGATGCTCCAGCCGGAGCGCGCCCAATCGCGTGATGAGCTCGCCATCGTCCACCAAGTCGCCCTCCGTTTCGCGGTCCCCTTAGCAGAAGGCGTGTGACTTGCGCTGCAGAAACTCGTTACAACTGCGTGACATCGCGGATGCCGCGCAGCCCGGCGCAACTTAACCACTTTCGCGTGAGACATTTTGGCCGATCAGTGTTCTACTCCTGAGTCCCGTCAAGCAAGCAAGGAGGTTCCTGATATGCAGACCGCGCATCGTTCGGCTCTGGAGGCCAAGCATGCCACGCTCGATCAGCGCATCGACGACGAACGGCATCGGCCAATGCCCGATACCATGCTGATTGCGGAGCTCAAGAAGCAGAAGCTGCGTCTGAAGGAAGAAATCTCAGCGCACTGATCACTGCACGAACTGACTGGGTTCGGCACGGGGGATCGCTTCCCCCGCGCCGCGCCCGATTGATTACCCGCTGATCTGCCGCGCCACTGCCTTGCGGGTCGCGGCGCCATAGGGCGGCTTCAACCCGGCGATCTTCGCCACATCCAGTTTCGATTGCTTGTAGATCGCCTTGGCGTGGCTGAAGGTGCGGAAGCCGTCGAGCCCATGATATGATCCCATGCCCGATGGCCCGACGCCGCCGAATGGCAGATCCTCCATCGACACGTGGAACACCACGTCGTCCAGCGTCACACCGCCCGAAATCGTCCGGTCCAGCACCCGCCGACGCTCACCCTCATCGCCACCGAAATAATAAAGCCCTAGCGGTCGGTCACGCCGGTTCACTTCCGCGATCGCGCTCTCGATCCCGTCATAACGGCGCACGGGCAGGACGGGGCCGAAAATTTCCTCCTGCATCAGCGTCATGTCGTCTGTTACATCACGCACGATGTGCAGCGGCATCTTGCGGCTGTTGGTGCTGCCGAAATCCTCGTTGGCGGGATTGACCACCTCCACCGTCGCGCCCTTGTCGCGCGCATCGGCAATCCAGTCGTTCAAGCGCTGGAAATGCCGATCGTTGATGACGCTGGTATAATCCGGATTGGACAGGAGCGTCGGGTACATCGCACTTGCCGCGCTCTTCAGCCCTTCGACCACCGCGCCTTCCTGCTCGGACGGCACCAGCACATAGTCGGGCGCGAGACAGATCTGCCCCGCGTTCAGCATCTTGCCGACTGCCACTCGTTCGCTGACCTGCTTCATATCGGCGCCCTTGCCGACGATCACCGGCGATTTGCCGCCGAGCTCCAGCGTGACCGGCGTCAGATTGTCCGCCGCGGCATGCAGGATGTGGCGCCCGATCCCGGTCGCGCCGGTGAACAGCAGGTGATCGAACGGCAGCTCGGCGAACGCCTTGCCCACGTCCGGCCCGCCTGAGACAAAGGTGAGCTCGGTCGGATCGAAATACCGCCCGACGATTTCCTCGAACAAGGCGGCGGTGACGGGCGTATATTCGCTCGTCTTCACCATTGCGCGATTGCCCGCGGCCAACACGCCGGCGAGCGGCGACATGACCAGGTTCACCGGGAAGTTCCACGGCGCGATCACCCCGATCACGCCCTTGGGCTGATATTCCACCCACGCCTTGGCACCCAGCAGGCCGAGCGGAAACTGAACGCCCCGCTTCTCCGGCTTGGCCCATTTCTCCAGGTTCTTCAGCGCATGCTCGATCGGCGAGACGGAGCCGCCGATATCGGTGATCATCGATTGCTCGCGGCTGCGGTGGCCGAAATCCTCGCTCAGCGCGTCGCAGAAGCGATCGGCATGGTCGCGGACCATTGCGGCGGCGCGCTTCAGCCGATCCTTGCGCACTGACAATGGTTCAGGGAGCGCGGCCATGAAGCTCTCGCGCTGGGCAGCCAGTAAGTCCTTCATCGATCCTCTCCCTTGTTTTTTCTTTCCGCGCGAGTTGGTCCTCGTCTCTGTCATCTCGTCACCCCGGACTTGATCCCGGGGGCCCGTTATTTCGTCATCAGCGAGAAAAAACTGGTCTCCGGGTCAAGCTCGGCCAGACAGAAAGCGAACGGCTATCACGCCGCACACCCGATCAGCCCCGCCACCGGCAGCACGATCGTATCCTTCCCCGTCCGGTCGATACGCAGCGTTCCACGTTCCACCACTGCCCCTTGTGACAGGTCCTTGCGCGTCTGCACCGTCATGTCGAGCGTCGCGGTGACATCGCCGCCGCGATATTCGGTCGTCGCGCCAAAGCCATAGCCGACGCTTCCGGTCTGCGATCCGCGCGCGTAATCGCCTGGTTTGCCGTCCACCGCGATCCGCAACGTGCCCGGTGCGGCGCTCGCCATCGCCACAAACGTGCGCGACTTGCCGGCGCTGAACAGATAGGCCGCGCACCCTTGCCCGGGCATCGACTGGCGCTCGAGGCCGCCGATCGGCAGGCCATCGATCGACTCCGGCGGTTTGGGCGGATCCGCGGCCGCCAGGGCGAGAAGCAACGCGATCATGATCCGAACTCTACCATGAGCAGCAGCGCCGGGTAAGCCGCGACGGCAAGATACGTCCCGAACGGCGCGGCATCGTCACGCGCCACCGCCCGGCCTGTCGTCAGCCGCCACGCCACGATCCCCAGCCCCACGAGCGCCGCGATCAGCAGCACGGGCGGCAGCATCCGCCACCCGAGCCACAGGCCGATCGCCCCGAACAGCTTGGGATCGGCCCCGCCCAGCCCCTCCTGCCCGCGCAGGCGGTGGTAGGCGAAGCCAATCAGCCACAAGGATCCGAAACCTGCCGCCCCGCCGATCAACCGCTCGGTAAGCGGCGGCGGCAGCACCAGCGCTGCCAGCACGCCGCCGATGGCAAGAATGGCGACGAGCGGGTCCGGAATCCACATCTCGGTCGCATCCAGCGTAGCGACCAGCACCAGCAACCAGCCGAACGCCGCCACGACGATCCCGGCGGGCTCAGGCAACACCACACCCGCGGCAAGCCCCACCAGCGCACAGGCCGCTTCCACCTGCCCGTGCAACGGCGCGATCGGCACACCGCAGCAACGTGCCCTGCCGCGCAGCAGCAGGGCGGAAGCCAGCGGAATCAGGTCACCCGCGCGGATCGGCGCACCGCAATTGTCGCACATCGATCGCCCGGCAACCGAGGAGCGGCCGGCCGGCCAACGGATTGCAACTGTCGCAAGGAAGCTGCCGAGGATCGCACCAAGGAACCCGAGCGCGATTGGCCAGAAAAGGTCAGACACCCTTCTTTCGTATCAGATATCGATACACGCCGAACAGGTTGATCCCGAACAGGACGACGTTCTGGGTTCCAAGCGCCCAATCGCCCGTCATCGCCGCGCCGCTGATCCAGCAGATCGATGATCCGACGAATAGTACGAAGCCCCAGCCAGTCACTCGGCGGCCGAGGTCCAGCGAAACCATGAAAGCGGCAATCATGCCGCTGATCGAAGCCGCCCATTTGAGCACGTCGATGAGTGAGTCCATCGCCGCCTAACGCAATCCGCGACCCTTTGTATTCGCGAAACTTCGTGACTAGATCGTCATCAATAAGATTTCTTCCGCGGAGCAGCATTTCCATGGCCACCGACCCCGTCGTCATTCTTTCCTATGCCCGCACGCCGATGGGCGGCATGCAGGGCGCGCTCGCCGATGTTTCCGCGACTGACCTCGGCGCCACGGCGGTGAAAGCTGCGGTCGAACGCGCCGGTGTGGACGGCGCTGATGTCGAGCGCATCTACATGGGCTGCGTGCTCCCCGCCGGGCTCGGCCAGGCGCCGGCGCGTCAGGCGGCGATCAAGGCCGGGCTGCCCAAGTCGGTGCAGGCGACGACGGTCAACAAGGTCTGCGGATCGGGCATGCAGACGGTGATCATGGGCGCCGAGGCGATTGCCGCCGGCTCCGCCGACCTGATCGTCGCGGGCGGCATGGAGAGCATGACCAACGCCCCGTACATCCTCAAGAAGCACCGCTCGGGCGCGCGCATCGGCCACGATACGGCCTATGACCACATGTTCCTCGACGGGCTTGAGGATGCCTATGAAGTGGGCCGTGCGATGGGCACGTTCGCGCAGGATACCGCCAACGAATATCAGCTGACCCGCCAGGCGCAGGATGATTATTCGATCGAGTCGCTGCGCCGCGCGCAGCAAGCGATCAAGTCGGGCGCTTTTGTGGAGGAAATCGTCCCGGTGACCGTCGCGACCCGAAAGGGCGAGGTGGTGGTCGACACCGACGAAGCACCCGGTCGCGGCATGCCGGACAAGATCCCGACGCTGAAGCCCGCCTTCGCGAAGGACGGCACGATCACTGCCGCGACCAGCTCCTCGATTTCCGATGGCGCCGCCGCGCTGGTGCTGACCAAAGCAAGCATTGCCGAAGCAAAGGGGCAAAAGCCGGTCGCCCGGATCGTCGCGCATTCCGCGCACGCACAGGAACCCGCCGCCTTCACCACCGCTCCCGTCGGTGCGATTGAGAAACTGCTCGAAAAGGCGGGCTGGTCGATCGACGATGTCGATCTGTTCGAGATCAACGAGGCGTTCGCCTGCGTCGCGATGTTCGCGATGCGCGATCTCGGCATTCCGCATGACAAGATCAACGTCCACGGCGGCGCAACCGCGCTCGGCCACCCGATCGGCGCCTCGGGCGCGCGGATCATCACCACTCTGATCGCCGCGCTCAAGCATCACGGCAAAAAGCGTGGTATTGCAAGCCTTTGCATCGGCGGCGGCGAAGCCACCGCCGTTGCCGTCGAGCTGGTCTGAACCCCGTGAAAGACGATCATGAGCGTGAAGATCGAGAACTTCAGCTCGCCCTCGTCCGCTACCAGCAATGGGCAGCGGACAGCGGCGCTCGCGCGGTCGTCGTGCTCGAAGGGCGTGATACGGCCGGCAAGGATGGCGCGATCCGCACGATCACGCGGCATCTAGCGGTGCGCCAGACCCGCGTGGTCGCGCTTCCGAAGCCGACCGACCGGGAACGCTCGCAATGGTACTTCCAGCGCTACGTGACTCACCTGCCCGCCGCGGGCGAACTCGTGATCTTCAACCGCAGCTGGTACAATCGCGCCGGCGTTGAGGTGGTGAACGGCTTCTCCAGCGCGGAGGAGCAAGAACGTTTCCTCGCCGACGTGCCGGGCTTCGAGGCGATGCTGATCGGTGACGGCATCCGGCTAGTGAAGCTGTGGCTCGACATCTCGCGCGAGGAGCAGGCAGCACGGCTCGAGTCGCGCCGCACGGATCCCTTGAAGGCGTTGAAGATCTCGCCGCTCGATGCGGTGGCTCAGGACAAGTGGGACGATTACACTGTGGCGCGCGATACGATGCTGACCCGCACCAGCACGCCCGCGGCTCTGTGGACTTGCGTCCGCGGCGACCACAAAAGGCGCGCACGCCGCGCGATGATCCGCCACCTGTTGCGTGAACTCGCGCCGAAGGAGATCGCCGGCCGGATCGACGCGCCTGATCCGGAGACGCTATTCACCTTCGAAGCAAGCGCGATCGGAGACGGTCGGCTGGAACGCTGACGCCGTAACTTTCGCTTTCTCTCCGCCATATGACAAGTCATAATGCGTTCCAATAAAAAGCAGGAACGAGGAGAGGCAGATGACGCTCGAGTCGCAGGCGATCCATGATGCGCCCGATGCCAAGTTGGCGTTCGATCCCCAGGCACTAAAGGCCAAGTACCTGGCGGAACGCGACAAGCGCCTGCGCACCGACGCCAACGAGCAATATGTCGAAATGGCGGGCAAGTTCGCCCATTATCTCGAAGACCCATACATCGAGGCACCGATCGATCGCGGGCCGCTGACCGACGAGAAAGAGGTCGTGGTGATCGGTGGCGGCTTCGGCGGTCTGCTCGCCGGTGCCAAGCTGCGCGAGGCCGGGATCGAAGATGTCCGACTGATCGAGAAGGGCGGCGAGTTCGGCGGCACGTGGTATTGGAACCGTTACCCCGGCGCGGCATGCGATATCGAAAGCTACGTCTATCTGCCGCTGCTGGAGGAAACCGGCTTCGTTCCCGAACGCAAATACAGCCAGGGACCGGAAATTCGCGCCTATTCCCGTCGCATCGCCGAGCGTTTCGATCTCTATCGCGACGTGCTGTTCCAGACCGAAGTCACCGACATGGCCTGGGATGAGGAAACACGGCGCTGGACTGTCTTCACCAACCGCGGCGACGCGATCCGGGCGCGCTTCGTGGTCATGGCGAACGGCCCGCTGCATCGCCCCAAATTGCCCGGCATCCCTGGCATCGAGGAGTTTGAAGGGCACACGTTCCACACTAGCCGCTGGGACTATGCCTATACCGGCGGCGACCAGAACGGCGGGCTCGACAAGCTCGGCGACAAAGTGGTCGGCATCATCGGCACCGGGGCGACAGCGGTGCAGTGCGTGCCGCATCTCGGCGCGGCGTCGAAGCAGCTCTACGTCTTCCAGCGCACTCCCTCGTCGATCGATGTGCGCGGCGATCGCCCGACCGACAGCGAATGGGCGCAGTCGCTCACGCCCGGCTGGCACCAGCATCGCATGGAAAATTTCAACACCCTTGTCTCCGGCGGATGGGCGGACGAGGATCTGGTCAACGACGGTTGGACTGACATCATTCGTAACCTCGGCATCATCGCGCGCATGAAGGCGCTGAAGAGCGGCGTGGAGAACCCCGACGATCTGGTTCAGCTCGCCGATTTCCAGAAGATGGAATCGATCCGCGCCCGCGTCGATGATGTGGTGCAGGACAAGGCGACCGCCGACGCGCTCAAGCCCTGGTACAACCAATTCTGCAAGCGCCCGTGCTTCCATGACGATTATCTGGCGACGTTCAACCGCCCCAACGTTACATTGGTCGATACCAATGGTCAGGGCGTAGAGAGGATCACCAAGAATGGCGTGGTGGTCGCGGGCAAGGAGTATAAGCTCGATTGCTTGATCTTCGGCACCGGCTTCGAGGTCGGCACCAGCTACGCGCGGCGCGCGGGCTATGACGTGCGTGGCGTTGGTGGGCGTACACTCGAGGAGAAATGGGTGGACGGCGGCAAGACGCTGCACGGCATGACAGTCAACGGCTTCCCCAACATGTTCATCTTCTCGGTGGTCCAGTCGGGCTTTACCGCCAATTATCCGCACGCGTTGCTCGAACAGGCGGGTCATGCCGCGCACATTATCGGCGAGGCGATGCGGTCGCAAAAGTCGCGGGTGGAGCCTACCCAAGAAGCGGAGGAGGCTTGGACGCAGGAGATCCTTTCCGCCGTGCTCGACCGGCGCAAGTTCCTCGAGGAATGCACACCGGGCTATTATAACGGAGAGGGTCAGCTAAGCCCGAAGGCCGCTAGCTTCTCCAGCTACGGCAAGGGGCCGGTCGCTTTCTTCAACACGATCAAGGCTTGGCGCGATGAAGGCTGTATGAGGGGCATGACGCTGGACTAAATCAGCGCACTCCTAGCTGGTGCCCCGCTGGTGCTAAGTCAGTGGAAGCACGTGCCGCTCGTGAGGATCCTTGTCCCACGCCGTTAGACTAGCTCGAGGGGCACGCGAGTTCTTTTGGGTCGACATGGCTGCTTCACTCCCGCACAGCCTCGGGCAAACGAGAGGAGCCTTCATGACCGGTCTGCCCACCACCCACCGCCGCCTCGTCTCTACCGTCACCACGGACGGCCAGGTTCGCCTTTCGCTCCAGAACGTGCCGCTTCCGACACCGGGGGATGACGAGGTCGTCGTCCGCGTAGAAGCGAGCCCAATAAATCCGTCGGACCTGGGCGTGCTCCTCGCGCTTACCGAAGGCACCGCGTTCGAGCGTGATGGCGACGCCGCCGTTGCGCGGCTTTCGCCGCCGGTGCAGCGAGCCCTTTCGGCACGCGCAGGGATCGATCTGCCGGTCGGCAACGAAGGTGCCGGCGTCGTGGTCGCGGCAGGCGCATCGGACGCGGCACAGGCACTGCTCGGCAAAACGGTGGCGCTCGCCGGCGGCGGTTTCTATGCGCAATATCGCAAGGCACCGGCGGCCGCCTGCATGATCGTACCCGATGGAACCAGCGCCGAGGAAGGCGCCTCGTCCTACGTCAATCCGCTCACTGCGCTCGGCATGGTCGGCACGCTGAAGCGCGAGGGCTATAAGGGTCTGGTTCACACCGCTGCCGCATCGAACCTGGGCCAGATGCTGGTGAAGCTCTGCGCGGCAGATGGCATCCCGCTGGTCAACATCGTGCGCAGCGATGCGCAGGCGCAGCTGCTGCGTGACCTCGGGGCAGAGCATGTTGTTGACATGACCGCAGACGATTTCATGCCCAAGCTGATCGAGGCGATCGCCGCGACACAGGCGTTCCTCGCTTTCGACGCGGTCGGCGGTGGCAAGCTCGCAGGACAGATCCTGGCCGCAATGGAGCAGGCCGCGCTACGGACACAGAAGGTCGATGGGCCTTATGGCTCGCGGCAGATGAAACAGGTCTATGTCTATGGTGGCCTGTCCACCGCGCCTACCGAGTTCAACCGCGGATTCGGCATGCGCTGGCGGATGGGCGGTTGGCTGCTGACCTATTTCCTTGAGGATATCGGCGCGGCGGAAGCCAAGGCGCTGCGCGCCCGTGTGGCTGCGGAATTGAAGACGACGTTCGCCAGCAAGTACACCAAGCGCATCACGCTAGAAGATATGCTCGATGCCGAGATCATCGCCGCGTTCGGCAAGCGCGCGACTGGCGAGAAGTATCTGGTTTTACCGCAGCGCTGATCGCGAACCAGTCAGGAACTCAAGGTGACTGCGCGAGCGTTCCGGTCGATCCGAATGCTCGCGCCATCCTGGAGGCTCATGTCGAAGCCGGACGCATCAGCCCACATCCACGGCTCCATCGCGCAGCCGTCCAGCGCCTGCCACCGAAGGTCGTGCCGGATCAGTGGCTTAGATATTTCCGGATGCGCGCGCCGCCAAGCGGCGAGACTCGCGACATAGTCCTCCAGCTCCCGATCGCGCCCTGCCCAGTCGAGCCACGAGACCTCGTTGTCTTGGGCGTAGGCATTGTTGTTGCCACATTGGGTGCGGCCGAATTCGTCACCCGGGGCCAGCATGATCGTGCCGCGGGAGGCGAAAAGCGTGGCCAAAAGTGCGCGGACATCAGCGTCGCGTCCGAGACCCTCGACGCCCGCGTTCCAGCTCACCTCATCGGCATTGCCATCCCGGTTGTTTTCGCCATTCGCCTCGTTGTGGCGGCGCGCATAGGCGACAGCATCGGCGAGCGTGAAGCGTCGTGCGCCGCGACAAAGTTGACGCTTCTGGTGCGCTGATCGGCGAAAATGTCGGTCGAGCCGGAGATCCTTGTTGCCAAGTCGCCGGTTTTTCCGTCTCCTCGCCAGAACCGACGAACGTCGTCGCGAAACCGGTCGTTCCACTCCAGCCAGGTCGCTGGAAAGTTGCCAAGCTGGTAGCCGCCGGGCCCGACATCCCAGGGCTCGGCGATCACGATGCGATCCGCGAGCAGCGGATCAGCCCCAATCTCAGCGAAGATCGGGGCGTGCGGATCAAAGCCCGGCGCCCGGGCGAGGATGGGGGCAAGATCGAAGCGGAAGCCATCCACACCAGCCTGATCGACGAAGTGACGCAGCGTCGCCAGGGTCAGCGCGCGCACGGCGGGATTGCCGAAGTCGAATGTGTTGCCCGTGCCGGCATCATTGATCAGCTTGCCGTCTGGCGTCCTCGCGTACACCGCATCATCAAGCCCGCGGAACGACAAAGTGGGCCCATTCAGATCGCTCTCGCCGCTATGGTTGAAGACCAGATCGAGGATCGTGCCGATACCTGCCTCGCGAAGCGACGCGACGGTCGCGCGCAGTTCCGCCACACCGCCCGGGCACAGGCGCGGATCGAGCGCCATCGGCACGACGGGATTGTAGCCCCAGGCGTTCCGCAGGCCGAGCGGCGCGAGATGGCGTTCGTCAATCGACGCGACGATTGGCATGAGCTCTACGGCATCCACACCGATCTTCTGGAGGTGCGCGACGACGGCAGGATGCGCCAGCGCGCCTATCGTGCCCCGCAGCGCCTCCGGCACGTCGGGGTGTAGCAATGTGTAGCCGCGGACATTGATTTCGTAAATCAGTCCGCCCGGAAAGAATAGCGGCGGCGCTCGGTCCCATGAGGAGAATGGTCTGGCAATGACAGCTTTAGGCACAAAGGGCGCCGTTTCGATGCCACGCTCCCCCAGTCGCGGGTCGTAGGCGAATGGCCGGTCAAGATGCGTTGCATAGGGGTCGACGAGCAGCTTGGACGGATCGAATGGCGGCGGGCCATCGGCACGATAGGCATAGCGGGTGCCCTCAACGGCGGCGACCGTGGCAGTCCAGTCATCTCCATCGCGCACCAACGGGATTCGCGTCTCACGATCGTCGTTGTCGAACAGGCATAGCCAGACGGCAACGGCTTTGGGCGAACGCACGCGAAAGGCCCGCATCTCGGGATCGGTCATTGTAGGCGAGGCCGGGCTTCAGCGCAGCGCATCAGTCGCAACCGATCCGAGCGTTTGCCGCGATAACGTTCGTGATGGTCCCCGAGGTTTGAATCGCCGACCCTCACGTCACTACGTCAGGTTGCGTGCGGCCGGTGTGGCGAACAATTTCAGCGATCGCATCCGCAGCGGCCACGATTTCCGCTAGCATCTCCGCTGTATCAGCATCAAGGCGACCCGCAACCGGTTCGTACCGCTCCAGATACACCCGCAGCGTCGCACCGCTGGTTCCGGTGCCTGAAAGACGGAACACCACCCGACTGCCGCCGGCGAAGAGCACGCGCACGCCTTGCTTGCGGCTCACCGAACCGTCAGTCGGATCCTCATAGGCGAAGTCGTCCGCCGCCTCGACCGTTAACAGGCCGAAGCTTTGCCCCGGCAATTCGCCGAGCTTGCCCCGCAATTCCGTCATCAGCGCGTCAGCGGCGGCGCTGTCCACGCCCTCATAGTCGTGACGAGCATAATAATTGCGGCCGAACCTTCCCCAATGCTCATCGGCAATCTGCTTCACCGACTTGCCGGTCGCGGCGAGAATGTTGAGCCACAGCAGCACAGCCCAGAGACCGTCCTTCTCGCGGACGTGATCGGAGCCGGTGCCGGCGCTTTCTTCGCCGCAAATCGTCGCCATGCCGGCGTCGAGCAGATTGCCGAAGAACTTCCAGCCGGTCGGCGTTTCATACGCGGGAATGCCGAGCCCATCGGCCACACGATCGGCGGCGGCACTGGTCGGCATTGAGCGGGCAATGCCCTTCAGCCCGCCGGCGTAAGCGGGCGCCAGATGCGCGTTGGCGGCGAGCATCGCTAGACTGTCCGATGGCGTGATGAAGATCCCGCGACCGATGATGAGGTTGCGATCGCCATCACCGTCCGACGCCGCGCCGAAGTCCGGCGCGTGGGGGCTCATCATCAGATCGTACAGCTCGCGCGCATGGACGAGGTTCGGATCTGGATGATGACCGCCGAAATCCTCTAAAGGTGTGCCGTTGCGCACCGAGCCCTCAGCGAAACCGAGCCGACGCTCCAAAATCTCTTTGGCATAAGGGCCGGTCACGGCACTCATCGCATCAAAAGCCATCGTCAACTCGGCGCCACGTATGGCGGTGAAGTCGAACAGCGACTGCATAAGATCGGCATAGTCAGCGACGGAGTCGATAACCTCGATCACCATTTCGCCGATCTGACTTTCCCCGATCGCATCGAGGTCGATCGATGCCGCCGAAGCGATCCGATACTCATCAATTGACTTGGTCCGCGCATGGATGGCGTCGGTGACCTTCTCGGGCGCGGGGCCGCCATTGGCGATGTTGTACTTGATGCCGAAATCCTCGTCCGGCCCGCCCGGATTGTGGCTCGCCGAGAGCACCAGACCACCTATTGCACCGCGCTGGCGGATGATGTTCGATGCGGCGGGTGTGGAGAGGATGCCGCCCTGCCCCACCACCACGCGGCCGAAGCCGTTCGCGGCGGCCATGCGGATCGCCTTGTCGATCACCTCGCGATTGAGGAAGCGACCATCACCGCCGATCACCAGCGTCGCTCCCTGCTTGCCCTTCACCACGTCGAACACCGACTGGATGAAGTTTTCGGCGTAATGGGCCTGCTGGAAAACCTTCACCTTCTTGCGCAGGCCCGACGTGCCCGGCTTTTGGTCCGTGAAAGGCGTGGTCGCCACCGTCTCGATCATGCCTCAATCAAACTCCGATAAAGCGCGGCATAGGCTGCCCCGCTCGTCCGCCAGGAAAAGTCCGCCCCCATGCCGCGCTGCTGAATGCAACGCCACCGGGCCGCATTGGCATAAAGATCGGTCGCACGACGCAAAGCGTAGGTCAGAGACTCGTGCGTGGCACCGTCGAACTGAATGCCAGTCGCGACCCCTGCGGCAAGCGCAGCGGCATTGGCGTCGATGATCGTATCCGCCAGGCCACCGGTGCGAGCGACGATTGGCACGCAGCCATAGGCCAAGCCGTAAAGCTGGGTCAGCCCGCACGGCTCGAACCGCGAGGGGATAATGATCGCGTCAGCGCCGCCTTGCAGCAGGTGCGACAGGGGTTCGTCATAGCCGATGCGCACGCCGATGCGGCTTGGATGGCGATCGGCAGCAGCGCGGAACGCCTGCTCCAGCGCAACATCGCCCGAGCCAAGCAGCGCGAGCCGCCCGCCCATGCCGACCAGAGCGTCGAGCGCACCGGCGAGCACGTCCATGCCCTTTTGCCACGTCAGGCGCGTGATGACGGTGAACAAAGGGCCATCATCCTCGTCCAGCGCAAAGGCGCGCTCGACCACACGTTTGTTTTCGGCGCGGCGTGCGAGCGTATCGGCGGAATAGCGGGCGGCGAGCGCCGGATCCGCTTGCGGGTTCCAGACTGCGGGATCGATACCGTTGACGATGCCGAAGACACTGTCGGCACGCGTGGCGACCAGTCCTTCCAGGCCCATGCCGAATTCGGGGCGGATGATCTCCCGCGCGTACGTGGGACTGACGGTGGTGATCGCGTCGGCTGCTTCCAGTCCCGCCTTCAGATATCCGACGCCGCCGTAATATTCGACACCGTTCAGCGCCCAGGCTTCCGGCGGCAAATCGAGATAAGGAAAGATGTCGCCGCCGAACTGGCCCTGAAAGGCGATGTTGTGGACGGTCATCACCGATTTGACCGGTGCGGCAGCATAGCGCAGGTATGGCGGTGCAAGACCGGCCTGCCAATCATGCGCATGGAGCAGATCAAAGGAGAACCCTTTCACCGCACCGTTGGCGATCTCCGCAGCGGCGTAAGCGAAAGCAGCGAAACGGCGCCAGTTGTCCGGCCAGTCGCCGCCAGTGGAGGCGGCATATAGCCCGCCTTCGCGCGCGAACATGCCGGGGGCGTCGAGCACCAGCAAGGGATGGCCGGCGAGATTGCCGGACATGAGCCGCGCCTCACCGCCGCCGAGCAGGTTCGGCCATTGGTGGATCGGCTTGGCATCGGCAACCTTCACCACACCGGGATAGCCGGGCAGGAACGTCGTCATTTCAATGCCGTGCGGCTTCAGCGCGGCGGGCAGCGCACCCACGACATCCGCCAGACCGCCCGTCTTGACGAGCGGATAGGCTTCCGAGGCAACGGAAAGAACCTTCACGGCGCGATCACAGCCGATCGATCATCGGGTTGGTGATCAGGCAGACGCCGCTGTCGGTGCGGCGAAACCGCTTGGCATCGAGGATCGGATCATCGCCGACCACCAGGCCATCCGGAATCTCCACCCCGCGATCGATCACCACCTTCCGCAACCGCGCGCCGCGGCCGATCTTCACGAAGGGCAGCACCACCGCTTCGTCGAGCATCGCGAAGCTGTGCGTCCGCACGCCCGTCGACAGCAGCGAGCGGTAGATTGAGGAGCCCGAGACGATGCAATCGCCCGACACGAGGCTCGCCACCGCGGAGCCACGGCGCCCATCGATGTCGTGGACGAACTTCGCCGGGGGGGTCAGCTCAGAAAAGGTCGAGATCGGCCATGTGCGATCGTAGAGGTCGAGCGCGGGCACCACATCGGTTAGATCGATATTGGCTTCCCAATAAGCGTCCACCGTCCCCACATCGCGCCAGTAGGCCGACGCCTCGTTCGAGGATCGAATGCACGAGTCGGTGAACTGGTGCGCCACCGCCTTGCCGTTCTTCACCAACCAGGGAACGATATCCTTGCCGAAATCACGGTTCGATCCAGGTGTTTCAGCATCGCGGCGCAGCTGATCGAATAACAGCGAGGTGTTGAAGACGTAGATGCCCATGGAGGCGAGCGCGATATCGGGCTTGCCGGGCATAGCGGGGGGGTCGGCGGGCTTCTCAACGAAATCGATGATGCGGCCGGTTTCATCGACGTGCATGACGCCGAAGCCGACTGCCTCCATCCGCGGCACTTCGAGACAGGCGACCGTTACATCGGCGCCGGAATCGCAATGCTGCTGGAGCATCAGCTCATAGTCCATCTTGTAGATGTGGTCGCCCGCGAGGATGACCATGAACTCTGGACCATAGCTTTCGATGATGTCGATGTTCTGGAAGACGGCGTCAGCGGTGCCTTCGTACCACTGGAACTCGCTGACGCGCTGCGACGCGGGCAGGATGTCGAAGCTTTCGTTGCGCTCCGGACGCAGGAAATTCCAGCCGCGTTGCAAGTGGCGGATCAGCGAGTGCGCCTTATACTGGGTGGCGACGCCGATGCGGCGGATGCCCGAGTTGATCGCATTCGACAGCGCAAAGTCGATGATCCGGCTCTTGCCGCCGAAATAGACCGCCGGCTTGGCGCGCGTGTCCGTCATCTCGTGCAGGCGGCTGCCGCGACCGCCGGCGAGCACATAGGCCATCGCATCGCGTGCGAGCGGCTGTCCCTTGCGGTGGTGGTGGTGATCCATCCTCTTAGTTCCTTCCTCCCCTCCCGCTTGCGGAAGGGGTCGGGGGTGGGCGTGCCCCGAGAGAATAGTTCGCTGGAGGAAAGCCCTACCCCCAGCCCCTCCCGCAAGCGGGAGGGGGAATTGTTACGCTTCAAACTCGAGCATGATCGTCGCCAGCGGGGGTAACGTGACCATCGCTGCTCCATCCTTCGCGACGACGCCGCCGAGATTACCGAGGCCCGACCCCCAATAATCACTCGCGTCCGAATTCAGGATCTCGCGCCAGCGCCCGTCATGCGGCAGCGGCACACGGTACGGCGCGCGCGCGACAGGCGTCATGTTGCAGATTACGGCAACCGGCTTGGCGCCTGGTGCCTTGCGCAGCCACACGAAGACGGAATTGGCGGCATCGTCGCTGACCAGCCATTCGAACCCTTCCGGCTCGCAATCGCGGGCGTACAGCGCCGGCGTCTCGCGGTAGATGCGGTTGAGGTCGCGGACGAGCTTGCGGATGCCAGCATGGGCGGTTGCGTCGCACAGGTGCCAATCGAGCGAGCGCTCCTCGCTCCACTCGGCACGCTGGGCGAATTCCTGCCCCATGAACAGCAGCTTCTTGCCGGGATAACCCCACATCAAGGCGTAATATGCGCGCAGATTGGCGAATTGCTGCCAGTCGTCGCCACTCATCTTGGTGAGCAGCGATCCCTTGCCGTGGACGACTTCATCATGACTTAGCGCGAGGACGTAGTTTTCGCTGAACGCATAGACTAAGCCGAAGGTGACATCATGATGATGGTGGCGCCGATGGACCGGCTCGCGGGCCATGTACTTCAGCGTATCGTGCATGAAGCCCATGTTCCACTTGAAGCCGAAGCCCAGTCCGCCGTGGTGGGCGGGATGGGTTACGCCCGGCCATGCGGTCGATTCCTCCGCCACGGTGAAGATGCCGGGATGAGCACCATAGACCGCGCGGTTCATCGACTGGAGGAAGGAGGCGGCCTCCCAATTCTCGCGCCCGCCTTCGGGGTTTGGGATCCACTCGCCGGCCTTGCGGCTGTAATCGCGGTACAGCATCGACGCGACCGCATCGACGCGCAAGCCATCAACATGATAACGCTCGGCCCAGAACAAAGCGTTGTTGACGAGGAACGCCGACACTTCGCGCCGACCAAAATTGTAGATCGCGGTGTTCCAATCGGGATGGTAGCCAAGCCGCGGATCTTCATGTTCGTAGAGCGCCGTGCCGTCGAAGCGTGCCAAACCATGCGCATCGGTCGGAAAGTGCGCCGGCACCCAATCGAGCAGCACGCCGACCCCGGCGCGGTGCGCGCCATCGACGAAGCGGGCGAAGCCCTCGACATCGCCGAAGCGTGCGGAGGGCGCATAGAGGCCGGTCGTCTGATAGCCCCACGACGGATCATAGGGGTGTTCGGAGATCGGCATGAACTCAATATGGGTGAACCCCATGTCGACCACATAGGGAATGAGCCGGTCGGCAAGCGCATCCCAGGTGAGAAACCAGCCGTTCTCGTCGCGATCCCACGAGCCGGCGTGCACCTCATAGATGCTCATCGGAACGCGGCGCGGATCGACGCCGGCCCAGGCGGCGCGGTGATCGGCATCGCCCCATTCGTGCTCGAAGGGGGTGGCGGTGATCGAGGCGGTGCTTGGCCTAAGCTCGGTGGCGAAGGCGAAGGGATCGGCCTTCAGCGGCTGAAGCTGACCGTCCGCGCCGATGATTTCGTATTTGTAATGCCGCCCGGCACCGATGTCCGGAATGAAAATTTCCCACACGCCGACATCGAGACGGCGCCGCATCAGGTGACGCGTACCGTCCCAATCGTTGAAGTCACCGACCACGGATACGCGCCGCGCATTGGGCGCCCAAACCGCGAAGTGAACGCCGCCCGCCCCCTCATGCTCGATGAGGTGCGCACCCATCTTGTCATGCAGGCGGAAGTGCGTGCCCTCGGCCATCAATAGATCGTCAACCGGGCCGAGCACGGGGCCGAAGGTATAAGGATCGGTGACCCACCATTCGGCCCCATAGCCCTGCGCGCGATAGCGCACCGGCTGGGGATCGCCCGCGACCTTGCCTTCAAACAGGCCACGCTCGTCGACCCGTTCGAGTAATCCCAGTTTCTCACCGGTGAGGCTGTGCGCTTCTACCGTTTCCGCGCCGGGGATCAGGGCGCGGGCAAAGGTGCCCTCAGGCCCGGCGTGGGTGCCGAGCAACGAGAATGGATCGTCATGACGCCCCGCCAGCAACGCGGTGATGGCGGAGCGCGACGGCTTCACATCACGCCCCAGATGTCGCGCGCATATTCCCCGATCGTGCGATCGGAAGAAAACCAGCCGACATTGGCGACATTACGGATTGCCGCCCCGCGCCAGCCATCCTTGTCCGCCCAACGCGCATCGACCGAGCGCTGTGCCGCCGCATAGCTGTCGAAATCCGCCGCGACCATGAACCAGTCGTGATCGTATAGCCCGTTCATTAGCCCCTGGTACCGCCCGGGATCGTCCGGCGAGAACACGCCGGATGCAATCGCGTTAACCGCCTGCTTCAGCTCCGCGCTGCCCTCGATCGCGTCGCGCGGGCGGTAGCCGTCGGCGCGCTTGGCGGCAACTTCATCGGCGGTCAGGCCGAAGATGATGATATTCTCGTCGCCGACATGATCCTTGATCTCGATATTCGCGCCGTCGAGCGTGCCGATCGTGAGCGCACCGTTGAGCGCGAACTTCATGTTGCCGGTGCCCGACGCCTCCATGCCGGCGGTGGAGATCTGTTCCGACAAATCGGCGGCGGGAATGATCCCCTCGGCCAGGCTAACGTTGTAATTGGGGACGAACGCGACCTTGAGCAGACCACCGACGGACGGATCGCTATTGATCCGCTTCGCCACGTCCGCCGCCAGTTTGATGATTAGCTTGGCATTATGGTAGCTTGACGCCGCCTTGCCGCCGAGCAGCTTCACTCGCGGCGTCCAGTCCTTTTCCGGATGGCTGCGGATCTGGTCGTACAGCGCCACCGTCTCGATGATGTTGAGCAGTTGGCGCTTATATTCGTGGATGCGTTTGATTTGGACATCGAACAGCGCATCGGGGTCAAGCGCCACCCCCATGCTCTCCTTGATATAGTTGGACAGTCCCACCTTGTTGGAACGCTTCACCGCGCCAAAACGCTCCCGGAACGATGCGTCGTTTGCAAAAGATTCTAGCGCCTTGAGCTTGCTCGCATCGTCCTGGAAATCGGGCCCGATCGCGTCGCGGATCAGCGCCGTTAGGCAAGGGTTGCACTCGAGCAGCCATCGCCGCGGGGTAATGCCGTTGGTCTTGTTGTTGATCCGATCTGGATAGAGCCGGTGGAGATCGGAGAAGACGGTCTGCTTCATCAGTTCCGTATGGAGCGCCGCGACGCCGTTGACGCTGTGGCTGCCGGCGAAGGCAAGGTTGGCCATGCGCACGCGCCGCTCGCCGCCTTCATCGATCAGGCTGATCGCCGCGATTGCCTGGTCGCCGATCCCGGCTGTGCGCCGCGCCTCGCGCAGCACCTTGGCGTTGATTGCGTAGATTAGTTGCATGTGCCGGGGCAGCAGCCGCTCGAAGAGCGGCAGCGGCCAGCTTTCCAGCGCCTCGGGCAACAAGGTGTGATTGGTATAGCCGAAGGCCCGGCGCGTGATGTCCCATGCCTCGTCAAACGACAGTTCGTGGTGATCGACCAGCAGGCGCATCAGCTCCGCCACGGATACGGCGGGGTGGGTATCGTTGAGCTGGATCGCCGCTTTGTCTGGTAGCGTGCGGATGTCCTTGAAATACTGGATGTGGCGGCGGACAATGTCCTGGATCGAGGCGGAGGAGAAGAAATACTCCTGCCGCAGACGCAGTTCCTGGCCGGCGCTGCTCGAATCCGAAGGATAAAGCACGCGGACCAGCGCTTCCGCCCGTGCCTGGCCGGCGAGCGCGCCGATGTGGTCGCCGGCGTTGAATGCATCGAGGCGGATTGGATCAAAGGCGCGCGCGCTCCACAGCCGAAGCGTGTTGACCCGCTTGCCGCGCCAGCCAACTACCGGCGTGTCGTAAGCGATCGCGTCCAGCGCCTCCGCCGGCTTCCAGCGCACCTGCCCCGTCTCGCTGCCGGTCACTTCGCCGCCGAAGCCGATGAAATAGGCGCTCTCGCGCCGCTCGAACTCCCATGGGTTGCCATGGGCGAGCCACGTCTCGGGCAGTTCCACCTGCCAGCCATCATCCAGCCGCTGGCGGAACATGCCGTTTACATAGCGGATGCCATAACCATAGGCCGGCAGATCCAGCGTCGCGAGGCTTTCCATGAAGCATGCCGCGAGCCGGCCAAGGCCACCGTTGCCGAGCGCGGCGTCGGGCTCGATCTCCTCGATCTCGGCCAAGTCGACGCCAAGCGACGCAAGCGCCTCCCCCACCTCTTCGTTGCGGCCGAGGTTTGAGAGCGCATCGCGAAGCAGGCGGCCGATGAGGAATTCGAGGCTGAGATAATAAACCCGCTTCGCCCCCGCGGCATGCGCGGCGCGGGTCGAGGCCATCCATTTGTGGATGATTTCGTCGCGCAGCGTCAGGATCGTCGCTTCAAGCCAATCGTGCTTGCGCGCGGCGCGCTCGTCCTTGCCGATACGGTGGATGAGGGTGTCGACGATCCGGTCGGCAAGCGCCGAACGGACGGTGGCGGGCGTGGCTTCGCTGGTCATCGTGACGCGAGCTTAACGACCCCCGCATCATTGGTCACGATGGATGCTGCATCGCAGCTTAGGAATTCAGACGGTGAAGCTCTCGCCGCAGCCGCATGCGCCCTTCGCATTGGGATTGTTGAACACGAAGCCGGCGGTGAAATCGTCCTCCACCCAATCCATTGTGGAGCCGATCAGGTACAGGATCGATCCGCCGTCGACGTAAAGCGTTCCGCCATCGGTCTCGATCTTCTCGTCGAACGGCTTGGCCTCGGTGACATAATCGACCGAATAAGCGAGACCTGAGCAGCCGCGGCGTGGCGTGGAGAGCTTCACGCCGATCGCACCGGCGGGCGCCTTGCTCATCAGATCGGCGACGCGCGCCTTTGCCGTATCGGTGAGGATCAGCGCGGCGGGGCGCGTGCGGGTGGCGGTGGTCATCACAACATCCCCAGTTCGAGCCGGGCTTCGTCAGACATCTTGGCCGGATCCCAGGGGGGATCCCAGACGAGGTTCACGTCGGCGATCGCGATGCCCGGCACCGAGCCGACGCGCAATTCCACCTCGCCCGGCATCGACTCCGCCACCGGGCAATGCGGCGTCGTCAGCGTCATGGTGACGACCGCATGGCCGCCATCGGTCACCTCGACATTATAGATCAGGCCGAGATCGTAGATGTTGACCGGGATTTCCGGATCGTAGATCTCCTTCAGCGACTCGATCACCGCTTCGTACAGCGCGCCGCCCGGTTCATGCGCCACGTCGCCTTGCGGCTGCTGCTTCAGGAAACCGTCGAGATAATCACGCTGGCGCGCTGGCGTTTCCACCGCATCCTCGACGCGGGCGCGCTTGGCCTGCGCCACTTCAACCACTTCTTCCACTCGGATCGAATCGCTCATCCGAAAATCCTCGTTACTCTCTCAATGCCCTTGACCAGCGCGTCCACGTCCTGCGGGCCGTTATAGACGCCGAAGCTGGCGCGTGCGGTCGCCTCAACCCCAAGCAGCTCCATCAGCGGCTGCGCGCAATGATGGCCGGCGCGGATCGCGACCTTTGCCTCGTCCAAGATGGTGCCGATGTCGTGTGGATGCACCCCTTGAATCGCAAAAGACACGATCCCGGCGCTGTCCTCGGGCCCGAACAGGCGAACCGAATTGATGCCGGCGAGCGCCTCGCGGGTGCGGGCGACCAGCGCCGTCTCGTGCGCATGGATGCGATCGAGGCCGATCGCCTCGACATAGTCGATCGCGGCGTGAAGCCCGAGCGCACCGACAATGTGCGGCGTACCGGCCTCGAAACGGGTCGGCGGCGGGGCGTAGGTGGTCTTTGCGAAGGTGACGCGGTCGATCATCGATCCGCCACCCTGGTACGGCGGCATGGCGTCGAGCAGGTCGGCCTTGGCCCAGAGCACGCCGATGCCGGTCGGGCCGTAGAGCTTGTGGCCGGAGAAGACGTAGAAGTCGCAATCGAGATCGGCAACATCGACCGGCAGCCGCGGCACCGCCTGGCAACCATCAATGAGGATCTTCGCGCCCACCTCATGCGCGAGGGCGGCCGCGCGCTTCGCGTCGAGGACGGAGCCGAGCACGTTGGAGACATGCCCCAGCGCGACCAGCTTGTGCTCGGGGCGCAGCATAGCGGCCATGGCGTCGAGATCGATGCGGTGATCGGCAGTCAGCGGGACGACGTCGATTGCGGCGCCGACGCGCTCGGCGGCCATCTGCCACGGCACGATGTTGCTGTGATGCTCGAGCGCGGAGAGCAGGATGCGGTCGCCCGCCTTTAACTGCATGCCGGCCCAGCATTGCGCGACCAGGTTGATCGCCTCGGTCGCGCCGCGGACGAACACGACCTCGTTCTCGGCGCCGTTGATAAAGCGGGCGACAGCACGGCGTGCGGCTTCATAGGCGAGCGTCATGTCGGCCGAGCGCTGATATACGCCGCGGTGAACGGTGGCATAGGTCTCGCCATAGCCGCGGGTGATCGCGTCGATTACCAAGCGCGGCTTCTGCGCCGTCGCGGCAGTGTCGAGATAGGCCCAGCCTTCGGGAATCGCGGGGAAATCCGCGACCACGTCGAGCGGGCGCGCGGTGGTGAGGACGGTCATGCGGCCTCGCGAATGTTGTCAATGTTGAGGCGCTGGCGCGGTTTTCCCAACGTTGGGGATTGGGTGAGCATAAGGGGACGCTGACACGAGTGCGGCGTGTAGGACAGCCGCATATCCTCTCCGGCACGGGGAGGGGGACCAGCGAAGCTGGTGGAGGGGCGTCTCCACATAGGGACTCGCTTGTGGAAGCGCCCCTCCACCACCGCGCTGCGCGCGGCGGTCCCCCTCCCCGTTCCGGGGAGGATAGAAGCGGCACTTATCACAACGCAGCGTCCAGCCAGGCGTCGGCGTCGGCTTCGAACCCTTTGCGCACCGTCTCGTCGCCGATCCGTTCCAGCGCGTCGGCGACGAAGGCGCGCGTCAGGATCGCCTGCGCGCGGGTGCGCGGAATGCCGCGGCTCTGCATGTAGAAGAGCGCGCGCTGGTCGAGTTCGCCGACCGTCGCGCCATGGGCGCATTTCACGTCGTCGGCGAAAATCTCCAGCTCGGGCTTCAGATTCACCGTCGCGGTGCGATCGAGCAGCAGGCCGCGGAGCGACTGTTCGCCGTCGGTCTTCTGCGCATGCCGCGCGACTTCGACCGCTGCGGCGAGGCTGACCGCCGAGCGATCCGCTGCGACCGCGCGCCACACCTGACGCGACGCCCCATTCGGCTGTGCGTGGTTCACGCGGACGGCGCATTCCTGCTTCTGTTCGGCAGAAGTGAGCAAGGCGCCGCCATATTCGACGAACGCGCCCTCGCCCGCCATGGTGAGCTGCGCGTCGATGCGGCTCCCCTGCCCGCCGGCGCCCAGGAACACGGTAATGAGGCTTGCCGCTTCGCCGACCTGCGCGGCCTCGCGCAGCGACACGAAGCCGGCGGGCTGAAGCAGGCGAACCGAGCGCATCAGGCGCGCGCCTTTGCCGAGCTGCGTGCGGGTGAAGCGGTTCTGCCAACCGGCGCCGACAAAGGTTTCGACGATCTCGGCCGCGGCATCGTCGGCGAGGACGATCTCGGACGGCAGATGGTTCTCGCGGCCCGTGGCGACATGGACGATCTGCACCGGGTGCGTGACCGCCTGCGCGTCGAGCCGCAGCGACCAGCCGGTGCCGGTCGCGCGGCGGCCGAGCGCGTGTTCGTCTCCGCCCAGCTCGATGAGCGTAACGCGGTGAAGGTCGCTGCGTGCTTCGTCGAGCTTCCCATCGAGAAAGAGCAGCTTGGCGCCGGGGAGATCGAGGAAGTCGGCCTCCGGCGCGGCGATCGGCGCGAGCGCGGCGGCTGCGGCGAGGCCGCCGAGGTCGGCCCAGCGCCATGCTTCCTCGCGGGTGGAGGGGAGATCGAGCACGGCGTCACTCACGCCGCAATCTCCGCATATCCCTCACGCTCGAGCTGATGCGCCAGCTCCGCGCCGCCCGATCGCGTGATGCGGCCGTCGGCAAGGACATGGACGAAGTCCGGCTTCACGTAATCGAGCAGCCGCTGATAGTGGGTGATCAGCAGCACGGCCTTGGTGGGCTGGCGCATGATGCGGTTGATACCATCGCCCACGATGCGCAGCGCGTCGATGTCGAGGCCGCTGTCCGTCTCGTCGAGGATCGCGAACTTGGGATCGATGATGCCCATCTGGACCATCTCGTTGCGCTTCTTCTCGCCGCCCGAAAAGCCGACGTTGACCGGGCGCTTTAGCATCTCCTGGTCAAGGCCGAGCGCGTCGGCCTGGCTGCGTGCAAGCTTTAGGAACTCGGCACCCGACAACGGCTTCTCGCCGCGGCCGGCGCGCTGGGCATTGAGGCTCTCGCGCAGGAATTGGACGTTGGACACGCCGGGGATCTCGACCGGATACTGGAAGCCGAGGAACACGCCGGCCGCGGCGCGCTCGTGCGGTTCCAGTTCGAGGAGGTCCTGCCCATCGAACGTGACGCTGCCCTCGGTCACCTCGTAACCGGGGCGGCCGCCGAGCACATAGCCGAGCGTCGACTTGCCAGCACCGTTCGGCCCCATGATCGCATGCACCTCGCCCGCATTCACGGACAGGGTGAGGCCCTTGAGGATCGGCTTGCCGTCAATTTCGGCGTGGAGGTCTTCAATCTTGAGCATGGTTATTCCGAACTGAGGCGATGAGGGCTGAGGACGTGGTACACATGGTCATCCGACCGAACCTTCAAGGCTGATGCCAAGCAGCTTCTGCGCTTCCACCGCAAACTCCATCGGCAGCTGCTGCAGCACCTCGCGAGCGAACCCGTTGACGATCAGCGCCACCGCGGCTTCCTGATCCAGCCCGCGGCTCATCGCGTAGAACAGCTGATCTTCGCTGATTTTCGAGGTGGTCGCCTCATGCTCGATCTGCGCGCTCGGATTGCGCACCTCGATATACGGCACGGTATGCGCGCCGCACTGGTCGCCGAGCAGCAGCGAATCGCACTGGGTGAAGTTGCGCACGCCTTCTGCGGTCGGGGCCACGCGCACCAGCCCGCGATACGTGTTATCCGAACGACCGGCGCTGATTCCCTTCGACACGATCGTTGAGCGCGATCCCTTGCCGAGGTGGATCATCTTGGTGCCGGTGTCGGCCTGCTGGCGGTTGTTCGTTACCGCAACCGAATAGAATTCGCCGACGCTGTTCTCGCCCGCCAGCACGCACGAGGGATACTTCCAGGTCACCGCCGAGCCGGTCTCGACCTGGGTCCACGACACCTTGCTGTTCTTGCCCTGGCACAAAGCGCGCTTGGTGACGAAATTGTAGATGCCGCCGACGCCATTCTCGTCGCCGGGATACCAATTCTGCACGGTGGAATATTTGATCTCGGCGTCGTCCAGCGCGACCAGTTCCACCACCGCGGCGTGGAGCTGGTTCTCGTCGCGCATCGGGGCTGTGCAGCCCTCGAGATACGAGACGTAGGAGCCCTTGTCGGCGACGATCAGCGTGCGCTCGAACTGGCCCGTATTCTCAGCATTAATGCGGAAATAGGTCGACAGCTCCATCGGGCAGCGCACGCCCTCGGGCACGTACACGAAGGTGCCGTCGGAGAAGACCGCGCTGTTCAATGTCGCGAAGTAATTGTCATGCTGTGGCACAACCTTGCCGAGCCACTTCTTCACAAGATCGGGATACTCGCGGATCGCCTCGCTGATCGACAGGAAGATGACACCAGCCGCCTTCAACTCCTCGCGGAAGGTCGTGGCGACCGAGACGCTGTCGAATACCGCGTCGACCGCTACCTTGCGGGCGCCTTCGACGCCGGCGAGAACTTCCTGCTCGGCGATCGGGATGCCGAGCTTCTCGTAAGTGCGCCGGATTTCGGGATCGAGCTCATCGAGCGACGCGATCGTCTTCTTCTGCTTCGGCTCCGCGTAGTAATAGGCGTCCTGATAGTCGATCGGCGGGATCGACAGCTTCGCCCAATCCGGCGATTCCATCGTCAGCCACTTACGAAATGCCTTAAGCCGCCAGTCGAGCATCCACTCGGGCTCACCCTTCTTGGCGGAGATGTAGCGAACAGTATCCTCGCTCAGCCCCTTGGGCGCGAAGTCCTGCTCGACGTCGGTGGCGAAGCCCCATTCGTACTTCTTCGAAACGGCGGCAAGCGCCTCGGCGTTCTTGGTAGCCATCATAATACCTGTTCCCCCTCCCGCTTGCGGGAGGGGTTAGGGGAGGGAATGTCGAAGGCGGGGGTAGACCGGACAGGCCCTCCCCCAACCCCTCCCGCAAGCGGGAGGGGAGCTTGGGTTGCGAGCTGCGTCAACGTGACCCCCGCCAGCGCATCGCGGACGGCGCGGTTGACGACCGGCCAATGCGGCTTGACGCGGCAGCTGCCGTCGAGCGCGCACTCCTGATGCGACGTATCGACGCAGTTGGTGAGCGCGATCGGCCCCTCCACCGCCTCGATGATGTCGGCGAGCGTAATCGTCGCTGGCGGGCGCGACAGGCGAAAGCCGCCGCCGGTTCCACGCGTGCTCTCGATAAGACCGGCAGACGACAAGCGACTGACAAGCTTCTGCGCCGTGGGGAGCGGCACGCCGGTCTCCTGCGCGAGGCCGGTCGCGTTTACGCGTGCCAGCCCACCGCAATGGCGCGCCGCGGCCGTCATCATCACGACGGCATAATCGGCAAGGCTGGACAGGCGCATGTTGCGAGCGGTTCTCAAATCGGACTATATCGTTCCGATTGGCAGATGGGCGCGCGCGTGACGGAAATCAACCACCATGTTGCGGTGCGTCACAGGTCCTGTCGCAACCAACAATGAGGGGTTGATCTCTCCGGCGGTTCGCGGGCACCGCGCGGGGATGAGCTTTCCCCTGCGGCCTGCCCTTTTCGCCCTCGATGCCGAACGCGCGCATCGCCTGACCATCCGCGCGCTGGCGGCGTGGGGCAGTGCCGGCACCATGGGGCGACGTTCGTTCACCGATCCGGTGCTCGCGACGAGCGTGGCCGGGATCGACTTCGCCAACCCGCTTGGCGTGGCGGCGGGGGTCGACAAGGATGGCGAGGCGGTGGCGGGGCTGCATGCGCTGGGGTTCGGCGCGGTCGAGGTGGGGACGCTGACCCCCCTGCCCCAGACCGGCAATCCTAAGCCGCGCCTGTTCCGGCTGGTCGAGGATCGCGCGGTGATCAACCGCATGGGGTTCAACAACGGCGGGCTCCACGCGGCGCTGGCTCGACTGCCGGCGAAGCGGCGCGGCGTGCTGGGGCTCAATGTCGGCGCGAACAAGGATGCCGCGGATCGGGTCGCGGACTATGTTCATGGCGTGACTGCGGCGGCGCGGGTGGCGGATTATGTGACGATCAACGTCAGTTCGCCCAACACACCGGGGCTGCGCGACCTGCAACATGGCGCCGCACTCCGCGATCTGCTTGCGGCGACGCGCGCAGCCGCTGCGGCGAGACCGCTGTTCCTGAAGGTCGCGCCTGATCTGGAGCCTTCAGCGATTGAAGACATTGCCGCGGCGGTAATTGATCACCGGCTAGACGCGCTGATCCTGGGCAATACCACGATCTCTCGCCCACCGCTTGTGTCCGGCAACGCCGGCGAAACAGGCGGGCTGTCCGGCGCACCGCTGGCGGTGCTTGCCCGGGAGAAGCTGCGCGCCTTCCGGCAAGCGACGGGCGGCGCGATCCCGCTGATTGCGGTCGGCGGGATCGACAGCGGAGCGGAGGCTTATGCTCGCATTCGCGCCGGTGCGAGCCTCGTCCAGCTCTACAGCGCCATGGTCTATGCCGGCCCGGGTTTGCCGGTGCGCATCCTGCGCGAACTGGCGGCGCTGCTTCGGCGCGATGGCTATGGCTCGATAACCGAGGCGGTCGGCGCCGGTTGACGCGGGGACACGCGCCGATAGGGTCGCGGGCCATGAAGACCATGCTCGCGCTTGCCGCGCTGCTCGCCCCCGTTCCCGCTTACGCTCAGGGAATGGTCACCTCCGCCGATCCGCGCGCTACGGAGGCCGGCCGTGAGATCCTGCGCGCCGGTGGCTCGGCCGCCGATGCGGCGATGGCGATGATGATCGCGCTGACCGTCGTGGAGCCGCAATCAAGCGGTATCGGCGGTGGCGGCTTTCTGCTGCATCAGAGCGCCGGCGGCCCGCTGGAGACGATCGACGGGCGCGAAAAGGCCCCGATGGCTGCGACGCCGCAGCGCTTTCTCGGGCCTGACGGCAAGCCAATCCCGCATGTGCAGGCGTTTCCGGGCGGCAAGTCGGTCGGCGTGCCCGGCAACGTGCGGTTGGCGGCGCTCGCCAACAGGAAATGGGGCAAGCTGCCGTGGAAGGCGCTGTTCGCCCCGGCGATCCGGCTTGCCGAAGGCGGCTACACGGTGACGCGCCCGATGGCGGCCGCGAGCACGAACCTGACGCCTTTGTGGGGCGGTGGCCGCACGGCCGTCGCAGGGCCAGAGGGCGGCACCTCGACCGGTACGGCGGATAAGGTCGGCCGCTTCCCGCAGGTCGCCGCAATGTATTCGCGGGGCGGCAAGCCGCTGACCGAAGGGGAACGGATCACCAACCCGACGCTCGCGAAGCTGCTGCGCAAGATCGCCGACGAGGGGCCCGACGCCTTCTACACCGGCGACAATGCCAAGGCGCTGGTCGCCGCCGTCACCACCGCGAAAGTTGCGCCCGGCGACATGACCGAAGCCGATCTCGCAGCTTATCAGGCGAAGGAGCGCGCGCCGGTGTGCGGCAGCTATCGCAGCTACAAGGTGTGCGGCATGGGTCCGCCTTCCTCGGGCGCGACGACCGTGCTCCAGATCCTCGGCATGCTGGAGCGGTTCGACCTCGTCAAGCTCGGCAAGGATTCGCCCGTGGCCTGGCATTTGATCGGCGAGGCGATGCAGCTCGCTTACGCCGATCGCGACAAGTATCTCGGCGATGCCGATTTCGTCGACGTGCCGGTCGCCGGGCTGATCGACAAGGGCTATATCGCCAAGCGATCGGGCCTGATCTCACAGGCGCGCGCGCTCGGCACCTATCAGCCGGGAACGCCGCCGGGTGCCCAGCCGCGCACCGCCGCGCCGCAGCACAACGAGCATGGCACGACTCACTTCGTCGCGGTCGACGCGGATGGCGATATCGCCACCATGACCTCGACGATCGAAATGCCGTTCGGCAGCCAGCTGATTGCCAACGGCTATATGCTCAACAACGAGCTGACCGACTTCAGCCTCGCGCCGGAGAAGGACGGCGCGCCCGTCGCCAACCGCGTGCAGCCGGGCAAGCGGCCGCTGTCGTCCATGTCGCCGACGATCGTCTATGATGCGAGCGGCGCGCCGGTGTTCACCGTCGGCGCAGCCGGTGGCAAGACGATCATCATGCAGGTCGCCAAGGCGATCGTCGCGCATTTCGACTGGAAGCTGCCGGCTCGCGACGCGCTTGGCCTAGGGCTGGTGTTCTTCAACAAGGACGGGCTGGTGCTGGAACAGGGCACCAGCCTTCCCGCGATGCAGCCGGCGCTGGAGGCGATGGGCCATAAGGTGACGGTGTCGAAGCTGGGGCTGAAGGCCAATGCCGCGGAGAAGACGGCAAGCGGATGGGTCGGCGCGCCCGATCCGCGCAGCGTCGGCACGGCGTTGAAGCAGTGATAATCTCCTCTCCGGGACGAGGAGGGGGACCAGCCGAAGGCTGGTCGAGGGGCGGCGCCACGGCGGATAACGTGCGTGTGAAGGCCGCCCCTTCACCACCAGCCTGCGGCTGGCGGTCCCCCTCGCCGTTCGGGGGAGGATAGGAGAGTATAGATGCGCAAGCTGGAGCATTTCCCGAACATCGTGACGATGTTCTTCACGCGTGCGCGGGAGAAGGGTGACGCGCCGTTCCTCTCCGCCAAACGCAATGGCGCGTGGCAGGCGACGAGCTGGGCGGAGGCCGCGCGACAGGTCGCCAGCCTCGCCGCGGCGCTGAAGCATATCGGGCTCCAGCCGGGCGACCGGGTGATGCTGGTCAGCGAGAACCGGCCGGAATGGTGCATCAGCGATCTCGCCATCATGGCCGCGGGTTGCATCACCGTGCCGACCTACACCACCAATACCGAGCGCGACCATGCGCACGTCATCGAAAATTCGGGTGCGCGCGCGGTGATCGTCTCGACGCAGAAGCTCGCCGACACATTGCTCAAGGCGGTGCTGCGCACGACGCATATTGAGACGGTGATCGCCATCGACCAGTTGCGCCCCCGCCCCTCCGGCGTGCGCAGTTGCAGCTGGGCCGGGCTGATCGAGGAACATGCCACCGATCCGGGGGATGCCGCCGCGCACGTCACCTTTACCCGTGCGGACACCGCCTGCATCATCTACACGTCGGGCACCGGCGGCGCGCCGCGCGGTGTGATGCTGCACCACGGCGCGATCCTCCACAATATCGCCGGCTGCGCGGACGTCATCTCCGAGGATCTCGGCTGGGGCGACGAAGTGTTCCTCTCGTTCCTCCCGCTCAGCCACGCTTATGAGCATACCGGCGGGCAGATGCTGCCGATCGCGATGGGCGGGCAGATCTTCTATGCGGAGAGCCTGGAAAAGCTCGCCGCCAACATGGAGGAAGTGCAGCCGACGATCATGTTCGTCGTGCCGCGCCTGTTCGAGGTACTGCGCACGCGGATCAGCAAGGTGATCGCCAAGCAGGGCGGCGCGTCGCAGAAGCTGCTGGGCGCCGCGCTCGACATCGGCGCGCGGCGCGCGGCAGGCACGCTGCGGCTGGTCGACCGGCCCAAGGCGCTGGTCGTCGATCGTGTGTTCAAGCCCAAAATCGCCAAGAAGTTCGGCGGGCGGATGAAGGCGATGGTATCGGGCGGCGCGCCGCTGACGCCGGAAGTGGGCGTGTTCTTCCAGTCGCTCGGCGTCACCTTTCTGCAAGGCTATGGCCAGACCGAGGCAGGGCCGGTGATCTCGTGCAACCGGCCCAAGGTGGGCGTGACGGTGGACAGCGTCGGCCCGCCGCTGCCCAACACCGAGGTGCGGATCGCCGAGGACGGCGAGATCCTGGTGCGCGGCGAGCTGGTGATGCACGGCTATTGGCGCAACCCGGCGGAAACCGCGCGGGTGCTGCACGATGGCTGGCTCCACACCGGCGACATCGGCGTGATCGACGAGGTCGGACGGATCAAGATCACCGATCGCAAGAAGGACCTCATCATCAACGACAAGGGCGATAATATCGCGCCCCAGAAGGTCGAGGGGATGCTGACCCTCCAGCCCGAAATCATGCAGGCGATGATCGCGGGCGACCGCAAGCCACATATGGTGGCGGTGATCGTGCCCGACCCGGAATGGACGCAGGAATTTTGCGCCGCGCGCGGGACGAAGTGCGACTTCGCGAGCCTGGCGCAGAACGCGGAATATCGCGCGGGGATCGCCGCGGCGGTGGAGCGGACCAACAAGGATCTGTCGGTGATCGAGCGCGTCCGCCGGTTCATCCTGGCGGACGGGCCGTTCACGATCGAGAACGAGCAGCTGACGCCGAGCCTGAAGATCCGTCGCCATGTGCTGCGGCAGGTGTATGGCGAGCGGCTGGAGGCGTTGTACAAGGGGTGAGCGCTACCTGTTCCCCGGCGGAGGCCGGGGCCCAGTTGGGAAGGCTGCGATAACAGGCGCTGCGCCCCCCAACATTGTTCCCCGACTGGGCCCCGGCCTTCGCCGGGGAACAGGGCGGCTCAAGACTGGGGTGACGAGATCAAGCCGCCTTTTGCAGGTGCCGCCGTCCCAACAGCTCCGCGATCTGCACCGCGTTCAGCGCCGCGCCCTTGCGCAGATTGTCGCTCACGCACCACAAAGCGAGGCCGTTCTCCACCGTCGGATCTTCGCGCACGCGGCTGACATAGGTCGCGTACTCGCCCACGCACTCGATCGGCGTGACATATCCTCCGTCCTCGCGCTTATCGACCAGCATGACGCCGGGCGCCTCCCGGAGGATCTTCTGCGCTTCCTCGGCCGAAATCTCGTTCTCGAACTCGATGTTGATCGCTTCCGAATGGCCGACGAACACCGGCACGCGCACGCAGGTGGCGGTCACCTTCACCTTCGGATCCATGATCTTCTTGGTTTCCACCACCATCTTCCATTCTTCCTTGGTCGATCCGTCGTCCAGGAAGCTGTCGATGTGCGGGATCACGTTAAAGGCGATCTGCTTGGTGAACTTCTTCGGCTCGGCCGGATCGCCGACGAAGATGTTGCGGCTCTGCTCGAACAGCTCGTCCATCCCCTGCTTACCGGCGCCCGACACCGATTGATAGGTGGCGACGACGACGCGCTTGATCTTGGCCACATCGTGCAGCGGCTTGAGCGCCACCACCATCTGCGCGGTGGAGCAATTCGGGTTGGCGATGATGTTCTTGGCACGATAGCCGTCGATCGCCTCCGGGTTCACCTCGGGCACGATCAGCGGCACGTCCGGATCCATGCGGTATAGCGACGAATTATCGATCACCGTGCAGCCGGCGGCGGCGAACTTGGGCGCATAGACCTTGGTCGCCTCGCTGCCGATCGCGAACAAGGCGAAGTCCCAGCCGGTGGGATCGAAATGCTCGATGTTCTGCACCTTGAGCATCTTGCCGGTTTCGCCGTATTCGATCTGCTCGCCGACCGAGCGGGACGACGCCAGAAGCGCCACTTCATCCGCCGGAAACTCACGATCGGCGAGGATGTTGACCATCTCGCGCCCGACATTGCCCGTCGCCCCTGCGACCACCACCCGGTAACCCATAAACCCGTCCTTCAACTCGTAACCGCGCGCGCCTTAGGCGTTAGCGAAAGATTCTGCCAACAAAGCTTTGCTTGGCGCAGCTTTTCTTCTGCCACCTACCTTCGTCACCCCGGACTTGAGCCGGGGTCCGCTTCTTCTTCTGCGCGCGCGGGAAGGCAGCGGGACCCCGGCTCAAGGCCGGGGTGACGAGGCAGGCTTGTTCTTTACCGTCCGATCCAGGAACGCCAGCATCGTCGTCCACGGATGGACGTCGCGCACCGCGCCATGCGCTTTGCCGGGATAAAGCATCATCTCGAACGGCCGGTTCGCCGCCTGCATCTTCGCCGCGAACGCCGTGGTGTTGTCGAGGAACACATTGTCGTCCGCCATGCCGTGCATGATCAGCAGCGGATCGCTGATCTTCGTCGCCTCGGGCAGCGCACTGGAGGCAGCATAAGCCGCCGCATCGCGCGTCGGATCGCCCATGAACCGCTCGGTATAATGCGTGTCGTACAGCGCCCAGTCGGTCACAGGCGCGCCCGAGATGCCGGCCGCGAATACGCCGGGATGCTGCTCCATCATCTTGAGCGTCAGATAGCCACCGTACGACCAGCCATAGGTCGCGATCTTCGCCGGATCGACAAACGGCAGCGTCTTCAGATAGGCCGCCCCGGCAAGCTGGTCGGCCACCTCGACCGACCCCATCGCATGCCAGATCGCATCCTCATACGCCTTGCCGCGATTGTCGGAGCCGCGATTGTCGATCTGGAAGACGATCCAGCCCTGCTGCGCCAGATATTGCCGCAGCGGCATGTTGCCGGGCCAGTCGCGCGCCACGTCCTGGCTGCCGGGGCCGCCATAATGCATGAAGAAGACGGGGTAGCGCTTCCCCTTCTCCAGCACCGGCGTGATCATCTGCCAGTGGAGCGGGGTGCCGTCCTCGGCCTTGATCGTGCCGAACTCGGTCGGGCGATGCGTGGCGAGGAACGGGGCGTAGGGATGCGCGCCCGTCACGGCATTCTCGTTCACCCAGGCGATACGCCTGCCGCTTGCATCGGCGAGATAGGTCTGCTTGGGCTGCGTCGGGTTGGAGCGGCTGATGATGAAGCGGGTGCCGGTCGCATCGGCCGACACGCCCGCGGTGAACCACCCCGCCTCGGTGAGCCGAGTAACCGCATCCGGCTTGTTCAGATCGAGCGCGTAAAGATGCCGCTCAAGCACGCCGTCCTTGTTACCCGTGAACACAAGCCGCCCGGCGGTCTCGTCCACTGATACCAACGAATCGACCACCCATTCGCCCTTGGTCAGCTGCGTCCACCTACCCGCCTTCCAGCGATACAGATGCCCGAAGCCGTCGCGCTCGGAGCGCCAGATTAGGCTGCCGTCCTTCATCGGGCGATAGGCGTCGGACAGGTTGAGCCAGCTCTTCTCGCCCGAGCGCTCGGTAAACATCACCGTCGACTTGCCCGTCGCGGGATCGACCAGCAGCATGTCCAGCGTGCGCTGGTCGCGCGACTGACGTTGCACCAGCAGCGCCGAGCCGTCCGGCGTCCAATCCACCCGCGCGAGGTAGATGTCGCGCCCAGTCCCGCTTTCTGCGCCGAGATCGACCTTCACCTGCCCCGATCCGTCGGGCTTCATGATGAAGAGATCGACCAGCACATTGGGCGTGCCTGCGGCGGGATAGCGCTGTTCGTAGATGCTGGTGCCCGTCGCGCCGATCGACGCGCGGGTGAACACGCGCACCGGCGCCTCGTCGAACCGCTCGACCGCGATCAATTTGTCGTCGGGCGACCACCAATAGCCGGTGCGGCGATGCATTTCCTCCTGCGCGACGAATTCTGCCTCGCCGAAGTGAACGGTGCCCCCGCCTTCTTTGGTCACCGCGCGTGCCGTGCCATCCGCTGCACCAACCCAGAGGTTCTGGTCGCGCACGAAGCTCACGAAACCGCCGCGCGGGCTCACCACCGGATTGAGCGCGCCTTTGCTCCCCTCCAGCTTGCGCACCTCGCCGTCGAGCGTGGCAATGAACAGCTCGCCATCCACCGGCACCAGGATCGTTTTGCCGTCGGGCGACCAGTCGTAATCGAGGATGCCGGTCTTGCCGGTCTTCGATCGATCCCGCTCGCGCTGCATCTTCTCGGCTTCGGAAAGTGCGGCGCCGCTGCCGACCTTCTTCGAATCGACCAGCATCCGTGATTGCCCGGTGCGGGTGTCCATCGCCCAAAGGTCGAAACGATTGCGCTCGTCCTCACGCGGACGAACCGACGTGAGCAGCGTGCCGTCGGGCGACAGGCGCAGTGCCTGCGGCTGGCCGCCGCCCAGATCGGGGCTGGCGAACACCCGCTCCAGTGTCAGCCTCATGGCTGGTTTCGCGGGCTCAGCCACCGCGCTTGCCGTCCAGACCACCGCCCCTGCCCCGATCGCCGCCATCCATTTGCGCATTCACTCTTCCCGGCTGATGTGTAGGGTTGGACTAGCGGGGAGCGGCGGCAAGCGCAAAGTTCCCGTCCCGTTCGTCCCAAGCGAAGTCGAGGGAGATGCCACGTGCGCTGGCGTATTGGGTTTGTGCCTCGACTTCGCTCGGCGCGAACGGAGAGGATGGCTGGATCGTCGCGCGGGGATCGGTAGAAGAGGCCCCGATGCGTCTTACCAAACAGGCCAAGGATCTTCACCTGCGGCAGCGCAGTGGCCTGTCCGACTGGGCGAACCTCGCGTTGCGCGTGGGCCTCGCGCTGGCCCTCGTCGGCGTGGCGCTCGGCGGCCACTGGTTCGATCGTGAGGGGCTGCGCGACAATATCGACGGGTCGATCAGCTTCATCGACGTGCTGTATTTCACCATGATTACCGTCACGACGGTGGGCTATGGCGACATCGTGCCGGTGACGGACAGCGCCCGGCTGTTCGACACCTTCGTGGTGACGCCGATCCGCCTGTTCGTGTGGCTGATCTTCCTGGGGACCGCTTATGATTTCCTGCTTCGACGCACCTGGCAGAGGTGGCGCATGAAGGTGATCCAGCGGCAATTGACCGGACATATCGTCATCGCCGGCTATGGCACCAGCGGCACGGAGGCGCTGCGCGAGCTCTGCCGCCGCGGCAAGGACGTCGACACAATCGTCGTGATCGACCGCAATCGCGACGCGCTCGACCATGCCGAGGAATGCGGCGCGGTGGTGCTCGACGGCGATGCGACGCGGGACGAGACGCTGAAGATCGCGCGTATCGCCCAGGCCTCGACGCTGATGGTCTCGGCCGGACGCGATGACACGACGATCCTGATCGTGCTCACCGCGCGGCGCTTGTCCGAACACGTGCGGATCAGTGCGGTGATCAAGTCCGATGATAACGAGGCGCTCGCCCGTCAGGCCGGCGCCGATGTGGTGATCAACCCCGCCAGCTTCGCCGGGCTGCTGCTCGCCGGCTCGACCAACGGCCCGCATGTGGCGGAATATCTGACCGACCTCGCCGCGGTGGACGGCCGCGTCGCGCTGCGCGAACGCGATGCCACGCCGGAGGATGTGGGCCGACACCTGCGCGAGCTTACAACCGGCCTCGGCGTGCGCCTGTTCCGGAACGGCGTGTGCGTCGGGCACTTCGACGACGCAGCGCGGCGTGTGGAACCAGGCGACCGCATCGTCGAGATCGTCCGCGGCGACGTGGCGGTGTAGTAGCGGACGCCTTTTATTCTTCGTCACCCCGGGCTTGACCCGGGGCCCCGCTTCTTCCTCCCCCCGCCGCCAACAAAGAAAAAAGGCGTCGGTGGTCTCCCACCGACGCCCTTTCCGTAACCCAAAGAACCGGACCGATTACTCGGCGGCTTCGGCCTTTGCCGGACGGTTGTCGCGGCGTTCGGCGATACGCGCCGACTTACCGGTACGACCACGCAGATAGTAGAGCTTCGCACGACGCACCGCGCCCTTGCGGACGACATCGATCGAATCGATGTTTGGCGAATACAGCGGGAAGACGCGCTCGACGCCCTCGCCGAACGAGATCTTGCGGACGGTGAACGACGAGCCCATGCCCTTGTTCGCACGCGCGATGCACACGCCTTCGTAGTTCTGGACGCGGGTACGCTCGCCCTCGACCACCTTCACGCCGACCTTCAGCGTATCGCCGGGGCGGAAATCAGGGATCTTCTTGTTCGCGGTCAGCTTCGCGATCTGCTCGGCTTCGAGCTGCTGGATCAGGTTCATAACTTCATTCCCGTTCGTCGCCGCGCGCCAGAGGGCGACCGACCCGAGCGCCAACGTGACGCTCCCAAAGGTCCGGCCGCCGTAGCCGTGTATCTTCCTCCGCCCGGCGCTGGCGCCAGGCGGCGATCTTCGCATGATCCCCCGATCGCAGCACTTCGGGGATCGTGCGCCCTTCCCATTGCTGAGGTCGGGTATAATGCGGATATTCGAGGAGGCCGCTTTCGTGGCTTTCCTCGACACCACTGGAAGCGGCGCCCATTACGCCCGGAAGCAGCCGAACGCAAGCATCGAGCAGCACCAGCGCCGCCGTCTCGCCGCCGGACAGCACATAGTCGCCGATCGACACTTCCTCGACCTCGCGGGCCTCGAACAGCCGCTCGTCGAACCCTTCGAACCGCCCGCACAGGATCACCGCACCCGGCCCCGCCGCCAGTTCGCGGACCCGTGCCTGGGTCAGCGGCTTGCCCCGCGGCGTCATCGCCAGCACCGGCCGCCCCGTCCCTTGCGCATCCACCGCAGCGGCGAGAATGTCGACCCGCAGCACCATTCCCGCCCCACCGCCAGCCGGGGTATCATCCACCGTCCGGTGCCGATCGGTGGTGAAATCGCGGATGTTGACCGGATCGAGCGACCAGCGCCCCTCGGCGAGCGCCCGCCCCGCGATGGCATGGCCGAGCGGGCCGGGAAACATCTCGGGATAGAGCGTCAGGACAGTGGCATGGAAGGTCACTGCGCGGCGGTAAAGCTCAACACCTGAAGACTCAACGCCGGCGTCGGCGCCCGCTGCACGCGGCCGTTCACCGTACCGCTCGCACACGTCCAGGTGAACGTCCCTTCCATCGCCGACGAGGGCACGATTGCCGCGTCGGTGCGGCACGTCCCGACCTGCTTCCTGAGGTCCGCGATATCCTTGCGCCGCCGCGCCAGATCGCGATCGAGCACGACATTGTTGGCCAGCGGCGCCTTGGCTGGATCGCCCGTCCGCCACACGTCGCGCGCGATCGTATAGGCCCGCGCCAGATCGGCCGATACCGGCACGGCTCGATCCGTCGCCAGCCCCGCCTGGCGCAGCGCATAGAGCGCCTGCCCCACCGGCCGCCCCGGCCCGGCATAGGTGCGGTTGGCGAAGGCAAACACGGCCACGCCCGTGTCCGGCAGCATCATCACGATCGAGCCATAGCCCGGATAGCCGCCGCTATGCGTCACGATCCGCCCCAAGTCGCAGTCGTTCACCACCGACCAGCCCATCGCATAAGCAACCGGCGCGCGGCACGTGTTGCCGCTCGGCCCGCGCCGCTCCTGCACGCTGACGAAGTTGGCGCCTTCCACGATCTCGCGCACCGTCGCACGCTTCACCGGCCCGGCCTCGGCATCGTCGCGCGCCGGCCAGCCGGAGAGCAGGAAGGCGATCCAGCGCCAGTAATCATTGGCGCTGGTCTGCACCCCGCCCATTGCGCCGAACGCGCCATCGGCCATATCCGGCTCGCGCACCCACGCGTTATCCTGCCATCGATAGCCGAGCGCGCGAAACTCCTGCGGCCCGTTCAGCACGTCGTATCCGGTTGCCGTCATGCCCAGCGGCGCCATGATCTCGCGCCCGATATAGTCCTGATAGCGCGTGCCCGAGACGTTGCTGACGATCCGGCCCAGCGTGGCATAACCAAGGTTGGAATATTCCATCTTCAGCCCCGGCGCCTGCGCGAATGGCACGCCGGCCTTCAGCATCGCGGTGAAGCTGCGTTCGGACAGTGGCTGCTGACGATCGCCCCAAGGGTTGTCCTCGACCAGGCCGGCATTGTGGTGGAGCAAGTCAGCCACGCGGATACGGCGGCTGTCGGCAGTAGGATATCTCCATCCCCGCATCTCGGGCACGTAACGGTCGGCCGGAGCAGCGAGCGAAAGTCGCTCCTCGTCGCGCAGCTTCAGGATCGCCATGGCGGTGAACGCCTTGGACATGGAGGCGATACGGAAGCGACTGTCCGCCGTCACCGGCCGCTTGCTCGCGACATCCTGCACGCCCAACCCGCGGACCAGCACCATCCGGCCATCTTTCACCACGCCATAGACGAGGCCGGGCACATGCTGCTGCTTCATCCAGGCCTCGAAAAAGCCGGTAAGCTGCGGCTCCAGCGCCTCGACCGAAGCAGGAGCGGCAGGCTGCGGCACTGGCACTGGCGCCGCTTGCGCCAGCACGGCAGCAGGCGTGGCGAGCAACAAGGCAGCGGTCAGCGTGCGGATCATCATCGGTTCCCCTTTTGCCGCAGGGTTACCGGTGTCGGTTCAAGCGTCAACCGTTCTGCAAATCCGACCTCCCGCTCTTGACGCGGGCGGCAGAGAGAAAGAACCGGAACCACCCACGTTCCGAAGCGTCCCGCCAGAATGCACGATTGCGTCATCATCGGCGGCGGCCCTGCCGGGCTTACCGCAGCCATCTATCTCGCTCGCTTCCATCTCGACATTGCGCTGTTCGACAGCGGCTCGAGCCGTGCGGCATTGATCCCGTGCACGCACAATCATGCCGGCTTTCCCGGCGGGATCAGCGGCCCCGACTTGCTCGCCCGAATGCGCGAACAGGCCGCCTCGTTCGGCGTCCGCTCGCATAACGCGACCGTGACCGCGATCGAGCCAACAGACGAAACGTTCGTCATCCGCACCAAGGCCTTCGAGCTGAAGGCCCGCACGGTCCTCCTCGCGACCGGCGTGGTAAACAACCGGCCCAAGATGGACACGGCGCTGCATGACAAGGCGCTCGCCGCCGGGTTGCTGCGCTACTGCCCGGTTTGCGATGGATATGAGGTCACCGACAAGAACGTGGGCGTGATCGGCACCGGCACGCACGGGATGCGCGAGGCGCTATTCCTGCGCGGCTATACCAAGAACGTGACGCTAATCGCCCCCGATGCAGAGCATATGCTCGACGAAGAATGCGCCGCTGCCCTCGACGCTGCCGGTGTCACCCGCGTTGATGGGCCGTGTGGTAGGTTTGCGATCGAGAGCGATCGCCTCGCGCTTGACACGGCTGGCGGTCGCATGGCCTTCGATAGCGTTTATCCGGCGCTCGGTTCTGAGACCCGCTCCGAACTGGCGCTCGCCGCCGGTGCGCGCGGAACCGATGATGGCTGCATCGTCACCGACGAACATCAGCGCACCACGCTCCCCGGCCTGTTCGCCGCCGGCGACGTGGTGAAGGGCCTCGACCAGATCAGCCACGCCATGGGTGAGGCGGGTGTCGCAGCAACGACGATCCGTAACGAACTGAGCGAGCGCCGACCGCTGCGGCGCTGATGACCCGCGAGGCGACACAACAACCTCCTTCTCCCCGCAAGCGGGGATGGAGACTTAGCCTTACTTCGCCGCCGCCTTAGGCTGCACCATCAGCGTCCAGTCCTTCTCGGGCCTGAGATACTTGGCCGCAGTGGCCTGCAGCGTCTGCGGGGTGATCTCCATATAGTCACTCACCAGCGTCCGCGCGCCGCCGAGCCGGTTGGGATCATACGCCCCGCCGCTCACCTGCAACAGCCAGAACTGGTTGCCCGACGACGCGCGCGCCAGATACTGCATCATCGGCCCGATCGCGCGACGAAGCTCGTCCTCGCTCACCGGGGTAGAAACCAGTTCGGCGGCGATTTCGCGGCTGAGCTTGAAGAACAGGTCGACATTGTCCGGCGCGACCTGGCCGACCGCGACGATGCGCCCGCCGCTCGTCAGCCCAAGCGGCCATTGACTGACCGCGCTGGGGCTATAGCTGGCGCCCGCCACCGAACGCAGCCGATCGAACAGCCGATCCCCGAAGATCGCGGCGAGGATGTCGAGCCGGCGGCTTTCGGCAATGCCGGCGCTGCCCCCGCCGGTCGGCCAGGCGATCACGGCCGCCGCTTGCGTGTCGGCGCCCTCATGCGTCAGCACGACCGGGCGATCATTGTGCGCCGGGAAGGCGGCGCCTGGCGCCACCACCGGCGCTTCGGTGCGCGGCTTCAGCGCCCCGAAGGTGCGCCCCACCGCAGCGATCGCTTCGTCCGCCTTGACGTCCCCGAATACGTCCACCTCGATCGGGCCGGTGGCAAGCAGCGGTTCCCACAGCTTGCGGAATGCCTCCGGCGTCAGCGCCTCGATCTCCTCGCGGGTCGGCGGGCCCCAGCGGGGGTCGCCGTTGCGCAGCTTACGCTCCAGGTCGCGCGACAGTACGCCATCGGGTGAGGAGTCAAACCCGGCATAGCCGGCCAGCGCCCCCGCCTTGGCGCGCAGCACTGGCGCCGCGTCCCAGCGCGGCGCCGCGAGCTTGGCCGCCATCAGCGCCAGATTGTCGGCATAGTCGCCCGGCGTCGTCATCGCGTTCATCACGAACGCATCGTCGGTGACGTCGAAGTTCAGACCCATGCGCCGCCCGGTGGTCAGCGCGTCGAGATCGCCCTGATTCCATTTGCCGATCCCGCTCTGTACCAGCGCGCTTTCCGCGGCCCAGGCCGCCGTGGACCTGTCCGCCGGCAGCGCGCCATAGCCACGGCCGAAACGAACGCGCAGATACACCCGCCCCGTCTCCGAGACATTCGGATACATCAGCATCCGCACGCCGTTCGAGAAGGTGACCTTCTCGATGCCGGGATCGGCAATCGCTTCGCGCGACGTGACGGTGCCAGGCTTGCCGAGCTTGGGAAGATCCTTGAAGTTCACCTTCGCTTGGCTGGCACGGCGACCGGCTAGGTTGGATACGTCGGCGGTCAGCGCGGCCGCCAGCTTCGCCGCGGCACCGGGATCGGCGACACGGGTGTTGACGATCGCGCGTTCGGCATCGCCCTTGAACACGCGCTTCGTCGATTCGAACGCGCCGGCCGCCGAGAACATCCCCTTCTTCTTCGCGTCGAGGAAGATGTTGTACGATTCCTGCGGCCCCGCCACGGTTTCGCGGATATCGAGCGCTTGAACCATGTCGTCCGCTTGTTTCGACCCGGCCTCGACCCGCGCCGTCTCGACATCGTTGCGCATCGCGCCTTCGAACTCGGCGACTTCCCGATCCACCTCGGCCTGGCTGGGTGCCGTCGCTATGGCATCAGCGACCACGGCGCGAACGTCCTTCAACGCCGCTTCCCAATCGTCACCGATCGGCAGGATGCTCACAAAGGTGCCGTTAGCCGAGCGGGCGACGTCCTCCAGCGCGACGCTCGCCTGCAGGAAGCTCCCGCCTGCCCGTGCCCGGTTCTCCAGCCGGCGGTTGATCACCCGGATCGCCACCAGATCCACCAAGCGCTTCTGGTTGAAGATGATCGTATCATCACGATAGGTCCACGGCCGCAGCACCGCGCTGATCACCAGCGGCGGGATCGACGGTTCGTTGAGCGTCGCGGTCGGCGTGCCCTTGGGATCGGGCTTGCCGAAATCGGGATCGGCCGGATTCGGGCCGGTGCCCTGCCATCCACCGAAGTTCTTCACCACGAGCTGCGACGCGATTGCCGGGTCGATGTCGCCCGAGATGATGACCACCGTACGCGCCGGGCGATACCAGCGGCGGTGGAACGCCAGCACGCTCTCCGGCGTCGCCGCCTCCAGCGTCTTGACGTTGCCGATCGGCGATCGGTCCGCCAGCGGTTGCCCAGAGAAGAACAGCGCGTTGCGCGCATCGGACAGCCGCACCTGCGGCCCCGGCGCCTCGCGCTGCTCCGCGAGCACCGCCGGCCGCTCGGCAGCAAGGCCCTGCGCGGTGATGCCCGGTTCCGCCATCATGCCGGCGAAAATCTTCAGGCTTTCGTCCAGGTTCGCCTCGGTCGCGGCAGGCAGGTCGAGCTTGTAAACCGTTTGCGTCGGGGTGGTCGATGCGTTGGAGTCCGAGCCAAAGGTCGCGCCAAACCGCTGCCACACCCGCTTGGCCTCGCCGTCCGGCACATATTTCGATCCGCGGAACGACAGATGCTCGATCAGATGCGCATAGCCCCGCTCTTCATCGGTCTCGTTGAGCGACCCCGCATCGATGCGCACGCGCACCGCGACCTGCCCCGGTGGCACGCCGTTCTTGCGCACGGCATAGCGCAGACCGTTGGGCAGCGCGCCGAAGTTCCATGCCGGATCGGGCGGGATGTCCGATCCCTTGAACAACCACGGGGCGGTATCGACGGTAATCGTGGCCGGATCGATGATCGTGCTTTGCGTCGCCGCAACGGGCGCAGGCTTGGCGACGGCGACCTTGGCCGGTTTGCGCGCAGCCTGTTGCCCGATCGCGGGAACGGCAGCGATGGCGAGGAGCGAGAGGACGGCGAACGGCGCAGCAAGCGCGCGCGGAGAAGCGATCATGCCATCGCTTCTAGCCTGCCCGTCACCCCGCCGCCACACCCCATGGCGATCTTTCGATCACCCTGCCGTCGCCATGTTTTGGTCCCGAATGTCGCTTAGCCCGCTACGGACGCCAACCGCAGCTTGCGATGGAACGGACGGACGACGTGACGACCCTCAGCCCGAACCGGCCGCAATTACGGCAGAATAACGACGGTGCCCGCCCGCTGCGGGTGCCGAATATTCAGGCTGTATCCGGTGCTCCCGCCCCAGGAGCCGAGATGAAGGCAGAGCCAGGCCGTCCGCTGATCATCCGCTTCGGCAAGCATCTGCGCGGCGTCTTCGATCGGCTGATTGCCTCATCCTCACTTGTGCCGAACGATCCGGTGCTCGACGTGCGCACCTTTCCCTGGACACAGACGCTGCGCGACAATTGGGAAACGATCCGCGACGAAGCGACCGCTGTTGCGCTGCAGGGCGAAGCCGCGCCTAGCCTCGCGACGATCTCGCCCGATCACCGCTCGATCGCCCAGATCAACATGTGGCGCTCATTTTTCCTGTGGGGCTATGGCTATCGCATCGATGAAAACGCGGCGCGCTGCCCGGCGACCGCCTCACTCGTCGAGCAGATCCCCGGCCTCAACAGCGCCTTTTTCTCGATCCTTGCGCCCGGCACGCACATCCCGGCACATCGCGGGGTGTCCAAGGGGCTGATCACCTGTCACCTGGGCCTGATCGTGCCACGTGACGGCGACGTGCGTATGCGCGTCGATGGACGCGTCGTCCGCTGGTGCGAGGGCGAAACCCTGGTGTTCGACGACACCTATGATCACGAAGTCTGGAACGAGACGGAGGGCACCCGCGTCGTCCTGCTGATCCAGTTTGAACGCCCGCTGCGCAATCCGGGTAAGTGGTTCGCAGAGTTCTTTCTCGGCTTCGTGCGCCGCTCCGCCTTTGTGCAGGAAGCACGCAACAACATTTCGATGTGGAACGCCGCGGTAAAGCAGATGGACGTCTGACTGATCCTCCCCATCTTCGAGGGGGAGGACAGCCCGATCACATCTCCGCGAACGCCGCCGTGACGACGAGCCGTTCGGCACTCCATTCTGGCACCGCCTGCTCAGTCATCGGCACCATGAAGCGCTTGCCGTTCGGCCGCTCAATCTCGACTACGTCGCCAGCGCCGAAATTCTCGACCGCCACGACCTGCCCCAGCGGTTCGCCTGCGTCGGACACCACCGCCAGCCCGAGCAGGTCGGTGTGGTAATATTCGCCCTCTTCCAGCGCCGGCAGCGCTGAGCGAGGCACCGTCAGTTCTACCCCGCGCAATGCCTCGGCAGCGGTACGATCCGCCACCTCGGCAAAGCGCGCGATGTTGCCGCGCACGGATTTCAGCGTCAGCGCCCCGCCGTTGAACGAGCGGTGCGGGCCGATCTCCTCGGCGAACAGCTTCAGCTTCACCTCGCCGCTCACGCCGTGGGCGCCGGTGATCACCGCCAGAACGACGTGCGCCTCCCCGCCGGCATCAACCGGCGGCGGAGCCTTCGTCGCCGGCGGGGGCGTCGTCGCGTCCTTCGGCTGGGTCGGGCGCGGAGACGCCTTCGTTGCTGGCGACCGTTTCGTCGTCATCATTGGCGGTCCGGGGATCAGGATCGGTCATGGCATGCTCCTCTTACATCAGGAGCAACGCGCCATGACCCGATCGGATGCCTGTTACTCGGCGGACGCTTCAGCGGTTTCGGTCTCGGCCGGTGCCGCATTCGCCTCGGCGGCGGCTTCCTCGGCGGCCTTCTGCTTCTCGGCACGCTCTTCGGCGCGCTCCTTGGCCTTCTCACCCGGCTCAGCCTTCTTCGGGTTGTTACGCGCGGCGCGCTCACGAACGCCGGCGAGGTCGAGGAAGCGCGCGACACGATCGGTCGGCTGCGCACCGTTGCTCAGCCAGTGCTTGGCACGCTCAGCGTCGAGCACGATGCGCTTCTCATCGTCCTTGGCGAGCAGCGGGTTGTAGTTGCCGATCTTCTCGATGAACTTGCCGTCACGCGGGCTGCGCGCGTCCGCCACCACGATGCGGTAGTAAGGACGCTTCTTGGAGCCGCCACGCGACAGACGAATGCTCAGTGCCATTTTAGTCTTCCTTGCCTTCTAAATTCGTCATCCCAGCAAAGGCTGGGATCTCTTGGTTGTCGTTCGTGCCCTCGCCGCCGGAGACCCCAGCCTTCGCTGGGGTGACGGACAAAGGCGGTGTTCGTTACTTCTTGAACTTCGGAAATCCTGGCGGCAGCGCACCGCCGCCCCCAAGCCCGCCGAGACCGCCAGGCAGGCCCGGCAGACCGCCGCCAGCCTTGCCCAGCATGTCGCCAAGCTCGGGCCCGCCCAGTGCATTGCCGATCCCAGCCATGCCGCCGCCCGGCCCGCCCTTGCCAAGCATGGACAGCATCCCCTTGATGCCGCCCATCTTGCGGATCTTCTTCATCGCGGTGGACATTTCCTGGTGCATCTTCAGCAGCTTGTTCACGTCCTGCACGGTCGTGCCGCTGCCCTTGGCGATGCGGATCTTGCGCTTGGCGTTGATCAGCTCGGGCTTGGAGCGCTCCTTCTGGGTCATGGACGTGATCATCGCGTCCATGCGCAGCAGGATGCGCTCGTCGACGGCGCCATTGGCCATCGCCTGTTGGGCCTTCTTCATGCCCGGGATCATGCCCGCAAGCGCGCCCAGCCCGCCCATGCGGCGCATCTGCGCCAGCTGCCCGCGTAAGTCGTCCATGTCGAACTGGCCCTTGGCCAGCTTCGCCGCCATGCGCTCGGCGTCTTCCTGCTGGATCGATTCCGCCGCGCGCTCGACCAGGCTGACGACGTCGCCCATGCCGAGGATCCGGCCGGCGACGCGCTCGGCATGGAACGCTTCCAGCGCGTCCATCTTCTCGCCCACCCCGGCGAACTTGATCGGCTTGCCTGTGACGGCGCGCATCGAGAGCGCCGCACCACCACGCGCATCGCCGTCCATCCGGGTCAGCACCACGCCGGTCAGCGGAACCTGCTCGGAGAAGCTCTGCGCGACGTTGACCGCGTCCTGGCCGGTCAGCGAATCGACGACGAGCAGGATTTCCTGCGGCGTGGCGATATCCGCCACCGCCTTCATCTCGTCCATCAGCGCCTGATCGACGTGCAGGCGACCCGCGGTGTCGAGCATCAGCACGTCGAAACCCTGCAGCTTCGCCGCCTGCAACGCGCGCCGCGCGATCTCCACCGGCTGCTGCCCGGCGACGATCGGCAGCGTCTGCACCTCCACCTGCGTGCCTAGCGTCGCGAGCTGTTCCTGCGCGGCCGGGCGATTGACATCGAGCGACGCCATCAGGACCTTCTTGCGGTCCCGACCGCCCTGCCCGCCGGACAGCCGCTTGGCGATCTTTGCCGTCGTGGTCGTCTTGCCGGAGCCCTGCAGGCCGACCATCATCACCACCGCGGGCGGCGAGACGCCGAGGTTCAGCTCGGCCGCGGCGGGATCATCGCCGCCCAGCATCGCCACAAGCGCGTCATTGACGATCTTGACGACCTGCTGCCCCGGCGTGACCGAGCGGAGCACATTCTGCCCGATCGCCTTTTCGGTAGCCTCATCGACGAACTGCCGCGCGACAGGCAGCGCGACGTCCGCTTCAAGCAGCGCGATCCGCACCTCGCGCATCGCTTGACGCACGTCCGCTTCGGTCAGCGCACCGCGACCGCGCAGGCGATCGAACACGCCACCAAGACGATCGCTCAGACTGTCGAACATCGGGTCAAACTCCCTTCCTCCGGGGCCAAACGCAAAAGCGCCGGCGGGCGAAACCTCGCCGGCCAGCGTGCACCGCACGGGTGCTTGTCTTCAGCGTTCAACACGGAACGTTGCGCGGCGCTTAGGACAAAAGCGTCACACAAGCAAGCCGCCGGTCATTAACACCTTCTACATGCTAATGCCTCATCTTGGCATGACATGGATGATTCCGCGATCCTTCCACCGGCAGCACGCGGCTCGGCGGAGCAACGCGCCACGCCAGCCGGGCTCATTACGGTGGCGGCGATCGCGCTGTTCGTCGCGCTGGGTGGCGCCGCCATCGCCACGGTGCTGCGCCAGGTGTTCGGCACCAGCGGGGGTATCGATCGCACGTTGGTCGTCGCGCTTGCGCTCAACGTCGCGCTGATCCTGATCGGGTGGCGACGACACCGCCAGCTAGTCGAGATCCTCGGCAATCAGTTCGCTGCAGGGGAGCGCGCGCGCCGGCTGTCCGCAACCGACCCGTTGACCGGGTTCCTCAATCGTCGGGCCCTGGTCGAACAATCGGCAACGATGCTGCTCGACGCCCAACGGCGGCACCGTGCGGTGGCGATGCTGATGATCGACCTCGATCGTTTCAAGACCATCAACGACCTTTATGATCATGCCACTGGCGATGCCCTGCTCGCCCGGGTCGCGAAAGAGATCAGCGCCGAGATACCGCACGGTGTGCTCACCGCCCGGCTGGGTGGCGACGAATTCGCCTGCGCCCTCGTGTTCGACCCGCGCGATGCGGAAACGGTGCAACGCATTGCGGATCGCCTGGTCAGCCGCCTCGCCCGGCCCCTGGAGTTAAACGGCACCACTGTCCATATTTCCGCCTCGATCGGCATTGCGCGATCGGACTTCGAGCGCGGTTCGGTCGATACGCTGATGCGCGCCGCGGATATCGCCATGTATGCCGCCAAGGATGCCGGGCGGAATCGCTGCGGCTGGTTCGATCCCGCCATGGCGCGCGCGTTGCACGCCCGCAACGAGCTGGAGAATGGCTTGCGCACCGCGATCCCGGCTGGGCAGGTCGTCCCATTTTTTGAGCAGCAGGTCGATCTGGCGAACGGCCATGTGCTCGGCTTCGAGGTGCTCGCGCGCTGGGAACATCCGGTTCACGGCCCCATCCCACCGGAACGCTTCATCCCGATCGCCGAGCAGACGGGCATGATCGCCGAACTGTCGATGACGCTGATGCGCCAGGCGTTTCAGGCCGCGCGCGATTGGGATCCCTCGCTCACGCTGGCGATCAACATTTCGCCGGTTCAGTTGCGGGACGCCTGGCTGCCGCAGAAGATCATCAAGCTGCTTCTGGAAACCGGCTTTCCCGCGCACCGGCTGGAGATCGAAATCACCGAAAGCGCCTTGTTCGAGAATCTGCCGCTTGCCCAGTCGATCGTCGGCAGCCTCAAGAACCAGGGCATCCGCGTCGCGCTTGACGATTTCGGCACCGGTTATTCCAGCCTCGGCCACCTGCGCGCGCTGCCATTCGATCGCATCAAGATCGACAGGAGCTTTGTCCAGTCGATCGCCGAGAGCAATGATTGCGCCGCAATCGTGGGCGCGGTCGCGAGTCTCGGCGCCAGCCTGAACCTGCCAGTGACGGCGGAAGGGGTTGAGGACATGGAGATCGAGGGTCGGTTGCGCGCTCTCGGCTGTGCTCGCGCCCAGGGTTACCTGTACGGTCGCCCCATGAGCGCCGCCAACACCCGCCGCCTTCTGGCCGAACGCCGCCTGCTCGGCACCGGGCCGGCCGCACAGAACCTGCACGAACGCCTCGCGAGCTGACCGCCCGTTCGCCCGGCCACATGGTACTCGGCCGGAATTTGGCTCAGGCCCTCTCCTATAGGAGTGCCGTCATGCTAAACTTGTTTCAGCATCCACCGTGCCACAAGCAGCCACCTCGCGACTGGATGAGTGGACCCTGAAACAAGTTCAGGGCGACAGCGGCAGGAGTGTTTGTCTCCAAGCCATTGTGCGTCAATTACGCGGCGGCTGCCGACGATAACTCAGCGCCTCGGCAACATGGATCCGTCCCACCGCGGCGCTCCCTGCCATGTCCGCAATCGTCCGGGCAACGCGAAGGATTCGCGTATAGCCGCGTGCCGACAGCCGCATCGTCTCCGCCGCCTGCGCCAGCAGCGTCCTCCCGCCATCGTCCGGCGTGCAGAACGCCTCCAGCAGCTCTCCTTCGGCCTCGGCATTGGTCCGGATCGAATGCTCGCGATAGCGCTCCGCCTGAACCGCCCGCACCCCCGCGACGCGCGCCGCGACCTCGGCCGAGCCCTCCGCCGGCGGCGGCAGCATCAGGTCGGCCGCGCTTACCGCCTGCACCTCGACGTGCAGGTCGACCCGATCGAGTAGAGGCCCCGACACCTTGGCCTGATAGTCCGCCGCACATTTCGGCGCCCGCGCGCAGGCCAGCCCGGGGTCGCCAAGATACCCACAGCGGCAAGGGTTCATCGCCGCAATCAACTGCACGCGCGCGGGAAACGTGACATGCGCATTGGCCCGCGCGACGCTGACCACGCCGGACTCCAGCGGCTGGCGCAGCGAGTCGAGTACGGCGCGCTGAAATTCCGGCAGTTCGTCGAGAAACAAGACGCCAAGATGGGCCATGCTCACTTCGCCCGGCCGCACCTTCAGCCCACCGCCGGTCAGCGCCGCCATGGAGGCGGAATGATGCGGCGCGCGGAACGGCCGCGTCCGCGTCAGCCGCCCGCCCTCCAGCGCCCCCGCGACCGATTGTACCATCGACACTTCCAGCGCTTCAGCCGGATCGAGCTGCGGCAGAATGCCCGGGAGGCACGACGCCATTAGCGACTTGCCCGATCCCGGCGGCCCGACCATCAGCAGATTGTGGTTGCCGCTCGCCGCAATCTCGAGCGCGCGCTTCGCTGTTTCCTGCCCCCGCACCTGCCGCAGGTCCGGCCCGCCGGCATCAAGCTCGACTTCCCCCGGCCGCGGCGCGGCAAGCAGCCCATGACCCTTCAGGTGATTGATGAGCCCCAGCAAATCAGGTGCGGCCAGCACCTCGACCGAGCTCGCCCACGCTGCTTCGGAGCCTTGCGCGGCCGGGCAGATCAACCCCTTGCCCACTTCCGCGGCGTGTAATGCGGCAAGCAGCACCCCCGGCGACGGCGCGATCCGCCCGTCGAGCGTCAGCTCACCGACGATCACATAATCGGCCAGCGCTTCGGCATCGACTACCCCCATCGCCGCGAGCAGCCCCAGCGCGATCGGCAGGTCGAAATGCGACCCCTCCTTGGGCAGATCGGCGGGCGACAGGTTCACCGCGATCCGCTTGGGGGGCAACGCCAGCCCCATCGCGGCGATCGCCCCACGCACCCGCTCGCGGCTCTCCCCCACCGCTTTGTCGCCCAGACCCACAAGGTTGAACGCTGGGAGCCCCGGGATCAGCTGCACCTGCACCTCGACGGCGCGCGCCTCCAGCCCGAGATACGCCACCGTCGCGACGATCGCCGCCATCTGTCCCCCACCTGTTCCCCAGGTGAGGTCTTACCCGGTTTGTTAGTGCTGGGAAGCGGGCAATTGCGCTCACAAACGAAGCTTCGTCACCCCGGGCTTGACCCGGGATCCCGCGGCCGTGTCCCGTCGCCAGAAGAAGAAGCGCGGTCCCGGATCAAGTGCGGGGTGACGACGGAAGAATGACCGTCTTGCACTTGCAACACACCAGCGCCACATGCGCGCCGATGCAAGCCCGCCACCCCGCCCTGCGAATCCTACAGCTGGTGCTCGGCGGCCTGCTCCTCATCGGTGCCGCGATCATGGGCCCGCTGCCCGGCCCCGGCGGCATTTTCCTCTTCGCGGGCGGCATGATCCTGATCCTGCGCAATTCGCGCTGGGCACAGGTGCGCTGGGCGCGGCTCAAGCGCCGCTGGCCGCGCATCGGCAACCTCGTCGATCGCGCCATGCGCCGCCGCAGCGCGCTTCGCCGCCGCGCCCGCGATCGCGTGCTGAGCCAGCGTTGACTAGGCGGGCACCTTCACCTATGCGGCGCCCTGTTCGGGCCGTCCCACGTGGCGGCCTTTATTATTTAGATTCGGGAATGAACAATGAAGCGGACCTTTCAGCCGAGCAACCTGGTGCGCGCACGCCGTCACGGCTTCCGTGCGCGGATGGCGACGGTCGGCGGTCGCTCGGTGATCCGGGCACGTCGTGCGCGCGGTCGCAAGAAGCTGTCGGCATAAAGACTCTCGATCGCCGCCGGGATTTCCTGGCGGCGAATGCGGGGCGACGCGCGCCGATGCCGGGCTTCGTGCTCTTGGTGCGCCCCCGCGACGATGGCGATGCGACGATGCGCATCGGCTACACCGTCACCAAGAAGATCGGCAACGCCGTGGTGCGTAACCGGATGAAGCGCCGGTTGCGCGCCTTGGCGCGTGAGCTGTTGCCAGTGCAAGGCGTGCCGGGCGCGGATCATGTGCTGATCGGCCGCATGGGCGGGATCGAGCGCGACTTCGCGCAGCTCCGCGCCGAGCTCGGCAAGGCGCTGCGCAAGGTCGTGAAATGATCGCCCGGCTGCTCATCCTCGTCGCGCGTGGATGGCAGCTCGGGCCCTCGCTGATCCTGCCGCCGACCTGCCGCTACCAGCCAAGCTGTTCCGCCTATGCAATCGAGGCGCTTCGCCGCTATGGAGCCGCGCGGGGTTCCTGGCTGGCGGCAAAGCGCATCGCGCGCTGCGGGCCATGGGGCGGGCACGGCTATGATCCGGTGCCATAAGGGAATTGGGCGCTCGTGAATAAAGACAACAAGAACTTCATCCTGTTCGCGGTGATTGCGGCGCTGATCCTGTTCGGCTGGCCGCTCATCCAGAACAAGTTCTTCCCGACGGCCAATCCCCCGGTAACGAAGATCGAGGACGGCAAGACCAAGGTCCTGCCCAAGCCCGAGGCCGATCCCACCGCCGATTCGCCCGCCGCGATCCGCAATCGCGCGGTGGTGCTGCGCGAGACGCCGCGCGTGCAGATCGACACGCCCACCATGCACGGCTCGATTAACCTGCGCGGCGCACGCATCGATGATCTCGTCCTGAAGAATTACAAGGAAACAGTGGCGAAGGATTCGCCGCCCGTCCGCCTGCTCTCGCCCGCCGGCGCGCCCGACGCTTATTTCGCTGGCTTCGGCTGGCGCGACGACGGCCTTGCGCCGCCCGCCGCCGACACCGTCTGGACCGCCTCGTCGCAGCTGCTCGCGCCCGGCAAGCCGGTGACGCTGACCGCCGCCAACGCCAAGGGCCAGCGTTTCGCGATCGAGCTGTCGGTCGACGACGGCTATATGTTCAACGTCAAGCAGACGGTCGCCAACGGTGGTGCCGGCGCCGTGCCCGTCGCCGCCTACGGCCTCGTCAACCGCGCCGGCGTATCGAAGGATCCGGATAGCTGGACGATCCACGTCGGGCCGATGTCGGTCCATAACGACCAGGCCGATTACGGCGTCGATTACGACGATGTGGACGAAGGCAACAAGAAGTTCAGCACCACTGGCGGCTGGCTCGGCTTTGTCGACAAATACTGGCTGACCGCCCTGATCCCCGATCAGGCGCGCCCGTTCGATGGCCAGTTCCGCGCCGGTGCCAACAAGGCGTACCAGGGTGACTACACCTCCAATGCCCAGCTGCTCCAGCCCGGCCGCCAGATCAGTCAGACCACCCGCTTCTTCGCCGGCGCCAAGGAAGTGCGCCTGCTCGACAAATATACCGACAGCGGCATTGCCCCGCGGCTCGACTATGCGCTCGACTGGGGCTGGTTCCGCCTGATCGAAAAGCCGATCTTCTATTATCTCGACTGGCTCTTCACCCACCTCGGCAACTTCGGCGTGGCGATCATTCTGCTCACGCTGACGATCCGTCTGCTGATGTTCCCGATCGCGCAACGCCAGTTCAAGTCGATGGCCAACATGCGCGCCGTTCAGCCCAAGATGAAGGCCATTCAGGAGCGCTACAAGGACGACAAGGCGCGCATGCAGCAGGAGATCATGGCGCTCTACAAGACGGAGAAGGTCAATCCCCTCGCCGGCTGCGCCCCCACCCTGCTCCAGATCCCGATCTTCTACGCGCTGTACAAGATGCTGATGCTGACCATCGAGATGCGGCACCAGCCGTTCGTCGGCTGGATCAAGGATCTGTCCGCGCCCGATCCGCTCACCCCGGTGAACCTGTTCGGGCTGCTCGCCTTCACGCCGCCCTCGTTCCTGGCGATCGGCATCGTCCCGATCCTGCTCGGCATCTCCATGTACTTCCAGTTCAAGCTGAACCCGGCGCCGATGGACGATGCGCAAAAGCAGATCTTCGCGCTGATGCCCTGGGTGCTGATGTTCGTGATGGCGCCGTTCGCGGTCGGCCTGCAGATCTACTGGATCACCTCCAACGTGCTGACGATCCTGCAGCAGAAGCTGCTCTACGCCCGCCACCCGGGCCTCAAGGAAGCCCCCGCAAAATGACGAATAGTCCTCCCCAAGCTCCGCTTGGGGAGGGGGACCGTCCGGCGCAGCCGGATAATGGAGGGGCGTCGCCACACGCGATCCCGTCCTTAGAAACCTCCCTCCCTGACGACATCACCCGCTCGGCAGAGGAGTTGGAACACGCCCGCAAGCTCTTCGCCGGCCGCATCGAATTCCTGAAGTCGGCCCCGGCGCTGGAGCACCTCCCCAACCCGGTCGTCCCCGAAGTCGCCTTCGCCGGCCGCTCCAACGTCGGCAAATCATCGCTGCTCAACGCCCTCACCGGCCGCAAGTCGCTTGCGCGCACCTCGGTCACGCCGGGCCGCACGCAGGAGCTGAACTTCTTCGACGTCGGCGACCCGCTCGCCTTCCGTCTGGTCGATATGCCCGGCTACGGCTTCGCCAAGGCGCCCAAGGACATGGTTCGCAAGTGGCGCTACCTGGTGAACGATTTCCTGCGCGGCCGCGTGGTGCTCAAGCGCGCGCTGGTCCTCATCGATGCGCGCCACGGCATCAAGGACGTCGACCGCGAGATCCTCGAGATGCTCGACAAGGCGGCCGTCGGCTACCGCATCGTCCTGACCAAGGCAGACAAGATCAAGGCGTCCGAACTCGCCGAGGTCACCGAACGCACGGTTGCCGAGGCCCGCAAGCGCCCCGCTGCCCATCCGGAGATCATCGCCACCTCCTCCGAAAAGGGCATGGGCATCCCCGAACTCCGCGCCGCAGTGATCGAAGCGATCGGCTGAACGCCGCCTAACTCCTCCCCGATACGGGGAGGAGGACCGCCGCCAAAGGCGGTGGTGGGGGCGTCGCCCCAAGCGACCCACCAGCGAAATGACCGGCGACCTCCGGACCACCCTGCCGTCGCCCCGAACTCGTTTCAGGGTCCACCGCGCCACAGGCTCAGCCCTGTCGGCGGCACGGTGGATGCTGAAACAAGTTTAGCATGACGGAACGTGTGGCACCCGTTGCCCTTCCCTCCCCCACCCTCTACCCCCAAGCCCATGAAGCTCATCATCGGCAACAAGGCCTATTCCTCCTGGTCGCTGCGCGGCTGGCTCGCGTGCAAGCAATCGGGCCTGCCGTTCGAGGAAGTGGTCGTTCCGCTCTACGACCAGGATCGGGACAAGCGCCGCGAAGGTGCCGAATTTGCGCCCTCGTCGGGGAAGGTGCCGATCCTGTGGGATGGCGAGGCAGTGGTGTGGGACAGCCTCGCCATCGTCGACTATCTCGCCGACAAGGTCGGCCGCGATCGTTTCTGGCCAGCGGACGAGGCCGCCCGCGCCATGGCACGCTCGATGGCCGCGGAGATGCACTCCAGCTTCGTGTCGCTCCGCCGCGAGCACAGCATGAACATCCGCCAGATCTATCCGCCGCAGCCGCCATCGGAAGCGGTCGCTGCGGACCTCGTCCGCATCATGGAGCTCTGGGCGCAGGCCCGCGCGCGCTGGGGCGGCGACGGCGATTTCCTCTTCGGCGAGTTCGGCGCCGCGGACATCATGTTCGCCCCCGTGTGCACCCGCATTATAACCTATTCGCTCCCGGTGGCGCGCTTCGCCGCTACCTATATCACCGCCGTCCTCACTCATCCCTTCATGCAGGATTGGATTGCCGGCGCGCAGGAAGAGGAATGGGTGCTCGAACAGTTCGAGCAGCCTGCCCGCACATGAGCGACGTGCTGGTGCTCGCCAAGGCGCTGCTCGCGTGCGAAAGTGTGACGCCAGCACGCGGCGAGGTGTTCGACGTGCTCGAAGCCGCGCTGATCCCGCTCGGTTTCGCGGTGGATCGCTTCACCGCGGGTGAGGAACCCGACGGCCCGGTCGAGAACCTTCTCGCCGTCCGCGGTACCGGCGGCCCGCACATCGCCTTCGCCGGCCACCTGGATGTGGTGCCGCCTGGCGAAGGCTGGACCAGCGGCCCCTTTGCGCCCGAAATCCGCGGCGATCTCCTCTACGGTCGCGGCGCGGTGGATATGAAGGGCGCAATCGCCGCTTTCGTCGCCGCGGCGGCCCGCGTGGAATACCCCGGCACCACCAGCCTCATCATCACCGGTGATGAGGAAGGCCCCGCCACCTACGGGACCGTCGCCCTGATCGAGCGCATGGCGCAACGCGGCATCAAGCCCGACGCGTGCCTCGTCGGCGAACCCACCTCCACCGCGCGGCTTGGCGACACGATCAAGATCGGTCGCCGCGGCTCGGTCAACATCTGGATCGACGTGCCCGGCAAGCAGGGCCACGTCGCCTACCCGCACCTCGCCGACAATCCGATCCCGCGCTTGATCGCCGCGCTGGCCGAGATCGACGGCATCGTGCTGGACGAGGGCAACGACTGGTTCCAGCCGTCGAACATCGAGGTGACCGACGTCACCGTCGGCAACCCGGCAACCAACGTCATCCCCGCCAAGGCATCGGCACGCCTGTCGATCCGCTTCAACGACCAGCATCGCGGCGACGCCCTCGCCAAGCGGATCACCGCCATCGTCCACCGCCACGCACCCGAGGCGACGCTGACCGCCAAGGTCTCCGGCGAGGCGTTCCTGACGCAACCTGGCCCGCTTTCCACTACTCTGGCCGCGGTGATCGAGGCGCAAACCGGCATCGTCCCGGAGCTGTCCACCACCGGCGGCACCTCCGACGCCCGCTTTCTTTCGGCCCTCTGCCCCGTGGTCGAGTTCGGCCTGCTCAACGCGACGATGCACAAGCTGGACGAGGCGGTGGCCGTGGCGGATCTCCAGCTGCTGACCGAGATCTACGCCGACTTCCTGGAACGGAGCTTCTCAGTCCAAGCCTGACGCCGTTCGTCCGGAGCCAAGTCGAGGGAGAGGCTACAAGCGACGCCCCGCTACACTCGCACCTCGACCAGGCGCGGCACGACCAGGGTGAACGGCAGCGTTACGACAAACCCCCGTTCGTCCTGAGCCTGTTGAAGGGCTGCGCTTCCCCTCCCCACACGAACAAAGGGCAAGACGGAGCTTCGACAAGCTCAGCTTAAACGGGGCCAAAACGAAAAAGCGCGCCCGCCCCAAAGGCGATCGCGCTCCTTCATCCACCAACAGGTGAAACAATCAGCCGGCGTGTTCCGCCAGCACCGTCAGTCCCTTGGCGTTCACCTCCGCAAAACCACCACGGATCGCGATTGTCTCCGGCACGGCGCCCGCGCTACGCTGCACCAGCAGATCGCCGTCGCGGATCGTCGACATCAGCGGCGCATGGCCTTCCAGCACGCCGAAGTCGCCTTCGGTGCCAGGCACGGTGACCATGTAAACCTCTTCGCTGCGGACCAGGCGTTCAGGCGTGACGAGTTCGAAATGGAGCATGTTTCTTACCTTCTCCCTCTACCCGCTTGCGGGGAGAGGGTCGGGGAGAGGGGCAGTCAGGAGCCGTGGCACACTGCCCCTCTCCCGACCTCGCTGCGCTCGGCCACCCTCTCCCCACCAGTGGGGAGAGGGAGATCGATCAGGCCTCCTGCGCCAGCTTCTCGGCCTTGGCGATCACCTCATCGATGCCGCCGACCATGTAGAAAGCGGCTTCCGGCAGGTGGTCGTACTCGCCGTTCACCACCGCCTTGAACGAGCGGACCGTATCCTCGATCTGCACGAACTTGCCCTCGATGCCGGTGAACACTTCGGCGACGTGGAACGGCTGGCTGAGGAAGCGCTGGATCTTGCGCGCGCGGCTGACGGTGAGCTTATCCTCTTCCGACAGCTCGTCCATGCCAAGGATGGCGATGATGTCCTGCAACGACTTGTACTTCTGCAGGATCGTCTGCACCGCACGCGCCGTCTCGTAGTGCTCTTGGCCAACAACGCGCGGCTCCAGAACGCGGCTGGTCGAGTCGAGCGGGTCCACCGCCGGATAGATGCCGAGCTCCGAGATCGCGCGGTTGAGCACGGTGGTCGCGTCCAAGTGGGCGAACGAGGTCGCCGGTGCCGGATCGGTCAGATCGTCCGCTGGCACGTACACGGCCTGCACCGAGGTGATCGAGCCCTTGTTGGTCGAGGTGATGCGCTCCTGCAGCGCGCCCATGTCGGTGGACAGTGTCGGCTGATAGCCCACGGCCGACGGAATGCGGCCGAGCAGCGCCGACACTTCAGCACCCGCCTGGGTAAAGCGGAAGATGTTGTCGACGAAGAACAGCACGTCCTGGCCTTCGACGTCGCGGAAATACTCAGCGATCGTCAGGCCCGACAGCGCGACGCGTGCGCGCGCACCCGGCGGCTCGTTCATCTGGCCGAATACCAGCGCCACCTTGGATCCCTCGCTGGTCGGATTGCCCTCGGCATCCTTGGCGATAACGCCCGCGTCGAGGAACTCGTGATAGAGATCGTTGCCCTCGCGGGTGCGCTCACCCACGCCGGCGAACACCGACGTACCGCCATGGCCCTTGGCGATGTTGTTGATCAGCTCCTGGATCAGCACGGTCTTGCCGACGCCGGCGCCGCCGAACAGGCCGATCTTGCCGCCCTTGGCGTAAGGCGCGAGCAGGTCGATCACCTTGATGCCGGTCACCAGGATCGAGCTTTCGGTCGACTGGTCGACGAACAGCGGGGCCGAAGCGTGGATCGGGGCGTGATGCGCCGAGTTGACCGGGCCACGCTCGTCGATCGGCTCGCCAACGACATTGAGGATGCGGCCAAGCGTCGCCGGGCCGACCGGCACGGTGATCTGCGCGCCGGTATCGGTCACGTTCTGGCCGCGGGTCAGGCCCTCGGTCGAGTCCATCGCGATCGTGCGGACGGTGTTCTCGCCCAGATGCTGCGCCACTTCGAGCACCAGCCGCTGGCCGTTATTGTCGGTTTCCAGTGCCGACAGGATCGCCGGCAGGTGGGTGTCGAACTGCACGTCGACGACGGCGCCGATCACCTGGCTGATGCGGCCCACATTGTTGCTGCCCGAAATGGTCGGGCGATCCTCGAGGACGGTGGCCATCTTGCTTCTACCTTCTTCGTCGTACCTGCGGGTGCAGGCGTTTTATCTCGTTGCGTTTCGGAACCCTCGCCACGTCAGCGCGCGGTCGGATCGGTCCCGTTCAATATAGGCGCGGCGCGCGCGAAGGTCACGGTCAGCCGTCGCTCCTTGGCATTCGTCTCACGCGTCACCGCGTAATCGGCGCCACCCTTCAGCTTGCCCTCCATGCGCTTCTCGCCATGGATCGCCTTCACCACCGTGTCGCCGCCGGTCACGCCCAGCTGCGTCAGCGCCTGGGTCACCCACTTTTCGAACTGGTCACGCGCTTGCTGATCATTCGACAGCTGCGGCTCGACCAGCGTGAACGCGACCTTGTCGAGCGATTCCTCGTCGCCGGAGGCGGCGAAATAGGCCGTCACGACATGGTCACCCGAAGGATCGGTCAGTGGCGTCGGCTCCGCGTCGGAGCGCCACACCTCGCCCTTCTTCTCATACGAACCGGGTCGAAGCCCGATGCGGCTGAAGTTCTCGATCGACTTGGCCGGATCCTTCCACACGCCCTCCCAGCTGCCGCCGGCAAGGTTGGGCGAAACGAACGAGTCCCCATCCGTCACATTGCTGTCAAGCGCATTGGCGATCGCCGTCTCGTTCCCGGCCGGCGTGCCCGAGCAGCCCGCCACGGCGAGCGCACCCGCCAGCAGGATGCCCGTCTTCATCACAGCGCTTCGGCGCCCGAGATGATCTCGACCAGCTCGGTCGTGATCGCGGCTTGACGCGCGCGATTGTACTGGATGGAGAGCCGCTTGATCATGTCGCCGGCGTTGCGCGTCGCATTGTCCATCGCGGTCATGCGGCTGCCCTGCTCGGAGGCGGCGTTTTCCTGCATCGCGCGGAAAATCTGAATTGCTACGTTGCGCGGCAGCAGCTCGGCGAGGATCGCTTCCTCGTCGGGCTCATACTCGACCGTGGCGTCCCCATCGTTCGCCATCTCAACGCTGCTCCCGGCGGGCACCGACACCGGAATGATCTGTTGCCCGGTGGGGATCTGCACCAACGCCGACTGGAACTTGGCGTAAAACAGATGGGCGACGTCGAACTCGCCCGCCTCGAAGCGCGCGATCAGATCATCCGCTACTTCGCGCGCCTGGTCGAACCCAAGCACCTTGTGCTGGCCCAGCTCATGGTCGGCGGCGATCGCATTCGGGTAAAAACGGCGCAGCACGCGGCCCTTCTTGCCGGCGAGATAGAAGCGCACAGTCTTGCCTGCGGCTTCCAGCTCTTCCGCCTTCTTGCGCGCGGCACGCACGATATTGGTGTTGAACGCACCCGCCAGGCCGCGCTCCGACGTCGCGACCACCAGCAGATGCACCTGATCCCGGCCGGTGCCGGCGAGCAGCTTCGAGCTGCCCTCGGTGACGCCTACCTTGGACGCGAGGCTCGCCATCACTGCTTCGAGCCGCTCGGCATATGGACGGCCGGCGATGGCCGCCTCCTGCGCACGACGCAGCTTGGCCGCCGCGACCATCTTCATCGCCTTGGTGATCTTCTGCGTCGACTTCACTGAGCCGATGCGGATCTTGAGGGCCTTTAGGCTTGCCATTGATGCTTCGTCACTTCCCCAGCGCCGTCATGCTGACCTTGTTTCAGCACCCACCCCTCCGCTCGCGACGCCGTCGCTGGTGGAAGGGTGGACCCTGAAACGGGTTCAGGGTGACGGATGTGTGTTGCCGCCTGTCCCGCTCTTACGCAAACGTCTTCGCAAAGGCGTCGAGCGCGCTCTTCACCCCAGCCTTGGCATCGTCGCCCAGGTCGCGGCTGTCGCGGATCTTCGCCAGGGTGTCGCCATGCTGGTCGCGCATGAAGGCGAGCATCGCCGCCTCGTAGCGCGTCACGTCCTGCACCGGCACATTGTCGAGATAGCCGTTGGTGCCGGCAAAGATCGACACCGTCTGCTCCTCGAAGGGCAGCGGCGAGAACTGTGGCTGCTTCAGCAGCTCGGTCAGGCGCGCACCTCGGTTCAGCAGCTTCTGCGTCGAGGCGTCGAGGTCCGAGCCGAACTGAGCGAACGCGGCCATCTCGCGATACTGCGCCAGCTCCAGCTTGATCGAGCCCGACACCTTCTTCATCGCCTTGGTCTGCGCGGCCGAGCCGACGCGGCTCACCGACAGGCCGACGTTGATTGCCGGTCGGATGCCGGCGAAGAACAGGTCGGTTTCAAGGAAGATCTGGCCGTCGGTGATGGAGATCACGTTGGTCGGGATGTACGCCGACACGTCGCCCGCCTGCGTCTCGATGATCGGCAGCGCGGTCAGCGAGCCGCCGCCATTGGCATCATTCATCTTCGCCGCGCGCTCCAGCAGGCGCGAGTGGAGATAGAAGACGTCACCGGGATAGGCTTCGCGGCCCGGCGGACGACGCAGCAGCAGCGACATCTGGCGGTACGCGACCGCCTGCTTGGAAAGGTCGTCGAACACGATCACGGCATGCATGCCGTTGTCGCGGAAGAACTCGCCCATCGCAGTGCCGGTGTATGGCGCCAGGAACTGAAGCGGTGCCGGATCGGACGCGGTCGCGGCGATGATGATGGAATAATCCATCGCGCCATTCTCGGTCAGCGTGCGAACCAGCTGCGCGACGGTGGAGCGCTTCTGACCCACCGCGACATAGACGCAGTAGAGCTTCTTCGATTCGTCGCTGCCGGCGTTGACCGACTTCTGGTTGATGAACGTGTCGATCGCGATCGCCGACTTGCCGGTCTGGCGGTCGCCGATGATCAGCTCGCGCTGGCCACGGCCAACCGGCACCAGCGCGTCGATCGCCTTGAGGCCGGTCTGCACGGGCTCGTGCACCGACTTACGCGGGATGATGCCCGGCGCCTTCACCTCGACGCGGCGACGCTCGGTCGACACGATCGGGCCCTTGCCGTCGATCGGGTTGCCGAGGCCATCGACCACGCGGCCGAGCAGCCCCTTGCCCACCGGCACGTCCACGATCGTGCCGGTACGCTTGACGACGTCACCTTCCTTGATCTCGGCGTCCGAGCCGAAGATCACGACGCCGACATTGTCGGCCTCGAGGTTGAGCGCCATGCCCTGCACGCCATTGGCGAACTCGACCATCTCGCCCGCCTGGACGTTGTCGAGGCCATAGATGCGGGCGATGCCGTCACCGACGCTGAGCACCTGGCCGGTCTCGCTGACCTGGGCCTCGGTGCCGAAATTGGCGATCTGATCCTTGATGACCTTGGAGATTTCTGCGGCGCGGATATCCATTGTGCTTAGCCCTTCATCGCGTGCGCGAGAGAATTGAGACGGGTGCGGATCGACGAATCGATCATCTGCGAACCAATGCGGACGACAAGCCCGCCAAGCAGTGCCGGGTCAACTGACAGGTCGACCGAGACCTCGCGGCCGACGCGCTGGCGCAGCTGCTGCTTGAGTTCGACGACCTGATCGTCGGTGAGCGCATGTGCGCTGGTGACTTCCGCGGTTACTTCGCCGCGATGGCGCGCGGCAAGCTGACGGAACGCGCGGATGATCGCAGGCAATTCAGCCAGACGGCGGTTCTGCGCGAGCACGCCAAGGAAATTCTTCGTAACGGAATCGACGCCCAACTCGTCCGCGGTCGAGAGCACCGCCTTGCCGGCAGCCTCGCGGGCGACGACCGGCGAGGTCGTCAGCGCCTTGAAATCGTCCGACTGGTCGAGGGCGGCGCGCACCTTGGCCAGGCTCGCCTCCACCGTGTCGATCGTCTTGCCCGCCTCGGCGAGCTCGAACAGCGCGGTCGCATACCGACCGCCCAGGCTCGCCTGGATGCTGCCACCTAGATTACCGCTGGAACCATCCACGCGAGTCGAATCCCCGTTCGCACTAAGGTTAAACCCCCATGCGAAAACACGGCGCACGAACGTGGCCGACGCTTGGGTTGGCCGGCGCGTAGCAAAGGGGTAGCCGCTATGCAACAATCCGTGACGGGAGGATGAACGATGGGTGACATGATCCGAATGACGATGAGCGACGGCGCCGAGATCGCCGTCTATCACGCCAAGCCCGAGGGCGAGCGCCGCGGCGGGGTGGTGCTGGTGCAGGAAATATTCGGGGTCACCGATCACATCCGCGAGATGGCGGATGACTATGCCAGCGAAGGCTATGAGGTCCTCTCCCCCGCTCTGTTCGATCGCGAGCATCCCGGATTCGAAGCGGGTTACAGCGGCCCCGATTTCGAGCGCGCGGTGGAACTCGCCCGTACGCTGCACCCCTTTGACCTGTCGCTCAAGGACACGCAGACCTGCATCGACGCGCTCCGGGCAAAGGGCCCGGTGTTCGTGGTTGGCTATTGCTACGGCGGCTCGATCGCCTGGGCCGCCGCGACCAAGCTCGATGGCGTGGCGGCAGCCTCGGCCTATTACGGCAGCATGGTGCCGGCCATCGCGGAGGAAGCGGCGCCGCGCGTGCCGGTGATCGCGCACTTCGGCCGCTACGATCGCGGCATTCCCATGGAAGGGGTCGAAGCGGTGGTCGCAAAGCAATTCCCGCTCGCCGAGGTGCACATCTACGAAGCGGGCCACGGCTTCAACTCTGATCGCCGCAAGGATTATCACGAGCCCTCGGCCGAGCTCGCAAGAGACCGCACGCTGACGCTGTTTCGCGAAAACGGCGGCTAAGCCACCATCGTCATGCCGGGACGAGCCCGGCATGACGTGAAAGCTAGTCCCCGCCCTCACCGGCTCGCATGATCGCCTTTTCCATCATCGCCGCCGCGCCGATCGCCATCACCTCAGCCCCCTTCTTCCCCGCATCCAGCGCCGCCACCATCCGGCTCGCCGGATTGTCCGCGGGCGCATGCGGGTGATAGGCGATCGGCCGTAGCAGCCGCTTGGCCTGCGGCAGCTCCTCCGCCTTCAACCGCACCATCGCCGCCGCGAATCGCACCGATTCGTCCTGCGGGGCGAGTTCCTGCGCGCGGTGCAGCCCAGCGACGGCCGAGGGCGTCGGCTCGATCCCCTGCATCCCGAAGCTCTGCCAGAACCACCACAAGGGCTCCGCATCGTTCGGGTCGGCACGATTCGCAGCCACGATCGCGCGCCGCGCCTCCGCCCAGGCAGCCGCATCCTCGGACTTGGCATCATTCACCTGCCGCAGCTTCGTCATGCCGCGGTACAGCAGCGCCTGTACGGATTTGGGATCGCGCGACAGAGCCCGATCCGCCGCCGCAAGCGCCGCCGGAAAGTCGCCCGCATCATACGCCATCTCGGCAAGCCATCCCTGCACCACCGGATCGTCGGGGTAGCGCGCCGCAATTGGCGCGGCTTTTCCGAACAGCTTGCGCCCGCTTTCGCGATTGACGCCCCGCACCGACGTCATCCGCTCGTCGATCAGCGCCGCTTCGCCCGCACTCAGGCGGCGGATCGCCACTGGCGGTACCGCCGCGCCTTCGAACCGCATCGGCAAGCCTGGCAACCGGCTCTGCCGCAGATACCGCGCCAGTTCCTTGTCGAGCGCCTTCAGGTCACCAAAGGCCTGCTGCCCCGCCTCGACGCCCGGCACCCCGCGGTTGATCGCCTTGAGGTAATTCTGGAACTTGATGAACCGGTCCCGATCGAAGCTGAGATAATGGGTCATCAGCCAGCCGCGCCCGTAGAACACATCCATCTGCTGCGCGGACCAGCGCGCGCGGTTCGCGGGGTCGAACAGCTGCGCCGCCGTCAGCCGCTCACCCATCATCAGCCCATTGGCGCGATGCTGGGCAGGGTAGCCGATCACCGCCTGATCGTCCGAAATCCGCATGGTGGAGGCGAACTCGGCGAACCCTTCCGCATACCAGGCCGGAAAGGCGACATCATAGCTGCCGAACATGAAATGATGGGCATATTCGTGGAACAGCACCACGCGGCCCCAATTGTTCGCATCGGTCCACCCGCCGCGCCCGCTATAGGCCACCGATCCGCTCACCCGCGAATGGTAGAAGCCGGCGGCATTGCTGCACCGGCATAGCCGTTTGACGTCACGATCCTCGACCATGAACACGGTCAGCTTGCGCGAGGCGATCTCGGGCTCTTCCTCCACCGCCATGAAGCGCCGAAGCCCCCAGTCGAGCCGCTCCAGCGCCTCCGATTGTTTGCGCAACGTCGCCTCGCTCGTGTCCGAATAGAGCACGAAATGCCGCGACCGCGCCTCCAGCCACTCCGCTTGTGCTGACGTCGCCGCCGCCAACGCGCACCCCAGCGCCACCAGCCACCGCCAGATCATCCGTTCCCCTCTTCCTTCTCCAGAGACAGCTTATCCGCTGTTGGCGCCGTGAGAAGCCCCAACCACATCCGTCATCCCGGGCTTGGCCCGAGATCCAAGGTGCCGCGAGCGCTGCGGCTCATGATGCACGGCAGCGCTTGCGGGCGGATGGACCCCGGATCAAGTCCGGGGTGACGGACGCGTGATCTACTGCGCCCGCCCCCGCGCCTGCACGGCCGCGCGCCGCGCCTCGACCGCCTCCGGCGTCACCGCGCGGTTCGCCGCAGACGAGCGCTCATGCTCCAGCGCCATCGCCTCCCCGAACGGCCGCGCAAATCCGTCATCGATCAGCCGCTTGTACGCGGCAATGAACCCCGCATCCGCCGAGGCGATATCGCTCGCCAGCTTGCGCGCGACCGCCAGCAATTCCCCAGCCGGCACCACGCGATTGACCAGCCCCCAGCGCTCCGCTGTCGCCGCATCCAGAAAATTCCCGCTCAGCGACAATTCCTTCGCGCGCGAAATCCCGATCAGCCGCGACAGCTTCTGGCTCAGCCCCCAACCCGGCATGACGCCAACGCGCGCATGCGTATCGGCAAACCGCGCATTCTCGCTGGCGATCAATATGTCGCATGCCAGCGCCACCTCGAACCCGCCGGTGATCGCCACGCCGTTGATCGCGCCCACCACTGGCTTGCGGCACAGCTCGATCGCCTTGACCGGATTCTCGTCCGCGCCCGTCGCATTCGCCGACCCCAGCGCCCCCGCCTGCGACCCAAGTTCCTTGAGGTCCAGCCCCGCAGTGAACGCCCGCTCACCCGCGCCGGTCAGCACCACCGCGCGCACATCATCGTCGCCATCGACCATGGTCATGACCTCGTACAATCGCGAACGCAGCGCCTTGGACAGCGCGTTCATCGCCCCGGGCCGGTTCAACGTCACCGTCGCCACGCCATCGGCAACCTCCAGCAGCACCAGATCGTCCATCACCCTCTCCCAATCTTTTGACAGTTTGTTTTGATCGTAAGCCACGGGATGCCCGCGCCCACGCCATGTCCTACATGACGCCCATGAGTGACGCCATCGACCCCGCAGCGCGCGCCGCCATCGATCCTGCCGCCGCCTGGGCCGCCTTCGAAGCGCGCGATCGCGCCGCAGACGGCCGCTTCGTCGTCGCGGTGCGCACCACCGGCATCTATTGCAAGCCGAGCTGTCCCGCGCGCCATCCGCGCCGCGAGAACGTCTCCTTCCACGCCGGCCCGGCCGAAGCGCTGGCTGCTGGCTATCGCGCTTGCCTGCGCTGCCGCCCCGATGAGCTCGGGCGCGACCGCACTGCTGTCGCCGACGCCATCGCCCTGCTCGAAACCGCGGATGAAGCGCCTTCGCTCGACCAGCTTGCGGCGCGCGTCGGCTACGCGCCCCATCATTTCCACCGCTTGTTCAAGCGCGCCACCGGCATCACCCCGGCCGCTTACGCCCGCGCCCGCAAGGCCCACCGCGCCGCCGCCGCGCTCGCCGATGGCGCTTCCGTTACGGAGGCGATCTACGACAGCGGCTATTCCGCTCCCAGCCGCTTCTACGAACACGCAGCGCCGCGCCTCGGCATGAGCCCCAGCGCGTGGAGCCGCGGCGGCGCCGGCGTAACGATCCGCTGGACGATCGCCTCTACCAGCTTAGGCCCGCTCCTGATCGCCGCCACCGACCGCGGCATCTGCCGCCTCGCCTTTGAGGAGGATGGCGCGAACCTGCGCGCCTGCTTCCCCGCGGCCGAGCTCATCGCTGGTGGCGAAGCCCTGTCCGACCTGGCAGCACGGGTAATCGCGGCGGTGGAATCCCCCGATCGCAACCATGATTTGCCCCTCGACGTTCGCGGCACCGCCTTCCAGGAAGCGATCTGGCAGGCCTTGCGCACCATCCCACCCGGCGAAACCCGCTCCTATGCCCAGCTCGCCGCGCTCGCCGGCCGCCCCGGCGCCGTTCGCGCAGCCGGCACAGCCTGCGGCGCCAATCACGTCCCCGTCCTCATCCCCTGCCACCGCGTGACGAAGAGCGATGGCACGATCGGCGGCTACGCCCACGGCCCCGAGCGCAAGCAGACGCTGCTTGAGCGGGAACGGAAGCGCTAACTCATCCTCCCCATCGCAGATGGGGAGGGAGACCAGCGAAGCTGGTGGAGGGGAAATCCACGAACGCTGCCCCTCGTGACAGTCCCCTCCACCCCCGCCTTCGGCGGCGGTCCCCCTCTCCATGCTGCGCATAGGGAGGACGGCAGCTCCCACCATTGGTTAGGCAAATCTAAAGCCTTCCCATTTACCGCTTCGGCCCCAGGACTAGCAGGACTGTTTGGCATGAACGCGTTCGGGCGTAGAAATGGTGTGGGAACGGCAGCACGGCCCGGCTTCGGCGTGGCGCGGCCCATGCAGGGCGGCGCCCCTCGGCCGGACAACAATTCGCCGCGCGCCGAGCCCGGCGGCGAGCAATTCCCCTCGCTCGACACGCTCCCGCTACCCGGCGAACTCGCCGCGCCCGAGCACGGTGGCAACATGCCCGTCCTGCAGCAGAACGCCATGCAGCGCCTTGCCGACCGTCAGGCGGCGTCCGGCGAGGCGGGCAGCAGCCGCATGGAGGGGTTTGAGACCTCGATCCACAAGATCAAGGAACAAGTGCTTCCCCGCCTCCTGGAGCGCGTCGATCCCGAAGCCGCCGCGACGCTCGGCAAGGACGAGCTTGCCGAGGAATTCCGACCAATCATTGGAGAAGTTCTCGCCGAGCTCAAGCTGACCCTCAACCGCCGCGAACAGTTCGCGCTTGAGAAGGTGCTGGTCGACGAGTTGCTCGGCCTTGGCCCACTCGAGGAGCTGCTCGCCGACCCGGAAATCTCCGACATCATGGTCAACGGCCCCGACCAGACGTTTATCGAAAAGAAGGGCAAGCTTCAGCTCGCGCAGATCCAGTTCCGCGACGAGGAGCATCTGTTCCAGATCGCGCAGCGCATCTGCAACTCGGTCGGCCGCCGCGTCGACCAAACCACGCCACTCGCCGACGCGCGCCTGAAGGACGGCAGCCGCGTCAACGTCATCGTGCCGCCGCTGAGCCTCAAGGGCACGGCGATCTCGATCCGTAAGTTCTCGGCCAAGCCGATCACGCTCGACATGATGGCGGGCTTCGGCTCGATGTCGCCGAAGATGGCGACCGCGCTGAAGATCGCCGGCGCTTGCCGCTTCAACATCGTCATCTCGGGCGGCACCGGCTCGGGCAAGACCACCATGCTCAACGCGCTGTCGAAGATGATCGACCCGGGCGAGCGCGTGCTGACGATCGAGGACGCCGCCGAACTTCGCTTGCAGCAGCCGCATTGGCTCCCGCTCGAAACGCGTCCCGCGAACCTCGAAGGTCAGGGCGAAATCAGCATCCGCGATCTCGTCAAGAACGCGCTGCGTATGCGCCCGGACCGCATCATCCTGGGCGAAATTCGTGGCAGCGAGTGTTTCGACATGCTCTCGGCGATGAACACCGGCCACGACGGCTCGATGTGTACGCTTCACTCCAACTCCCCGCGCGAGGCGCTGGCGCGTATGGAGAACATGGTGATGATGTCGGACATCAAGGTGCCCAAGGAAGCGATCAGCCGCCAGATCGCCGACTCGGTCGACATGATCATCCAGGTGAAGCGCCTGCGAGACGGCTCGCGCCGCGTGACGAACGTCACCGAAGTGATTGGCATGGAAGGCCCGGTGATCGTCACGCAGGAACTCTTCAAGTTCGAGTATCTTGACGAAACCGCCGACGGCAAGATCATCGGCGAATACCGCGCCATGGGACTTCGCCCTTACACGATCGACAAGGCGAAGCAGTTCGGCTTCGACCAGGCGTTCCTCGAGGCTTGCCTGTAAGACTGACCGGCTCGCCACCCCTGCCCGTTCGTGCTGAGCCTGTCGAAGCACGTGTCACACGCGATCCCGCATGCGGCACGCTTCGACAAGCTCAGGGCGAACGAAATGAAGCCGACGCTTGCCGAAATAGCTACGTCACCCCGGACTTGATCCGGGGTCCCGCTTCTTCTTCTAGCCTCAGGCCAGATAGCGGGACCCCGGCTCAAGGCCGGGGTGACGGGTTAGTTCAAAAACTAACCCGCGCCGCCACACGAATGTCGCGCCCGGCAAGCGGCACATAATCCTTGGTGAACGACGCATGCCGCCGTGCATCGACGTCGAAGATGTTGTTCGCCGACACGATCAGCGTCGTTTCGCTGTCGTGCCCGAACGGCTTGAACGATACCGATCCGTTGACCAGCGTGAAATCATCGGTGCGCGTCTCGAACGCCGCCACGCGGTTCTGCGGCGTCACATGTTCCACCTCGGCCCGAGCGCCGAAATCGCCCATCCGCGCGCTCAGCCCGCCCAGCACGCGCAGCGGCGGAATGCGCGGCACCGGCCCGCGGTCGCCCGTCAGCTCGGCGTTGACGTAATCGGCCACCAAATTGCCATCGAGTTCGAACGCGCCGCTGCGGATCAACTCGGCGGTCAGTTCGCCCTCCACGCCATAATAGCGTGCGCTCGCCTGGAAATACTGGAACACCGGCAGACCGTCGCGCTCCGCGCCAGTCGCATTCTCGAAGATGTAATCGTCGAACCAGGTCGCATAGCCGCTCACCTGGAAACGGAACGGCCCTGTCCGTCCGCGCGCGTACAGCTCCAATCCCCAGCTCTTCTCGGTCTTGAAGTTCGGATTTCCAATCTCATACGCCTGTGTCGCGATATGTGGCCCATTGGAGAACAATTCCTCCGCTGAAGGCGCACGCACCGCGCGCGATCCGTTGATGCCGATCTTCACCTCGGGCGCGACCGCGTAGGACAGGCCAAGCGCGCCCGAGAGGGAATTGAAATCACGGCTCACGGCGATTGGCGCGACATCCTCGTCCAGCCCCACCCGGACGCTCCGGGAATGCACGTCGGTGTGCTCGTAACGGCCGGCGAATTCGACCTCCCAATTGCCCCGGTTGATTTCCTGCAACGTGAACAGGCCGTATTGGTCGGTGGTGTTTGGCGGCACGAACGCTTCTTCACCGATTGCCGAGAAGTCGCGCGTAAAGCCCTGGAATCCTGTCACTCCGCGCCAGCCGCTGCGGTCCGCTTGCACCAGTTCCAGCCGGCCCTCGAACGCCTGCGAGTTGAACACGGTGCCGACCTCGGCACCCTCGAACTCGGTGTGCTCGTAATCGGCAAAGCCCGCGCGGAAGCGGACCTTGTCGAGAAGCCCGCCATCCACGTTCAGCTCGCCGCGCATGTCCGCGCGAAACTGCTTCATGGCGATCGTCACGTCGCCGTGATCGTGACCTCCCTCCTCGTGGTCATCGTCATGGTCATGGTCCTCCTCGCCATGCGCATGCGCCGAGCCGGGTCGCTCCGGCACGCCATAATTGCTGTCGTAATAGCCGACCGAAAAGCCCAGGCTCCCGCCGTCGTTGATCACCGCCAGCCCGGCGCCCAACGTATAGGTCTCGGTGCCGCTGTTCAGCACCCGCCCGCGCTGGTTGGCGCGCGCGGTCGCCTCCGCGGCTTCATCGGCATGCCCCTCTTCGGCTTCCTCCGCCGCGATATCCAGCTGCTCGCGCCGGAAGCTCGGCGACAGCTGATAGCCGCCGATCCCGAGGTCGTCGCTCTTGCGATAGCTGCCATCGACATGCGCCACAATTTGGTTCGACAGCGCAACATCGAGGCCCGCCCCGCCGCTACGCTCGTCGGCGGTCGAGCCATAGGTGCCGATCGCGTCGACGTGATAGCCATTCTCGGGCACACCACGCGGGATCCGCCGGTCAATCACGTTCACCGCGCCACCGATCGCCTGGCTTCCGAACAGCAGCACCGCCGGCCCGCGCAGCACCTCGATCCGCTCGGCGGTCAGCGGATCGATCGTCACGCCGTGATCGGTCGAGGTGTTCGACACGTCGAGCGAACCGAGCCCATCCGTCAGCACCCGCACGCGCTCGCCTTGGAAACCACGCAGCACGGGCCGCGACGCACCGGGGCCGAACGACGTCGCCGACACGCCCGGCTGGCGCGTCAGCGTGTCGCCGATCTGCGGCCGGATGTCGCGTACCAGTTCGTCGCCGGTCACCACAGATTTGCCCGCCAGAATGTTGAGATCGCGTACGAACGGGGCCGTGATGACGATGTCGCGATCCGCCTCGACATGGCCGGAGCGCGTGGGGGCGCTTGACCCTTCGACGGGGCTGGCTGTTGTCTGCGCAGCGGCGGGCGTCGTCGCCAGCGCGCTGCCGGCCAGCAAAAAGGCAAAGGTCTTCAACGGGTAACCCTTCTACGATGGAGCGCCACTACCTAGCTGGGACGTAATAACGTTACAATGCAGAAGCATTCTGTCACAGAAAAACATGGTTGCGTCCGCGGCACGCACATCCCACTTGCGCGCCATGTCGAAGCCGGACCTCCCCTCGGCCGGAGCGTTATCGCCTGATACGCCGCCCACCAGCGAACCGACTGTGCGCGCGCCGCGCCACAGCGTCTTCCTGAGCGCCACGGTGCAACGTTTCGGCGGCACCGCGCCTAGCAAGCATCGGGTCCGCGATCTCTCGACCGGCGGCATGCGCATCGATCAGGCGGTGGGGCTCAGGCCCGGCGCCACTGTTCTGGTCACCGTTGGCGCGCTTGAGGCCGTCGGCGCCACGGTGGTGTGGGCGCGTGACGGCGCGGCCGGCATCGAATTCGCGGAGCCGATCGATCCGGACGCCGCGCGGGCCAAGGCGGCCGTGGCGCCGCGACCGGCGTCGGCCCGAACACCAGATGCGGGCGCGACCGCCGGCTGGATGCCCGGTCTTCAGAACCCCTATCGGCGCTAGGCAAATATTTCCCGTGCGCTGGGGCGATTTCGCCGCCCGCGCGTTCCTCCCGCACAAAGAGGGAGAACCGACTTGGCCGATGAGCGGGAACACAAGATCAGGGAACGCGCCTACAGGATCTGGCAGGACGAGGGCCAGCCGGAGGGTCGCGAACAGGCGCATTGGGCCCAGGCTGAGCAGGAACATGGCACCGGCGATGACGTCAGCACTGATCTTGCAGACAACGAACCCGCCTATCGCGATGCGCTGATCAGCGACGCCGGCGCGGACCTGCCCTTCGGCGAGCCGGCGGACACCGGTGCCGCGGACGAACAAGCTGCGCAGACCGACAGCGATCAGCTCCAAACTGCCCCGCCGCAAACGACCGCCGCCGAGTCGACGGCCGGCGGCGCTCCCGAAACGCGCGTCGCGAGCGCATCAGGCGCCATCGAGCCGCCCGCAGCCGCCGCGCCGACCAAAAAGGGCGCCCGCGGCAAGGTTCGGACTAAGACCAGCAACTGACAGGCGGCAACCGCTCCACCAACGATCCGTCACCCCGGTCCAGTGCCGGGGTCCACTGCGCCGCACACACAACGGCGTAGGAGGCGCGGCACGGTGGATGCCGGAACCAGACCATCCTGACGACTTGCACGACCTGCCAACCACGAGGCCCAATAACCGTGCCCTTCTCCGTCGACCGGCTCCAGCCCGGCACCCCTTACCCGCTCGGCGCCACCTTCGACGGCCTTGGCGTCAACTTTGCCGTCTTCTCCGCCAACGCCGACGCGATCGAGTTGTGTCTGTTCGACCCTGCGGGCAAGCGCGAGCTCAAGCGCTTCTGGCTGCCCGAATGCACCGACGAGGTGTTTCACGGCTACCTGCCCGACGTCGAGCCGGGTCTCCTCTACGGCTATCGCGCACACGGCCGCTACGAGCCTGAGGCCGGCCACCGCTTCAATCCGAACAAGCTGCTGCTCGATCCCTACGCGCGCAAGCTGCACGGCCAAATCAAATGGACCGACGCGCTACACGGCTATCGCATCGGCCACCGCCGGGAGGATCTCTCCTTCGACAAACGCGACAGCGCCCCCGCCATGCCCAAGAGCGTGGTGGTTGACGATCATTGGGACTGGTCGCGCGATCGGCGCCCCAAAACCCCTTGGTCCGAAACGATCATTTATGAAGCGCACACCAAGGGCTTAACCAAACTGATGGAGGAGGTGCCGGCGCGCGAACGCGGCACTTATGCCGCGCTCGGGCACCCAGCGGTTATCCGCCACCTCCAGCGCCTCGGCGTCACCGCGATCGAGTTGCTCCCGATCCAAGCCTTTACCCAGGACCGGTTCCTGCAAGAAAAAGGCCTGCGCAACTACTGGGGCTATAACACGCTCGGCTTCTTCGCCCCAGAGCAGGCCTATATGGCCAGCCAGCATCAGGACGAGCTTCGCCGCGCCGTCCACCGCCTCCACAACGCCGGCATCGAAGTCATCATGGACGTGGTTTACAACCACACCTGCGAAGGCTCGGAGAAGGGCCCGACGCTATCGTGGCGCGGCCTCGACAACGCCAGCTACTACCGCCTCGTCCACGATAATCCGCGCTACACGATCAACGACACCGGCACCGGCAACACGCTCAACATGAGCAAGGCCCGCGTGATCCAGATGGTCGCGGACAGCTTGCGCTACTGGGCCACCAGCTTCGGCATCGACGGCTTCCGTTTCGATCTCGGCCTGACGCTCGGCCGCGAGGCAACCGGCTTCGACCCGGGCGCGGCCTTCTTCGACGTCGTCCGCCAGGATCCCGTCTTGAGCCAGCTCAAGCTGATCGCCGAGCCATGGGACGTCGGCCCCGGCGGCTATCAGCTCGGCAACTTCCCGCCCGGCTTTGCCGAATGGAACGACAAATACCGCGACACCGTCCGCAGCTATTGGAAGGGTGACGCGGGCAAGCGCGGTGACCTTGCCGCGCGCCTGTCCGGCTCGGGCGACCTGTTCGACCGTCGCGCCCGCCGCCCCTGGGCCAGCGTCAACTTCCTTGTCGCGCACGACGGCTTCACCCTCGCCGACACGGTGATGTATGAGGAACGCCACAACGAGGCCAATGGCGAGGACAATCGCGACGGCCACGATAACAATCATTCGCGCAACTGGGGCGCGGAAGGCCCCACCGACGATCCCGCGATCAACGACGCCCGCGGCCGCGTCATGCGCTCCATGCTCACCACACTTTTGGCGTCGCTCGGCACCCCGATGCTGGTCGCCGGGGACGAGTTCGGCCGTACGCAGGGCGGCAACAACAATGCCTATTGCCAGGATAACGAGATCAGCTGGCTCGACTGGAAGGCCGCCGCCAGCCCGGAGGGTCAGCAGCAGATCGACTTCACCGCCCGCTTGACCGAACTGCGCCGCCGCTTCGCCGTGCTGCGCGCACCGACCTTCCTCTACGGCCAGGATTCCCCCGGCCACGGTGTCAACGACGTCGAATGGTGGGACGAGCGCGGCGAGCGGCTGAGCGACGAGGATTGGCAGAACCCCGAAGGACGCGCGCTGATGATGCGCCGCGCGATGCGCACCGAGGCAGGCGAGGTGGAAACCGTCTCGCTCCTCCTCAACGCTAGCGAGGCACCGATCACCTTCCACCTGCCCAAGCCCGACACCCGCCGCACCGTCCTGATCGACAGCGCCAAGCCCGACCAAGGCGAGGTCGACATCGAGAACGAATATGAAGTCGCCCCACAAGGCGCGGTGCTGCTCAGCTGGACCAGCGCATGGGAAGCCTGAACGCCTGGGGCCCCGAACCGCTAACGGACGGCACCACCCGCTTCCGCCTCTGGGCACCCGATGCGGACGCGGTGGCAATCGAGATCGACGGCCCACCCCGCAACCTGTTCCCCGGCGAAGGCCGGGGCCCAGTCGGGAAAGCTCACGAGGCAGCCCGAAACGCCCCCCAACTGGACCCCGACCTCCGCCGGGGAACAGCGGAAGAAGCACGCCGCCCCCTCAACCCCACTGAAAACGGCTGGTGGGAAACCACCCTCCCCGCCGGCGCCGGCACCCGCTACCGCTTCCACATCGGCGACACCTCCGTCCCCGATCCCGCCTCCCGCCGTCAGCACGGCGGCGTGAACGGCTGGAGCATCGTCCCCGACCATACCTACCATTGGCGCACTCCCCACTGGCGCGGGCGCCCATGGCACGAAATGGTCATCATGGAGCTTCACGCCGGCACCCTCGGCGGCTTCAGCGGTGTTCTCCAGCGCCTCCCGTCAATTGCCGCACTCGGCGTCACCGCGATCGAGCTCATGCCGATCAACGCGTTTGGCGGGAACCGCGGGTGGGGCTATGACGGCGTCCTCCCCTACGCGATCCATGAGGCCTATGGCTCGCCCGACGAACTGCGCGCCCTCATCGACGCCGCGCACGAACTCGGCCTCAGCGTCTTCCTCGACGTGGTGTACAATCACTTCGGCCCCGACGGTAACTACCTCGGCCTCTACGCCGACCGCTTCTTTCACCGCGACGTCGCCACCCCCTGGGGCGGGGCGGTCGCGGTCGATGAGCCGCCGGTCGCGCGCTTCTTCATCGACAACGCTCTGATGTGGCTCAAGGACTATCGCTTCGACGGCCTGCGCTTCGACGCCGTCCACGCGATCGACAACCCCACGTTCCTCGACACGATGGCCGCCGAAATCCGCGCCGCCCTCCCCGACCGCCACACCCACTTGGTCCTGGAGAACGAGAGCAACGACGCCGCCCGTCTACGCCCGGACGCCTATGACGCGCAATGGAACGACGATTTTCACAACGTCCTCCACGTCCTCCTCACCGGAGAAACCAGCGCCTATTACGGCGACTTCGCCGACAAGCCCGCCGAGCGCCTCGCCCGCTGCTTGTCGGAAGGTTTTATCTACCAGGGCGACCCCTCGCCCAATCACGAAGGCAAGCCGCGCGGCACTCCCAGCGCGCACCTGCCACCGACGCGCTTCGTCAGCTTCCTCCAGAACCACGACCAGATCGGCAACCGTGCGCTGGGCGAGCGCCTGACGCTCCTCACCGATCCCGCCAAGCTCCGCGCCGCCACCGCGCTGCTGCTTCTCGCGCCGCAGATCCCGCTCCTCTTCATGGGCGACGAGGAAGGCAGCGAGAGCCCGTTCCTGTTCTTCACCGATTTCCACGACGAGCTCGCGGACGCCGTTCGCACCGGCCGCCGCAAGGAATTCGCCAAATTCGCCGCCTTCGCCGACGAAAGCGCCCGCGAGCAGATCCCCGATCCCAATGCGGAAAACACCTTCACCGCCTCGATCCCGCACCCCGGCCCCGAAGCCCCGGCTTGGCGCACCTTCTACCAGAACCTGCTCCGCCTCCGCCGCCAGCACATCACCCCCCGCCTCGCGACCACTCCCGAACTGCACCCCGGCGAAGGCCGGGGCCCAGTCGGGAAAGCCGAAGTGGAAGCCCACCCCACCCGTCATCCCGGCCACGAGCCGGGATCCCGCTTCTCCTCTCCAACTGCGCCAGTAAGCGGGACCCCGGATCAAGTCCGGGGTGACGACACGTCAGTCCAAAGCTTGGGCGCCCGGGCCACCAGCCTCGCCGCGGTAACCGCCAGCTGGCGCCTAACGGACGGAAAGACCCTCACCATCGTCGTCGACCTGTCCGACACCCCGGCCCCGCTCCCCACCCCTCCGTTAGTGCCGAGCGAAGTCGAGGCACGAAAGGTGAGCGAACCCCTTTTCACCACCGACAACCGCTTCGCCGCATGGATCGCGTAACCCCTCTCCAAGCCGCCGCGGCGGCCGCCGGCCTCAAGCGCGACTGGACCGACGCCACCGGCCGCCCCCAGCACGTCGACGGCGCGGTGCTCGAAGCCCTGCTCGCCTGCCTCGACCTGACCCCACCCGAGACCCCGTTCCTGTCGATCACCGCCGGCGAACCCGTCCACCTCCCCGGCGCCCCCACCGGCACCGCCGACCTGACGCTGGAAGACGGCACGGCAATCCCGCTCGCCCTCGGCCAGGACACGATCACCCAGATCGGCTACCACCACCTCCAGCTCGGCCGCCGATCCTACACGATCGCCGTCGCGCCCGCGCGCTGCCCCCAGCCCCCCGGCCGCGGCTGGGGCCTCGCCATCCAGATCCCCTCGCTCCGTGACGATCACCCCACCGCCTACGGCAGCTACGCGACCCTAGCCAAAGCCGCCGCCGCCTTCGGCCGCTCCGGCGCCACCGCGCTCGCGATCAGCCCCACCCACGCCCTCTTCCCCGCCGACCCGACCCGCTTCAGCCCCTACGCCCCCTCTTCTCGCCTCTTCCACAACGTCGCCCTCGCCGACCCTTCGCTGATCGGCATGCCGTTCCCGACGGAGCCCGCCCCCGACCTCATCGACTGGCCCGATGCCCAGCGCTTTCGTTTGAAACACCTGCGTTTCGCTTTCGAAAGCGCCGGACCGGAAATCGAGGCCGCGGTCTCTGCTTATGCAGCACAGCACGGCCCGCCGCTGATCGATCACGCCCGCTTCGACGCCCTCCAGTGGCACATGAACGTCCGCGCTGGCTCGCACTGGCCCACCGAATTGCGCGATCCCGCCAGCCCAGCCGTTCAGCGCTTCGCCGCCGAGCACGCGCAGGACGTCGCCTTCTTCACATTCTTACAATGGCTCGCCGACCAAGGCCTTGCAAACGCCCAGAAGTCCGCCCGCGAGCATATGGCCATCGGCCTCATCGCCGACCTCGCCGTCGGCACCGATCGCGGCGGCAGCCACGGCTGGAGCGACCCGCGGGATCTGCTCACCGGCGTTACCATCGGCGCCCCCCCCGATCCGCTCGGCCCTGACGGCCAGAACTGGGGCATCTCCGCGCTCGATCCCTTCGCCCTCGCGCGCAGCGGCTTTGCCCCGTTTATCAACACGATACGCACCGCCCTGCGCCACGCCGGCGGCCTCCGCATCGATCACGCCATCGGCCTCGACCGCCTCTGGATCGTTCCCGACCACGCCACCGCCGCCGACGGCGCCTACCTCGACATGCCCGGCGAAACGCTCAAGAATATCGTGGCAATAGAGGCACGTCGCGCGGGCGCGATCGTCATTGCAGAGGATCTCGGCACCGTCCCCCCCGGCCTGCGCGAAGACCTCTCCCGCCGCGGCATGCTCGGCATGCGTGTCCTCCCCTTCGAACGAGACAAACAGGGCGGATTTGTCTCCGCCGCTCAATGGGATAGCGATGCCGTCGCAATGACCGGCACCCACGACACCCCCACCGTCGTCGGCTGGTGGAAGGGTCGCGACGTCGAATGGCGCGCCGCCATCAGCGGCCAACCCGCCAACCTTGAAGAGCGTACAAAGGAACGCAACTCCCTGGCGCAAGCACTTGATGTGTCTGGAACAGCACCCGAAGAACCACCGCTCGATCAGGTACTCGAAGCCGTGGCCGGTTCCCCCGCTCCCCTCGCGATCTTCCCGTTGGAAGACCTGCTCGGCATTGAGGAACAACCTAACCTCCCCGGCACCGTCGACGAGCACCCCAACTGGCGGCGCCGCATGCCTGACAACACAGCCGCTTTGCTCGCCCGCCCCGCCGTCGCGCAGCGTACCCACATACTCACCGCCAAGAGGCCTGGATGATCCCGCGCGCCACCTATCGCCTTCAATTCCATAAGGAATTCACCTTCGCCGATGCGGAGGCGATTGTGCCCTACCTAGACCAACTCGGCATCAGCCACATCTACGCCTCCCCCATCACCACCGCCGCGCCCGGCTCCACCCATGGCTATGACGTGGTCGACCCCACGCGCATCAATCCCGAGCTGGGTGGCGAGGAAGGATTCCGCAGCCTCGTCAATGCCTTGCGCGCGCGCGACATGGGCATGATCATCGACATCGTTCCTAACCACATGGGCGTCGCCGGCGACACGAACCCCTGGTGGAACGACATCCTGCGCCACGGCCGGGCTAGCCGATACGCCGACGTCTTCGACATCGACTGGTCAAGGCCGATCGTCCTGCCGGTTCTCGGCACCTCTCTCGCCCAAGCGATCGAAGACGGCGTTCTGAAGGTTGAGCATCAGGACGAACGTTGGTGGCTAACTGCTTATGGTAACAAGCGCTTCCCTCTCCGCGACCAAGACCAGCAAGCACCGGAGAAGGAGCCAATCAAAGCCCTGCTCAGCCGCCAGCATTACCGCCTCGCGCTCTGGCGCACCGCTAACGACGAGCTCAACTGGCGCCGCTTCTTCGCAATCAACGAGCTCGCCGGCGTCCGCATCGAGGACCCGCAGGTCTTCGAACGCACCCACAGCCTCTACTTCCGCCTCCACGACGAGGGGCTGATCGACGGGGTCCGGATCGATCATGTCGACGGCCTCACTGACCCGCTCGGCTATTGCCGCCAGCTCCGCGACCGGCTCGGCGACAAAGCATGGATCGTCATCGAAAAGATTCTCGGCCCCGGTGAGCAGCTGTCGAAGGAATGGGCAGTAAATGGCACGAGCGGCTATGATTTCATGGAGGATGTTTCCGCTCTAATCCACGATCCGACTGGTGCCGAACCGCTCGGCCAGCTATGGCACGCGATCAGTGACCGCCCCGTCGGCCTCGAAGCGGAAGAACTGCTCGCCCGCCAGCAACTCCTCGCATGGCAATTCACCGGTCAGCTTGAAGCCTGCACTGACGCCTTCCATGCGATCGCTTCCGACGGCATCACCCGCGCCATGCTCCGCCGAGCTTTGGAGCGACTGCTGTGGGTTTTCCCGGTCTATCGCACCTACGGCCCCGACGCTCCCGTCAGCGATGCAGCGGTGCGGGACACGGTACGACGACGAGTTGAGCCGCACGTACCTCCCGGAGAGAAGGAGGTCGTTCACCTGGTGCTCGATTGGCTTGCCGGTGCCGGTTCCGGCGACATCGGCCTACGCGCCGAGGCAGCGCGTCGTTTTCAACAGCTTTCGGCACCGATCGCTGCCAAGGCATTGGAAGACACCGCTTTCTACCGCCACGGTCGCTTGCTTTCCCGTAACGACGTCGGCTTTGACGCCGGCCTTTTCGCGCTGGCCCCCGCGGCCTTCCACGCACGCATGCAAGCTCGCGCCACGCACTGGCCACACGCGATGCTTACCACCGCCACCCACGATCACAAACGCGGCGAGGACTCCCGCGCCAGGCTGGCGGTGCTCAGCGCCATACCCGACCGTTGGCGCGAAGTGGTCAGCCGGTGGGAAGAGATCGCGGCAAGTCATTCATTGGATGTCGATGGCGGCGACCGTTACATGCTGTTTCAGGCTCTCCTCGGTGCCTGGCCGGATCGGCTCACCGAAGAGTTCAGCGACCGCATCGCCGATTGGCAAACTAAGGCACTCCGGGAAGCCAAGCTGCGCTCGTCATGGGAAGCGCCGGACGAAGCGTACGAGGCCCGCTGCAACGATCTCGCACGTGCCTTGATCGCCAACCCCGCCTATCGAAGCGCTATCGACGGCTTCCTGGCGGAGATCGCCTCCGCGGCGAACCGCAACAGCCTGATCCAGGTTGCGCTTCGCTGCACGCTGCCCGGGGTGCCGGACCTGTACCAGGGCCGGGAATTTGCGGATCTCAGCCTTGTCGACCCTGACAACCGCCGCCCGGTTGATTATGCCGCCCGCGCGGCCGCTCTCGATGTCCCAGCGCCCAAGATGCGGCTGCTCATCGACCTACTCGGCCTGCGTCGCCAACATCGCGCACTGTTTGAGCACGGAAGCTACGAACCGGCCGAGATCCACACTCCAGAAAGCGCACGGCTGCTCGCCTTCGAAAGGAGGTATGAGAGAAAGGCGCTGCGGGTTGCCGTAGCACTAGGTGGCGAGTTCGACAGGGCCACGATCCACTTTGCTTCGGGCGCGCGGCACGATGCGGTGGAGGTGCTTGGCGCGTCACCAGTGTGGTTCGACGTCACGCCGGGGTGATCGCTTCCTCTTCCCCAGGAGGAGAGAGGGGAAGGTCGTTCGAGGGGATCACTGCGATGCCCAATGCCTTCTGTCGCTCCCAGGTCGCGGCGCGCAGCGCCCGGCGCGATCCACCGGAGGAACCCCCTTACAAGGAGCGCGGTTGCGGCGAAGGCAGGTCTCCTGGTCACGGATCAACAAAACGGTCCGGGCCTGCCAGGCATGCTTGCGGCACGAGATGAAGCCGCCGCTCCCCTTACAGTTGCAGAGGCGGCGCCGGACTGCGGGCCCTCACGGACACGCCACCCGCCTCCCGTCTTAGCCCCGCACCGGGAGCCTCGAACCGCGGTATAACGGTATCTTTATGGCTTTATGTCAGTTTGACGCTGAAGGCTCGTCCACCCCGTAGAACAGCTTGCCAATCTCGATCTCCGGCCGCCCCTGCGACACCCGATGTGCATTGGTGTCGCGCAGCGAATAGACGCAGCCGCAATATTCCTGCTGATAAAATTGCTCACGCTTGGAAATGTCGATCATCCGCGCCGCGCCGCCGCCCTTGCGCCAGTTGAACGTCCAATAGCTGAGATCGGGGTAATGCGACGCTGCCCGCTCACCGCTGCCGTTGATCTGGTTCATGTCCTTCCAGCGCGAGATCCCGAGTGACGAGGTGATCACCGGAAAGCCGTTCTCATGCGCATAAAGCGCCGTCCGCTCAAACCGCATGTCGAAGCACATGGTGCAGCGGATGCCGCGCTCGGGCTCGTGCTCCATTCCCTTGGCGCGCTTGAACCAGTTCACCGTGTCGTAATCGGCATCGACGAACGGCACGTTGTGCGCTTCGGCAAAGCGGATATTCTCCTCCTTGCGAAGGATGTATTCCTCCTTGGGGTGGATGTTCGGGTTGTAGAAGAAGATCGTGTAATCAATTCCGCTCGCCGTCATCGCTTCCATCACTTCTCCCGAACACGGCGCGCAGCAACTGTGCAGCAGCACCTTCTTGTGGCCATCGGGGGGCGTCAGGATCGGGCGTTCGATGTCGGTTACAACGGGCTTGGTCATAGCGCCCGCCATATAGCAAAACGCCCGGCGTTCACAGGCGTTTGAGCCGCAGCACTCACCACCCATCCCCCGTCATCCGGACTTGATCCGGGACCCAAGGTCCCGCGTACACTGACGCACCTGCGTACGCGGCACGATCGATCCCGGATCAAGTCCGGGATGACCGCTCCGTAACGGAGTAGCGAGCATCAACATTCGCAAACTTCGCAGCCTCACCCCAGCGGCATCCGCCGATCTTCGCCCTTTAAACCGCCGCCACGGGTTGCGCCGTTGCGGATAATGCACAAATGGTAACCCGTGATCGTACGAAGCGACGCGCACACGGGAGAGTCTCCGTCCGGTGCGCGGCGCCAAACAAGAGTCCCAGCCATGAACCGCGCCCACCGCAAGCAGCTCCCCGGCACCCAGGTCGACTATTTCGACACCCGCGAGGCGATCGAGGCGATCCGCCCCGGCGCCTATGACGGCCTGCCCTACGTGTCGCGCGTGTTGGCCGAACAGCTCGTTCGTCGCTGCGATCCCGCGCTTCTCACCGACGCGCTGACCCAGATCGTCGAGCGCAAGCGCGATCTCGACTTCCCCTGGTATCCCGCCCGCGTCGTCTGCCACGACATCCTCGGCCAGACCGCGCTCGTCGATCTCGCCGGCCTGCGCGACGCCATCGCCGACCAGGGCGGCGACCCCGCCAAGGTCAACCCGGTCGTCCCCACCCAGCTGATCGTCGACCACAGCCTCGCGGTCGAGCATGGCGGCTTCGATCCGAATGCCTTCGAGAAAAACCGCGCGATTGAGGATCGTCGTAACGAGGATCGCTTCCACTTCATCGAATGGACCAAGGAGGCGTTCCAGAACGTCGACGTGATCCCCGCCGGCAACGGCATCATGCACCAGATCAACCTGGAGAAGATGTCGCCCGTTATCCAGCTACGGGACGGCGTCGCTTTCCCCGACACCTGCGTCGGCACCGACAGCCACACGCCGCACGTCGACGCGCTCGGTGTGATCGCGATCGGCGTCGGCGGGCTTGAGGCCGAGACGGTGATGCTCGGCCGCGCCTCGATGATGCGCCTGCCGGACATCGTCGGCGTCCGCCTCACCGGCAAGCGCCAGCCCGGCATCACCGCCACCGACATCGTCCTCGCGATCACCGAATTCCTCCGCAAGGAGCGCGTGGTCGGCGCCTGGCTCGAGTTCTTCGGCGAGGGCGCGGACAGCCTGACGATCGGCGACCGCGCGACCATCTCCAACATGTGCCCCGAATATGGCGCCACCGCGTCGATGTTCTACATCGACCAGCAGACGATCGACTATCTCCTGCTCACCGGCCGCGAAACCGATCAGGTCAAGCTGGTCGAGACCTACGCCAAGCACACCGGCCTGTGGGCCGACGCGCTCAAGACCGCCGAGTACGAGCGCGTGCTCGAATTCGACCTCTCCACCGTCGTCCGCAACCTCGCCGGCCCGTCCAACCCGCACCGCCGCCTGCCGACCTCGGCGCTGGAAGAGACCGGCATCGCCGTCGATCTCGACAAGGCGCAGGCGCAGGAGCGCGAGGGACTGCTCCCCGACGGCGCGGTGATCATCGCCGCGATCACCAGCTGCACCAACACGTCGAACCCGCGCAACGTCGTCGCCGCCGGTCTCGTCGCCAAGAAGGCCAACGCGCTCGGCCTCGTCCGCAAGCCTTGGGTCAAGTCCAGCTTCGCCCCCGGCTCGATCGTCGCCCGCCTCTATCTCGAGGAGGCCGGCCTGCTGCCCGAGCTCGAAAAGCTCGGCTTCGGCATCGTCGCCTTTGCCTGCACCACCTGCAATGGCATGTCGGGCGCGCTCGATCCCAAGATCCAGCAGGAGATCATCGACCGCGATCTCTACGCCACCGCCGTTCTCTCGGGTAACCGCAACTTCGACGGCCGAATCCACCCCTATGCCAAACAGGCGTTCCTTGCCTCGCCGCCGCTGGTGGTGGCCTATGCGATCGCCGGCACGATCCGCTTCGACATCGAACGGGACGTGCTCGGTGTGGTCGACGGCAAGGAGATCCGCCTCAAGGATCTGTGGCCGACCGACGAGGAGATCGACGCGATCGTCGCCGCGCATGTGAAGCCGGAGCAGTTCCGCAAGGTCTACGAGCCGATGTTCGGCGCGCGCGCCCGTTCGGCGGACAAGATCAGCCCGCTCTACGACTGGCGCCCGATGTCGACCTACATCCGCCGCCCGCCTTATTGGGACACGCAGGGCGTCGGCGCGCTGGCGGCGCATCCGCGCACGCTCAAGGACATGCGCCCGCTCGCGATCCTGCCGGACAACATCACGACCGATCACCTGTCCCCGTCCAACGCGATCCTCGCCAGCTCCGCGGCGGGCGAATACCTGACGAAGATGGGCGTGCCAGAGGAGGACTTTAACTCCTACGCCACCCACCGTGGCGATCACCTCACCGCGATGCGCGCCACCTTCGCAAATCCGCAGCTCGTCAACGAGATGGCGGTGGTCGACGGCCAGGTGAAGCGCGGCAGCCTCGCCCGCGTCGAGCCCGACGGCACCGTCATGCGCATGTGGGAAGCGATGGAGACCTATGCGCAGCGCAAGCAGCCGCTGATCATCATCGCCGGCGCCGATTACGGCCAGGGCTCCTCGCGTGACTGGGCCGCCAAGGGCGTCCGCCTCGCCGGCGTCGAGGCGATCGTCGCGGAGGGCTTCGAGCGCATCCACCGCACCAACCTGATCGGCATGGGCGTGCTGCCGTGCGAGTTCAAGCCGGGCACCACCCGGCTGACGCTCGGCCTCGACGGCACCGAAACCTATGACGTGATCGGCGACCGCCGCCCGCGTGCGGACCTCACGCTGATCATCCGCCGCAAGGATGGCACGACGGAGGAAGTACCCGTCACCTGCCGCCTCGACACCGCCGAGGAATCGCTGATCTACGAAGCCGGCGGCGTTCTCCAGCGCTTCGCCCAGGACTTCCTCGCCTCGGAAGCGGCAGCCGCATAATGACCGGCCAGACCCGCATCCCCGCCACCTACATGCGCGGCGGCACCAGCAAGGGCGTATTCTTCCGCCTCGAAGACCTCCCCGAATCCGCCCGCACCCCCGGCACCGCCCGCGACAAGCTCTTCCAGCGAGTCATCGGCAGCCCCGACCCCTATGCCGCGCAGATCGACGGCATGGGCGGGGCGACCTCAAGCACCAGCAAGTGCGTGATCATCTCGCCCAGCACCCAGCCCGATCACGACGTCGACTATCTCTACGGCCAGGTCTCGATCGATACCGATTTCGTCGACTGGTCGGGTAATTGCGGCAATCTCTCCACCGGTGCGGGCGCCTTCGCGATCCATGCCGGCTATGTCGATGCGAACCGTGCCGAGAACGGCGTCTGCACCGTCCGCATCTGGCAGGCGAACATTGGCAAGACGATCATCGCCCATGTCCCCGTTGCCAACGGTGAAGTGCAGGAAACCGGTGACTTCGAACTCGATGGCGTCACCTTCCCGGCGGCCGAGATCGTCCTCGAATTCGTCGATCCCGCCGACGACGGCGACGAGGGTGGATCGATGTTCCCCACCGGCAATCTCGTCGACGAACTGGATGTGCCGGAAGAAATCGTGCCCGGCGGCAAGCTCAAGGCGACGATGATCACCGCGGGCATCCCGACGATCTTCGTGAACGCCGCCGATATCGGCTTCACCGGCACTGAGCTGCGCGAGACGATCAACACCAATCCCGACACGCTCCGCCGCTTCGAGGCACTACGCACGATCGGCGCGATCAAGATGGGCCTCATCAAGTCGCCCGAGGAAGCCGCCAAGCGCCAGCACACCCCCAAGATCGCCTTTGTCGCTCCGCCGACCGATTACCCGTCATCGAGCGGCAAGATCGTGAAGGGTGACGACATCGATTTGCTCGTTCGCGCCATGTCGATGGGCAAGCTCCACCACGCGATGATGGGCACCGCTTCGGTGGCCATCGCCACGGCGGCGGCCGTCCCCGGCACGCTCGTCAACCAGGCGGCGGGTGGCGGCGAGCGCCAGTCGGTCCGCTTCGGCCACCCCTCGGGCACGCTGCGTGTCGGCGCCGAGGCTCGCCAAGTCGATGGCCAATGGACCGTCACCAAGGCGATCATGAGCCGAAGCGCCCGCATCCTGATGGAAGGCCACGTCCGCGTGCCGGAAGGAAGCTTCTAACCAGCTCCGTTCGTGCTGAGCCTGTCCGAAGCACGTGTCCCAAACGGTAGCGCTTGTAACACGCCCGCCACAGGGTGACCGGAACAGAAGAAAGAGGACCGAAAGAGCATGACCGACACCGCCACCGCTCCCACCTTCAAGCCGAAGAAGTCCGTCGCCCTGTCGGGCGTCACGGCTGGCAACACTGCGCTGTGCACCGTCGGCCGCACCGGCAACGACCTGCACTATCGCGGCTATGACATCCTCGATTTCGCCGAAGGCGCGGAGTTCGAGGAAATCGCCCACCTCCTCGTCCACGGCTGGCTCCCCAATGCCGCCGAGCTCAAGGCGTACAAGGCCAAGCTCAAGGCACTCCGCGGCCTCCCCATCGCCGTGAAGGAAGCGCTTGCCGCGCTCCCCGCCGCTGCCCACCCGATGGACGTGATGCGCACCGGCGTCTCCGCCCTCGGCTGCGCGCTGCCGGAGAAGGACGATCACAACACCCCAGCCGCGCGCGACATCGCCGACCGGCTGATGGCCAGCCTCGGCTCGATGCTGCTCTATTGGTATCACCTGTCGAACAACGGCGTGGAGATCGAGGTCGAGACCGACGACGAGTCGATCGGCGGCCACTTCCTCCACCTGCTCCATGGCGAAGCGCCGAGCGAGAGCTGGGTGCAGGCGATGCACACCTCGCTGATCCTCTATGCCGAGCATGAGTTCAACGCCTCGACCTTCACCGCCCGCGTAATCGCCGGCACGGGCTCCGACATGCATTCGTGCATCACCGGCGCGATCGGCGCGCTGCGCGGCCCCAAGCACGGCGGCGCCAACGAAGTCGCGTTCGAGATCCAGAAGCGCTACCAGAACCCCGACGATGCCGAGGCCGACATCCGCCGCCGGATGGAAGCCAAGGAAGTCATCATCGGCTTCGGCCACCCGGTCTATACGATCAGCGATCCGCGTAACGTCGTCATCAAGCGCGTCGCCAAGAAGCTGTCGGATGAGGCCGGCTCGACCAAGATGTACGACATCGCCGACCGCCTCGAAGCGGTGATGATGGACGTGAAGAAGATGTTCCCGAACCTCGATTGGTTCTCGGCCGTCTCCTACCACATGATGGGCGTCCCCACCGCGATGTTCACGCCCTTGTTCGTGATCGCCCGCACCAGCGGCTGGGCCGCGCACGTCATCGAGCAGCGCGAAGACAACAAGATCATCCGCCCGAGCGCGAACTACACCGGCCCCGAAGACCTCAAGTGGGTGCCGCTGGCCGAGCGGAAGTAAGCTCGGTCCCGCATCGAGGGACTACAGGCGCGGCCGTCACAAGATTGGCCGCGCCATGCTGCACATGCTAAGGCGCGCCAAGCCAGACGCCCGAATACACAAGGAATGACAATGCCCTACCTCCTCGCCTCCGACCTCCCGACCGAATCCGCCGGCAAGCGCTTCCGTGCGGGGCTGGAGCGGCCGGGCATCTTTCAGCTTCCGGGCGCGCATAACGGCCAAGCGGCGATCCAGGCGCGCAATGCCGGGTTCGACGGCCTGTACCTGTCGGGCGCGGCGATGACTGCATCGATGGGCCTGCCCGATCTCGGCATCATCACCGTCGATGAAGTTGCCTTCTTCATCCGCCAGATCACTCGCTCGTCGGGTCTCCCGCTGCTGGTCGACGGCGACACCGGCTATGGCGAGGCGCTCAATGTCATGCACATGGTCCGCACCTTCGAGGACGCGGGCGCCGGCGCGGTTCATCTCGAGGACCAGATCCTGCCCAAGAAGTGCGGCCACCTGAACGGCAAGAACCTCGTGTCGGCGATGGACATGGCCACCAAGGTCGCCGCCGCGAAGAAGGCGGCGCGCGACATCGTCATCGTCGCCCGCACCGACGCCGCGGGTGTCGAGGGCTTCGACGCCGCGGTCGATCGCGCCAAGATGTATGTCGACGCCGGCGCCGACGCGATCTTCCCCGAAGCATTGAACACACGCGAGATGTTCGAGAAGTTCGCGAAGGCGGTGCCGAACGTGCCGCTGCTCGCCAACATGACCGAATTCGGCAAGACCCCCTTCTACACCGCGACCGAGTTCGAGGAGATGGGCTACAAAATGGTGATCTGGCCGGTCTCCTCACTGCGCGTTGCCAACAAGGCGCAGGCCGAACTTTACGCTTCGATCAAGGAAAACGGCGGCACCCACAAATACGTCGATCGCATGCAGACCCGCCAGGAACTGTATGACGTGATCGGCCTGCACGATTTCGAAGAGCTCGACGCCAGCATCATCAAGACGATCGTCCCCGTGATGCCCAACGCCTGACCTGCAAACACCGTCACCCCGGCCCTGAGCCGGAGTCCAAGGTTCCGCGAACGCTGACGCCGAAGTGTACGCGGCGGCATGGATCCCGGATCAAGTCCGGGATGACGCAAGTAGCTAGCGCTGGCATCGCCCCAACGTCATGCCGGCCTTGTGCCGGCATGACGAGCGCGGCACTTTCCGCAACATCCGCAAACCTCTATCTCTTCCACGTCTACCCGAAAGCGAAGGAAGCGAAGGAATGCGGAAAACCTTCATGGGCGTGCGCCTGCGCCGCCTCCGCGAAGAACGCCGCCTGAAACAGGTCGAGCTCGCCCAGGCACTCGGCATCTCCACCAGCTACCTCAACCAGATCGAGCAGAACCAGCGCCCGCTCACCGTTCCCGTCCTGCTCAAGATCAACCAGGTCTTCGGCATCGACGTCCAGCTTTTCTCGGAGGACGAGGAAGCCCGCCTAATCACCGACCTGCGCGACAGCCTGACCGAAGCACCCGAGCCGATCGCGCTGGCCGAGATCCGCGAACTTGCCACCAACATGCCCGCGGTCGCGCGCACGCTGATCGCGCTCCACCGCCGCCAGCGCGACCTCACCGAACGCAACGAAGCGATGGCCGCGCAACTCGGCGACCAGTGGATCGAGGGCGGCGGCACGCGCATGCCGTTCGAGCAGGTTCGCGAACTGTTCTACGCCAATTACAACCATATCGAACCGCTCGATCAAGCCGCCGAAGCGCTGTACCGCGAAGCCCGCTTCGGCCCGCGCCGGGTGCACGCCGGCCTGATCGCGCGCCTCCAGGACCGCCACGGCATCACCGTGGCGCTGTCGGAGCCCGGCGCCGTCCAGCGCCGGTACGACCCCGCTACCCGGACGCTGCACATCTCGCCCGATCTGCGCGCTGGCCAGCAGGCGTTTCAGATGGCGACCCAGCTCGCCTTCCTTGAACTCGGCGACCTCATCGACCGCCTGGCTGACGACCCGATCCTCACCGGCCCCGAGGCGCGCCGTCTAGCCCGCATCGGTCTCGCCAATTACTTCGCCGGCGCGCTCCTCCTCCCCTACGCCGATTTCCTCGCCGAGGCAGAGGCGCAGGCGTACGACATTGAAAAGCTCGGCCGTCACTTCGGCGTCGGGTTCGAGACGATCTGTCACCGCCTCTCCACCCTCCAGCGCCCCGAGGCGCGCGGCGTCCCCTTCTTCTTCATCCGCGTCGATCGGGCCGGCAACATCTCCAAGCGTCAGTCGGCCACCGATTTCCACTTCTCGCGCGTCGGCGGCAGCTGCCCCTTGTGGAAAGTGTACGAAGCCTTCGTCCAGCCCGGCCGCGTGCTCCGCCAGGTCGCGCAGATGCCCGACGGCCGCACCTATCTGTGGGTCGCGCGCACCGTTCGCCGCACCGCCGGCGCGTTCGGCGAACCGGGCAAGACCTTCGCCATCGCGCTCGGCTGCGACATCCGCCACGCGCACCGCCTCGTCTATTCGCGCGGCTTCGACCTCACCGACCCTCGCGCCGCCACCCCGATCGGCGTCGGCTGCAAGGTGTGCGAGCGCACCGCCTGCCCGCAACGCGCCTTTCCCATGATCGGCCGCCCCGTCGCCGCAGACGAGAACCGCGCGACCCTCACGCCCTATCCGGTCGGCTGAGCGGGCTGTCCGCGGCCAGCATGCCGGTCAGTAGGTGTCGCCGGCGTTGGACGTCGCGCTGATAGGATGCTTCGGTTCCGGCGAGAGTGTGCGCGCCAGTGTCTCGAATCGCGCACCGTGGATGCGGATCTCGTTGAACGCCGGTGGTGATGCGCGCAAACGCTTGGACAGGGTGCCGGCACCGATCATCCGCACCGTCCAGTCACCGCACCGCACCGGCCTGTCGAACGGATCATGGACGTGTCCTGAGAGGACGGCATGAACTCCGGCGTCGGCCAGCGCCGCGAGCGCCGCATCGCCGTTTCGCGTCTTGGCCGTTCCCTTGGTGCCGCCTTCGATCAGCGGATGATGGCCGGCGACGAAGATCAGATTGCCGCGAGGCGCGGCCGCGACCAGTTCCAACGCGTCTCGCAGCGCGCCACGGCTCACGTAACCTTTGGACCAGTTCCAGCGCCATTGCGCGCGCGCGGTCGTCTTCAGCGGAACGATAGAGATGCCGGGCAAATCGAGCGTCTTCTCGATCATCCGCTCGGCCGCGCCATAGCGCTTGTAGGGGCTGAACAGCCGCCGCAGCGGATCCCAGTAATATGGAATATCGTGGTTGCCGACCTCGATCGTCACCGGCACGCCCAGCGAGCGGAGCCACTTGCCGCCGGCGTCGAACTCGCGACGCCTGGCACGCATCGTCAGATCGCCGGTCATGATGACTGCGTCGGGCTTCTCGTCCGCGACACATTGCGCGAACCAACCGAGTGCCTTCGGATCTTCCGCCCCGAAATGCACGTCGCTGACATGGAATAGCTTCATCGGCATCGCCAACGCGCTGCCCGCGATAAGGTTCGCAGGCAAGCGCCGTCAGCGTCAGACATGATCAGGCGCGGCGATGCTTTCCGCCATAATGCGGGCCGATATAGCCGGCGATCTTCGCCATTTCCTCTGCCGCAGTGCGCGCCGCTTCGGCGCAGCAGGGAATCGGATCGCGTTCGGCCTGACTGGCGCGCATCGCGACGCGCTCACAAAGTGTTTCGATGTCGGCGCGGGTCAACACGTTCTTCTCGCGAAGCAAGCAGAGCAGGCTCTGCAAGATCACCAGTGATTCGTCGCCCGCGCGCTCTTGTGGCGTCATTGGCTCTCTCCTCTTCCTAAGAACGGGAGAGTAAGCGAAATGATCCGTCTTGCAATAGCCTCAGTTTAGTCCGCCGCCGAGCGAACGATAGAGTTCAACAAGATTATTGCCGCGCGCCAAGCGTGTGGTCACCAACTGCTGTTGCGCCGCATAAGCAGTACGCTGGGCATCAAGCGCCACCAGGAATGAATCCACGCCCGCGCGATAGCGCGCATCGGACAGACGTGCCGCCACACTAGCCGCCTCGGCTCGTGCGGTCTGTGCCGCCACTTGCTCATCGATCGTGCCGCGCTGCGCGAGTGCGTCGGACACTTCACGGAACGCGGTTTGCACGGCACGCTCATAAGTGGCGACCGCCACCTGCTGCGATGCCTTGGCATAATCGAGATTGGCCGCATTGCGCCCGCCGTCGAACAACGGCAGCCCGATCGAAGGCGCGGCATTGTAGGTGAAGCTGCCACCCGCGAAAAGGCCCGACAGCGCGGTCGAGATGGTGCCAATCGTCGCCGTTAGCGAGATGCGTGGGAAGAAGGCGGCGCGCGCTGCGCCGATATTGGCGTTTTCGGCGATCAACTGATGCTCGGCCCGGAGCACATCCGGGCGGCGCAGAAGCACCTCCGACGAAAGATCGCCGGGCAGCGCGTCGCGGGTGACTGCCATTGCGCCCAGTTCCGCCGGCAGTTGCTCCGCCGGGATCGTGGTGCCGGCGAGCAGATCGAGCGCGTTCTGATCCCGCGCCACCTGCGTCTGCAGAGCCGCGATGTCGTTGCGCGCGGCGTGATAATTGGTCTCCGCCTGGCGCGCCTCCAGTTCGGACGCGACGCCGATCCGGAACTGCGCACGCGTCAGTTCCAACGACTGTTCGAACGCCTTCAGCGTCTCGCGGCTGATGCGGAGCTGTTCCTGGTCCGATGCCATGGTCAGCCAGGCGGTGGCGATCTCCGCAATGAGGCTGATGCGTGCGGTGCGCTGCGCCTCCTCCGAGGCGAAATATTGCTCCAGCGCGGCACGGGACAGGTTGCGCACGCGGCCGAAAAGATCGAGCTCGAATTGCGAGAAGCCGGCGTTCACCGAATAGAATTCGAGATTGGATGAAGCGCCGCCGATCCCGGCGCCGCCGCCAACCCCCGTGCCACCCCCGGAGCCGCCACCTGCCCCCGATCCGGTGCCTCCAATACCCGTGCCACCCGTGCCAGTCCCGCCCCCTAGACCGCCACCGCCCGCAGCGCCTGCGGCACCGAAGACGTTGTTGGTATAGGTGCCCGAGCCCGATATCGTCGTGGACGGCACCAGGTTCGCGCGTTGCACACGATATTGCGCACGGGCCTGAAGCACGTTGCCGGCCGCGATGCGGAGATCGCGGTTGTTGGCGAGCCCGGTCTCGATCACCTGCTGGAGCCGCGGATCAAGGAAGAAATCGCGCCAGCCGATCTGAGTGATGTCCGGCGCATCGGTGGCGGCGCGAGGATAGACTCCGCCCTCGGGCAGGGTCGCCGGCGCGGCGCCGACAGGGCGAACGTACTTGGGCGCCAGGTTGCAGCCCGACAGCGCAGTGGCTGCGGCGAGCGCCAACAGGAGGAAACGGCCGTTCATCTTACTCATGCTCCCTGCGGCGCCGGGCCGCGGCCACGGTCACCACCGTTGCTATCGTCGTGCAGCGGTTCGTAGTTGTTCACATTCTGGTCGCCCTCGTCGCCCTTGCCGTGACCGAACAGCCGCGACACGACGACGAAGAACATCGGCACGAAGAAGATCGCCAGCACCGTCGCAGACAACATGCCGCCGACTACCGCGCGACCGATCGCATTCTGACCGCCCGCACCTGCACCGGTCGAGATCGCCAGCGGCAGGACGCCGAAGATGAAGGCAAGGCTGGTCATCAGGATCGGCCGTAGACGCAGCCGTGCCGCTTCCACTGCCGCCTCGAACGGCCGCATCCCTTCGGCGATCCGTTCCTCGGCAAATTCCACGATTAGGATCGCGTTCTTCGCCGACACGCCGATCGTCGTGATCAGTCCGACCTGCAGATAGATGTCGTTGCTAAGGCCCGTCAGCATCGCCGCGAGCAGCGCACCGATCACGCCCAGCGGCACCACCAGCATCACCGCGATCGGCACCGACCAGCTCTCGTACAGCGCGGCCAGGCAGAGGAACACGATCATCAGCGACAGCGCGTAGAGTGCCGGCGCCTGACCGCCCGACAGCCGTTCCTCATAGGACAGGCCGGTCCACTCCAGCGCGGTACCCGGCGGCAGCTTCACGTGCATCTCCTCCAGCGCCTCCATCGCGGTGCCGGTGCTGAGCCCCTGCCCCGGCGAACCCTGAAGCTGCATCGCAGGCTGGCCATTATAGCGGGTTAGCGAGACCGGCGCGTTCGCCCATTCGATCGTCGAGAAGGCGGTGAACGGCACCATCTGCCCTTCCGCGCCACGGACGTAGAAGCTGGCAAGGTCTTCCGGCTTCAGGCGATAAGGGGTGTCCGCCTGGACATAGACGCGCTTCACACGGCCACGATCGATAAAGTCGTTGATGTACGATCCACCCCATGCGGTCGCCAGCGTCGAGTTCACCGTGGCGAGATCGAGGCCGAGCGCCCGCGCCTTGTCTTGATCGATGTCGATCTTGAGCTGCGGCGCGTCCTCGAGGCTGAGCGGGCGGACCTGCGCGACGCGTTGATCCTGCGCGGCCATGCCGAGCAGCATGTTGCGCGCCTGGGTCAGTTTCTCGTGTCCGATTCCTGCCGTATCGACCAGCTGGAGGTCGAAGCCAGTCGCATTGCCCAGCTCCTGCACCGCCGGCGGCACCAGCGCAAAGATCATGCCGTCGGTATACTGAGAGAAGGCACCCATCGATCGCGCGGCGATCGTCTGCGCCTTGTTCTCGACGCCCTCGCGATCCTCCCAAGGCTTGAGGCTGATGAAGGCGAGGCCCGCATTCTGCCCCTGACCCGCGAAGCTGAAGCCGTTGATCGTGAACACCGATTCGACGCCGGGCTCTTTCAGGAAGTGGCTGCGGATCAGATCCAGGCCCTTGTCGGTGCGCGCGGAGGTTGCGCCCGCCGGCCCCTGGACCAGCGCCACCACCGTGCCCTGGTCTTCGTCCGGCAGGAAGGCGCTCGGCAGGCGTGCGAACAGGAACGCCATGCCGCCGACGATCAACAGATAGACCAGCATCGACCGTTTCCAGCTACGTGCAGTGCGCTTGACGCCGCCTTCGTACTTGGTCGTGCCCTTTTCGAAGGTTCGGTTGAACCAGCGGAAGAAGCGCGCAAAGATGCCGTTGCCTTCGTGCTTGGTTGTATCGTGCGGCTTCAGGATGGTGGCGCACAGCGCCGGCGTCAGGATCAACGCAACCAGCACCGAGAGCACCATCGCCGAGACGATCGTGATCGAGAACTGGCGATAGATCACGCCCGTCGATCCGCCGAAGAACGCCATCGGCAGGAACACCGCGGACAGCACCATGCCGATGCCGATCAGCGCGCCCGAGATCTCGTCCATCGACTTGCGCGCGGCGTCCTTGGGGCTCAGCCCCTCGTCCACGATCAGACGCTCGACGTTCTCCACCACAACGATGGCGTCGTCCACTAGCAAGCCGATGGCGAGTACCATGCCGAACAGCGTCAGCGTGTTGATCGAATAACCCGCGATCTGCATCACCGCGAAGGTGCCGAGCAGCACCACCGGGACCGCGATTGTCGGGATGATCGTCGCACGCCAGTTCTGCAGGAACAGGAACATGACCAGGAAGACGAGCACCACCGCCTCGACCAGCGTGTGGATCACCTGCTCCACCGACAAGCGCACGAACGGCGTGGTGTCGAACGGATAAACGACCTTCACGTCGGCCGAGAAGCCCTTGGCGATCGACTCGACCTCGGCCTTGACGGCATCGACGGTGTCGAGCGCGTTGGCGCCGGCGGCAAGGCGGACGCCAAAGCCAGATGCGGGCTTGCCGTTGAACTTGGTATCGAAGCCATAGTTTTCCGCACCAAGCTCGATCCGCGCCACATCCCGCAGCCGCACCACCGCGCCATTGGCGGCGGTCTTCATGCGGATCGCGCCGAATTCCTCAGGCGTCTGCAACCGCGACTGAACCGAGACCGTGGCGTTGAGCATCTGCTCCTTGGGCGCCGGCTGCGCACCGATCTGGCCGGCGGAAACCTGTGCGTTCTGTGCACGCACTGCGGCCGAGACGTCCTCGATCGTCAGCTGGTAATTGTTCAGCTTGAGCGGATCGATCCAAATGCGCATAGCATATTGTGAACCGAAGATCTGGAGCTCACCCACGCCGTTGACGCGGCTGACTGGATCCTGGAGCCGCGACACAACCATGTCCGACAGGTCGGTGATCGAGTGCGAGCCGTCCTGCGAATACAGGCCAACGATGACCAGGAAGCTCGCCGCCGACTTCTGCACCTGGATGCCCTGCTGCTGCACTTCTTGCGGCAGCAAGGGAGTCGCCGCCTGCAGCTTGTTCTGCACCTGCACCTGCGCGATGTCAGGATCGGTGCCCTGTTCAAACGTCAGCGTGATGGTGAGCACGCCCGAAGAGGAGGACGACGACGAGAAATAGCGCAGATTGTCGATCCCGCGCAGTTGCTGCTCGATGATCTGCGTGGTGGTGCGTTCAAGCGTGTTGGCGTCGGCACCGGGATAGGTCGCGGTGATCGACACCGTCGGTGGCGCGATCTCCGGAAACTGGGCGACGGGAAGCGAGCGGATGGCGATCGCGCCAGCCAGCATCAGGACGATCGCGATCACCCATGCGAAGATGGGTCGATCGATGAAATAGCGTGCCATCTGGGATTACTTCGCCTGCGCCTGATTGCCCTGCGGCGCTTGTCCCGTGGGCGTGCCGGGCTGACCACCCTGCCCTGCGGGCTTGGCATTGGGGTTCCACGGCTTGGGTGCTACGGGCATGCCCGGCCGCAGCATGCCGCCGCCGCCTTCCACGATCACGCGGTCACCGGCCTTGAGCCCGCTCGTGACGAGCCAGTTCTCGCCAATCGTACGGTCCGCCTTGAGCGTCCGCTGCTCGACCTTGTTGCCCTGGCCAACAACCATCACGGTCGGCTCGCCGCGCTCGCTGCGCTGAACCGCGCGCTGCGGCACCAAGATGCCGTCGCCTTGCGTGCCCTCGACCAGCTCGGCGCGCACGTACATGCCCGGCAGCAGCAGTCCGCGCGGATTGTCGAAGATCGCGCGGATCGTCTGCGTGCCCGTCGCGGGATCGACGCTGACGTCGGTGAACTGCAACCTGCCCTCGACCGGATAGACTGAGCCGTCCTCCAACCGCAGGCGCACCCGCGCGGCACCGCCGCCGCGCGAAAGGTCGCCGGCCGCGATCGACTGGCGCAGACGCAACAGGTCCGCGCTCGATTGCGGCACGTCGACATAGATCGGGTCGAGCCGCTGAATGGTGGTCAACGCGGTCGTCTGCCCGGAAGTCACCAGCGCGCCAGTGGTCGCCAGCGCACGGCCGATCCGGCCCGAGATCGGCGCGCGCACCGTCGTACGCTCCAGATCGATCTGCGCGCTACGCAGTGCCGCCTGCTGGGCCGCGACATCCGCCTGCGCCTGCTGCGCCGAGGTGATCGCGTTCTCATACTCCTGGCGCGCGATGGCGTTGATCTTCACCAGTTCGCCGTAACGCCGCTGGAGCGCCGCGCTCGACGCGATCGCCGCGCGTGCCCGCGCCAGCGCCGCACGGGCGCTTGCCACGGCAGCGATGTATGGTTGCTGGTCAACCCGGAAGAGCGGCTGGCCCCGGCGGACCTGATCGCCCTCGCGGAACAGACGCTCGACGATCAGGCCATTTACCTGCGGACGCACTTCAGACGTCTCATAGGGGGAGGTCCGGCCCGGGAGGGTCGTCGTCAGCGTCACCGCCTGCGGCTGCACCGTGATGATGCCAACCGGCGGCGGCCCTGCCTGCTGTTGCGCCTGCTGCGCCTGATCGTTCTGCCCCCCGCACGCGGACACGGAGGCCAGCAGCAGCGCCGTAAGCGCGACCCTCTTGAATGACATATTGTTCTCTGTGATATACGTGAGTGATCGTTCACTCACGTTTGCTGCTACTGCGAACTGGCGGAACGGTCAAGCGTGAGGAGAGTTGTCGTTATTGGATGCTGCCCTGCCCCGCCGAGTGCTCGCATCGGTCGGGCCAACGCACGACGCGAGAAATTGATCCAAGCCGCGCGTGAGGCGTTTGCGGCCAATGGCTTTCATGGGACCGGCGTCGCACAGATCGCCCATGCGTCCGGCATCGCCGTGGGCCAGATCTATCGCGATTTCGCGAACAAGGAAGCGATCGTCGCGGCGATCGTGGAACGCGATTTGGAAGATTTCTTATCGGAACAGGGGTTGTGCGCCGCCGGCGCGGCCGGAGACCCCGAAGCGGTACGTGCGTGGATCGGCAACTTTGTCGCGTGCAAGGAGCCGGAAAGCGGCGGTCGGCTGGTGGCCGAGATCATGGCGGAGGCCTCGCGCAATGATCGCATCGCAGAGATCGTCCGCAACGTGAACGAGCGGATGAGTCAGGAATTGTCGTCGGCGCTTCGCCTGCTGGTGCCGGCGTCTGTCTCTCCCGCGCGTTTCGAGTGCGTTGCCGAGATGATACAGACGATCGCCGCGGGTGTCTTCCAGCGCCGCATCACCGAACAGGATCAGCCGAGCAGCGAGGCGATCCGGTCGCTGATGGGCTGCATCAACGCCGCCATCGACGGGCTGCAGCGCGAGGAGCAGCCGGCGTAGGCCACGACGGCATCGCGCCTCGGCGGCTCACCCCCGCACGCGCAGGCCGATCCACAAGGTGCGCGGCGTCGCCTGCTCCACGATGTCCGCCCCGCTGATCCCTGCCTCGACCCGCTCGTCGAACAGATTCTCGCCCCTCGCCTCGATCGCCAGCGCAGGCGTCAGCGGCACAGCGAGATAGCCATCGAGCGTCGTCGCCGGCGCCAGGGCGCGGCTGTTCTGATCGTCTTCGAACTGCCGCGCAGCGTGCCGCAGCGTCGCCGACGCTGTCCATCGCCCCTGCCGGATCCCCAACGTTCCCGACACCTGATCGAGCGGGGTCTGCGCCGGCCGCAGCCCGTCGAGCGGCGCGGCCGCACCCGAAGCCTCCACCCGCGGATCGACATGGCTCCACGATGCGATGGCAAACACCGGGCCGGACTGCCAGCGCGCATCCACCTCAACACCCGTCGACTCGATCGCGTCGAGATTCTGCCGCACGCGATAAGCACCGTTGACGAAGCCGACCCCCGGGAAATTGCCCGGCCCTTGCGCCTGCGTGACGTTGGCGATCGCCCCTTCCAGCCGGTTCCAGAACACGGTCGCGGCGATCGAGACGTTTGCGGCGGGGGTGATCGTCACCCCCCCATCCACGCCCGTCAGCCGCTCGGGATCGAGCGCGGCATTGGCGGCGGTCGCATCAGCGCCGACGCGGAACGGGCGATACAACTCATTCAGCGTCGGCAGCCGCCACCCGCGATAACCACTCAACCGCAGCGTCACCGCGTCGACCGGCGCAAAGGCCAGGCCCGCCCGCCCGGTCCATTCAGTCCCGCTGCGATCCACGAAATCGGCGTCGGTGACCGGCGCAGCCGTCGCCAGCGCATATTCGTCCAGCCGCCCGTCGCTGATCCGCCAGCGATCGACGCGCCCGCCCAGCGTCAGCGTCCAGGCCCCCGCCTCCACGCTGCCGTCGAAGAACAACCCCGCGGTAAGGCTGCTGCCCCCCGCTATCCGTCGCCGCGTCGGTGCGCCGCCCACAAAGGTGTAATTTTCCTGCGTCCGCCCCTCCACATCGCGCACGTCCACGCCGATCCGCAGATCGCGTCCGACGCCGACCGGCGGCACGACCTCGAACCGCGCACCCAGCCCGGTCGCGGGCGTGTTGTATTGGTCGAGCGTCTGGCTCGCACTCGCGCGTCCCGCGGAAACGCTGGCGAACTGCGAAGCGAAGGCGCGCGTCTGCAGATAGGCCAACGCCGAAAAGCCCCACTCGCCCCGCCCAATCAGCCGAATGCTCGCATCCGCCCCCTCGCTGCGGTTGGCCGTGAAAGCCGTGCCGCGCTCGCGCGAGTCGGTGAAGGCGCTGAGGTTCGCCTGAAGCTCGGTGCCTGGCGCCACCCGGATCACCCCACGCACCGCACCCGACGCCTGCTCGTAGCGCGCCGGGCGATCCGCCGGCCCGCGAGATTCGGCCACGATCGGCACGAATCCATCGCCGCGCGCATAGGCCGCAGATACAGTCGCAAACCCCGGCCCGGACACGAACGTGCCCGACGCCTGCGCATCCACCGAATCGCGACTACCGTAGGCGACGCTGCCCAGCACCGATCGCTGGTCACGCGGATCGGCACTCTCCAACTCCACCGTCCCGGCCAGCGCCCCCGGACCGAAATAGCCGCTGCCTCCGCCGCGCGTCACGCGGATGCGTCCCAGCCGATCGGTGGCATAGGCCGGGAACGGCACCCAGCCGCCGAATGGATCGGCCTGCGGCACACCGTCCAGTACCAGCAAGGCGCGGCTGGAGGCATTGCCGCCGATCCCCCGCAGCGAAATGCCCTGGCTGGTTGGATTGGCGGAGCGCGAGTCGGATCGCCGGAACTGCTGAAGCCCCGCGATATCCGCCAGCACGCTTTCGAGCCGATCGCTCGCATTGGCGCTGATCCGGTCTGCGTCGATGGTCACGACGTCAGCGGTGCGATCGCCGGGCCGATCATCGAGCCCGCGCCCGGTAACGACGATATCGGGCGCCGTCTGCGCAGCGGCAGGCACCGCGGACAGCGCCAGGCCGAGGGGAAGAATGCGGAAGGTCATGCGCGGTCTTTGGTCGGGACGGAAACCGGGAGCAAGCGACCGCTTTGTACCACGAGCCATGATTCCTCGTCTCCCCATCCAACCGTCGTCACCCCGGACTTGATCCGGGGGCCCGATGTCTTCGCGGCCGATGGTGAAAAGCTGAACCCCGGATCAAGTCCGGGGTGACGTTTGGACGATTGTTGCCCGTCCGGCCCGATTATGCCGCGACCGGCTCCACCGCCGTCAGGACGTCGGTAAAGCGCTTGCGCCACCAGATCACATCCTCGTTGACGACATTGTCGTACATCTTGCGCCAGCGCGCGATCCGCTCGTCCGGCGGCATGGCGAGCGCCTGTTCGATCGCATCGGCCATCTCATCCGGGCTGTACGGATTGATCAGCAACGCCTCGGTCAACTGCTCCGCCGCGCCGGCGAAGCGAGACAGGATCAGCACGCCCGGATCCTCGGGATCCTGGGCCGCGACGAACTCCTTCGCCACCAGGTTCATGCCGTCGCGCAGTGGCGTCACGAGGCCCACGCGCGCCGCGCGATAGGCCCCCGCCAGCACGTCACGCGGCAGCCCGCGATTGACGTAGCGCAGCGGCACCCAGTCGATCTCGGCGAATGCACCATTGATCCGGCCCGACAAGGCATCCAGCGTCGCGCGGATTTCCTGATAGCTTTGCACCGTCGCGCGGGAGGGCGGCGCGATCTGGAGCAGCGAGACGTTGGTCCGCATCTCCGGCCGCGTCTCCAGATAGCGCTGGTAGCCGTTAAAGCGCTCCTCGATCCCTTTGGAGTAATCCAGCCGATCGACGCCGACGATCAGGTCGCGCCCCGTGACGCTTTCCATCATCCGCTCGTGCGTCGCCTGCGCCGTCGGCCCGTTGGCGTTGGCGATAAACTCCTTGGCGTCGATCCCGATCGGGCAAGCGATGGCCTTGATCGTGCGCCCGCCGACCGTCACGTCGCCGTTCTCGCCGATCGTGCCGCCCATCTCGCGCTCGACATAGTCGTGGAACGTCTCCAGCCATTCCTGGGTCTGGAAGCCGACCACGTCATAACCGAACAGCGCCTCCACCAACCGGCGATGTTCGGGCAGCGCGATCAGCAGACGTGCCGGCGGCCACGGGATGTGCAGGAAGAAGCCCAGCCGGCTCTTGATCCCTTGCTGCCGCAGCATCCAGCCCAGCGGTATCATATGGTAATCATGCACCCAGACGAGATCGTTGGGTTCGATATGCGGGCTGATCACGTCGGCAAACAGCCGGTTGACGCGCTCGTAGCCGCCTTGAAAATCGCGCTCGAACTCGGTCAGCCCCAGCCGGTAATGGAACAGCGGCCACAGCGTGCGATTGGCATAACCGTCATAATATTCCTCCACATCCTGCTCAGGCAGGTCGATCGTCGCGGAGGTGACGCCGTCATAGGTCTCGAACTTGAGATCGCCCGTCTCACCGGTCTGACCCGACCAGCCGAACCAGATTCCGTCCGCCTCGCGCAGCGCAGCAGTCAGCGCCACCGCCAGGCCGCCCTGCGCGCTCGGCTGCTCGGCGGTGGGGGCGGATACCCGGTTGGAGATGACGATCAATCGGCTCATCGTATGGCGCTCCATGGCTTGCTCAGCAGCACGGCGCAGTTGATGACGCCCACCAGTGAATAGGTCTGGGGATAATTGCCCCACAATTCCCCGCTCACGGGATCGATATCCTCAGACAACAGCCCCGCCGGCGTGCAGCGCGACAGCATCTCTTCGAACAATTCGCGCGCATCCGCATCGCGCCCGGTGAAGTGCAAGGCCTCGATCAGCCAGAAGGTGCAGACGTTGAACGCCGTATGCGGCAGACCGAAATCATCCTCGGTCGCATAGCGCAGCATGTGCGATCCGCGCCGAAGCCCGCCCTCGACCGCGTCGAGCGTCGCGCGGAAACGGGGATCGTCCGGCGCCAGAAAACGCAGGTCGAGCAATTGCAGCAGGCTGGCGTCGAGATCGTCGCCACCGAACGTCGCCGACATCCGCTCCGTATCCGGCCGCCACGCCGCTTCCTCGATCCGCGCGCGCATCGTATCTGCCCGGTCGCGCCAGAAGATGCAGCGTTCGAACAGCCCCAGCGCCTCCGCGGCATTGGCCAGCCGGTCGCATGCCGCCCAGCACATGGCGGCGGAATAGGTGTGGACGTGGCTCTTGGTGCGCAGCTCCCACAGTCCCGCGTCAGGCTTGTCGAACTTCTCCCAGGCGCGCTCGCCCACCGGCTCCAGCGCCTCGAAATCCTCCACGCCCGCGACGCGCAGCAGGCGGTGATCGAAGAACGCCTGTGCGTTGGATAGCACGATCTGGCCGTAAGCGTCGTGCTGGACCTGCTCATAGGCCAGATTGCCGACGCGCACCGGCCCCATGCCGCGATAGCCATTAAGCGCTGGTGCATCCCACTCGACCAGAGTCGCCTCACCGCCAACGCCGTACAGCGGCTGGATATGTCCGTCCTTGGCATTGTCGACGATGTTGCGGAGGTATTCGAGATAGCTTTCCAGCACGTCGAGCGCGCCCAATCGGTTGAGCGCCTGCACCGTGTAATAAGCGTCACGCACCCAGCAATACCGATAGTCCCAGTTGCGCTGCGAGTCGGCATGTTCCGGGATCGAGGTGGTCAGCGCCGCGACGATCGCGCCGGTCTCCTCATGCTGGCACAGCTTCAGCGTGATGGCGGAGCGGATCACCGCCTCCTGCCATTCGTGCGGCGTCGCCAGCCCGCGCACCCAATGCCGCCATTCATCGATCGTCCGATCGAGCATGTTATCGAGCGATGCTTCGATGCTGTCGGAGAAACTCTCGTCCGGCCCCAGGAAGAAGTGCAGCGGACGCTCGACCCGGAACATCCGTTCGTCCTCGATCCACCCGACGGGCGCCGTCGTGGACAGCCGCAGCACGCTATCGTCCAGCAGATAGCGGATATGGTTCGAGCCACGCGTTGTCTCCGCCTGCGCTGCGCCCCAGTTTACCGCCGGCCGCAACCGCACGCGCACGCGCGGGCTTCCGGCCACCGGCCGCACGATCCGCGCGAATGCCACCGGGCGATAGCGCCGCCCGTTACGGGTGAAGCGCGGGCAGAAGTCGATCACTTCGATCGCGCTGCCATTCTCGTCCTCGTGCCGCGTGACAAGCACGGGGGTGTTGCGCAGATAATATTGCGTGGTCGATTTCAGGCGATCGATATCGATCTCCCAAAAGCCGAACGCATCCTCGCCCGCGGGCGGCTTGTCATCGAGCAGCGAGCAGAACGCCGGGTCGCCGTCGACGCGCGGCGTGCAGCCCCAAACGAACCGGCCAGCCCGGTCGACCAGTGCCGACACCTGGCAATTGCCGATCGGCCACAGGTCCATCGTCGCCGTCATGCCGCCGTCTCCAGCCAGCCGCGCACCGCGGCGACATCATCGAGACGGTATGCCGCCGCCGTATCGCGCTGCGGCCCGACCAGCACGCCAACGCCGCCAAGATCGGCGACCACCTTCAGCCCCGCCTCGTCCGTCACGTCGTCACCCGCGAACACCGGCACCTGCCCCGCGAACGGCGCATGGCGCAGCAGCGCGGCGATGCCGGTACCCTTGTCATTGCCGCCAGCGCGCAGCTCGACCATCATCTTGCCTTGCTGAAGCACGATGCCGTCAGCCCCGGCGAATTGCTCGGCGAGGCGATGCGCCTCCGCGGCGCGCTCGGGCGCCATGCGGTAATGAACTGCAACCCCCAGAGACTTCACCTCAATCAACACCCCCTGCTCGCCGGCGAACGCCGCGGTGAACACCCGCTCCGCCTCATGCAGCGCCGCGGGCCGGTCGGGCGCAATTTGCGCACCGGGAAGCCGGAGTTCGGCACCATGGCTGCCGACCACCGCCAGTCCTGGTACGGCGCCGCCGAGAAAGCCCTCGATCTGCGCCACCGACCGTCCACTCACTAAGGCGCACCGCCCGGCAAAGGTTCCCACCAGATGTTGCATAAGCGCAACGAGATCCGCATCCACGACCACTGCGTCGGGCCGATCGACCAGATCGACAAGCGTGCCATCGAAGTCGAGCAGGAGGCAGTGACCCGCGGCAACGAGCGGCGGCGGGGGCGGTAGCGTGGCGGCGGCAGTGAGCATGGCGCGCTCTCTAGCGGCGCCTGATGCATCCGTCAGCGCCCCCGCTTTCACCCGGCGTGATACTCTGGCATCAAGACCGCAAACAGATACCGGAGCGGATGGCCGATGTTCCTCAACTTCCTAGATGAGCTGCGCGTGGCGGGCATCCCCGCGAGCCTCAAGGAGCACCTCCTGCTGCTCGAAGCGCTCGACAAGGAGGTGATCGATCGCACGCCGGAGGATTTCTACTATCTCTCCCGCTCGGTGTACGTGAAGGACGAGGGGCTGCTCGATAAATTCGACCAAGTCTTCGCCAAGGTTTTCAAGGGCTTGGAGACGAGCTTTGCCCAGCAGGGCGCCGAGATCCCGGAAGATTGGCTGAAAGCCATCACCGAGAAGTTCCTGACCCCCGAGGAGATGGAAGCGATCAAGTCGCTCGGCTCTTGGGACGAAATCATGGAGACGCTGAAGAAGCGGCTCGAGGAACAGCAGAAGCGCCACCAGGGCGGCAACAAGTGGATCGGTACCGGCGGCACCAGCCCGTTCGGCAATTCGGGCTACAATCCCGAAGGCGTGCGCATTGGCGGCGAATCGAAGAACAAGCGCGCGCTCAAGGTCTGGGACCAACGCGAGTTCAAGAACCTCGACAACACCCGCGAGCTTGGCACCCGCAACATCAAGATCGCGCTACGCCGCCTGCGCAAGTTCGCCCGCGAAGGCGCCGCTGACGAGCTCGACATCGACGCGACGATCGACGGCACCGCGCGGCAGGGCTGGCTCGACGTTCACATGCGGCCAGAGCGGCGCAATGCGGTGAAATTGCTGCTGTTCCTCGACGTCGGGGGCTCGATGGACCCGTTCGTCAAGCTCTGCGAGGAACTGTTCTCCGCTGCGACGACCGAGTTCAAGAATCTCGAATTCTTCTACTTTCACAATTGCCCCTACGAAGGCGTGTGGAAGGACAACAAGCGCCGCTTCGCGGAGCGCACGCCGATGTGGGACGTGCTGCACAAGTTCCCGCACGATTATAAGCTCGTGTTCGTCGGCGACGCCTCGATGAGCCCGTACGAGATCACCCATCCGGGTGGATCGGTCGAGCATTTCAACGAGGAATCGGGCGCAGTGTGGATGCACCGGCTTACGACCACCTACCCGGCAGCGGTATGGCTGAACCCGGTCGCGCAGGCGCAATGGGGCTATTCGCAATCGGTGAAGGTCATCCGCGAGCTGATGAACGACCGCATGTACCCGTTGACGCTGGAAGGTCTCGACGACGCGATGCGCGAGCTGACGCGCAAGCGCTGAGGGGAAAAAGCTCCTCCCCTAGAGGGGAGGCGCTTGCCCCTTATCTTACCGCCGCCCGCGCCAGATCCGCACCCGGGCGTTCGCCTTGACCCCACCCTGATGCGCTGGACAGCGCGCATAACGGAAACGCTTGTCCAGACAGATCCACACCTCGTCCAGCCAGCCCTGCCGATCGGTGGTGATCCGCATATTGTCCGCCCGCATCCCCGGATTGACCCGCGCGATCGCCGCCGCGAGCTTCCCCGCGCTCAGCGGCTGGCGGGACAACGACACCATATCGGGGTAGCGCAGCTTGCGGTACAAAGACGTGGACTTGGCGAAGTAGCTCTCCGGCGTCTCGCCGGCCATGCACGTTCCATGCTTCGCCCACTCATGCTGCAACAGCTGCGCCGAGGGCGTCGAGCAGATGTTGGCGCGCACCGTCGCCGGCGAGATCAGCGGCGTCGCCTTGCAATATTGCGGCCACTCCTTGCCAACGCCGTCGGGCCACAGGCCATGCAGCACGAAGCCGAAGCGATTACTACTGCCGCACTGGAAGCGCGACCGCGTTATGGCGTCCGGCTTACGACAATATTGCGGCGACCAGCTGATCGCCAGCGTGTAATGCCCGATCGGCAGCAGCCGCTTGGGCTCCCGCTCGCTCGGCAGATCGGGTCGCACCGTCAGCGCGGCCGTATCCGGCACCGAACATTGATACGCCTGCGCCGCCGCGAGCCCCGGCACGAAGGCCAGCGCCACCGCCAAACCCCGGATCATAGCTCCAACTCCCCTTCCCCATGAACCTCTTCGCCGAACCACGCCCGCGCGTCGCCGCGAAACAGATAGGCCGTCGCCGCGATATACAGCGCGCCCGAGATGATGCCGGTCAGCGAAGCCGCGAGCGACGGCGTTGCGCCGGCGATCAGCGCGGTGAGGCTGAACAGAAGCAGGACCAGCGCAATCCCCGCGAGCAGCACGACGAACCACTTGGCCGCCCGATTGGCCCGACGCGCGGTGTAGAACCAAAGGGTGAGTCGCAGCAGGACATTCACCACCAACGAGGCCGGCAGCATCCACCCCATTTCGGCTAGGATCGGGTCACGCGCGAAGCTCGCCGCCCGCTGCGGCCAGTCCAGCATCGTGCTCCCGACACCGAGCGCCAGGGCAAGAAGATACAGCCGCTCATAGCGTTGGATCGACAACGGGCGTGTCATGGAAAGCAGCGTCCTCAAGTGAGCGCGAAATCGAGGCCGATATCGGCCGCCGGTGCTGACTGCGTCAGCCGGCCGACGCTGATGTAATCGACACCGGTTTCAGCAATGGCGCGGATCGTCTCCAGCGTCACGCCGCCCGATGCCTCGGTCTTCACGCGCCCGCCGACCAATGTCACCGCGCCGCGCAGCACGGCTGGTGGCATATTGTCGAGCAGCAGCCGCGTGGCGCCGGCCGCTAGTGCCGGCTCGATCTGCTCCACCCGGTCCACCTCGACGATGATCTCCGCCACCCCGGCCGCACGCGCGCGGCGTACCGCCTCGCCCACGTCGCCGGCAACTGCGACGTGATTGTCCTTGATCATCGCCGCATCCCACAGCCCCATGCGGTGGTTCTGCGCCCCACCCATCCGCGTGGCATATTTCTCCAGCAGGCGGAGGCCGGGGATCGTCTTGCGGGTGTCAAGCAACACCGCGCCCGTTCCGGCGATCTGGTCGACGTAACGCGCGGTGAGTGTCGCGATTCCCGACAGATGCTGCACCGTGTTGAGCGCCGATCGCTCCGCGGTCAGCAGCGCCCGCGCTCCGCCTGCGACACGCATGATCTCGGTTCCCGCAGGCACCCGCTCGCCATCGGCAACAAGGCGCACCACCGCCGCATTTGGATCGAGCCGGCGGAAGAACGCCGCTGCGATCTCCAGCCCCGCCACCGTAATGGCGTCCCGCGTATCCATGACCGCATCGAACCGCGCGTTCGCGGGGATGACGGCTTCGGACGTGACATCCCTCCCCGGTCCTAAATCCTCCGCTAATGTCGCGGAAACGAACGCGCCGATATCGAAGCCTTCGATCACGGCAGAGTCTCCTCCGACGCGACGCCCCACAAGCGGCTGATCTCGACAAAGCCCGCCTGCCCCCGCACGTCGAAACGGCACCAGCCGCGCGCGCACTGGCTCAATCGCCCCACTACGCCCGGCTCCGCCCGCCACAGGACGCGCGCGCCGAATGCCGGCCGCTCGCGCAATTCGGTGATCGCCCCCTGCACCACCGCGGTTCGCGTCCGGCTGATCAACGTGCCGAGCATCCAGCCCTGCGTGCCGCCGGGATCTTCCACCTTGCGCCAGTCTTTGAACACATCGACCACGCGCACCGGCAGATCGGCGCGCACGTACAGCCAGGTCGCCGGATAGCTGCGCCCCGGCCCCGACCGCATCCGCGCCTTGCCCGCACCGATCGAGGCGAAATAGGGTGGCTTGGGCTTGTCCTTGTTGCTCTGTGCCTGCGCACCTGCGACCAGCCCGACACATGCGGCGATAGCAATCGATACCGTCCAACGCCGCATCATCTGACCCCTTCGACCAAGCCGCCCCTGTAGCCGCGCCGACGCCCTGCCATCAACCGATCGTTGACGCCTGCGCGTCGCTTCGCCAATCCTGGCGTCATGGTCGATACCCGCCGCTGCCCCAACCCTCGGGTGGTCGTCACCCGTGAGCTGCCGAACGCCACGATGGATCGGCTGGAGGCTCTGTTCGATACGGTCAACAACCGCGGCGATCTCGCCATGTCGCGCGATCAGCTCGCCGCCGCCATGGCTGATTGCGACGTGCTGGTCCCCTCCGTCGTGGATACGATCGATGCCGATCTGATCGCCGCTGCTGGCGAGCGGCTGAAGCTGATCGCCAATTTCGGCGCGGGCGTGAACCATATCGACCTCAGGGCGGCGCGTGCGCGCGGCATCATCGTCACCAACACGCCGGGCGTCCTCACCGAAGACACCGCCGACATGACGATGGCGCTGATCGTCTCGGTTCCGCGCCGGCTGGCGGAAGGCGAGAAGCTGGTCCGCTCCGGCGAGTGGAAGGGCTGGAGCCCCGGCGGGATGCTCGGCCACCGTATCGGCGGCAAAGCATTAGGCATCGTCGGCATGGGCCGCATCGGCCAGGCGGTCGCCCGCCGGGCGCGCGCCTTCGGCCTGTCGATCCACTATCACAATCGCCACCGCCTGCCGAAGGTGGTTGAGGCGGAGCTACAGGCGCAATGGCACCCGAACCTCGATGAGATGCTCGGCGCCATTGACATCCTGACAATGCACACGCCGCTGAATGCAGATAGCGCCAACCTGATCGGCGCAGATCGCATTGCCCTGCTGCGCCCGCACGTCCACCTCATCAACGCCAGCCGCGGCGGGATTGTCGATGAGGAAGCAATGATCGATGCGCTGGAAGCGGGCCGCCTCGCTGGCGCTGGTCTCGACGTCTGGACCCACGAGCCCGCGATCGATCCGCGACTGCTGGCGCTCCCTAATGTCGTCATGACGCCGCACATGGGCTCGGCTACGTTTGAAGGGCGACTGGCGACGGGTGAAAAAGTGATCGCCAACATCCGGATGTGGGCGGATGGTCACCGCCCGCCCGACCAGGTACTTGAAGGCTGGGCCTGAACCCGCGCGCTAATTCAAGATGCCGATCAGAGCCGACCTCTGCTGCGACATTTCTTGATCGTCCCAGAAAATGGAGAAACGATCATGAAGAAGACGATTCTTCTGCTGATGCTTGGTGCAACCGCCGTCGCTACCTCGGTTCGCTGGGCCATGCGCGCATTTCAGTTGCCCGCGGCGGCGACCTGGTCGCAATGACGATTGAACGACCGCTGCTGCAACCATCACCGCTCGATCAGGGCGGCGGAGGCCGCAACAATGGCCGCTAGTCTCATTGCCGATAAGGGCGTCTCAATCCCCGGTCAGAATGCGATCCACTAGCTGCTTCACGGTGGGTACGAATCCGTTGGAATAGAACGGATCACGCTTGAAGTTATACGCGGCATGCCCGGCGAACATCAGATTCGCCTCGGTGTCGCCGCCATGGGCGATGTCCTGCAGCGTCTTTTGAATGCAGAAACTGCGCGGATCGGCCAAGCGACCGGTGGAGTTGGTCTCCGTATCGGCCCAGCTCGAGAACAGACATTGGCTCAGGCAGCCCATGCAATCCGCCTGATCCTTGCGGATTTCTGCCTTTTCCTGCGGATTGACGAACACCAACGTGTTGTCCGGCGTCTTCAGTGCATCGGTGAAGCCGTGGCCGAACCACTCGCGGGCGCGCATCAGATCGCCCTTGGTGACCCAGAAGTTCTTGCCCTTCACACCCACATCGAGCTGGAAGACGTGGTCGCCCGCTTCCTGGGTGGAGAACGCAATCTGCCGCTCGGACCTGGCCTCCAGGCTGCGGAGAAACGGATTGCGCACCGCGGACGAGTAAAAACCAGTGGGCGAGAAACGATGCAGGAGGACGTCGCCCTCCTCAATCGTCATCAGCCGCTCCTTCCACTCCTGCGGAATCGGGCTTTCCTGCGTCAGCAGCGGGCGCGTGCCGTACTGGAAGGCGATCGCACCCAGTTCGGGATTGTCGATCCAGTTGTTCCAGTCGCGCAAGTACCACACACCGCCGGCCATGATGATCGGCGTCGAATCCGGGATGCCGCCCTCGCGCATCGTCTCTCGCAGTGCCTTGACGCGGGGATAGGGATCCTCCGGCTTCAGCGGATCCTCGGCATTCGACAAACCGTTGTGCCCACCTGCGAGCCATGGATCTTCATAAACCACCGCGCCCAGCAGTTCGGAAACCTTTGAATAGGCGCGCTTCCAAAGCGCCCGGAAGGCACGCCCCGAGGAGACGATCGGCAGATAGTTGACGTTGTACGAAGCGGCGATTTCGCTCAGCTTGTACGGCATGCCTGCGCCGCAGGTGACGCCAGCCACCAGCCCACGGGTGCGCTCCAGCACGCCTTGCAGCACACGCTGCGCGCCGCCCATCTCCCACAGGACGTTGATGTTGATCGCGCCCTTGCCGCCAGCGATCTCCCAGGCGCGCTGCACCTGCTGAACAGCACCTTCGATGGCGTAGGCGATCAGTTCCTCATGCCGCTCGCGCCGAGTGGCGGCGTGATACACCTGCGGCACGATCTTGCCCTCGGGATCGTAGCTGTCGGCATTGACCGCGCTGACCGTGCCGATGCCGCCGGCCGCGGCCCATGCACCCGCGGAGGCATGGTTGGTCGCTGCAACACCTTTGCCGCCCTCCACCAGCGGCCACACTTCGCGGCCGTTGTAGATAATGGGCTTCAGCCCCTTGAAAACGGCAGTGGCCACGAGCTTCAATCACCTCTTGCAAACGGATAAGGCGCCCTAGCGAGAAAGGTTTCGTCGCGCGAGCCTTTTGGTTTCAGAACAATGACCCCGGCCGCTCCATTGCCCCTTCATAAAGCGCCGCGTAGCGAGCGATCATCCGGTCCTCATCATACTCCGTTTGTGCCTTGCGGCGGTTCGCCTCCCCCACGCTGCGCCGCAGTTCGGGGTCGGCGATCAGCGCCTGCATTGCATCGCGCAGCCGCACTTCACCGGGATAGTCGGTGATGAACGGCGCATTCTCCGGCGCCACCATCGCCGGCACGTCACCGACTGGTGGAGCGACGATCGGCAGGCCGGCAGCCATCGCTTCAACCACCGAAATCGGGAATTGCTCCGAGCGGGACGACAGCGCCAGCAGATCGAAAAGCCCCAGAAAGCGATAGGGCCGATCCAGGAACCCTGGCATGATGAGCTGATCCTCGATTCCCATCGCCAGCGCGGCCTGCTCGATCGCGGCGCGTTCCGGCCCCTCGCCAATGATGACGAGGCGAAAGCGGGTGGACAGCCCGCCCACGGCGCGAACCAGCGCGGGTAGATCCTTGACCGCGCGCAGACCGGCGACGGTGCCGATCACCGTCTCCCTCGGTTTGCGGACGAAGCCGGGGATCGCCTTGGGATCGGGGCGTTTGGTATAAAGATCGGTGGCAATTCCGTTGACGATGCGATGGACCTTGGCGCGCGGCTGCTTCCATGTTTCCAGCGCGATGCGTTCCAGCGTCGTCGAGGGAACCGCCAGGCCATGTGCGGCACTCAGGGCAAGGCGGCGGTAGAGGTTGCGCTCTCGCTTCAGTCCGCCCGCCTCGTCCTCGTTGAAGCCGTCTTCGTGATGAACGACCGGCGGCGTGCCACGGCCGAACACGCGCCGTGCCATGACACCGTCGATCGCACCCCAATTATACGTCAGGACCAAGTCGAAGCGGCGCATGTAGCGGGCGATCGCTTCGTAGCGCGCCACGGAGGGGCGCCCTTGCAGCGGTGGAGGATTCTGCGCGATCTCATACTTGATGCCCTTGGCGATCCGCTCGCGCGCGCCGTAGCGCCCCTCCATCCCCGACACGATCGTGTGGCGAGCACGATCGCCGAACGCGTTCATCAGCCGTACGGCGCGCGCCTCCTTGCCACCAAGATCGAAGGTGGAATGGAGATGGAGAATATTGATCGGTGGCGACATCGGATCAGTCACTTAGCGCGCGAATGTTGAGGAAGTTGAGGCTCTGGCACACCTGTCTCAACATTCGCGAGCGGATGAGTTGTGGGGGACGCAATCATGCCCACCCACATGCCACAAACCACGGTGAGTAGGACAGGCATGTGCGCCCGGGACAGGTCAGCCTGCCACCCACTCCCGGCGCGGCAAGCCTTGCGCCCAGAGTAGCGCGGTAAGATCATTATGGTCGATCCGTGCGCCAGCCGCCGCGGCGACGATCGGCTTGGCGTGATAAGCCACGCCAAGTCCTGCGATGTTGATCATCGCCAGATCGTTGGCGCCATCCCCCACCGCCAGCGTGGCCTCCTCCGCCAGCCCGAGTTCGACGCGCGCTTCGCGCAAGGTGCGCTCCTTGGTGGCGGAATCGACGATCGGTTTGATTACAGTACCGGCGAGCTTGCCGTCCTTAACCTCCAGCCTGTTTGCAATTACCCGATTGAAGCCGATTTCTTCGCCCACTGCATCGGCGAAAGCGGTGAAGCCGCCGGAAACGAGAATGCTGGTGGCGCCGCGCGCGCGCATGGTGCGCACCAGCGTCACAGCACCCGGCATCAGCTTCACCCGTTCCGCGCGGCAGCGATCGATCGCGTCAGCGCCAAGATCTTTCAGCAACGCGACCCGCGCGTCGAGCGCGGCGGCAAAATCGAGTTCGCCGCGCATCGCCGCCTCGGTAATCTCGGCGATCTGCGGCTTGATGCCGGCATAGTCCGCGAGTTCGTCGATGCATTCGACGGTGATCATGGTGGAATCCATGTCCGCGACCAGCAGGCGCTTCTCGCGCCCGGCCAGCGGCTGGACGACCACATCGACGCGATCAAGGGCGCCTTCCAGCGCTTGGCGGGCAGCATCGGGAGACAGGCCGAACGGAATGTCCGCCGCATCCCCTTCGTCGAGCCAGCCGGCGGCGACCGGAGCGCAGCCGGCAGCCGCAAGCCGCTCCTGCGCGTCAGAGAGGGTCTGGGGCGACAGGCGCCCGGCTGCTATCAGCGTCGCGGTGAACAAGCGTGATCCCCTTTCGAAGCTGGCGCTCATTGCAGGGCCAACCGCGAGCGGCAAGTCATCGCTCGCGCTTGCGCTGGCCGAGCGGACCGGCGGCGTCATCGTCAACGCCGATGCCAGCCAAGTGTATCGCGACTTGCGGGTGATCAGCGCGCGGCCGACATCGGCGGACGAGGCGCGGGCCGAGCACCGGCTGTACGGCCATATCGATGGCGCCACGCATTGGTCGGCCGCGCAATGGGCGGCCGAGGCTCGCGAGCAGATCATGGCAATCATCGCGGAAGGGCGACTGCCAATCCTCACCGGCGGGACTGGGCTCTATATGCGCACCTTGCTGGAGGGCATCGCACCGGTGCCGCCGATCGATCCGTCGATCCGGGAGGCCGTACGCGCCTTGCCGGTGGCGAAGGCCTATGCCGAACTGACGGTGGCCGATCCGGGCGCTGCGCAGCGGCTGGCCCCGGCCGACACCACGCGCGTCGCGCGCGCGCTTGAGGTGGTGCGATCAACGGGCCGGCCCCTTGCGGCATGGCAGGCGGAGCGGGTTGGGGGGATCGGCGATCAGGTCGATCTCGCACCGTTGATCGTCTTGCCCGATCGCGCAGACCTGAACGAACGCATCGATCAGCGCCTGAACCAAATGTTCGCCAGCGGCGCGATCATGGAAGTGGAGGCTCTGCTTACCCGCAACGACGTGGATGAAGCGGCGCCGGTGCGTCGCGCGATTGGCGTGCCGGAGATCGCGGCCATGCTGGCAGGTGATATCGATCGCGAGACGGCGCTGACCCGCGCGGCACTTGCGACCCGGCGGTACGCCAAGCGCCAATATACGTGGTTCCGGCATCAGCCGCCGCCGCACTGGCGGCGCGTGGACCAGCTACCTGCGGCTGAGTTGGAATATTATTTCAATCTTCCGTCTTGACGCGTAATTTTCATTGCCGTAGCGCGCCGCCACCCGAGTGGCACGCGACCGTGTCTATCATGAAAGGGGAATGAAAGTGATTGAGAAGAGCGGAGCAGACATCCTGGTCGAGGCGCTGTGCGATCTCGGCGTGGACGTCATCTTCGGCTATCCGGGCGGTGCCGTTTTACCGATCTACGACGCCCTCTTCCGGTCCAAGCGCATTCGCCACATCCTTGTACGCCACGAGCAGGCAGCAACGCATGCGGCGGAAGGTTATGCCCGCTCCACCGGCAAGCCGGGCGTGGTGCTCGTCACCTCCGGCCCCGGTGCGACCAACGCCGTCACCGGCATCACCGATGCGCTGCTCGATTCGATCCCGATGGTGGTAATCACCGGACAGGTGCCGACCGCGCTGATCGGCTCGGACGCGTTTCAGGAGGCCGACACGATCGGCATCACGCGTCACTGCACCAAGCATAATTATCTGGTGAAGGACCCGGCGATCCTCGGCAGCGTGATCCACGAGGCGTTCCATATCGCCACCTCGGGTCGCCCCGGCCCGGTCGTGGTCGACATCCCCAAGGACGTGCAGGTCGCAACCGCCAAATATCAGAAGCCCGGCCCGATCCAGCACAAGACCTATCGTCCGGCGCTTAAGGCGGATCGCAGCGAGATCGAGCAACTGGTCGACATGCTCGCCGCGGCCGAACGCCCGATCTTCTACACCGGCGGCGGCGTGATCAACGCGGGCCCTGCGGCGTCGCAGCTGCTGATCGAGCTGGCGCGCGTCACCGGCGCGCCGGTCACCTCGACGCTGATGGGGCTTGGCGCCCTGCCCGCCACCTCGCCGCAATGGCTGGGGATGCTGGGCATGCACGGCACCTATGAAGCCAATATGGCGATGAACCAGGCGGACCTGATCGTCGCGATCGGCGCGCGCTTCGACGATCGCGTTACGGGCCGGCTCGACGCCTTTTCGCCGAACAGCCGTAAGGTACACATCGACATCGATCGGTCGAGCATCAACAAGACGGTGCGCATCGACTTGGGCATCGTCGCCGATGCTGGCCATGCGATGGAGGACATGCTGCGCATCTGGAAGGCGCGCCAGCATCCCAAGCCCGATACGCGCGAGTGGTGGCGGCGGATCGAGGGATGGCGCGCGGTCCAGTGCCTGAACTTCCCGAAGGACGATCAGGTCATCATGCCGCAACGCGCGGTGCGCGCGCTGTGGGAGGCGACGCATGCCCGCGATCCGATCATCACCACCGAGGTCGGTCAGCACCAGATGTGGGCCGCGCAGCATTTCGGGTTCGAGAAGCCGAACAAGTGGCTGACCTCCGGTGGGCTCGGCACGATGGGCTATGGCCTCCCCGCCGCGATTGGTGCGCAGATGGGCAATCCCAACGCGCTGGTGATCGACATCGCCGGCGAAGCCTCGATCCAGATGAACATCCAGGAACTGGCGACGGCGACGCAATATCGCCTCCCGGTGAAGGTCTTCATCCTCAACAACGAATATATGGGCATGGTCCGCCAGTGGCAGGAGCTCACTTATGAGAGCCGCTATGCCGAAAGCTATTCGGATTCGCTGCCCGATTTCGTGAAGCTGGCCGAGGCATACGGATGGAAGGGCATCCGCATCGAGCATCCCGACCAGTTGGAGCAGGGGATCGCCGACATGCTCGCGCATGACGGCCCGGTGATGGTGGATTGCATGGTGGCGAAGCTCGCCAACTGTTTCCCGATGATCCCGTCGGGTGCGGCGCATACCGACATGATCCTTCAGGCGAACGAAGTGTCGGGCACGATGGACGACGAGGCCAAGGCGCTGGTCTGATCCCCCCTCCCGCTTGCGGGAGGGGCTGGGGGTGGGCTTGTCCGCCTCCGCATCGCCTGCCGCCTTCCCACCCCCAACCCCTCCCGCAAGCGGGAGGGGAGTGAGATCGACATGCACATCAAATCCGAAACCGCCGAGCGGCATACGCTTGCCGTCATCGTCGACAACGAACCCGGTATCCTCGCCCGGATCGCCGGCCTGTTCACCGCGCGCGGCTATAATATCGAAAGCCTGACGGTGAGCGAGATCACCGCCGACAAGGCGGTCAGCCGGATTACCATCGTGACGTCGGCGAGCAAGCCGATGCTGGAACAGATCGTCGCCCAGCTCGATCGGCTCGTGCCGGTGCACACCGTCCGCGATCTGACCGCGGAGGGGCCGCACGTCGAGCGCGAGCTCGCACTGGTGAAGGTGCGCGGCACCGGCGATCACCGCATCGAGGCGCTTCGCCTCGCCGACGTCTATCGCGCCCGCGTAGTCGATGCGACCACGTCGAGCTTCGTGTTCGAAGTGACCGGCGGCATCGAGAAGATCGACAAGTTCGTCGAGCTGATGGGCGAAGTCGGCCTGATCGAGGTCGCCCGCACCGGCATCGTCGCCATCGCCCGCGGCAAGGACGCCGCCTGAACCTATCCGCCACCACACCCGTCACCCTGAGTTCGTTTCAGGGTCCAATGCTCCACAAGCGAGATCTTCGCCGGTTGCACGGTGGATGCTGAAACAAGTTCAGCATGACGGCAGAACAAAAGGGAGTACCAACCAATGCGTGTCTATTACGATCGCGACGCCGACCTGAACCTGATCACGTCCAAGAAGATCGCCATCGTCGGCTATGGCTCGCAGGGCCACGCCCATGCGCAGAACCTGCGCGACAGCGGGGTGAAGGACGTCGCGATCGCGCTCCGCGAGGGTTCGGCGACGGCGAAGAAGGCGGAAGGCGCCGGCTTCAAGGTGATGAGCAACAAGGAAGCCGCCGGCTGGGCAGACATCCTGATGATCCTGGCGCCGGACGAGCACCAGGCGGCGATCTGGGAGAATGATCTCAAGGGCAACATGAAGCCGGGTGCGGCGATCGCCTTCGCGCATGGCCTCAACGTTCACTTCGGCCTGATCGAGGCGCCCGCCGACATCGACGTGATCATGATCGCGCCCAAGGGCCCCGGCCACACCGTACGCAGCGAATATGTCCGCGGCGGCGGCGTGCCGTGCCTCATCGCCATCCAGCAGGACGCGAGCGGCAACGCGCATGACATCGCGCTTGCTTATGCCAGCGGCGTCGGCGGCGGGCGTTCGGGCATCATCGAGACGAACTTCAAGGAAGAATGCGAAACCGACCTGTTCGGTGAGCAGGCGGTGCTGTGCGGCGGTATTACCCACCTGATCCAGGCCGGGTTCGAGACGCTGGTCGAGGCGGGCTATGCCCCCGAAATGGCCTATTTCGAATGCCTGCACGAGACCAAGCTGATCGTCGATCTGCTGTATGAAGGCGGCATCGCCAACATGCGCTATTCGATCAGCAACACCGCCGAATATGGCGACATCACCACCGGTCCGCGGATCATCACCGACGAGACCAAGAAGGAGATGAAGCGCGTGCTCGCCGACATTCAGTCGGGTCGGTTCGTCAAGAACTTCGTGCTCGACAACCGCGCCGGTCAGCCGGAACTCAAGGCCGCGCGCAAGGCGGCGGCGGCACATCCGATCGAGCAGGTCGGCAGCGAGCTGCGCGCGATGATGCCGTGGATCGGCGCCAACAAGCTGGTGGACAAGGAAAAGAACTGATCCGCTAGCACACGGGGAAGGGAACCACCCTTCCCCGTTCGCCCGGAGCCTGTCGAAGGGCGTGTCACAAGCGAAAGCGCGCTTGGCACGCACTTCGACAAGCTCAGTGCGAGCGGAATAGAGTTCTCATCTTGGTGCGACTGCCATTGTCGCCCTACCCTCAACCCGCTACGCGCGCCGGACGATGCGGCCGTCGTCCCAGATCCATGCGACGTATTTGGCCCGTCCGTCGTGGCGCAGCCGCCTGCTGTCCCTGTCGTTCGCGCTGCTGCTCGTCGCGCTGCTCGTGCTGGTGCTGATCCGCATGGGGGCATGGCCCGGCCGCCCGCCCGGTGACGGCGGCATCCTGTCGACCTTCGACGTCTCCCCGCCCGGCCCGAAGCAGGAACAGTCGCGGCAACAGCGCCGTGAGCGGCAACCCAAGGCGAATCAGAAGCCGGCGGAGCAACCGCCCGTCGCCCCACCTCCACCACCGCTGCCGCCCGTACCGCTGTCGGAACTGGAACTGCCCGGCGTCATCAAGCTGTCGCGGAACGACTATGCCGCAGCCGACATCGGCCGGATTCCGCGTGCCGCGCCGGCGCCGGGTGGCGCATCCGGCCCGCCCGGCGATGCCGGCGGCGGTGCCGAAGGTGTGGCAGGCGGCGGCCCCAACGGCGAGACACTCTATGCCGCCGAATGGGTGCGCGAGCCAACCCGCGCCGAGATGGTCACCTACCTGCCGCAGCGCGAGCAAAGCGGCTGGGGCATCGTCGCTTGCCGCACCATCGAGCGCAACCGCGTCGAGGACTGCCGCGAGATGGGCGAAACGCCTGGATCGGGCATCGCGCGCGGCCTCAGGCGGGCGTCGTGGCAGTTCCTGGTGCGGCCGCCGCGGGTGAACGGCAAGCCGCTGATCGGGGCCTGGGTGCGGATCAAATACGATATCGTCGTGGGCGTGGCGAACTAGCTGAAACAGGTCGTTTCGGACGCGGCACTTTTCCGCCGTCACGCGTTATGGTTCCTCCGCGCCAGACGTTTTCCGGGAGGCCTTCTCATGCGCATCGCACACGCTTTCATCCTGTCCGCCCTGCTCACCGGCACCGTGGCCATCGCCGCCCCACAGGCGCCGACCACCACGCCAGGGCAGAAGAACCCCGCCGCGATCACCGGCGGCACCTATACCGTCGATGCCGGCCACACGTTGGTGGAATGGTCGGTCGATCACCTCGGCTTCAGCCCCTATTTCGGGCTGTTCGGCAATGTCACCGGCACGCTGACGCTTGATCCGAAGAATCCGGCGGCGGCGAAGGTCGATGTCACGATCCCGGTCGCCGAAGTGACCACCGCCAGCGCTGGCCTGACCAAGCATCTGCTGAAGCCTGCCGAGGCCGGCAAGCAGGCCGACTTCTTCGGCGCTGCCCCTGCGCCCGCCCGCTTCGTCTCGACCCGCGTAACGCCGAACGGCCAGACGGCCAAGATCGAGGGCAATCTGACGCTCAACGGCGTGACCAAGCCGGTGACGCTGGATGCCGAATTCTACGGTGCGGGCAAGGCGCCGGCCCCGATGGGCGGCAAGGAGAATATCGGCTTTACCGCCAAGACCAGCATTCAGCGCAGTGCGTTCAACGTCGGTTACGGCATTCCGATGGTGTCGGACGAGGTGAAGCTGAAGATCACCGCCGCCTTCCAGAAGTAAGCGGCGGCAGGCGCTACGCGGCGCGCCGGGCGGCGATCAGCCCCTCGAACGTGCCGCGTACCGCCGGCGATGCGGCGGCAAGATGGTGCCGCATCTTCGTGTCAAAGGCATCGCTGGTGTCCGACGGGCCGCGGCGCGCCATCTCCCATGCGCCGAATTCACGCACCGCGATCGTGCGATCGTGGAGCACGACGATCGCACGATGCCGTGGATCGGCCTTGATCCGGTCGAACACGCCCTGCACTGCGGCGTCCTCCCCCTCCAGGACTTGCAGGAAGCGACGATCGTCGGTCCACAGCAGGCCGGTGACGCCTTCGCGCCGATTGTTGCGCAGTGAAGCCGCCAAGATACCCACAGTATCGATGGTGGTGCCCGGCGTGGCCGTGCTGATGTAGAGAAGCTGCCTCACGCTGGTCCTTTCAAGCCGCCGCTGGAGCGAAAGCCGATGCCTATCGGCCAACCCCTTACGAAAACGTCAAATTTCTTCAGGGTGGACAGGATGGCGATATTTGGGCACCTTTGGCGTCGATGATCCGGGCACTCGGCCTTCTCCTGCGACTTACGCGCCCTTAGGCGCGACCACCGCGGTGCGCCTATCGGGCGGCACGCGAACCGCCTAAGGGCCAGCCGAACCGACCTTCCCCGCCCCCTTCGAGCGAAGCGAGCCGAACCATGCTGCGCGACCCATCGACCAAGTACCGTCCCTTTCCGCCGATCCAGATCGCCGACCGCACCTGGCCTTCCAAAACGATCACCCGCGCGCCGCGCTGGCTCTCGACCGACCTGCGCGACGGCAATCAGGCGCTGATCGATCCGATGGATGCCGAGAAGAAGACCCGCTTCTTCGACCTGCTGGTGAAGGTCGGCCTGAAGGAAATCGAGGTCGGCTTCCCCTCCGCCGGGGCGACCGAATTCGATTTCATCTCCGGGCTGATCAAGCAGAATCGTATCCCCGAGGACGTGAAGATCCAGGTCCTCACCCAGTCGCGCCGCGACCTGATCGAGACGAGCTTTCGCAGCCTCGAAGGCGCGCATTCGGCGATCGTCCACCTCTACAATGCGGTCAGTCCTGCCTGGCGCCGCATCGTGTTCGGCATGAGCCGCGAGGAGGTGAAGGCGATCGCGATCGAAGGCGCCAAGGTGCTGCGCGACGAGGCGGCCAAGCAGCCGAATGTCGACTGGCATTTCGAATATAGCCCGGAAACCTTCTCCACCGCCGAAGTGGATTTCAGCATCGAGGTCTGCGCCGCGGTGATGGACGTACTTCGCCCCACCGCCGAGCATCCGCTGATCCTCAACCTGCCCGCCACGGTCGAGTGCGCGACGCCCAACGTCTATGCCGACCAGATCGAATATTTCGGCCGTCACATCCCCAATCGCGAAGCGGTGGTGATCAGCCTGCACACGCACAACGACCGCGGCACCGGCGTGGCGGCGGCGGAGCTGGGGCTGATGGCCGGCGCCGATCGCGTCGAGGGTTGCCTGCTCGGCAATGGCGAGCGCACCGGCAATTGCGATCTCGTGACTGTGGCGCTCAACATGTACACGCAGGGCGTCGACCCGCAGCTGGACCTCAGCGACATCGACGCGATCGTGAAGACGGTGGAATATGCCACCAACATCCCGGTGCACCCGCGCACACCCTATGCCGGCGATCTCGTGTTCACGGCGTTCTCGGGCAGCCACCAGGACGCTATCAAGAAGGGCTTCGCCGCGCAGGAAGCGCGCAACGACGATCTTTGGGAGGTGCCTTACCTTCCCATCGACCCCGCCGATCTCGGGCGCAGCTACGAAGCGGTGATCCGCGTCAATTCGCAGAGCGGCAAGGGCGGCGTTGCCTGGGTGATCGAGCAGGACAAGGGACTGAAGCTTCCGAAGCGGCTACAGAGCGATTTCAGCCGCCACGTCCAGGCGCTCGCCGACGAGACGAGCCGCGAGCTCAACGCCGCCGATATCTGGGGTGCGTTCGAACGTGCCTATCTGCCGGGTGAGAGTGATCGTTTTGTGCTGCGCGATTATGACGAGACCGGCAGCGCGGGCGATCGCCTGTTCGTGGGTCGGATCGCAATCGACGGCGAGGAACGCTCACTGTCCGGGCGCGGCAACGGCCTGATCTCGGGCGTGATCGCAGCGCTGGCGGACTCGACGGGGCCCAGCCTCGACGTGATCGACTATGCCGAACACGCCATCGGGCACGGTGCCGGCGCGCAGGCGGCGGCGTATCTGGAGTGCCGCACCGCCGACGGCCGGACGGTGTGGGGCGTCGGTATCGATACCGATATCGCGACTGCCAGTGTGCGCGCAGTGCTGAGCGCGGCGAATCGAAGCTGAGTTCGACGGGCGCCGGAAAAGGAAAATAGCCGAAACACTGCTTCCCTGTCCGGCGGCCCCCAAACATTCATCCGGGCGGGGCGCGGCGACCGCCCGATTATGCCAGCACTAGGTCCCAAACGAGAGGCAGAGGACGGCGCGCGTTCGGCACGCTGCCCTCGCATCCACCGATCCTAGCGGACGGCGAACACGGCGCCGCCCCGAGCTCGAACGAACAACGGCTTCACCGTCCGCGCACCACCTCGCATCCAACCCGCGCGTCGGGATATACATCGAGCTTCATCGATCGGACGCGCACTTGGCGTACGCGCGCGTCGGCGAGGCAAAGCGCCGCCACTGCGTCCACCAGCGTTTCTTGCAGGGCAAACCCCGGTCCCGCGGCGAGCGCCAGCACGCCTTCGCGCACAAAGTCGTAGTCGAGTACCTCCTCGATCGCATCCGCACGCGGCGCTCCGGGGTATGAGGCGGTCATCTCAATGGTGAGCCGAACGCGTTGCGGCTCCGCCTCGTGCGGATGAATGCCGAGGCGGATCGGCACCTCGAACCGTTCCAGGATGATCGTATAGTCAGCCAAGCCCCAATCCTCCGCGCCCCCGCTCGAACATTACGTCCGAATCCCGCTTCAGAAAGCGTTGGCCGCTATCGACATACAATGTCTGGCCCGTCACGCTTGGCGCGGCGAGCAGATAGAGGACCGCCGCCGCTACCTGATCGGCGCCCACGGGGCGTCGCAAGAGATTTTCGCGTGCGACATCGGCGAAGTCGGCGACGCTCTGATCGCCACTCGGCAGGGTAAGGCCCGGCGCCACCGCATTCACCCGCACGCGCGGAGCAAAAGCCATAGCCATCATCTCCGTCGCGCCGGAGAGCGCATATTTGGTCAGCGAGTAGGAAAAGAAATCCGGGTTCGGGTTGGCGAGTTTCTGATCCAGAAGGTTGACGACGGCGCCACCTTCAAGCCCGGTTTGCCCGGCCAGCGCGGCGGCAAGCAGCGCGGGCGCCGTGCAATTGATCGCGTACAGCCGAGCAGCCAGCATCGGGTCAATCGCTTCGGGCCGGTCCTCTTCAAACTTCGAGGCATTGTTGACCAGCGCGTGGATTGGCCCGCCCGCTGCATCGATAGCCCGTGCGAACAACGGATCGATCGCCGCCGCATCGCCCAGATCACCGCCCACGGTCACTGCGCCGATTTCCGCCGCCAAGGCGCGGGCCTCGTCTTGCGAGCCTCCGTAGTGGATGACGACCCGCCAACCCGCGCCCGCACAGGCGCGCGCAATCGCAGCGCCAAGCCGCTTCGCCCCCCCCGTGACCAGAACGGTGCGGCTCACGCCCTGCCCTGCATGCCCATCAGCGCCAGGACTTCCTTGCGGCTGCGTTCGTCATCGCGGAACACACCCATCATCCGGCTCGTCACCATCGAGACACCCGGCGTGCGCACCCCGCGCGCCGTCATGCAGGCATGGCTTGCCTCGATGACCACGGCGACGCCCTGCGGCTTCAGCTCGTTCCAAATGCAGTCCGCGACCTCAGCCGTCAGCCGCTCCTGGACCTGAAGGCGGCGGGCGTAGGCATGAAGCACCCGCGCCAGCTTCGAAATGCCGACAACGTGGTTCTTTGGCAAATAGGCGATGTGCGCGCGGCCGATGATCGGCGCCATGTGATGCTCGCAATGCGATTGGAACGGGATGTCGCGCAACAGCACGATTTCATCGTAACCACCGACTTCCTCGAACACCCGTGCGAGATGATGCGCAGGATCCTCGGCATAGCCGGCGCAGTATTCCTTCCAGGCGCGTGCCACTCGTTTTGGCGTGTCGATCAGCCCCTCACGTGAGGGATCATCGCCCGCCCACCGCAACAAGGTTCGTATCGCGTCCGCAACATGGTCGGGAACGGCCATCTTGCCGTCCTCAGCTACGATATCCCCCTCATTCGGCGAACCTTTAACGTTCATCAAAGAAAAACCCTTGTGCAATGCAACGTGTTCCTTGCTGCAATGAAGCAAGCGTTCACATTGGCTACTGTTTCATTTTCGTCACAAAAATGATGTGACGTGCATTTCTGCCGATCAAATCCGTTTGACGTAAGAAATGTTATGCCGCTACGTTTCAGCTCGCAAGTTGTACACCGCAGATCGGCGCAAAAGCCGGCGGCGGATCCAGGAGAGGATGTCAATGCGCAAGATCGATCTGCTTTCTGCCTCTGCCATCGCGTTGATCGCGATCCTTCCTTCCGCGGCGATGGGCCAGGGGCAACCGGCACCGACCGGCGGGTCACCGGCCGGCACCGTGCCGGTCGGGCAGGACAGCGGTTTTGGCTCGGATATCGTCGTCACCGCCCAACGCCAAGCCCAGACCTTGCAGGAAGTGCCGATCGCCGTCTCGGCCTTCTCGGCCGAGGCGCTAGACGCGCAACAGATCGACAACGCGTCCGACCTACAGCTGACGCTCCCGAACGTGACCTTCTCGAAGGGCAATTTCACCGGCTCCAGCTTCACCATCCGCGGCATCGGCGATCTGTGCGTCGGGATTTCGTGCGATGCCGCAACCGCGATCCACATCAACGGCACACCGCTGCTCGCGACGCGCATCTTCGAAACCGAGTATTTCGATCTTGAGCGGGTCGAAGTGTTGCGCGGCCCGCAAGGCACACTGTTCGGCCGCAACGCGACCTCGGGCGTGATCAACTTCATCTCGGCCAAGCCGCGCACGGACGCGTTCTCCGCTTCGGGCGACTTCGAATACGGCAACTACGATTCGATCCGTGCGCGGGGCGTGATCAATATGCCACTTAGCGAAACCATGGCGGTGCGGGTCGCCGGCTTCTACCTCAATCGTGACGGCTATACGAAGAACACCTTCCTCAACACCCGCATCGACGGCCGCGACATGTACGCTATCCGCGGTTCGTTCCGCTGGGAGCCCTCGGTCGATACCACCTTTGACCTCATGGGCTATTACTTCCGCGAGGACGATAACCGCCTGCGCATTCAGAAGCAGGTCTGCCAGCGCGATCCAACAGGCACGCTCGGCTGCCTTGCCGGGCGCCGTGATCCAGCACGCAGCAACACTAACTCGAGCTTCACCGGAACGCTGGGTTCGCGCGAGTTCCTGGCGATTGCCGGTGGGCCGACCTTTGCAGCGCTCGGGCTTAACAGCCTTTACGGGCCCGATGCTTACGCCGGCTACCTCGACTCGCCAGATCCACGCGTGATCGCGTCGGCAACCGATCCCACCTATTTCACGGACGAATTGCAGATCCAGGGCCGGCTCGAACATAATTTCGGCCCGATCAAGGCGCAGGTAACTGGCTTATACCACAAGACGAAAGTTGAATCGTCGCAGGATTATTCGCTCGGCGTCGGCAATTCGCAGGGTATCATCCCGGGCCTCACCGCGCTGTCGGCATTTGCCGCCAATCCGGCGCTCGCCAACTATTTCCGTCCGATCGTCAATGCGCTGATCCCGAACGGCGTCAATGGTGGCGTCTGTACCTCGCTGCCTGAAGAAACGGGCCTGGGGTCGTTCGGCGGCTTCAAACGCTGCGCTGCTACCCCGCTGGCGTTTGACCGCTCGAACCAGCGCACAGAGGCATGGTCCGCGGAAGGCATCGTGTCGTCGGACTTCGATGGCATGTTCAACTTTCTGCTCGGCGGTATCTACGTCGAGAACAAGCTGAGCGACGGCGACTATTACGTGAACGCCTTCCCGATCGACTATGTCACTGGCGTCCTCGGCAGCTTGCAAAGCCTTGGCGGCGCGGCGAATGGTGTCCCGCCAAGCTTCCTCGGCACGCCGTTCTTCCGTAACGCTACGCCCGAGTTCAAGCTGCAGTCCTATGGCATTTTCGGCGAGGCGTATTTCGACTTCAACGACAGCCTCAAGCTTACGTTGGGCCTGCGCTATAACAACGATCAAAAAACGGTGCGCGCGCGCAGCACGCTTGCCAGCTTCCTGGTGCCTTACAATCAGACCGGCACCGCCTACGACTCCCCGTATTTCGGGCTGTACGATGCCGATCCGGTCGTGCCCGGGGTCCAGGCTGAGCAGTTCCGCAATCGCACGTTCGATGCGTTCACCGGCCGCGCGGTGCTCGACTACAAGATCACGGACGACAACCTGGTGTACGCGTCCTACTCGCGCGGCTACAAGTCGGGCGGCTTCAATCCGGCGGTGCAGGTTCCCGGCCTGACCATCCCGGACTCGTTCCTGCCGGAAAGCATCGACGCCTTTGAAATCGGTTCAAAGAACACCTTCGCAAACGGCAAGCTGACGCTGAACCTCACGGGCTTCTACTATAAGTACAAGAACCTGCAGCTCAGCCGTATCGTCGCGCGCTCGTCGATCAATGACAATATCGACGCCAACATCTGGGGCGTTGAGGCCGAAGCGGTGATGCGGCCAGGTCCTGGCTGGGTCATCAACCTTGGCGCGAGTTACCTGAACACCAGCGTTCAGGAAGAAAGCCCGTTCATCAATCAACGCGACCCATCGGGCGGCGATCCCAACACGGTGATCATCAAGGACATCGGCGCAGCGTTCAACTGCGTCGTTCGTGGCCCCACCGCCGCCGCTGCCGAAGCGTTCGTCACCGCCGCCAATAATGCGATCAATGCGTCGCGCGGCCTCACCGCCGCCAACGGCCTGCGCGGGCCGCAAGCGTATCCAAGCGACAGCAATGTCGGGGCCAGAAGCGGTGCGTTCAGCCAGTGCAGCACGCTGACCACCCTTGCGTCGAATGGTGCTCTTAACCCGGGCGGCCTGATCCAGGTGGTTGATGGCATCGGAGTTAGCATCAAGGGCAACTCACTGCCGCAGGCGCCGATCGCCAAGTTCTCCGCCGGCGTGCAGAAGACGTTCGACTTCAGCAACGGCATGAGCTTCGTGCCACGGGTCGATCTCACCTACACCGGCGAAAGCTACGGCAACATCTTCAACGGACGCGTCAACCGGATCGAAGGCTATGAGCAGGTCAACGCACAGGTGCAGCTGAACGGGGTGGATGAGAAATGGTATCTTCGCGGCTTCATCTCAAACGTCTTCGACAATAATGCGACCACCGGTTTGTATCTGACCGATCAGTCGTCCGGTCTGTTCACCAACATCTTCACACTCGAGCCGCGCCGCTATGGTGTGGCGGCGGGATTCCGCTTCTGATCGTCGAGCGGTCTTTATGAGTACTACCTACGGGCCCCTCGGGGCCCGTTTTTTTTACTGGAGCCGTTCCGCGGCCCAAGCAATATGATCATTCATAAACGTCGAAATGAAATGGTAGCTGTGATCATATCCGGCTTGCATCCGCAGCGTCAGGTTGATGCCGGCCCGCTCGCACGCACGTTGCAGCAGATCGGGCTTGAGCTGGTCGGAAAGAAACGGATCGCTTGCGCCCTGATCGACCAAAATCGCCTCCACCCGAGCGCCATCGTCAATCAACGCACACGCGTCATACGGCAGCCACGACGCTCGATCAGCCCCGAGGTAACCGCCCAGCGCCTTCTCACCCCATGCGCAATGCCGCGGCGAATTAATCGGCGCAAAGGCGGAAACGCTGCGAAAACGACCGGGATTGCGCAATGCCACCGTTAGCGCGCCATGGCCGCCCATGGAGTGCCCGGTGATCCCCTGACGGGCAAGGTCGGCCATCGGAAACTCGGCGGCGATGAGGCCCGGCAGCTCGTCTTCGATATAGCTTCGCATGCGGAAGTTGGCGCTCCACGGCGCTTCCGTCGCATCGACATAGAAGCCGGCACCCTGTCCGAAATCCCAGGCCGTATCGTCCGGCACGCCTTCGCCGCGTGGGCTCGTGTCCGGCGCCACGAAGATGATGCCGCGTTCGGCACAGGCCCGACGATACTCGCCCTTGTCGGTAACGTTGGCGTGGGTGCAGGTGAGGCCCGACAGATACCATAGCACTGGCAGTCGCGCGCCTTCGTCATGCGGCGGAACATAGACCGAAAAGGTCATGTCGGTGCCGGTGGTCGCAGCGGCATGACGGTACACGCCCTGGGTGCCGCCGAATGCCTTGCTTTGGTTGACCGTTTCCATTTGCCTTACTCCTGCGGTTCGGCCGCCGCTTAGCGGTGGCGCCCGGCTGTGACCACCGCTTCGGCGGCAGCCCGGACATACCTCCCGAGACACTCGCAGTCACAGGGGCGTGACAAGCGGTGCAAGGCAGCGCACAAAGGCCGTCACGCTCGCGAAACGGCGTGATTCCGCGAGATGCCGAATGACCGGCGCAACAGGAAGGAAAACAATGGCTACGAAGACCAAGACTGAGGAAGGCAAGCCCAAGACCGGCGGCATTCACGCGCCTGTCCAGCCCTCGCCCGAACTCGGCGCGATCGTCGGCACCGACAAGCTGCCGCGCAGCGAGGTGATCAGCAAGGTGTGGGAATATATCAAGTCCAACAACCTGCAGAACCCCGAGAACAAGCGCGAAATCCTCGCCGACGACAAGCTCCAGAAGGTCTTCGGCAAGGACAAGGTGACGATGTTCGAGATGAACAAGTACATTTCGGCACACGTGAAGGCGTGACATCCCGCAGGACGGGCGTCGCGCGATGCACGCCCGTCCGCTACGTCGGTGAGCGAGCGGCAGCAGGCGATCATCGCCGCGATTGACCCGCACGGACCTGCGCCGTAGCTAAGCCTGCGTGCCCCCGTAGCTCAGCAGGATAGAGCGACGGTTTCCTAAACCGCAGGTCGTGAGTTCGAATCTCGCCGGGGGCACCATTCTAACAAATTCAGAGACTTAGGAGGATTGGGGAGCCGCGCTCTCACAGTTCCCTCTCACACTTTTAGGTGTTAGCTCTCGGCCCAAGCGCCTCGACACCGACCCGCGTCCCAAGATGCCCTCACGCTGAAAGCACCATGTCGCTCGCTTGTTCGGGTCCTGTGTCTCCGGCGATCGAGCGCAACTTTGAAAAGCGCGCGGATGTCGAACCTCTCCCGACACGTTCCGTGACACCGCTGATCGTCACGACGGCGGCTGCGGCGGCTGCTAGTGATGCGGTATGAGGCCGACCCAGCGACTAGGACGCTTGCGCACTTTAATTTTTCGTGTCACATATGAGGTGGAGAAAATTAAAGGGGCGTCGTCATGCATGCTGTTCGCATTTTCCATAGCCCTTCGGACGTCGCCAACCGGCTATCGCAATTTGGTATCGTTGCCGAGGATGTAAATCCGCTCATCGAGGCCGTGGTCGCCGCCCGCAATGACGTCGTGTCCGCTGATGCCCGAACGGCAGCAGGCACGAAGGCATACCTTGCCGGGGTTCGGCATCTACGCTTCCTGTTCCTTCCGAAGGGCTGGCAGTCTGATAGCACCAATGGCGTGGAGTCGGTCGTTCATGTCGAGACCGGGATGCGGATCGTCTACCAGTCTGTCGAAAGCGCGTGTGTCGCCATCCGCGGCCCGCAGCCCATCAACGCGAAGGGTCCCGCGGCCGAGAATGCGATCAAGATGGGGCAAGGCGTGCTATTCCGCGATGAGGAACTGCCTGAGGTGGCACCCGAGAAGATTGCGGATCTGAACTCGATGCTCTGGTTCCTCTGCGTGTCGGTCAACGACGAGGATGAGGAGGACGTGCGTGCGGAGCTCTCGCTGCCAGCGGCGATCGAGAGCGGCCAGTTCAAAGGGTTTCTCGAACGGATCTTCATTGTTAAGGGCGGCGACTGGAAAGCTCGGAGCCCGGTGATGACCCCCGAGGATGACGGCGCTTACGAGTTCTCGATCGCGCGAAAGTAGCATGCAGTTCAATCCGGCACGACTTGAGCTGGCGATGGATCGCCGGCGGCTTACCGCGCGCGCGCTTGCTGAGCTCGCCGACGTGACAGTGGTAAGCTTGTCGCAGATCAAGACCGGCAAGCAGGTGCCGCAAGAGACGACAGTGCAGCGTATCGCTGGCGCGCTCGATTATCCCGTTGCGTTCTTCCATGGGGCTGACGTCGATACACTACCTGCTGCGGCAGTCAGCTTCCGCAGCCTGTCCTCGGTGACCCAGCGCGAGCGAAAAGCGGCGATCGCCGCAGGTGGGATCGCTTACCTCGTGGCTGACTGGCTGCACTCGAAATACACGCTGCCCAGCCCGAAGCTTATTGATGCTGGGGCTGAGCGTGATCCGGCGACTGCGGCGCGCGCGCTCCGTCAGGCTTGGGGCCTTGGCGAAAAGCCCATCTCCAACCTCATTAAGCTGCTTGAGGCGAAAGGTATCCGAGTGTTCTCGTTGGCTGAGAATACGAAGAACGTTGACGCCTTTTCCTGCTGGAGGAATGACGAGCCCTATATCTTTCTCAATACTTTTAAGACGACGGAACGCAGCCGCTTCGATGCGGCACATGAACTCGGCCATCTCATTCTACATAAGCACGGCGGGTCGAACCAAGGGCCACAAGCCGAGTCTGAGGCCAACTCCTTCGCAAGTTCTTTTCTAATGCCACGCGCCGATGTGCTGTCGGAGATGCCCCGCGTTCAGTCGCTGCAACAGATCCTCAGGGGCAAGAAGCGATGGGGCGTATCGGCGGCGGCGCTAACTTACCGACTTCATAAGATCGGCTTGATTACCGACTGGCAGTATCGGAACTTCAATATCCAGCTGCGTACCGACTATGGCAGCAGCGAACCTGACTCCATGCAGCGAGAAACGTCTACGCTATGGAAGATGGTGCTAGACGACCTGTGGGACCAGAAGCTGACGCGCGCGGACATCGCCACCGGGCTCAACATTCCTCATGGGGAACTTGAGAACCTCCTATTTGGCCTAACGGCGGCGTCGGACCGACCGCCGCTGCGCAATGATCGGCCAGCGCTTTCCGTCGTCTAACTCATATCCTTTCACGACCTATTCGCGCGAGTCCGATTCGGTTATCGCCAATGTGTCCTTGTCGCCGGTGGATGGCAGAGGCGCGGGGCTAACCGCCGCATCGGCTCCTTCCGGGTCAGTGCGCGCGAGCAATCCTAAGACTTTCATTTCCTAGGATCAGAGGCAAGCGCAGCGACGATCACCCACTCAATGCACGATACACGCTCGCACGACCGATCCCGAGTTGCTTCGCGATCTCGCTCCCACCGAGACCCTGGTCTCGCAGCGCCCTGACGGCACTAGCATCCACGGACGGCTTACGACCCTTATAGACACCCGCCGCCTTGGCTCGGTCTATCCCCTCGCGTTGACGCTCACGACGAATGTCAGCTTCAAACTCCGCGATCGATGCAAGCACACCTAGCAGAAGCTTTCCCGTTGAGCTGGTTGTGTCCATCCCACCCTGTTGCAGGCACTGAAATGACACGCCCTTATCCGCCAACTGCTTCACGATGTTGTGGAGGTCGGTCGCAGACCGCGCGAGGCGGTCGAGGCGGGTCACCACCAAGGTATCGCCCTCACGCACAAACGACAGCGCGTCGGCAAGCTCTGATCGCCCCGACGTAGTCGTGCCACTTCGCTTCTCTGCGAATATCCTCTCGCAATGGGCCGCCTCCAATGCGGCGAGCTGGACGTCCAGCGACTGCCCCACCGAGGAGACACGCGCATACCCCACCTTCATGCTAGCTCCGTCTCAATAGCTTCCAGACCATCGCACCGTGGTGCCCCAAAAGTGCGGCGTCAACCCTATTGAGACTGATTGGCGGGGGGCTAGTGTCTCAACATCGCGCCTCGCATACCTATACTTCAAAGGGACACTGCTTGAAGAGGCGCTAGGCGCATGGCTCAGCGATTTGAGGCAGCAAGCGGCACAGCTTGGCTTTCGACGAAGTTCCAGCCTTGCGCGGTACGGTGACGAGTTTGCATGGCTACTGACAACGCTGAGCGCGTTTGGTCGTCGTCGCCACTACCGACTTGCCGCGGCGATCGCTGCGTGTAACGTGGACCCGAACCTGAACGACATGTGAGACGTAATGGACACCCCCCTAAACGCGTCTGCCAGTAGCGCCGGTGCGGTCTTCTCTAATAACATGTTTGAGATACCGCGATTTCAACGCGAGTACTCTTGGGGAGAAGACGAAGTTGATGATTTTTGGACAGACTTGAGGGGGTCGCTCGAACTCGAATCGTACTTTCTTGGCTTGATGATCTTTACGACCCCGACTTCGACGGCGCATGGCCGCAAGCAGGTAGTAGACGGGCAGCAACGTATAATAACGATAAGTCTTCTCGCTAACGCTCTATACCACGAGGCCCTCGCTCGCGATCGCAAGGCGCTTGCCGAGCGCATACAGGCGGCATTCCTAAGATCAATCGACTATGACTCTGACGAGGAAGTATCACGAGTAAAACTTAGCGATCCTAAGGACGACGCTACTTTTCAGTCTATACTCACCAGGGGCATGGCGGCCGCCGCCACTGAAGAGGACGGGTCCGTCTCCGCAAGGATGATCGCGTCCTACGACTTTCTCGTCAAACGAGTGCGAGAAGATCTTCGCCCGGATCCCTTCAAGCGGCTGGGCCGCTGGACTGACTTTCTCACTAACCGCTTGTATCTGGCCGTCTTCGTTCACCCAAACCCTGAGTCTGCATATCAAGTATACGAAGTCATCAATACTCGCGGGAAGGATCTTACCACTGCTGACCTTCTAAAGAACTATGTTCTAAGTCAGTCTGGAGTAAACCAGTCACAGCGATATGAGCAGTGGCAAAGTATATCGAAGCAGTTTACCACCGACGGTGGGAACAATCTTGTACAGTACATTCGCCATGTCGTTACTGTAGAGAGTGGATACGTTCTTCCAAAAGACCTGTTTGGCTTCATTGCAGGTAGAATGACGCTTGGGGATCGCATTCCACCCGCTCCGCACCGGCTTATGGAGCTGTTAAGCGATCGACTTCCCTTATACTTGCAAATGATAGATCCAACCGCCGGGGGGCCGGCAGACTCAGAAGCGCTAGGTGTATTCTCTGCACTCAATAGTCTCGGTGTTTTGACCGTACGGCCGATTCTACTTGCATGCGCTGGGACCGCCGATGCCCAGCAAGGTATGGAGCACATACTCAAGCTCGTTGTCCGTCGAATGGTTGTCGGGAACCTCGGTACCGGTAATGTAGAGCGCAAGTTTGGGGAGGCAGCGAAGTCTATCCGTGAGCATGGGGACTGGCACGCTATGGTGGATAGTCTTCAGGATCTAAATCCGCCCCGAGATGAGTTTGAGAGCCGCCTAAGAAAAAGGTCTCTCAATAAACAGGTACTTCAGTTTCTGAGAAGATCTATCATTCAAAACACGGTAACGCCCAACGTAGACGGCTTTCTTCACTTCATCTGGGTCAAGAATCCGCCATTCGGCGACCTGCCGGAGAACGAGGGCGCTTTCTGGGCCTCAACCATCGGAAACACGTTTCTGTCGAAAATAGAGAAGCGGCCGAAAACGGTAACGGACTGGCCGAGCTTCAAACAAGGCATGCTGCCCACCGCAGCGGATGGTGAATGGACCTTACAGCTCGGCAAAACCGACGCATGGGATGCGGCGGCGATCGAAGCTCTGGGATCTGACCTAGCAGCCGAAGCAGGACGGATCTGGTACGATGCCTAACTCGGAACCAGCGCTCGATCCGTCGCTGTCAAGAGTTCGTGACGTTCTTGACCGAGCAGTAGAAGTAGATGCCCTTTCGTCACTAGCGACTGCGATGCAGTTCGACATCGGGCACGCTTCTTTAGAAAAGACTGTTATCGCCCTCGACGCCAATGTCATGCTTCGCCTTATTGCTCACCCACGCAGTGCCGACATCGTAGACTATCTAAGAACGAGCTTCCCTGGAAAACTCATTCTACCCGGCCAAGTTATACAAGAGTTCTGGAACAATCAATTTCAAGCCATAGCTACAAAGTCAGCAGACATAAAGAAGAAGTTCGATGAATTAAGCAGATTGATGGAGGGGATTGACAGTCGATTTGAGGCATTTTCCGCCAGGTTCCAGGAGACGGTCAAAGACTTCAACGAGACCTTTGGTTATGTTTTTGACGATAAGATAGTAGGCAAGACGAGAGTCTTGATAAGCCTTCTCCAAGAGAAAGCCATGGTTCCGTTCGTGCCAAGAAATGCACTAATAGATACGGCATTATCAAGGAAGAGAACTAAGACGCCGCCGGGCTTTAAAGATGATCTGGATGGCGATTTTTACGTATGGTCAGATCTCCTGTTCGGCCTTTCGAGATTGCACCAATCGGGGGTGGAGATAGAGCGCGTAAGTTTTGTAACACTGGACAAGAAGATAGATTGGAGCAGAGATGGCGTGCCTCATCCGATTCTAACATCGGAAGTTCGAGCCATCTGCAATGCGTCGTTCGAGACAATCACCATTGATGCCATTGCGAAGAGATTGCTGGATTGATCAATTTCTTCCAGTCTGCGGACGCGGTCTCTGGATTGCTATAGGCTACACTAGTGATCACTCGCGGGACGATTGAGATCATGCTTGCGCCAAGCTAGGGGCGACGCGACCTCCATTACGCTTCTGACGTAACATGCATCGTCAGGGCCTACAAACGTCAGGCCTAGGTACATGGTTGACAAAGAATTCGATATTTACGTCAATTTAAGACCAACTTCCGTCAACCATTGTCCAATGCCGAATATCTCTCTAACCCGCTTTAAAGCTAGGTTCATCGGGCGCTTTCTGTAGATACAAAGCAAAATTCTTTGCCGTCTTTCGTTAACGTCGGCGGCCGAAACCAAATATCTGGCCCACCCCGAACACCCACCATCACGCCGTTTTGGTCGGACGTGTCGAGCTTGCCGCCTCTACATTCTCGACCAAATGTGAAAGCCACGCCGCGGATGCACAAGCGTGCTCAGGCAATTACTGCTCATGGGGCGTCAGGGTGCTGACAGCCCAAGCCGGTGATAATCAACTGCAAGGATCACCCATCCGGCAGCTGTATAGCGACCGACACCCTCGACTCCGCGTGACTCGGCTTGGTGGCCGTGCCGGACGAGGCCCAGCGTGCGCCAATGATCGTGAGTTAGAGGGATCCAGCCACCCGGCAGCGCATTCGGATCGTCCAGGTAGGCGGTGAAGATCTTCGCGGCGCGATCCCAATCTCGGGCGAAGATCACGTATTCATCGCCGTCGTCGTCAGTGAAGTTGTGAAGCTGCATTGGCGTGGGCCCGGTGGATTGCGGCGGCCGTTCGCCGGGCGGCAAGATTAGCCAGCTGCCGTCAAGTTGCAGGTGTCCTATCCCCGGGACGTTTCGATCCAGCGCGGCTTGCAGATGATAGCTGGCGGCGCCGGCCAGCGGCATGAAGCGCGGGACAACGGACACAGGCGTGGAGCCAAACCCGAACCCCAAGTCTCGGTGGAGCTCAGCCATCTCACTGGCTCTCCACGAGTTCGGCGCGAAAACCAGAACGTGGAAATCAATTTCATCGTGAGCGTCGAACATCTGCTGCATCGTCATCTCCTTCGTAGTCGTTGAAGAAAAGACTGTGCAGCGATCCCCGCGTGGATGCGGGTGGGCAGCGACTTTGCTTTGAATCACCCGCCGAGCGCGCCCAGAGCGATGATGCAGTGCCTGGGTGACCCGTAGGCCTGGTTCAGGCGGGTCGACGTACTCGCGGCCCTTGAGCGCAACCGCAACCTAGCAGTGTTAATACCGCGATCGTGGGGAAAGGACGCACAAGCTTTCATCACAGCTCGTTCGACGCCCGCCTCTCACGACCACAACGTATATGCTATTGACCTGTCAGCAGTTCCCAGAGCGCGCGAGCCCCGCCGGTCATCGCGCGGGACATTGTTAGTCGCCGTTCCCCAAGCCTCGGATCTTTGCGCCGGGCCGCCTTGAAGAGGTAGTCGACGTAACCGGCCTTGTGCCTCTTGAATGGCTGTCCATGAACAGCCCTGGGGACCGCCGCGTAGCCCTTGAGACCATGACCAGCGGCGCGGGCGACCGCATGCATGATCTTCCCAGCATCCCCGGGCTCATAACTCGCGGCGCCCCCATGGATGTGCAGGATTGTCTCTCCGTTCCGAGGGCTCCAGCCCTCGATCACGAAGAACCAGTCGAGGTTCGGACGCACATGCCTATCGAACTCGCGGCGCACACGATCCCTCATCATCACTCGCGGATCACGACCTGACGAAAGCCATTTTTCCTCAAGATCGGGATGGATGTGAATGTTGTATGTTTGGAACGACCATTCGTGCATGGCCATCACCGCGATCTGAACCTTCATCCAACGGGACAGGTCAACCCACGGCGGCATGGGTCTGCCGTCATCCTGCGTTTCGATCGGGAACCGAGTCACCTTGCTACCGCGCTCAGTGCCAAGCTTCCCAAGGTATACTGATAAAGGCTCAAGCGGCTCCCGCGTGATAGCATGCAGGCTCTTGGATTGAACTACCGCAACTCGCAGTTTTCTGAGAATTTTACGATCACGGCGCTCGCGTTCCGCCTCACGCGAACGCCTCTGCCTGATTCCACTTTTTACATCGCCCATGGTGTAACAAAACCGCTACGCTGAATGACTCTGAGTCCGCCGATCGTAAGCAAGCGCCGGCAACCTCGACCATGACGGGTGTCTCATACGACCGGTGGTGTCGGAAGGATAAGCCCCTTGAAGCGACAAGCCCGAACCGCGTTGTAGGTCTCATCGATCCCAATTGTGCCGACATATCGTTGGTCCAGCGTCGATTTCGCGTGCCCGACTACCTCGTTGATGATGTTAGGATGCAGCCGGTATTCGCTCGATCCCAGCATAGTCTTGAACGCGCCTCGAAACGAATGGAAAGTGACCTCTCGACGGGCGCTGGTCGGCAGCACATCACCTAGTTGGTTTGGGATGACAGTGCGATTGAATGCGCGAATTAGCTTGCTGTTGTTCCATCGTTGCTCGCCGGTTCCATCAGAGGCAGCGTTCCAATCTGGGAAGAGGCGATCGTGCCCAGCGCGTCGCGCCGCCCTCACGAAATCGTCGAACCCATGTTCCGATAGGGCATCGATGATCGGCACACAGCGCGAGGCGCTCCGAGTCTTCACGCGACGAGCGTCGTTTGCCCGCACGACGATATGAGGATGCGGATCGTCCAGCATCACCTCGCTAACACTCAGCCCAGCAAGCTCGGCCAAGCGGCAACCCGTCAGCAATGCGATGATCGGCACCCAATACTCGGCTCCATTTAAACGCTCTGCACCCCGCTCGTGTGTGTTGATCATGCTGGCGCATCCGGTGAACCAAGGGTGTCGGAGAATCCTGTTGATCTCGCCGACCTTGAAGGGCCGTTTCTCCGGCATCACTGCTTGGTCGACTGGTTTGATATAAGTCTCGACCTTAATACCCACAGCCGGGTTTGGCCCGGCAAACGCGTAGTCGCTGTGATTGATCGCGTGATCGATCGGCGCGCGTAGAAAAGTTAGAGCCTTCGCTACAGTCTGCGCCGCTGCCGGACGAACGATGCTGCCATCTGTCTTGCCGCCGACGGTGCGACTTGCCCGAAACTTCACAAACCTCTCGAAGTCATTACGAGTGTAAGCATCGAGGCGCTTATCGCCGGCGAGATTTACGAACTCAGCGACGTACCGTTCGATTTCCCGCTTTGTCTTTTCGCTCGGTCGACGGTGTTCTAAGTAGCCGGCGACAGTCGCCGTGAAAGTCGGGGCAATGCTTACTGGACTGGGTTGGCGTGCTCGGACGAGGCCTCGTCCGGCCATCAGCTCCGCGACGTCGTGCTCTGCACCGACGTAGCCCCGTCGTATAGCATTCACAATTGCGCCAAACACGGGGCTTCCTTGAGGCGCGTCTAGGCCGAATGCCGATATAACGGCCCTCGCATCCCTGGTCGGTGACGGCAGCCATGGCCGCTCGTCATCATCGAAGCCGGGGGTTAAGAGCGCTTCGCGACGCGTCTCCGCGTTCTGCTGCCAATGATCCCATTGCTCCCTCAGCAACTCCGCGCGCGCCGGGTCGGATTGAGCCATCAAGTAGTCCTGGTGCCAGGACCGGGAAGCCGTGCGTCGTGTATCTGACTCAATCAGATCTAGGTCCCCTTGCGATACGGGCCGCACCACCTGCCCGAGCGATGGCCTTGGCGATGCGTCGAGGATTGAGATGCCAGCTGCCGCCGCCGCACTCGCGAGCAAGCTATCGTATTCGCGCTCGGCGATCGCAGCGCGACTAAGCGCTTCCGATTGGTCTTTGGTGCGCAGTGATCGGCGGAAGGACTTCATGCCCGCCGCGGACCGGAGATGCTCAGGAATCCATCTCTCGTACCGGAACACACCGTTACGTCGGTTTAGGTATCGCACCAACGCTGCCATGCTTTCTGATCCACAAAACTCTCACACCATTCTCTCACACCTGCGCGCACAAATACCGAAAAATCAACAGCAAGACGGAACCGTCAGCAGACCTGAAAGTGAGATACGAATCTCGCCGGGGGCACCATCGCCCTTTGGGGTTGGGAGCTGCGGCCTCGCGCGTCTGGGGGCGCTCATCGCACCGGTGGGTAGGGGTCGGGGTTGCCCGCCCCCCCCGTGGCGGCGCGCATGTAGGTCGCGCTCCAGCGTACGGCCGAACGCCTCCACCTCGCTCAGCGCGGCGGCAACGGCGACGCGCTCCAGCCGCGCGCATAGCTGGTGGTGGATGCGAAGCCTGCCTCTCTGGCCAGCCTGATCCAGCGGTCGTCAGGGGAATGATCACCCTCGTACTGTCCGCCAACAAGGACGGGGTTGGCGGCAGCACTGGCAGCGCCGGAGCGCGCTTTCTGAGCTGTGAGAGACGTGGAGGTCATCCGTACGCCAAAGTCAGTAGTACCAGAGGCAGAAACAACTCCCTAAGCCGATCAGATGCGTCGCAAGCGGGCGGCGCCGGCGAACAGCGCCAAGCTAGCAATCAGAATCAGCGCGACCATCGGTACTACTGGCCAGCTCCCGGTTTGTGCACGCGCGGAGAAGCGCGGCAGCAACTCGAAATCGTCTCGCGTGAACGGCCGATCCTCAAACATGTACGGGTAGAAGAAGTGGCGCAATCGACCATGGAACGCGGCGACCGCATCCTGGTACGACAGCTGCGCCACTCGATCGGTATCCGCCAGTCGGTGAAGCAGCCCCTGAGCGCCGACCGGCGGCAGCATCCAGCCGAGCTGTGTTGTCAAGCGTTCACGCGCGAGCAGGCTTTCGCGATACGCGGCCGCGTCGGCTGCCACTGCCTCGTCGCCGACCTGGTGCATGGCGTAGTACCATTTCCAGTGGAAGCGGCCTTCGAATTCATGCTTGCCGCGCCATTCCGGGTGGTTGACGAAGAATTTGTCAAACGTCTCCTGCTTCGGGATATCCCAGCCGTGGTGGACGGTCTCGCGTTGCGCCAGCGTCAGATCGATGCCCTTGCCCACCGGCACGGCACGCGCGATCGCAGCATTGGCAAGCGTCGGCAGCAGCAGCGTCAGCGCGATCCAGCAACCGAGCAACCCGGCCGCCGCGGTCGCCGAAGTCCGCACGCTGGCGGCGACGAGCAGGCCAAGTCCGAACCAGAAGGCGAGATACACCGCCGCCACCGCCAGCATTCCCGTCCCCGCCAGCACCGGCGCTCCGGCGAACGGCAGCGCTACAAGCAGCGGCAGCGTCGCCGCCAGCAGGACCAGGAAGTAGCGTAGCCCAATCCGCCGCCGCCACAGGCCGCGCCCCGGCATCGATAGGAGAAGCCGCAGCCGGCCTCCCTCGTGCTCGCTCGACACCAGATCGTGAGTCAGCGCGACCACCACCAGCGGCGCGAGATAGATCAGCACGAACGCCCAATCGAACACGCCGGGCAACGCCAGTTCGGCGTTGATCGTTTCGGCATCGTAGAGCTGCTGCTGCAGGCCGAGCGCACGGATGCGCAGCACCTGCGGCTGGAGATCGCGCTGGCCGATCGCAGCGAAGGCGAGCGGCGAGGCCGGGTCATGCGTCAGCAGAAAGGTATAATAAGCGGCATAGCCGGCCTCGCCGTCGGGCTTGCCCTGTTCCGCCGCCACCGCGGCGAAGTCGCGCTTCTGCTCGGCGGTGACACGTGCGATGCTTTCCTGTTGCCGCGCGACGTTGGACATGCCCGACCAGATGGCAAGCGCGGCCAGAAGGAGCAGCAGCGTCAGCGATCCCGCAGCAAGACGCGAGCGCAGGATCAGCCGCAGTTCGGCCAAAACCGGGCTCATCGTGCGGCCCTCCCGAGGCGGCGCGCGACGGGCAAGGCGAGCAACACCAGCGCGAGCAGCCAGCCGCCGAGTACGGCCAGGTTGGGCAGGACACGCGGATCGCTGAGCCCGGGCGGCGGCGGCACAGTATAGGAAAATCGCGGCACGGTTTTCCAGTTCTCCGCCGCGATGCGCGGATCCTCGCCGGCGTTGGTGTTCGGGATCTGATCCACCTGCATCTGATTGAGCGCCTGGACGAAACGGTAGCGGAACCGTTCCGCCGCATCGAGGAAGTGCCCGTGCGCGCCCATGTCGCTACCGCTCAGCGCCATGGAGAGCTGGCGGATTGCGAGCAGCGGGCTCAGCGCCGAAAAGCTTTGAACGAACCCGGCCTGCTTGGCCTCGAGCCCGGCGGTGCGGGCGGCAGCACGGGCGTAAAGGTCGGTTGAGATCCGCTCGCCTTCCATGCCGACCAGCCCGGCATATTGCACCGGCAGGTCTTCCACCCGCGCGACGCCATAGTGCGCCAGGGTGCGGGCCTTGAAGTCGTTAAAATATGGGTCGTCGGGGTCGTGGCTGTCGCCGATCTCCTTCAGGTCGCGGTGTAGCGCCACTTCCGTCTCAATCCGCGTCGGCAACGTCGTTCGTACAGCTGCCACCTCCGGAAGCGCGCGCGGCAGCAGGACCACGCCGACCATCCACACCCCAACCAATACGATCAGTGCATCGCGCGAGCGGCGGACCGAAGCGGAGACCAGCACTGCCAGCATCGCCCATAGCAGCAGCCAGCCGGCATAGCCCAGGATCAGCAGCAGGCCGGCGCCCCATTCCGCCCCGCCGCTGGCCGCTATGCCGAGCAGCAGGATAAAGGCAGGCGCGCCAATCGCCAGCGCGATCCCGGCGTGACCGATCAGCTTCCCCATCAGCAAACGCTGCCCGTCTACCCCCTGCGACAGCAACAGCCGCAACGTGCCGCGTTCCCGCTCCCGCGAAACGCTGGCAAAGGCGAGAAAGATCAGCAGCAAGGGCGCCAGGTTTTGCAGCACAAAGGCGGGCGTGAGTTGCCCGAAGCGGAGCAACAGCGAGGATTGACGCGCTTCGGCGAAATTGGCGCTGTTTTGGCGGTGGCCTTCGAGGAAGATGGTATTGCCCGTGAAACCATCTACGCCGAAGTCAAAAAACGCGAGCGGGCTCAAAGGCCGGAACACGAATTGCCCGTAATGCACCATGCGATGGGGATGGCGCGCCGGCTGTTCGTCGAACTGGTGATCGACTGACGCCTGGTAGCGCGCGCGCTCGCTCTCGATCGCGTTGCGCCGCTCGACGCTGACAAGCGCCGCGGCGAGCACCAGCAGGGCAAGCAGCATGCTGGCGATCAGCCCTGCACGGTTGCGGGCAAGCGCGCGCCATTCCTCGCGCGCGATCCGGGTCACTGCAGCACTCATCCCGAGACCTTCGCGCCGGTATAGCGTGCGTGGAGCGCGTTGAGGTCGAACCGGGCGCCCGCAGCGCCGGCGACCAGTTCCTCCTCGATCCGCCCTTCGGACAGGAAGCCGATCCGATCGGCGACATCCACCGCGCTGAGCAGATCGTGCGTCACCATCAGGATCGCGACCCCGCGATCGCGCGCGGTTTCGATCAGCCGGTTGAATTCCAGCGTGGCGCTCGGATCCAGGCCCGACGTCGGCTCGTCGAGCAACAGCACTGGCACATGCCGCGCCAACGCAAGCGCGATCGCGACCTTCTGCCGCATGCCCTTGGAAAAGCCCCCGACCCGCGCGTCCCAGGCGTGACCGGGCAGCCCCACTGCGTCAAGCGCGGGATCGATCACAGTGCCTCGATCGCGGGCAGCCCGGGCAAGCGCCAGAAAGTATTCGACGTTCTCGCGCGCGGTCAGGTGGTCGTAGAGCGCCACGCTTTCAGGGACGTAAGCGAGCTGCGCACGCGCATCCTGCGGCGCAGTCGCCGGATCGATCCCGCACACCTGGACGCTGCCCGAACCCGGCCGAATGAAGCCAAGCAACGCGCTAAGCGTCGTCGATTTGCCCGCGCCATTGCCGCCAAGCAGGGCGTAGATCTCGCCTGCGGCGACCCTTAGATCCAAGCCGCGCAGCACTTCGCGTTGACCGTAGCTGTGGCGCAACGCGCGCACGTCGATTGCGGCATCCCGCATCATCTGTTTTCCCGATTAAAGCTGATTTGGCGGTGCAGGCGTGAAAGCGCGAGGATCTAAACTCGCGACGCAAGCTTCGTTCGCCATCATGCAATCTGAATGAAACACCATATCGTAACATACCCGAAGGGTGAGCGAACTGTCTGCGCCGACACTCGACTTACGTGAAGCGAGCCAAGCTGCTCCGATCGCAGAGCGTTCTTTTATGATACATCATCACGGACTGCAACCCGTTAGCTATTCAGCGCGGGTGACTGCCAAGTGCGATGGCGTGACCGTTCAGATCGAAAGCACGGGATCGAGCGGAAGTGCCCAGCGCGATGACGGCGAGCGGAATGTGATCGACCATCGTGTGCGGTCCATCTCGGCAATGCTGTGCTCCCAATCATATCTCGCCTCCCCCGACATATGGTAAGCACCGCGAGGCGTCAGCGGGACGGTGACCCGATCGAAGCCGCCGTGCGACCGCCGCCGACGAAACCGCATGTTCACCCGCGCCCCCAACGACAAACCGACGACATGTTCGTAGATCGGGCGATCGCGATGCCAACCGATGCCGGCGCCGGGATCGTAGCGGATCAACAGCGCCTGGATCAGCACAAGCGGATCAAGGCCGGCGAGAGCTGCCATTCGCTGCCGGATCGGCAACAGCCAATCCGGGATTGGCGCGGCACGTGCGACACGCTGAGTATCGAAATCGTAATTCCACCCGAAGGAGGCGGTCAGCCGCTTTCCTTCCCAGCCCTGAAAGCGGAACGGCGACAAGGAGGTGTCATCGATCCCCGCGATAAGCGCCTGCTCCTCCGCTGGGGAGATCAGGTCGTCGCGGGTCGAAAGGCCCGGGATCGGTGGGGTGTCGAACAGATCGAGCATAGGCGACTAGATCGGCATGGCGAGCGGCGATTTCATCAATGAGGCGCCAAGAATGCGACCTGCCATGCCACGAAACGGCTTCCCTTCGAATGACGTTACGTATATAGTTTCATCTGTTACCAATGCTGGAAACCGCTGGCTAGCAGAAGGTGTTCATGGCCGAGGCATCGTTGATCCGTCCCGAAGGTACCGCCGACGACTGGACCATCCCACAGTCTTGGTCGTCCTACACGGCTGAAGAACATGCCACCTGGGACAAGCTCTTCGCGCGCCAGGCACAGATGCTGCCGGGGCGAGTCACCCCTGAGTTCATCGAGGGTTTGGACGTGCTGCGGTTGTCACGGCCCGGCATCCCCGATTTCGAGGAGCTTTCCGATCGGCTGATGCGCGCCACGGGGTGGCAGGTGGTGGCGGTGCCGGGGTTGGTGCCGGACGAGGTGTTCTTCGACCATCTCGCCAACCGCCGGTTCGTGTCAGGCAATTTCATCCGCCGCCCGGACCAGCTTGACTATTTGCAGGAGCCGGACGTTTTCCACGACGTCTTCGGCCATGTACCGCTGCTCGCGAACCCGGTCTTTGCCGATTACATGCAGGCTTATGGCCAGGGCGGGCAACGCGCGGCGCAACTGGGCGCGATCGATCGGCTCGCGCGGCTTTACTGGTACACCGTTGAGTTCGGGCTGGTCCGCTCGGATGATGGCTTGTGCCTTTATGGCGCGGGGATCGTGTCGTCGCATGCCGAGTCGATCTTTGCGCTCGACGACCCCTCGCCCAATCGCATCGGTTTCGATCTGCGCCGGGTGATGCGCACCAAGTACCGGATCGACGATTTTCAGCAGAGCTATTTCGTCATCGACAATTTCGAAGATCTGCTCAGCCAGACGCTCAACACCGATTTTGCGCCCGTTTACCAAGCGCTTGCCGGAGAGTCGGAGATCGCGCCCGACGCGGTGCTCGCAACGGACCTGGTCTATCATCGGGGCAGCCAGGCTTATGCGCGCAGCAAGACCGACGCTTAAGCAAGCCGGGCGGCCCTTTACATATTCTTCTCTTTTCCACGTGCCGGACGAGGAACGATCATGACCGACATCGCCAATCCGCTAGGCCTTGATGGCTTCGAGTTCTGCGAATTCACCTCGCCCGAGGCCGACACACTTGCCGCGCAATTCGAGTTGCTGGGGTTCGTTGCCACGCATCGGCACCCCACCAAGGATGTAGTCCGCTACAAGCAGGGCCGGATCAACCTGTTGCTCAACCGGGAAGTCACCGGACAAGCGGCGGACTTCCGTGCGGCGCATGGGCCGTCGGCGAGCGGCATGGCGTTCCGCGTCGCCGATCCCGCCGCCGCTTACGCCCATGCCGTTGCAGAAGGAGCGACTGCCGTCGATGCGAGCAAATCCACCCTGGGCCCGGACACTCATGTCATTGAAGGGATTGGCGGATCCAATCTGTATCTGGTGAAGGCAGGTGCCGACCTTTACGCCGATTGGAACGAAGTGCCGGGCTGGCATGAGGCTGAGCGGGAGAATAATGTCGGGCTCGACCTGCTCGATCACCTGACGCACAATGTCCGCCGTGGCGAGATGCGGACTTGGTCCAGCTTCTATGGCAAGCTGTTTGGCTTTGAAGAGCAGAAGTATTTCGACATCAAGGGCAAAGCCACTGGGCTGTTCAGCCAAGCAATGATTGCCCCCGATGGCGCGATCCGCATTCCGCTGAACGAGAGCCAGGACGACAACAGCCAGATCGAAGAGTTCATCCGCGAATATCAGGGCGAAGGCATTCAGCACCTCGCGCTGACAACGGACGACATTTACGACACGGTCGAGCGGCTGCGCGCGCGGGGGGTTCGCCTGCAAGACACGATCGAGACCTATTACGAACTTGTCGACAAGCGTGTGCCCGGCCATGGCGAAGATCTCGAGCGGCTGCGTAAGAACCGTATCCTGATCGACGGATCGATCGAGCGGGACGAAGGGTTGCTGTTGCAGATCTTTACCGAGAATCTGATCGGGCCGATCTTCTTCGAGATCATCCAGCGCAAGGGCAACGAAGGCTTTGGGAACGGCAATTTCCAGGCGCTGTTCGAAAGCATCGAGCTGGACCAGATCCGACGCGGCGTCATCACGGTGGACGGCTGACGGGCTGACATCGACCCGGCAAACGCAAATACGTAGCCGAAAAGCCGGTCGAAAAGCGGCATGAATGGCGAAAGGAGCAGGATGAACGGTTACATTCCCGGTTTCGGCAATCATGTCGCAACCGAAGCCGTTTCCGGCGCCCTGCCGGTCGGTCGCAATTCGCCGCAGAAGGTACCGTTCGGGCTCTATGCCGAGCAACTGTCCGGCACCGCCTTCACAGCCCCGCGGGCGGAGAACAAGCGGTCGTGGCTGTATCGCCTGCGGCCGACCGCCAGCCATCCGGCGTTCACGCCCTATCCCGGCGCGGCGCATCTGAAGACTGCGCCGTTCGCCGCGGTGCCCCCCTCCCCCAACCGGCTACGGTGGGACCCGCTGCCGTGGCCGGGCGCGGCGGTGGATTGGATCGATGGACTGATCACCTATGGGGGGACTGGCGATGTGGCCGAACAGACGGGTGTCGGCATCCACCTCTATGCCGCGACGGCCGACATGGACCGCGCGTTTTTCTCGGCCGATGGCGAGATGCTGATCGTGCCGCAGGAGGGAGCGCTGGCGATCGTCACTGAATTGGGGCGGATCGACGTGGCGCCGTTGCAGATAGCGGTGATCCCGCGCGGGGTGCGGTTTCGCGTGGCGCTGCCGGATGGTCGCGCGCGCGGCTATGTGCTGGAGAATTATGGCGCGCTGTTGCGACTGCCGGACCTGGGGCCGATCGGCGCCAACGGCTTGGCCAACCCGCGGGATTTCGAGACGCCACTGGCATGGTTCGAGGACCTGGATACGCCCTGCGATGTCGTCCAGAAGTTTCAGGGCGGGCTGTGGCAGACCCGGCTGGAGCATTCGCCGTTCGATGTCGTGGCGTGGCACGGCAATCTGGCGCCGTATCGTTATGATCTCCGACGCTTCAACACCATAAACACGGTGTCGTTCGATCACCCCGACCCGTCGATCTTCACCGTATTGACCTCCCCCAGCGACACACCGGGCACCGCCAATTGCGATTTCGTGATCTTCCCGCCGCGCTGGATGGTGGCGGAGGACACGTTCCGCCCGCCGTGGTTCCACCGCAACGTCATGAGCGAATTCATGGGGCTGATCGCGGGCGCCTACGACGCCAAGGAGGGCGGCGGATTCGTGCCGGGCGGGGCATCGCTGCACAATCAGATGAACGGCCATGGGCCCGACCAGGCGAGTTACGAAAAGGCGGTCGCGGCTGACCTGAAGCCGCACAAGATCGACGGGACGATGGCGTTCATGTTCGAGACGCGGCACGTCGTGCGGCTGACGCAATGGGCGGCGGCGGCACCGACGATGCAGCTTGACTATGACGACGTGTGGACGGGCTTCACCAAGGCGCAACTGCCGCAATCATGAGCGAGCGCCTGTCCGCGACTCCCGCGGGGGTACGGCTTGGGCCGCTCGCCATCATTGCGGATGGCGCCGCGCGCAACTTCGTGCTGCAGATGAAGGCCGGGCGTTTCCATGGCTTTGTCGTGCGGCGCGGGGAAGCGGTGCATGGTTATGTCGACCGCTGCCCGCATGCCGGCCTGCCGCTGGCGCAGGAGCTGGACGCCTATCTGACGCCCGATGGCCGGTTCATCACGTGCAGCTGGCACGGCGCGATGTTCGAACCCGATAGCGGACGATGCGTCGGGGGCCCGTGTGCTGGCGACCGGCTGACACCCTGGCCCGTGGGCGTGATCGATGGCGAGATCACCACCCTCTGAGCGGAACGACGCGCGGGGCAGTAATGACTTGATGCGCGACACATTCGACGAACGAATATACTTGCGTGGCCGGCAGGTTCTCGGCACCTTCCCTCAACAATGACCGGATCACCGGCGTGAAAAGGGGAGTGGATCATGGAAGTAGCGAACGTTGTTTTGCTGGGGACTGCCGGCATCGGAGCTTTGACACTGATGAGTGGCATCCTGATCCTGGCTCGTCGCGCGAGGTAAATCGCGGACCGCGTGATCGCGCCGGGTCACGCGCCCCCTAACCTGACGGCGATAAGGTGTAACGTCCTCGATCAGCAGCAAGCGACCGAGGCGAGCCCTATAGCTCAACGTTCTCTTCCGTTGGCGCCTCCAAGTGCAGTTCCGCCACCGCGCCGCGGCCCTTCCCTTCGCTATGAAGCGCCAGCGAGCCGCGCATGGCGGCCATGGCATTGGCGCACCAATGCAAGCCGAGGCCGCCCGCCTTGTTCGTGCGGGTGGAAAAGCCGCGGCGGAACAGAGCCGGGCCGTCTTCCGGCGCGAAGCCTTCCCCATCGTCGCGGATGCGGACGCGAACCGTATTGTCGTGCCGATCCACGTTCACCGTGATCGCCCCATTCTGCCGACCGGTCGCGGCGATTGCTTCGGCGGCGTTGGCGAAAAGATTCCCGATCACCTGACTGAGGATCAGCCGGTTGGCGAGGACGGGTTGAGGCTCGGCGGGAAAGGAAAAGGCGATCGAGAGGCCGCCCGCGTAGCGCGCGATGGTGGCGTTGCGCGCGATCACGTCGGTGATGTCGCAAGGATCAAGCGCAAACGGCTGATGCGCGTCGGCCTGTTGCGCACCGATGATGTCGAGGACATGCGCCAGCGCCTCGCGCCCGATCTCGAGCTGCCCGACCTGAGCACGGCGCGCCTCGTCCAAGGCATCGATGCAGGCGAGGGCGAATGCTGCGAGTTTCTCGCGTCGGTCGGCGGAAAGATCCGATTGGGCCAGTTCGCTCAGCGTGCGACCCAACAACGCGCGATCGACCGCTGGCGTCTCCGCGCTTCCCTGCGAAAGGATGGTCGAGATCGGGTTCAGCGCGTTGCGGACATTGTGCATCACCTCGACCGCGTTGGCCGAGCGGCCGAGAAGAAAGGATTGCGCCTCAATCTGTTCGCGCTGCCGATCCAATTGGCCCAGCATCGCATTGAAGCTCTTACCGAGCGACCCGATCTCGTCGCGGCGATCGCCAACCTCCAGCGGCGCGAGCAGGCCGGAGGCGCAGACGTGCTGCATATGCGCGCGCAGCCGTTCGAGCGGCGCGAGGACGCGATGGGCGATGATCCGGCGGAGCGTTACCAGCACCACCAACAGCAGCAGGATCGAGCCGCCGACCGCCATCAACAGGATGTGCCGGCCAAGCGTCGGTGCGTGCTCGGGCGCCGTCTCGAGACGATCGAAGCCGGGCGTGATGAGGCTGGCGAGCAGCACGGTGATGCCCACCGCGCCGGCGATGCCGATCAAGGCCATGATCAGCGCCAATTGCGCGTTCAAGGAGGCCGAGCGCCGGGATCGGGGTGATTGGCGAGCGGAGCGTGAGCGGAACGGCATTCAGCGCCCTGCGCGCGAGGCGCCAGCCCGGCCGAGGCCGATCAGCTGGTTCAGCGCAGTCACGCCCTAACCGGCAGTGCCAGTTCCGAGCACCGGATGTTGTTCCGGCGGCCCATGGATGATCCCGGCATGCGCCAGCGCGCGCGCGCCGTCGGCGTTGACCGGGTGCGAGAACAGATAGCCTTGCAGGTGGCTGGCGCCCGCGGCGCGAAGCATCGCGACCTGCATCTCCGTCTCCACGCCCTCGGCGATGACGCCAAGCCCAAGCGCGCGGCCCAGATGGATGATGGAATGCACGATGGCGGCGGATTCGCGCTCACGCCCCATGCCTTCGATAAAGCCGCGATCGATCTTCAGGCTGTCGAGCGCGAACTTGCGGATGTTGTAGAGGCTGGAATAGCCGGTGCCGAAATCATCGAGTGCGATGCGGAAGCCCATCTGGCGCAAGCGATACAGCGTCTCGGCCGCTCGTTCGGCATCGTCGAAAATCGCGGTTTCGGTGATTTCGATCTGCAAGCGCTGCGGCGCGATGCCGGCGCGCAGCACCTGTTCCATGACATAGCCGACAAAATTGTGCCGCCGGAACTGACGTGGGGAGAAATTCACGGAGACATATTGGCCGGGCCATTCCTTCAGCACCTCGAGCGATTTGGCCAGCACCCAGTCGCCAAGCTCGTGGATCAGGTTCGATTCCTCGGCGATCGGGATGAATACCCCAGGGCTGATCGGACCCGACTCCTCCGTCCAGCGTAGCAACGCCTCGAAACCCACCACCTCGAACGTGTCGTTGGCGACGATCGGCTGAAACGTCATGCCAAGCTCGTCACGCGCGATCGCTTGGCTGAGATTGGCTTCGATGCGGCGTCGGATTCGGATTTCCTCGTCGATGCTTTCGTCAAACAGGCGCGCGACGTTTCGACCGTGGCGCTTCGCATCGTTGAGCGCGAGATCCGCTCGGCGCATCAGGTCGACCGGAGTCGCATCGCCGGTGCCATTGGCGACGACCACGCCGACCGAGATCGAGCCATGGACGGGATCACCGAGCAGCCGCATCGAGACGTTGCACGCAGCCACGATCCGCTCGCATGTCATCACCGCGGCTTCGGGCCCGGCCGAGTCGAACATGAGCCCGAACTCGTCGCCGCCGAGCCGGGCGACCATGCCGCCTTCCGGCACGGTGGCGTGAAGGATGGCGCAGACCTCACGGATCATCTCGTCCCCGGCGAGATGACCCAACGTGTCGTTGACCAGCTTGAACCGATCGAGATCGGCCATGGCAACCGCGAATGGCCCACGTACCCGGCTACGCTCCGCCAGCGCATGCTGGAAGGCAAGCCGATTGGGGGCGTCGGTCAGCGCATCATGGCTGGCGACGTGGATAGCGCGGCTTTCGTTGGCGGCGAGCTCGGCTGCCTGCTGTTCGAGCTGGACGATCTGACGTGCGAGGATGGCACGGGCTTCGGCGAGTTCGCGATCCACTTCCCAGCGTTTGCTGAGGGCGATGGCAGTCTGAACGATCTCGGCAACTTCGAACGGCTTGGCGAGGTAAAAGATCTTGTCAGCCGGGCCCGCGACCTTGCTGATCTCCGCCGGCGAGAAATCGGAATAGCCGGTGACGATGACGAGGTTGATGTGCGGATCGAGGGCGCGAATGCGACGGGCGGTCTCCTTGCCGTCGATCCCCGGTGGCATGCGCACGTCAATGAATGCAACGGCAAAGGGACTATCTTCCGCCAGCGCGCGCTCAACTGCAATGGCGGCGTCCAACCCCTGATTGTGGTAGGCGCATTCAAAGGCCGGTGGCGCATCGCTCGTAGGCTCCTCGCCGCCTTCGTCGAACAATTCGCCGGCCATGGCGGACAAGTTCTGCGTCGCAGGGTCCACCGGCGGGCGAAAGCTGCGCCGGTAGGATTCTTGCATCGCGGGTTCGTCGTCAACGATCAGCAAGCGCATCGAAATCGTCCCAAGTATCGGGCGACAGACGACCCGAACCGCTTGCCGACTCGTAACGAAGTGACGTTAATCGGGCGTAAATTCAGCGCGAGAGAAGGGCCTGTTGGCCAAGTACGATGGCGCCGAGGGGCCCGGCATTATGGCCCAGCGCAGGCGCAACGACATAGGTATCCACATCCGCTACTTCCGGGATCGCGATGTAACCGCCAAGCGATTGGCGCAGCGAATGCCGGACACGCGGAAAAAGAAATGGATTACCGACCATCACCCCGCCGCCCATGACGATGCGGCGCGGTACGCCCGTGAGCGTGATCGTATGGAGCAACTGCGCAAGCGCGTGAACGACACCCTCCCACGCTTCGTGATCGGCCGGGAGATCCTGCCCCTTGACGCCGGTCCTTGCGGCAATCGCGGGGCCGGCGGCGAGACCTTCCACACAGGCGCCGTGAAACGGGCACGTGCCGCCCCAATCGTCTCCGGGGAGCCGTTGCGGGCGGATGTGACCAAGTTCGCTATGTGTCAGGCCATCGACCGGGCGATCGTGCGCGATCAGGCCGACGCCGATGCCGGTGCCAACGGTGACATAAGCGAGATCGGTCAGCCCCGCCGCAGCGCCCCAACGCGCTTCGCCCAACGCAGCGCCGACGACATCGCTGTGGAACTCGGTCGGCACGCCGTAGCGAGCGCCAAGGCGACGCGCGACATCGGTGCCGGCCCAGCCGGGCTTGGGGGTGGAGGTGATGTGCCCGTAATCGGCGGCGTGGCGATTGATCGAGATCGGGCCGAAGCTGGCGATGCCAAGGGCCGCGAATCCGCGCCAGCCGTCGATCACTGCCTCGATCGCAGCCAGCGTTGCGGCTGGGCTGGTGGTCGGCAGTTCGACCCGTTCATGAATCGCGTCCGGCCCGCTGGCCAGGATCGCGACGCACTTGGTGCCGCCCAATTCCAGACCGGCAATCAGGGGTGCGCTCATCTCAGGCCTCCAAAGCCGCCACGTCGATCCGGCGCAGCATGGCCACAAAGCCGTCCAGCTCCTTCTGTGTGAAACGAGCGAAGATTTTCGCCTCCAACTCCAGTGCCTTCGGCGCGACACTTGCGTAAAGGTCTCGCCCTTCGGCGGTGAGCGAGAGGTGATGCGAGCGCTTGTCACCAGGGTTGGGCGCGCGCAGCAGCAGCCCGCGCTCAACCAGGGCGATCGCAGCGCGGCTGACCGTCACCTTGTCCATCCGTGTGCGCTCGCCAATTTCAGCTTGGGTAATCGCCTCGACCTCGGCGATAACCGCGATCAACCGCCATTCAGGGATGGAAAGCCCGAACAGCGCTTCATAGGCGCGTGCAATCCGATCACTGACCAGGTTCGACGTGATCGACATCCGATAGGGGAGGAACCGGTCAAGAACGAGCTGAGTCATCGCACAGGCGTAGCATCGGTTGCGCGGCGCTCAAGTCTTGACGTGAGCGCCGGTCCGGGTGGAGGCTGCAAGCGGGCCGGCGGGCTCTTGGGAGAAGCATCATGCGCACGCTGCGGCTCGACATCGTCTCCGACATCGTCTGTCCCTGGTGCTATATCGGGCTTGCCAATCTGGAGCGCGCGCTGGCCGCGCTTGAGGGGGAGGTGGCGGTGGACATCGCCTTTCACCCGCTCCAACTCAATCCAGGTCTGCCACCCCAGGGCGAGGCGACAGCGGATAACATCGCCCGCAAATACGGCCTGACCCCGGATCAGGCGCGCAGCCGCGGTGGCGGGGTGCGCGAGGCAGCGGCCGAGGCGGGCGTGGCGATGGCGGGAAGGCCCGATCGCATCTACGACACGTTTGACGCGCATCGGCTGCTGTACTGGGCCGGCGAGCAAGGACGGCAACTGGCCCTGAAACATGCCCTGTTCGACGCCTATTTCGAGCAGGGACGCAACATCGCCGATCATGCGGCGCTGGCCGATGCGGCGGAGGCTGCCGGATTGGACCGGGCAGCGGCGAACGACGTGCTGCGCCGGGGCAGCTATGCCGCACAGGTGAATGACGATGAAATCGAGTGGCGATCGGAAGGCATCGCCTCCGTCCCCACGATGGTGATTGATCGCGAGTTCGTCGTCAGTGGTGCGCAGGCGCCCGCCCGGATCGAACGGGCGCTGCGCAAGCTGGCGGCGCGCTGATCGTCAGGCCTTTTGCGCCGCCTTTGCGCGACCGAATGCCTCGCGAGCCTTGATGCGTTCCCAATAGGCTGCGACTTGCGGTGGAAAGCCGTTGTCGATCTTCAGGCTCTTGGCGAGCAGCAGGGCGTAACCGACGGATATGTCGGCCATCGTGAAACGATCGGCGACGAGCCATTCCCGATCCGTCAGTACGCGCTCGACATGGCGCAGGCGCGAGTGGAACCATTGCGCGTAATCGTCCGCGGCTTGCGGCAGGCGGCGTTCCGGCGGCTCCAGCATACGATAGCGCAGCACCAATGTCTGCGGAAAGGTGAGCGTCGCCTCGCCAAAGTGTAGCCAATTGAGCCATTCGCCATAGCCAGGCTCGTCGGGCGCGACCGCTAGATCGGTCGGCCCGTGCTTTACCGCAAGATATTGGACGATTGCGGCCGACTCGGTCATCCGCGTGTCACCATCGATCAGCAGCGGAATGGTGCCGAGCGGGTTGGCCTCCAGATACTCGGGCTGGCGGATCCGCGGCGGGAACGGCAACACGTGCAACCGATAGGGTAGGCCCAGTTCCTCCAGCGCCCACAAGGCGCGGAAGGAGCGCGCGTCGGCGCAATGATAGAGTTCGATCATCTCCGTCCTTTTACCAAGTATCGACATAACGGCCGGAGCGACGCGCCGGCGCCGAAGCGAGGCCGCGCAGCAGCCATGCGCGCGTGTCCGCGGGATCGATCACCGCGTCGATCTCGAGATATTGCGCCACCGACACTGCCTTCCCGCGCTCGTAGGAATTGGCAACGAGTTGCTGATATCGCGCCTCACGCTCCTCCGGGTTGACGATCGCATCGAGTTCCTTGCGATAGCCGAGCCGTACTGCGCCTTCCAGACCCATGCCGCCGAACTCGGCGGTCGGCCAGGCGACGGTGAATGGGCCGGCATGAAGTGAGCCGCCAGCCATGCCCTGCGCGCCCAGGCCATAAGCTTTGCGAACAACAACGGTGAAGATCGGCACTGACAGCGCCGCGCCGACGATGAACATGCGTGAGGCGCGGCGGATCGGCGCGGTCTTCTCCGCCTCCGGCCCGACCATAAAGCCTGGCGTGTCGCACAAGGAAACGATGGGTATGCCGAACCCGTCACACAGCTGAAAGAAGCGCGCCGCCTTGTCCGCGCCCTCCGCATCGACCGCGCCCGACAAGTAGCGGCAATCATTGGCGATAACGCCGACTGCTCGGCCGTCTAGCCGGGCAAGACCAGTGATCATCCCCTTGGCGTAGCCGCCGCGCAGCTCCACAAAACTGCCAACATCGAACATACCATGGATCGCCTGGCGCATGTCGAATACGCGCAGCCGGTTTTCCGGGACGACATGGCGAAGCAGGCGCTGATCGGGCGTCTGGGCGCCGCTCACCCGGCCTTGAAAGAAGGACAGCAGGCGACGCGCATAGTCGGTCGCGTCCGCCTCATCCTCCGCCAGCACGTCGATCGCACCGCTGGCCCAGTGCACCTCGGCCGGGCCGACCTCCTTGGGCGAAAAGACGCCTAGCCCGCCGCCCTCGATCATCGCCGGGCCGCCGACGCCGATATGCGCGTCTCGCGCGGCGATGGTGATGTCGCAGCTGCCGAACAAAATGGCGTTACCGGCAAAGGCATAGCCTGACGTGATGCCGATCCGGGGCGCCGTACCCGAAAGCGCGGCGAAGCTGCGGAAGGTGGGCACGTCAAGGCCGGTGGCGCCGACCGAATCGACGTCGCCGGGGCGCCCTCCGCCGCCTTCGGTGTAGAAGACGATCGGCAGCTTCAGATCAGCGGCGACGCCGAGCAGCCGGTCGGTCTTGCGGTGATTGTTGTGGCCCTGCGTGCCGGCGAGCACGGTGTAGTCATAGGCCAGGCCCATGCATTTCGCGGCTTCTTCGCCGTGGTCCGAGGCATTTACCGTGCCAATGCCGCCGATCAAGCCGTCCGCGGGCGTGTTACGCATCAGATCTTCGAGACTGCGGCGGCGACGCTGGGCGGCGATCGTCAGCGCGCCATATTCGATGAAGCTGTCGGCATCGAACAGGTCGGCGATGTTCTCGCGCGCGGTGCGCTGGCCGGTCTTGCGGCGGCGTGCGACCGACTCCGGGCGGTTCTCGTCGAGACCCAAGGCATGGCGAGCGCGAACCTCGGCGAGGTCGGACCTTATCAGATCGGGATCGGGGCCTTTCGTCTCCGCGCCCCTATCGTCCGCGCTGTCAAGCGGATCGATGCGGATAAACACGGCGCCTTCCTGGATCACCTTACCCTGCTCGGCCGCGATCGCGCGCACTATGCCGCTGCGGGTCGCCACCACGGCATGCTGCATCTTCAGCGCCTCGACCGTGCCGACTTCCGTGCCGGCGACGACCCGATCACCGACGGCAACGCCGATCGCGACCACCACGCCCGAAAGCGGCGCGACGATCGACTCCGCATCGGCGGGCGCCGCCTCGGGCGCGGCAGGCACCAGCTCTGCCGCGTGCCGATCGAACCAGCTGGTGTCGGTGGTCGTCTCCGCCACTTCGTCGCGATCGAGCAAGGCAGCGAGCAGCGGCAGGTTGGTGGCGACCCCTTCGATGCGATATTCGGCAACGGCGCGGCGAGCACGAGCGAGCGCGACGGTCCAATCGGGAGCGTGGACGATCAGCTTGGCGATCAGCGGGTCGAACCGCGGATTGGCGACTAGCCCAGTTCGGGCCGCATCGTCTATGCGGATGCCGGGTCCGCCCGGCGCGTCCAGCGCGGTGATCGTGCCGCCGGAGGGACGCGGGGTGCCGTCGCTGCCGAGCGTCTCGGCGTTGATCCTGAGCTGGATCGCGACGCCGCGTGGCGTCGGGACGGGCGGCACCTCCTCACCACGGGCGAGGTGCAGTTGCAAGGCGACGAGATCGAGGCCGGTCACTTCCTCCGTCACGGTATGCTCGACCTGGAGGCGCGGATTTACTTCGAGGAAGGCGAAGGCGTCAGGGTGTTCGGGGGCGAGCGTGCGATCGACCAGGAATTCGGCGGTGGCGAGGCCGGTGTAGCCGGTGCCTACCAGCAGCCGCACCGCGGCTTGCTCGATCCGTGCGGCGAGAGCTGGATCGAGCGCCTGGGCAGGGGCGATCTCGATGAGTTTCTGGTGGCGACGCTGAACCGTACAATCGCGGGTGCCGAGCGCAACGATCTTGCCAACATTGTCGCCGGCGAGCTGAACCTCGATGTGGCGGGCGTCGGCGATGTAGCGCTCGACCATCACTTCGGCGGAGCCAAAGGCGGCAAGCGCCTCCGCGCCTGCAGCGGCAAGTTGGAAGTCGAGTGTCGCACGGTCGTGCACAACACGGATGCCGCGCCCACCACCGCCTGCAACCGCCTTTACGATCACTGGTCCGGTGGCTTCACTCCCTTCGGCGAGCACCGGCACGCCGGCGGCGCGCGCGTGGCGCTTCGCCGCGGCTTTGTCGCCGAACAACGCCAGCAGATCAGGTGCCGGGCCGACGAAAGTCAGGCCGGCCGCCTCGCAGGCCTTCGCGAAGGCGGCGTTCTCGCTCAGGAACCCGTAGCCGGGGTGGACGGCATCGCATCCGGCCCCGCGGGCGGCGGCGACCACGGCATCGATGGAGAGATAGGCGGCAGGGCCCTCCCCTGACAGGGCGATCGCACGTTTGGCAGCGCCGATATGCGGTGCCTCAGCATCGTCGGCGGAATGGACGGCGACCGTCTCCAGCCCCAGCGACGCGGCGGTGCGCGCGATGCGGATCGCGATCTCGCCGCGGTTGGCGATCAACAGGCTTCGTATGGCCCCTCTCCTCTCACCAGCCTTTTGAAGGCGGCAAGCGGGTGGCAGCAACCCTTTTCTGCCCGTGGATCGGATTGCGACGGCCACGTCAAAGTCGTCATGCCCGCCCTGTGCCGGCATCCAGGGTCCCGCACACTCACGGCGGAAGGCTGGCTGTGGCCAAGCCTGTCCGGAGCTTCGCTGAAGGAGCCATGGTAGAAAGTGCCGTCGGTCAGCTGGCTTGAGGATCACCAACCGGTACTGCAAAGGCGCGCGAACCGCCGACAGCAAGGACCCACCGCATGAACCCACGGCTCAAGTCGATCATCGGCGGATCGACGGGCAACCTCGTCGAATGGTATGATTGGTATGCCTATTCCGCCTTCACGCTGTATTTCGCGCCGCACTTCTTCCCGGCGGAAGATCGCACCGCTCAGCTGCTGAGCGCCGCCGCGGTGTTCGCGGTCGGCTTCATCATGCGGCCGATCGGGGCGTGGATCATGGGCGTCTATGCCGATCGGCATGGGCGTAAGGCCGGGCTGACGCTGTCCGTTACGCTGATGTGTGCGGGATCGTTCTTGATCGCGATCATCCCAGGATATGAGACGATCGGTGTGCTCGCGCCCGCGCTGCTAGTGCTCGCGCGATTGATGCAGGGCCTGTCCGTCGGTGGCGAATACGGCGCCAGCGCGACCTATCTATCCGAGATGGCAGGCAAGGACCGGCGCGGGTTCTTCTCGTCTTTCCAATATGTCACGCTGATCGCGGGGCAGCTCGTCGCGCTGCTCGTGCTGCTCGTGCTGCAATCCACGATGAGCGAGGCGGCGCTTGACGATTGGGGCTGGCGCATTCCGTTTGCGATCGGCGGGGTGCTGGCAATCGTGGTGTTCCGCATCCGCCGGGGCCTCGCCGAAACGGAAAGCTTCAAAAAGAGCGAGGGCCCGAAATCGGGCTTCTGGACGCTGGTGACGCAGCACCCCCGCGAAACGGCGACAGTGATGCTGCTGACCGCCGGGGGCACGCTCGCTTTCTATGCTTACTCGATCTACATGCAAAAATTCCTGGTCAATACCAGCGGCTTCGACCGCGAAGTTGCCAGCCGGATCAACGCCGCGACCTTGTTTGTGTTCATGTGCCTGCAACCGATCGCTGGCGGGCTAAGCGACAAAATCGGGCGCAAGCCGCTGATGGTTGCGTTCGGCATCCTCGGTGTGCTGGCGACCTATCCAATCTTCGCAACGCTCGAGAGTGTTCGCAATCCGGTGATCGCCGGACTGCTGGTGATGGCGGCGCTGGTGATCGTGACTGGTTATACCTCGATCAACGCGGTGGTGAAGGCAGAGCTGTTCCCGGCCAACATCCGCGCGCTGGGCGTGGCGCTGCCCTATGCTTTGGCCAACACGCTGTTCGGCGGGACGGCGGAGTTCGTCGCGCTGAAGTTCAAGGATGCCGGGTGGGAGCGCGGCTTCTATTGGTATGTGACCGGGATGATTGCGGTATCGCTGGTCGTCTATCTCAAGATGCGCGACACACGCGAGACGAGCCGGATCAGCGAGGACTGAGGGCCGGGACGCTCTTCGCCGCCTCGCTCGGGTCGATGCCGGGACGAGCGCCGGCGGTGAGCGTTTCGTCGCCTCGGGCGGCGCGGGCGGCCTTCTGGATCGCCTCGACCAGCCGTGGGTAGATGCCGCAGCGGCAAATGTTGCTGATGGCGGCGCGGATCTTTGCCTCGGATGGGTCGCGATCATTCTTGATGAGAACGGCGGCGGCCATGACGATGCCGGGAATGCAGAAACCGCATTGCACGACATTGTCGGCAAGGAACGCGAGTTGGACTGGGTGGGCGCGGTCGCGCGACAAGCCCTCGATAGTGGTGACGAAACTGCCCTCGACCTCAGCAATCGTGCTCTGGCAGGACCGCACCGCACGGCCATCGACATCCACGGTGCACGCGCCGCACGCGCCGGTGCCGCAACCGTATTTGGTGCCGGTGAGGTTGGATGCGTCGCGCAGCGCCCACAGCAGCGGGGTCGCCGGATCGAGGAGGTACTCGACTGCTTCGTTGTTGACGGTGAGCTTCGTCATTCACGCGTCATAGCGTGGGTGGAGGTTCACGCGAAGGCGCGAAGACGCGAAGAGTTCAGGAAGAAGGTTGGTTCTCACAGAGAGCGCAGAGGACGCCGAGGTGTTGCGCTCGCCGCATCGTCGGCCGCGTCAGCGGCCAATAAGGTTGCGGCCACCGATTAGTGTGAAGGTCTCGCTGACGCGAGACCGCCGCCCGGGGCAGGCCGTCTCTGCGCTCTCTGTGAGAACCGATCTTCTTCGCGTCTTCGCGTGAGCAATCAATAACCCAGCCCGGCGACCTCCGTATCGTCAAAGCCCAGCTCGCGCAGGATCGCCGCGTCCTGTCGCTCGGCGCCGAGCGCAGGCGCGACGGTCGGGCTTTTCGAATAACGCGGCGCCGGCGCCGGCTGCTTGATCCCGCCGGCCTCGACGAAGGTGCCGCGCGCCTTGTTGTGCTCGTCCTCATACGCCTCATCGAAGCCGAGCACCGGCGCGAAGCAGACGTCATGACCCTTGAACGCCGCAACCCAGTCGGCGCGCGTCTTGGACTTGAACAAAGCGGTGAGTTCGTCCTTCAGCGCCGGCCATTGCCGTTGGTCCATCTGCGCCGACCATTTGTCGTCCGACAGCCCCATCACCTGCCGGAACTCGGCATAGAATTGCGGCTCGATCGCGCCCAACGAGATGAACTTGCCGTCGCTGGTTTCGTACGTGTCGTAGAAATGCGCGGCGGTATCGAGCAGGTTGGTGCCGCGCTCGTCGGCCCAGCGGCCCATGCCGCGAAAGCCCCACATCATCGTCATCAGCACCGCCGACCCATCGGTCATCGCGGCATCGACTACCTGCCCTTCGCCGGTACGCGCGGCGTGGAGGAGCGCGGCAAGCATGCCATAGGCCAGAAACATGCCGCCGCCGCCGAAGTCCCCGGCCAGGTTGATCGGCGGCGTTGGCTTCTCGCCCTTGCGCCCGAAGGCGTGAAGCGCGCCGGAGATGGCGATGTAATTTATGTCATGGCCGGGCTCGGGCGCCATCGGGCCATACTGGCCCCAACCGGTCATTCGGCCGTAGACGAGCTTGGGATTGTCGCCGATCAGCACGTCCGGGCCGAGGCCGAGGCGCTCCATCACACCGGGACGGAAGCCCTCGATGATCGCATCGGCGCCTTTCACGATCTTGCGCACGGCGGCGATCGCCTTGGGATCCTTGAGGTCCATGCCGATCGACTTGCGGTTGCGCAGGAGGGGATCCTTCTCCGCTACGCCATTGCCCTGCGTCTTGCCCGGCCGATCGATGCGGATAACCTCCGCGCCGTGATCGGCTAGCATCATGCCGGCGAACGGCCCCGGGCCGATTCCGGCGAACTCAACGATACGGATGCCGGCGAGGGGTGGCGTGCTCACGGATGCTCTCTCCTGATTGCGATTGCGCAGAGGGGTATCGCGGCGGGGCGGCGAGCACAACAAAAGTTATGCCGCTTCTTCGTCATGCCGGGCTTGTCCCGGCATCCAGGGTCCCGCGCATTCAGCGGGCGCGGAGCTTGAGGAGGTCTGGATGCCGGGACGAGCCCGGCACGACGCTGCGTTTACTTCGCCAGCGGCGGCGCGCCGCGATCCAGCGCAAGGTCCGCGCCGGAAAACCGGATCGGTGTGCGCAGGCCGGCGATGGGCCGCGTCACGCTCGGCGGCAGCACCATCCCCCGCGCCGCGACCTGCGGATCGGCGAGCGCCTGCTCGACGGTATTGATCGGCCCCGCCGGCACGCCCGCCACCTCAAGCCTTGCCAGCAAATCATCGCGCTGGAACGTGCGGCACCGCGCCTCGATCAGCGCGAACAGGGCCTCGCGATGCTCGATCCGGCCCGCATTCGAATCCCAGCGCGGATCCGGCCCAATGCCGACGATCGCGGCGAAGCGGTGATATTGCGCATCGTTGCCGACGGCGAGGATGAACCAGCCATCAATGGTCGGAAACACCGCATAAGGACTGACATTGGCATGCGCATTGCCCATGCGCGGCGGGTTCACGCCGCTGGCGAAGTAATTCGCCGCCTGGTTGGCGAGCACGCCCACCATCGTGTCGAGCAGCGCGCAATCGATCTGCTGCCCCCTGCCCGTCCGCGCGCGCATCATCAGCGCGGCCTGGATGCCGATCGTGGCGTACAGCCCGGTCATGATGTCGGCGAAAGCGACGCCGATCTTCTGCGGCGCGCCATCGGGTTCGCCGGTCAGCGACATGATGCCGCCCATACCCTGAATGATGAAATCATAGCCGGAACGATGGGCGTACGGCCCGTCCTGGCCGAAGCCGGTGATCGAGCAATAGACGAGGCCCGGGTGATCGGGGGCGAGACTGGCATAGTCGAGCCCGTATTTGACGAGACCGCCGACCTTGAAGTTCTCGATCACCACGTCGGCGTCGGCGATCAGCGCTTTCACGTGCGCGACGTCGTCGGGGTTGGTGAAGTCGGCGACCACGCCCGTCTTGCCGCGGTTACAAGCGTGGTAATAAGCGGCGGCGCGCTCGCCCTCGTGATCGACGAAGGGTGGGCCCCAGCTACGGGTGTCGTCACCAGCGGGGCTTTCGACCTTGATCACCTCCGCGCCGAGATCAGCGAGGATCTGGCCCGCCCAGGGCCCCGCGAGAATGCGGGCGAGTTCGACGACCTTGATGCCCTTGAGCGGCGCTTCCTTCATCTGTCGTCACCCGCCTTGAGCCGGGGTCCCGCTGACCTTCAACCCGGCAGAAAGAAGAAGCGGGACCCCGGATCAAGTCCGGGGTGACGATTAGAATGCAGCGATGCCCGTGATCGCGCGGCCGAGGATCAGCGCGTGAACGTCATGCGCGCCCTCGTACGTGTTGACCGTTTCAAGGTTCATCACGTGGCGCATCACTTGATACTCGCCCGAAATGCCGTTGCCGCCATGCATGTCACGCGCGACGCGGGCGATATCGAGCGCCTTGCCAACGTTGTTGCGCTTGACGATCGAGACCATCTCCGGCGCGAACCGGCCCTCGTCCATCAGCCGGCCGACCCGCAGGCTGGCCTGCAGACCGAGTGCGATCTCGGTCTCCATGTCGGCGAGCTTCTTCTGGTAAAGCTGGGTCGCCGCCAACGGCCGGCCGAACTGCTGGCGATCAAGGCCATATTGCCGGGCAGCGTGCATGCAGAATTCCGCCGCGCCGAGCGCGCCCCAGCTGATGCCGTAGCGCGCACGGTTGAGGCAGCCGAACGGGCCCTTCAGCCCCTGCACCTCAGGGAGCAGCGCCTCCTCGCCGACCTCGACATCCTCCAGCACGATCATGCCGGTGATCGAGGCGCGCAGCGAGAGCTTGCCCTCGATCTTGGGCGCCGACAGCCCCTTCATGCCCTTTTCGAGCACAAAGCCGCGAATGCCGCCGCCGTGCGCGTCGCTCTTCGCCCAGACGACGAACACGTCGGCGATGGGCGAGTTGCTGATCCACGTCTTGGCGCCGTTCAGGACATAGCCGCCGTCGGTCTTAACCGCGCGGGTCTTCATCCCGCCGGGATCGGAGCCGGCGTCAGGCTCCGTTAGCCCGAAGCAGCCGATCCATTCGCCGCTCGCGAGCTTGGGGAGGTACTTCCGCTTCTGCTCCTCGGAGCCGTAAGCGTAGATCGGGTACATCACGAGGCTCGACTGGACGCTCATCATCGAGCGATAACCCGAGTCGATCCGCTCCACCTCACGCGCGACCAGGCCGTAGGCGACGTAGCTGGTGCCGACGCCGCCATATTCCTCCGGGATCGTCGGGCCGAGCAGGCCGAGCTCGCCCATCTCACGGAAGATGGCGTGGTCGGTCACCTCGTTGGCGAACGCGTCGATGATGCGCGGGGCGAGCTTTTCCTGAGCATAGGCGCGCGCGGTATCGCGCACCATCCGCTCGTCTTCGGTCAGTTGCTCGTCGAGCAGGAAGGGGTCAGCCCAGTCGAATGCGCCCATGCCGGCCATGCAATCACTCCACCTAACTTCAGGAGCGTAACGCTCCTTTGCCGTTCGTGCTTAGCCCGTCGAAGCACGTGCCAAGCAGCCCAGCGCTGTGTGGCACGCCCTCGACAAGCTCAGAGCGAACGGCTTTGGTGAGTGGCTATAGCGGCTTGCGTGAGTCAGCCAAGCGTGTGCGCGTATTTCGGCTGGTCAATCGCGATCGTGTCGAGCGCACAGGCACGCAGATGCGCCACCAACGAGGGATCGTCCGACGCGATCGCGCCGCTGCGGATCGCCTCCACCAGCGCTACGTCCAGTTCCTCGCGCGTACCGCCGCGCCCGAGCAGCGCGTGCATCCGCTCCGCCGCGCGTGCATCGGCGGCGGGGCTCATCGCCATATCCCGCGCGGCGATCTCCAGCGCGTTACGCGCCACTCGCAGGCTGAAGATGCTCGCGCTGCCATCGACCGGCAGCCATTGCGCGACCCCGGCGACGATCTCCTGCGCGGAAGGGTGCGTGATCATGCCGCGTTCCTCTCGATGATCGCTACGATATCCGCCTCGGTTTCCGACAACCGGCGGCCGATCACCGCGCGTTCCGGCCCTGCGCTCGGGTCGGAGGCGAAGCTGGCGTACATGCCCATCGTCATTACCCCCCATTTCAAACTCCCGAGCATCGACCAGAAATCGACCCGCGCCGCCGACATCGGCTCGCCACCCGCTTCGGCATAGCCCGCGAGCAGATCGTCCAGCTCGCCGAATCCGCCGACGTAGCGATCGGGCCGGCCGAACTTCCAGCTGTTGGTGCACAGCCAGCCGAGATCCTCCGCGGGATCGCCGATATGGACGATCTCCCAATCAAGCACCGCAACCAGGCCCTCGTTCGGGTCGACCATGATGTTGCCGTTGCGGAAATCGCCGTGGACCATGCGCGGCGTGACCTTCTCGGGCGGCAAGCGCTTCTCGAGCCAGCGAAACGCCGCCTCTATCGTCGGCCGCACATTGCCGGTGGCGCGCCACGTCCGCTCGTAATTGGCGAGCGTCGTCTCGGCATCGGTCGAGTCGAGGCCGTCGAGCGGCTCGAGCGCATGGATGCGCGCCAGCGCCGCGCCGCATTGATGCGCCAGCTTGCCACGCGCTGGCTCAAACGCCGGATCGCTGGCGATCTTCTTGCCAAGCGTCTCGCCGGAGACGCGGTGCATGACATAGGCCTCGTCCAGCCCGTCCGTCTCCTCGTCGCACACATAGGCGACGATCGGCGCCGGCACCCCTGCCTCGACCGCGCGAGCGATCGCGGCGGCTTCGCGGCGCAAGGGCGGCTTGGCGACGGTGGAATATTCCACGGGGCGATCACGGCGGCGCAGGATCAGCGGGGTCGCCGTCCCCGCTCCATCCATCGCATCGAACGCCCAGGTCGCCATGCTGGCGCCGCCGGTCAGGCGTACCAGATTCTCGATCCGCTCAGCGCCGGGCACCATTCGCGGTGCGAGCACCGTCAGGCGCTCCGCCAACTCGTTTTTCGAAAGCCTATCCGCCATCGCCCCTCGGCTTGTTTGATTTAGGGGCTTTAAAATCTTTGCCGGTCCGTTAGGCAAGTTAAAAGAGTCGACTTAATTCGGGAGAGGGACATGGATTTCGGATTGCCGCAGGATCTGCTCGACTATCTCAAGGAGCTGGACGCCTTTATCGAGGCGGAGATCAAGCCGCTGGAGGATGCCGACGACAACGTCCGCTTCTTCGATCACCGCCGCGAATATGCGCGCACCGACTTTGAGAATGACGGCCTGCCCCGCCACGAGTGGGAAGAGCTGATGCGCGAGGCGAAGCGCCGCGCCGACAAGGCCGGCCACCTGCGCTTCGCCATGGATCCCAAGTTCGGCGGCAAGGGAGGCTCGAACCTGTGGATGTGTGTGATTCGCGAATATCTCGCGGCGAAGGGCCTGGGCCTCCACAACGACCTGCAGACCGAGCACTCGATCGTAGCGAACAACCCCTTCGCTAAGATGTTCGACGATTTCGGCTCGGACGAGCAGAAGGAAGAGTTCATCAACGGCACGCTGAACGGCACGCGCCGCGTGACCTTTGGCCTGACCGAGCCATACCACGGCTCCGACGCGACTCACATGGAGACGCGCGGCGTGCCCGAGGTGCGCAACGGCGTGGCAGGCTATGTCATCAACGGCGAAAAGATGTGGACGACGGGGATGCACGTGGCGACGCATTGCGCTTTGTTCGCCCGCACAACGGGCGAGGATGGCGCGGCGCGCGGCATCACCTGCTTCCTCGTCCCTACCGATGACGAGGGCGTGAAGGTCGAGGAATACCTCTGGACCTTCAACATGCCGACCGACCACCCGCGCGTCAGCTTCAAGGACGTGTGGGTGCCCGAGACGACGATCTTCGGCGAAAAGGAGAACGGGCTGCCGGTGGCGCAGGCGTTCGTCCACGAGAACCGCATCCGCCAGGCGGCGTCGTCGCTCGGTGCCGCGACCTACTGTATCGAGGAATCGATCCGCTACGCCCGCCAGCGCAAGCCGTTCGGCGAGGATCTGGCCAAGAACCAGGCGATCCAGTTCCCGCTCGTCGAGCTGGCGACGCAGGCCGAGATGCTGCGCCTGCTGATCCGCAAGACCGCCTGGGAAATGGACCAGATGTCGCACCCGGAGGTTGAGAAGCGACTCTCTGACAAGGTGTCGATGTGCAACTACTGGGGCAACCGCTTGTGCTGCGAGGCAGCGGACCGGGCGATGCAGGTGCACGGCGGCATCGGCTATTCACGGCACAAGGCGTTCGAGCACATCTATCGCCACCACCGCCGCTACCGCATCACCGAAGGCGCCGAGGAGATCCAGATCCGCAAGGTGGCCGCGTTCCTGTTCGGCTACCTCGGCCCGCGGCGGCAGGAGTTCAAGGAACTCGACTGGAGCGACGTGGACTATCGCAACAGCCAGATCCGGCCGCGGTCGGGCAAGCAGGCGCTGGGCAGCGTATTCTAACGCACCGTCATCCCGGCCTTGCGCCGGGATCCAAGGTGCCGCGAGCGCTGCGCATCGTCATGGATCGAAGCGTCCGCGGAGGGTTGGATCCCGGATCAAATCCGGGATGACGTTACCTATGGGTGCGACGTCGCTCGCCTCCGTTATGCCGCTACGGGCCCGGCATGACGCCCCACTTGCGACACAGTCCAGATCAGCATAACATCTGTTACGTTACCCCGCCGGACACCGGCGAGCGGATAGGGAGAGGGAAATGCTCAAGACGCGGTTCACCGAGGCGTTCGGGGTCGAATATCCGATCGCGCAGGGCGGCATGCAGTGGGTTGGCAAGGCGAAGCTCGTCGCAGCGGTTGCCAATGCTGGCGCGCTCGGCTTCGTCACAGCGCTGACTCAGCCGACGCCCGAGGATCTGGCGAAGGAAATCCAGCGTACCAAGGATCTCACCGACAAGCCGTTCGGCGTGAACCTGACGATCCTGCCGACCATCACCCCCCCGCCCTATGCCGAATATCGCCGCGCGATCATCGAAGGCGGGATCAAGGTGGTCGAAACCGCCGGCTACAAGCCGCAGGAACATATCGACGATTTCAAGGCGCACGGGATCAAGGTGATCCACAAGTGCACCGCAGTCCGTCACGCCGTTTCGGCCGAGCGGATGGGCGCCGATGCGATCTCGATCGACGGTTTCGAATGTGCCGGCCACCCCGGTGAGGACGACATCCCCGGCCTGATCCTGATCCCGGCCGCGGCGAACAAGATCAAGGTGCCCATGCTCGCTTCGGGCGGGTTCGGCGACGGTCGCGGCCTTGTCGCTGCGCTCGCGCTGGGTGCCGACGGCATCAACATGGGCACACGCTTCTGCGTGACGCAGGAAGCGGAGATCGCTGACAGCTTCAAGCAGCAGATGGTCGCCAATGACGAGCGCGCCACCGACCTCATCTTCCGCACCCTGCACAACACCGCACGCGTGATGAAGAACAAGGTCAGCCAGGAAGTGGTCGCGATCGAGCGCAAGGGCGGCGCCGAATTCAAGGACGTCCAGCACCTCGTCGCCGGCGCGCGCGGCCGCGCCGCCATGGAGAATGGCGACACCGAGGACGGCATCTGGTCCGCCGGCATGGTCCAGGGCCTCATCAACGACGTACCGACCGTCAAGGAGCTGGTCGACCGGATCGTCGCCGAGGCGGAGGAGATCATCGAAGGTCGTTTGCAATCAATGATTTCCCGCTACGCCGAAGCGGCCGAGTAACGGGGCACGTTGATTTAGATCAGTTGCGCGGGCCACTCGTCTGCGTCATGTCCAGCCCTTGTCGTCTAGAGGGAGGCCATGGCGAGCTTCAGCGAGCGGGCCGCGCCCGATCTGACCGAATGCGATCGCGAGCCGATCCATGTTCCCGGCGCGATCCAGCCGCACGGGCTGTTGCTGATCGCTGATCTTGCCACGCTGAGCGTGCAGGCCGGCGCGGGCGACCTCGAAAGCCTGTTTGGCGAGACGTGGCTGGGATCGGCTCTGCCTGAACTGTTGTTGCAGGATATCGCCGGGCGGCTCAGCAATCCCACAGCCGGCCCAGGTGGCGCGATCCGCGGCGAACCTGTCGCGTTCGGCGACCGAACCTATGACGTGGCGATGCACCGCGCGGGCAAGCAGTTGATCGTTGAACTGGAGCCAGCCGGAACCGAACCCCTGCTCGCCGGGGACATGCTGGCGTGGATGGACGTCATTGCCGCCGGTTTCGAGCGTGCGACCAACGTGGCAATGCTATGCGCCCGCGCGGCAACCGCGTTCCGCACGCTGACCGGCTTTGACCGGGTGATGGTTTATCGCTTCCTTGACGATGAAGCGGGGCGCGTGGTGGGTGAGGATCGCGATCCGGCGCTCGGCAGCTTCATGCACCACCATTTTCCGGCCGGCGACATTCCCCGCCAGGCGCGCGCCCTCTACGTCCGCAATCGTGCACGGGTCATTCCCGACGTCGGCTATACCCCCGCGCCAATTCGCCCGGCGCAATATGACGATGTGGACCTCAGCGACGTGTCGCTGCGCAGCGTCTCGCCGGTGCACCTCGAATATATGCGCAACATGGATGTCGGGGCGTCCGCGTCGATCTCGATCGTGAAGGACGGCGTGCTGTGGGGGCTGATCGCCTGCCATCATCGCACGCCCCGCAGTATGCCGCGCGATATTCGCCTTGCCGCATCGGCGCTGGCCGGCGGCCTGGCGCGGCAGATCCGCGCCAAGGAGGAAGCGGACAGTTATCGCGAGCGGCTGTCGCTGCGTGCGGCCGAAGATTCGCTGGCGCCGGCGCTCCGACCGCCGCTGACCCTTGCGGTCGCCAGCCGCAGCGACGACATTCGGCGCATGCTCGACGGCGACGGCATCGCGCTGATCCACGCCAACGGCATCGACACCTATGGTCATTGTCCGTCAAAGCAGGACATTGCGGCGATCGGCCAGTGGCTCGCCGAACGCAACACCAGCGAGGCGTTTGTTACTCACAACTTGGCCAATGTGCTGCCAGCGGCTGCCGCTTTTGCGGACAAGGCGAGCGGCGTCCTAGCGCTGCCGATCCCGGAGGAACAGGCGACCTTGCTGTGGTTCCGGGTCGAGCAGGTCGAGGAAATCGAATGGGCGGGCAATCCGCACAAGGGCGTCGGTGTTGATTCCTCGGCGATGTTGACGCCCCGCTCGTCGTTCGAATCGTGGAGCGAAACGGTGCGCTGCCGCTCGCGCCGCTGGACGCTGGAGCAAGTCGAGTCGTCGCACCGGCTGCGTCGCGCGTTTCGCGACGCGAACGACGTGCGGGAACGCCAGCGGCTGTTCCACGATCTGGAGCGCGCGCTGGCGGAGAAGGAGGCTGCGCTGGCGCAGAAGGACGTGCTGATGAAGGAGGTGGACCATCGCGTCCAGAACAGCCTCCAGCTCGTCTCTGCCTTTCTGTCGCTGCAGGCGCGTGAAGCCGGCCCTGGCGTGGTCGCGGATCAGTTGATCGAGGCGCGATCACGGCTGTCGGCAGTCGCGCTGGTGCACCGCCGCCTGTACCGCGACGATCAGATCGAGACGATCGATCTCGCGCGCTATCTCGAGGAGCTGTTCGCCGATCTCAAGGGCTCGCTGGGCGAGGAATGGGCGACGCAAATGACAGTGGATCTGGCGCCTTTACTGGTTCCTACCGATCGCGCCGTCAGCATCGGCCTGGTTGCGTCCGAACTGCTTATCAATGCCACCAAATATGCCTATCAAGGGGCGAGCGGACGGATCGACATCGCGCTGGAGCAGCATCGCAACCGGCTGCGGCTGATCGTCGCCGACCATGGTGTTGGTATATCCGGCGACCGGCGCGGCTTCGGCAGCCGGATGATGCAAGCGGTGCTGGCGCGCCTCGACGGCACGCTTGAGCACGCCAACAACGATCCGGGGCTGCGCGCAATTGTCACCGCACCCATTGAGGACAAGCCGCGCTAGGCGGTGCGGGGTCAGGCACAAGGAACGATGATGGCGGGGCGCTCCGAGAAGCAGAAGATGCTCGCGGGCGAGCCCTATCACGCTGGCGATGCGGAACTCGTCGCGGACCAGCGTGCCGCGGCCGGGTGGATGGCACGATTCAATGCGGACATCACCGCTTCGCCCGACGAGCGGCTCGCGCTGCTGCGCGAAGGGCTGGCCCATGTGGGCGGCGGCTCAACGATCCGTCCTCCTTTCCACTGCGACTACGGCTATAACATACATCTTGGTGCCGGAGTGTTTCTGAACTTCAACTGCGTGATCCTCGACGTCGTTGCAGTGACGATCGGGGACGGCGCGCAGATCGGCCCTGGCGTCCAGATCCTCACCGCTGACCACCCACGTGATTCGACCGAGCGAGCGTCGGGCGCCGAATGGGGCCGCCCGATCCACATCGGGCGTAACGTCTGGATCGGAGGCGGCACCATCATCCTGCCTGGGATCACCGTCGGGGAAGATGCGGTCGTGGGCGCCGGCAGCGTCGTGACGCGCGATGTTCCAGCCGGTGCAACGGTGGTCGGGAACCCCGCCCAGAGCCGGGCTGCGTAACCGACCGGGAGATGGTCAGGAGTGCCGCCTGATCGGAAGCGCTCGGCGCGGCGCGTGGTACTTGAACACCCGCCGCTACATGAGCGGCCGACGTTTTGGTTCGAGGGAGCGCATTGCCGGACGTGAATGGTGCCGACACGCGCGATGCCGCAAAGCCGAGCATTGAATGTTGGTACGGGCGGTCGGACTCGAACCGACATGTTGTCACCAACGGCGGATTTTGAGTCCGCTGCGTCTACCATTCCGCCACGCCCGCACGTGTCTGGACGGCGCCTTAAGCACGAACCGGGCGGGCGCGTCCAGCCCGTCCGACGTGATTATCGCGCCGGCGCTCAGCCCGGAAAGCGAAGCGGCTGATGCGGCGCCTGATCACCGGTGCGCGCGCCCACCGGCTTGCGCGCGCGCTGCGGATCAACCGGGCGATCGAAAGCGATGCCGGCACGCCCCTCGGTCTGCCACGCGACTCGGCCCGACTGCCAGCCCAGCCCGCGCAATTCGATCTGCACCGCTGCATCGGGTTCGACCGGTTCAGGCAGTTCGGCCATCAGCCCGCCAGCCGACAGGTTGCGCACGCGCACCGACAGCTCCTCATCAAACCCGGCGATCCGCAGCCGAGCGAGCAGAAACAGGCTGTCGCGCCCACGATCGCTGGCCGCCGCAGGCGCAGCATCCAAGAATACGCTGTCTGCGACCGGATTCATGGCGAACATTTACGTCCCGAAATCTTGACGAAATACAAACAAGCCGTGGCCACGACGGCCGCCACAATCAATCTTCGCGCGAAACCTTCTCGTTGCGCTCGTGCCGCTCCTGCGCCTCGACCGTCATGGTCGCGATCGGCCGCGCTTCAAGGCGCCCCAGGCTGATCGGCTCACCGGTTACTTCGCAATAACCGTATTCGCCTTCCTCGATGCGGCGGATCGCGGCCTCGATCTTGCCGATCAGCTTGCGCTGACGATCACGCGTGCGCAGTTCGATCGACCAATCGGTCTCACTCGATGCGCGATCGTTGAGATCCGCTTCTCGCAGCGAGTCGATCTGAAGCTGTGACAGGGTGCCCAAAGACTCCCGAAGAATGGCATCCTTCCATGCCAGCAGCTTGGCCCGGAAATACTCCTGCTGCCGCGCATTCATGAAGGGTTCGTCCGGATGCGGCCGGTAGCCGTCGTCGTTTGCAGCCCCGAGTGCCATTGGGTCTGCCTGATCCACGCGATTGTACGCCGTTGCCATCGACCTGTCTCCCCGCCCGCGTCAGGGTGTCGTAGCACCACCGCGCCCCGTGCGGCGCCTATAGACATGCATCAGGCAACCGACAAGCGTCCACGGACGTGGAAAAGCGCCTAATCGGTCGCGTCTTGCGGCACGCTGAATGGATTGTTGCGCGGTCTCCTGTCCCGCGCTGGTACGTTAACCCGAAAAAACGCGCTGCACCTTCGCAAATTGCGGGTTAGGTGACGATCCCACAGGTTAATCGCGTTGCGTTTAATTTTTTGTTCTGCACCTTGTGCCACAGGCGGTTCAACGCTGCAGCAAGAACAAGGGCGGCCTGTCGGCTGCGTCAGATTGAGAGAGTGACATCATGTCGGTGCGGATGGCTTTGGCAAAACTCTGCGCATGCACCGTCGGTGGTGCGATCGTCGGCGGCGGCGCGGTTCACGTGGCCGAAACGCAGAAGGCTCGCAGTTCCTACACGAAATACGTAAAAACCGCACCGAAGAAGCGGATCGTCAAGCGCACGGTGGCGCGCAAGGGCACCGTGCGAAAGGTGGTGACGACTACCACCGCGGCCTGCGCGCCCACGGTGGTGACGGTCGCATCGCAAGCGGCGCCGATCCCCGTGCCGCTCCCCGCCGTGCAGCCGGTGGTGTCGGGCGGGGGCGAGGTGGCGCCGATCATCGGCGGTGGCTGGGGTGGCGGCGGCCTCGGCGGCGGCGGCTTCTTCGCGGGTGGCTTCTTTGGCGGATCGGGCGGCGGCAGCGGTTCGAGCGGGATCGTGATCTCCTCGACATCCAGCACGAGCGGCGGATCGACGTCCAGTTCCACCTCGTCGGGTGGATCGAGCGGCAACGTCTCGTCGTCCACCGGTGGCTCCTCCACCTCGACCGGCGGCGTCAGCAGCACTTCATCGACGTCATCGGGCAATGTGAGCAGCACCTCGTCCAGCGGCAACGTGAGCAGCACGTCATCCTCATCGGGTAATGTCTCCTCCTCCTCATCGTCATCCGGTAACGTATCGTCGTCCTCGTCGGGTAACGTCTCGTCATCCTCCTCGGGTAACGTCTCGTCCTCTTCGTCGGGCAACGTCTCCTCGTCCGGCTCCACGTCGACTTCGACCTCCAGCTCTTCCTACGGCTCTTCCTCCAAGGGTTGGGGATCATCGTCCAAGGGCTGGGGCTCGTCGTCAAAGGGCTGGTCGTCGAACGGCGGCCACGGCGGCAACAGCAGCGGCAATCCCTCGCCTGTTCCCGCGCCGCCGATGATGATCCTGTTCGGCGCCGCTGCAGCAGGACTGATCGCGCGCCGCCGGTTCGCGAAAAAGGCGGCCGGATCCGCCTGATTTTAAGCTTCCCGAATATAGAAAAGGCCGTGCGCGTCTGACGATGCGCACGGCCTTTTTTTTCTGCACACCGGGTCATACCGGCGTGACGGAGCACCGGTGCTTCAGGCGCTCAGCAGCGCCTGCTCAATGTCCGGGATCGGATGGCCGGTCAGATCCTTGGAAAGCTCACCGGCCAGCCGATCGGTGACTTCCTTGTGATAATGTTTGCGCAGTTCGCCCAAGGTCCTGGGCGGTGCCACCACGATCAACGAGTCATACTCGTTGGCGAACGCACGCTTCTTCAGCAATTCCGCGGCATCGGCCGCAAACCGATCTTCTTCCAGCTGGTGAAAGTCCGTCTCCCCCAGGGTGCCGCGTGACGGCGCAAACTGCGCCCCGCCACCGCGCGCGTGATTCGATCCGTTCTGCGCAACCGACGGCGCGCCCGGGCCGGATTGCGTGGAGGAGGCGCGCCCGGCCTTGTCAGTCTTCTGATCGAGGTCGGACGGATTGGGGCGTTCCTCGGCATGTTCCACCGTCAAATTCGGGTGAACATCATCGCCTTCATTGCGCAGGAACAACAGCTTGCGGCCATCCGCGACCAGAACGACGGAATTGTGCGGCACTTGCATGAAGGGATCTCCTGTAATTGGCCTGTCATGTGAAGAACGCGCCGCCGCCCGCGCGGGTTGCCTGTCCCTGCCCTCCCCGGCATAGCGCCCGCGCCATGCTCGATATTCGCCTGATCCGTGACGACCCTGCCGCTTTCGACGCCGCCATGGCGCGCCGCGGCAAGCCCACCGACGCCGCAACGATCCTCGACCTCGATCGCCGCCGCCGCGAAATCGTGACGGAGCTTCAGGTCGGCCAGGCACGCCGCAACGAAGCCTCCAAGGCGATCGGGGCGGCCAAGGCAAAGAAGGACGAGGACACCGCCGCCGCGTTGATGGCGGAAGTGGCAACGCTGAAGCAGCGTCTGCCCGAGCTCGAGGCGGAAGAGGCGCAGCTGGGCGGCGAGCTAGACGGCCTGCTCGCGAGCCTTCCCAACCTTCCACTTGCCGACGTGCCCGAGGGCGCGGACGAGAATGACAATCATCTCATCCACGAGCGCGGGCGGCGCCCGACCTTCGACTTCGCGATCCGCGAACATGACGCGATCGGCCCGGCATTGGGCCTTGATTTCGAGACTGGCGCGTTGCTCTCCGGCGCGCGCTTCACGCTTGTGCGCGGGCACATGGCGAAGCTCGCCCGTGCGCTCGGCCAGTTCGGACTCGACGTGCTCACCCGCGACCATGGCTATGAAGAGATCGTGCCGCCTCTGCTCGTCCGTGACGAGACGATGTTCGGCACCGGCCAGCTGCCCAAATTCGCCGAGGATCTGTTCCGTACCACCGACGGCCGCTGGCTGATCCCGACCAGCGAGGTCAGCCTCACCAACATCGTGCGCGAGAAGATCCTCGCCGACTTGCCGCTGCGCTTCACTGCGCTCACGCCCTGCTTCCGCTCCGAGGCCGGCGCCGCCGGTCGCGACACGCGCGGCTTCATCCGCCAGCACCAGTTCGACAAGGCCGAGATGGTCTCCATCGTCGAACCCGATCAGTCGGAGGCCGAGCATGAGCGGATGACCGCCATCGCCGAGGACGTGCTGACCCGGCTCGAGCTGCCGTTCCGCCGCATGAAGCTGTGCACTGGCGACATGGGCTTCTCCGCCGCCCGCACCTATGACATCGAGGTCTGGCTGCCGGGGCAGGATCGCTATCGCGAAGTCTCGTCCTGCTCCACCTGCACCGATTTCCAGGCGCGCCGCATGAACGCGCGCTTCCGTCCGGAGGGTGAAAAGGCGACTCGCTTCGTCCACACGCTCAACGGCTCCGGCCTGGTGGTTGGCCGAACCATCGTGGCGATCCTGGAGAATTATCAGCAGGCGGACGGATCGGTGGTCGTGCCAAACGTGCTCCAGCCCTATCTTGGCGGACTGAACCGACTGGAGCCGCGTTAACCAAGCGGCTATCGGGGGATGATGCGGATCAGGATCACGGCTGCACTGCCGCTCGCACTCGGGCTGGCGGCCTGCATTCCCTCGACCGATCGTTCGCGTCCACCGCCGCCGCCGCCCGGCGGTGAGCCGCTCGACCTGCCCGCTCCCGGCGATCGCGCCGATGCATCTGACGATGTCAGCCGGCTGCCTGCCCCTCGCCCCGCCTGGGAAGCACGTCCGGTCAGCGCGGACGCGCAGGACGTGGCGGAGCAGATCTATGTCGTCCGCCCCGGCGATTCGCTGCGGCTCATTGCGCAGCGGATCGGCGCCGGATCGGAAGCGATCGCGCGCGCCAACGGCTTGTCGGCGCCCTTTACCATCTATGCCGGCCAGCGGCTGCGCATCCCCGGCGGGCGGTATCACCAGGTCCGCTCCGGCCAGACCGGGATTGCAATTGCGCGTGCTTATGGCGTGCAATGGTCCCGCATCGTCGCGGCCAACGAGCTGGAGGAGCCATACATTCTTCGCACCGGACAGCACGTGCTGATCCCCGGCGATTCGCGCGCGGGCACCAATTATGCCGAGCGCGCCGCGGCGTTTCGCCTCGATATCGACGACATCATCACCGGCGGCGAGCCGGCGCTTGCCGTCAATCAGGTGCCTGCCAAGCCGGTGGCGAGTTCGCGCCGCGTGCTGCCGACGACCGCGGCGGTGGAAGCACCGAAGACCGGCCCGGGCCGGTTCCTCTGGCCGGTGGACGGCAAGGTCGTCAGCCGCTTCGGCACTGGTGCCAGCGGCGTGCGCAACAATGGTGTTAAGATCGCCGTCCCGGTGGATACACCGGTTAAGGCGACAGCGGACGGCACAGTCGCCTATGTCGGTGACGGCATTGCCGCCCTCGGGGGCCTGGTGATCGTTCGCCACGGCGAGAATTGGACCAGCGTCTATGGCCATGCCTCCAAGCTGCTCGTTCAGCGCGGCCAGGCGGTGAAGAAGGGCCAGACGATCGCATTGTCCGGCGACACCGGCTTTGCGGATCGGCCGGAGCTGCATTTCGAATTGCGCAAGGGCCGCAGCCCGGTCGATCCGACGGCGCAGCTTCCCAGAAGGTAAGGTTACCCCGGACTAGAGCCGGGGGTGCGCTCCTTATTCCCCTCCCGCTTGCGGGAGGGGCTGGGGGAGGGCATGGGCGCAACCATCCGTTACGTGCGGACAACCCCTCCCCCGACCCTTCCCGCGCGCGGGAGGGGAGAAGAAGAAGCGATGACCGAACTCAAGTCCGAGCTGCTCCGCGTCCTCACCGACCGCGGCTACATCCACCAGACGACCGACGCGGCTGCGCTTGATGCGCTTGCGACGACGTCGGTGGTGCCGGGCTATATCGGCTTCGATCCCACCGCTCCCTCGCTGCACGTCGGCAGCCTCGTTCAGATCATGCTACTGCGCCGGCTCCAGCAGACCGGCCATAAGCCGATCGTCCTGATGGGCGGCGGCACCGGAAAGATCGGCGATCCATCGTTCAAGGAAGAATCGCGTCAGCTGCTCAACGACGATCGCGTGGCCGAGAACGTCGCCTCGATCCGCCGCATCTTCGAACGTTTCCTGACCTTCGGCGACGGCCCGACCGACGCGGTGATGGTCGACAATGCCGATTGGCTCGACAAGCTCGAATACATTCCGTTCCTGCGCGAAGTCGGGCAGCATTTCTCGGTCAACCGGATGCTGTCGTTCGATTCGGTGAAGCTGCGGCTCGATCGCGAGCAGTCGCTGAGCTTCCTCGAATTCAACTACATGATCCTGCAAGCCTATGACTTCCGCGAGCTGTCGCAGCGCCACGGCGTGCGGCTGCAGATGGGCGGCAGCGATCAATGGGGCAATATCGTCAACGGCATCGAGCTGGCGCGCCGGATGGACGGCACGGAGGTGTTCGGCGTGACGACGCCGCTGCTCACCACCGCTGACGGCACCAAGATGGGCAAGACGGTGGCGGGTGCGGTGTGGCTGCACGAGGACCAGTTGCCGCATTTCGATTACTGGCAGTTCTGGCGCAACGCCGACGACCGCGACGTCGGCCGCTTCCTGCGCCTCTACACCGATCTCCCGCTCGACGAGATCGCCCGGCTTGAGGCGCTGGAGGGCGCCGAGATCAACGAGGCAAAGAAGATCCTCGCCAACGAAGCCACCGCCATGTGCCGCGGCCGAGAGGCGGCAGACGCGGCGGCCGAAACTGCACGGCGGACTTTCGAGGAAGGCACCAGCGGCGACGCGCTGCCGACCTTTGCCGCCTCCGGCGAAGTCGCGCTGGTCGATGTACTGGTGGGTCTCGGTTTTTGCGCGTCGAAGGGCGAGGCCCGTCGCCTGATCAAGCAGGGCGGCGCGCGCATTGGTGCCGACAAGGTGTCCGATGAAGCCGCGACGGTTTCCGCGGGCTTAGAGCCGCTCCGCATCTCCGCTGGCAAGAAGAACCACGGACTATTGATCGCAGGCTAACCCCCTCCCCCGTTCGCCCTGAGCCTGTCGAAGGGCGTGCCTCAGGCAGCATCGCCCGCGGCACGTGCTTCGACAAGCTCAGCACGAACGGAGCTATGGTGATCCCTTCCCCGTTCGTGCCGAGCGAAGTCGAGGCACGTGCCGCGGACGCTTCGCCTTCGGCCTGTCCCTCGGCTTCGCTCGGGACGAACGGCACTATCTCCGCACCAGAAATACCCCCGCCACCACCAGCGCCAGCCCCGCCAACCGCGTCACGCTCACCGGCTCCTGCTTCAACCCGAGCAGCCCGAAGTGATCCAGCGCCACCGCCATCGACAGCTGCGCCGCCAGCGTCACGGTCAACGTCACCGCCAGCCCCAGCCGCGGCGTGGCGTAAGCCACCGCCGCGACGAACACGACGCCATACAAGCCGCCCACCCAAGCCCAAGGCGGCGCCTGACGAATCGCCGCCAGAGGCGTGCGGTCCACCAACGCCCAGATTGCCAGCAGCAACGTCACCCCGCCGGTAAACGACACCAAGGAGGCGAACCACACCGATCCGGTCGATCGCGCCAGCATCGCATTGGTGGGTGATTGCACCGCCACGCACAAACCAGCGGCGATGGCGAAGAGGATCGGGAGAAAAGCGGTCATCGCTCGCGCGGCTATCAACCCGATCGCAACAACGCCACACCCGCATCGCGCTCAAACAGATACAGCGCCACCCGCGCCGCCTGTCCGCGCGGCCCCGCCAGCCCGCCATCGCGATCGATCAGCAGCCGCGCATCATCCGCAGCTACCGGCAGCAGCTCGCCAAGCAGTTCGGGCGTCGCCAGCCGAAACGCCGCCTCGCCCGACTGCCGCGTGCCCAGCAACTCGCCGCCGCCGCGCAGCCGCAGGTCCTCCTCGGCGATCCGGAAGCCGTCATTGGTCTCGCGCATCAGCGCCAGCCGCGCACGCGAGGTTTCGCTCAGCGCCGCCCCGCGCATTAGCAGGCAGCGCGACTGCCCTCCGCCGCGCCCGACGCGCCCGCGCAACTGGTGCAACTGCGCCAGCCCGAAGCGGTCGGCATGCTCGATCACGATCAGCGTCGCATTGGGCACGTTGACGCCCACCTCGATCACCGTCGTCGCGACCAGCACGCCCAGCTCGCCGCCGGCGAAGCGCGCCATCACCGCGTCCTTCTCCGGCCCGCGCATCCGCCCGTGCACCAGCCCGACGCGATCCCCGAAGCGAGCCGCCAGAGTCGCGGCCCGATCCTCGGCCGCGGCAAGGTCGCTCTTCTCGCTTTCCTCCACCAGCGGGCACACCCAATAGGCCTGCTTGCCCTCCGCCAGATGGCGGCCGAGCGCATTGACCACCTCGTCCAACCGCTCCTCGCTGATCACCCGCGTCTCGACTGGCTCGCGCCCCGGCGGCATTTCGTCGAGCCGGCTCTGGTCCATCTCGCCATGCTGCGCGAGCACCAGCGTGCGCGGGATGGGCGTCGCGGTCATCGCCAGCAGATGCGGCGTGGTCTTGCCCTTGGCCGACAGCGCCAGCCGCTCGGCGACGCCGAAGCGATGCTGCTCGTCCACCACCACCAGCCCGAGGTCGCGATAGCTCACTGCCTCCTGGAAGATCGCATGCGTGCCGATGAGGATGTCGATCGAGCCGTCCGCCAGCCCCATCAGCGTGCTTTCGCGCGCGCGTCCCTTGTCGCGCCCGGTCAGCACCGCGATGTTGATCGGCAGCCCCGCCAGCGTCTCGCGCAGCGTCTCATAATGCTGGCGCGCCAGGATCTCGGTCGGCGCTAGCAGCGCGCCCTGTGCGCCCGCCTCGACCGCGATCAGCAGCGCCAGCGCCGCCACCAGCGTCTTGCCGGACCCCACATCGCCCTGCAGCAGCCGAAGCATCGGCGCATCCTGCGCCAGATCGCCCTCGATCTCGCCGATCGTGCGTGCCTGCGCCCCGGTCAGCGCATAAGGCAGGTTCAGCCGATCGCGCAGCCGCCCGTCACCGCGCAGGCCCCGGCCGCGCCGCTTGCGCGTATCCTGCCGAACCAGGGCGAGCGCGAGCTGATTGGCGAACACCTCGTCATAAGCGATCCGCGCCCGCGCCACCGCATCAGACGGATCGGCATGGATGCGGGCGAGCGCCTCCTTCCACCCCGGCCAGTCGCGCTGCGCCAACAGGCTCGGCTCGATCCACTCGGGCAAGTCCGGCGCGCGCTCGATCGCCTGCGCCACCATCCCGCCCACCCGCCGCGAGGTGAGCCCCTCCGACAAAGGATAGATCGCCTCGCGCTCGCGAGACCCGCCGCCTTCCTCCAGTATCTCCGGATGGATGATCTGCAGGTCCTGGCCATATTGCTCGACCTTGCCCGAGATCCGCACCTGTTCGCCCACCGTGTAGAGCTTGCGCACCAGCCCGCTCGACCGGCCGAAATAGACCAGGCTCACGATGTTGCCGAGCGCGTCCGCCGCCTGCACCCGCGTCGGCGCGCGCGGGGACGAGGAGGTACGGATATCACGCACCGTGAGCGTAATCGCGATCGTCCGCCCGGCATCCTGCGCCATCAGCTCGTCGCGCGGGATCCGGTCGATCCAACCACTTGGCAGATGGAACGCCACATCGACCACGCGCGCCAGCCCCAGCCGGTCGAGCGGCTTGGCGAGTCCCGCCCCGACCCCCTTGAGGGCAGTGACTTCGGCGAACAGCGGATTGAGGATATCGGGACGCATGACTATCTGGTTAGCAGCCCTAGCCGTTCGGGCTGAGCCTGTCGAAGCCCGTGCTCCGGAACACATGCTTCGACAAGCTCAGGACGAACGGCGTTCAGATTCGTAGCCGACCCTCTGCAACGATGGCCGGCCTGCCGCCGTTGGAGCCCGAATGGATCAAGACACCCGCCTGAAGCGCACCCGCTTCCGCGCCTGGCACCGCGGCACGCGGGAGGCCGATTTCATGATCGGCGGCTTTTTTGACGCGCATCACGCCGCTTGGAGCGAGGAACAGCTCCAATGGTTCGAACGGCTGCTGGAGGAGCAGGATGTCGACATCATGGGCTGGGCGATCGGCTCGATCCCCTGCCCGCCCGAATGGGACGGCGCGATGATGGACACGATGCGCCAAGTCGATTTCGCCGTGGCGATACCCGGCACCCGCCAAGGCGTGTGACACACTCTCCCTCTCCCCGCTTGCGGGGAGAGGGTCGGGGAGAGGGGCAGTCAAGAGCCGCCCTACACTGCCCCTCTCCCCTGCCCTCTCCCCGCAAGCGGGTAGAGGGAGAATTGGAATCCGATGCCCGACCTCACGACGATCCTCACCGCCACCGCACCTCTCACCCTGTCGGGCGTGCCGAGCGGTTTCCTCCCTAGCCTCCTCGCCGATCTCGCCCGCGCCGCGAAGACCCGCGCCGTCTTCATCGCGCCGGACGAAGCCGCGATGCGCGCCATCGCCGCAACGGCGCATTATTTCGCGCCCGAGATCGAGATCGTCGAATATCCGGCGTGGGATTGCCTCCCCTACGACCGCGCCTCCCCCACCCTGCGCGTGATGGCCGAGCGGATCGGCGCGCTCCACAAGCTGCAGGCCAAGCCCAAGGGGCCGCAGCTCGTCCTCACCACCGTCAACGCCGCCACCCAGCGTACGCTCACCCCGTTCCGCATCCGCCAGCTCGTCGCCACGCTCAAGCCCGGCGAGCGCATCGCGCGCGACAAGCTCGCCGCGCTCCTCTCCGCCAACGGTTACGTCCGCACCGACACGGTGCATGACTCGGGCGAGTTCGCCGTCCGCGGCGGCCTGGTCGATCTCTTCCCCTCGGGCGAGACCCAGGCGCTTCGCCTCGACTTCTTCGGCGACGAGATCGAAAGCGTCCGCACCTTCGATCCTGCCGACCAGCGCACCACCGGCACCATCAAGGGCTTCACCCTCCTCCCCGCCTCCGAGGCGCTGCTCGACGAGGAAAGCATCAAGCGCTTCCGCAGCCGCTATCGCGAAACCTTCGGCGCCACCGCGACGGGCGACCCGCTCTACCAGGCCGTCAGCGAAGGCCGCCGCCTCGCCGGCATGGAGCATTGGCTGCCCCTGTTCGAGGACCGCCTCGAAACCCTCTTCGACCACCTAGGCGACGACGCCCTCATCATCCGCGACGGCGGCGTAAAGGCGGCCGGCGAGTCCCGCTTCGAGGCGGTCGCCGACTATTACGAGAACCGCAAGCGCGCCGAGGCTGCCCAGCCCGGCAGCTACCGCGCGCTCCCGGCGAAAACGCTCTACATGCCCCCCAAGGAATGGGAGGAAGCGCTCGTCACCGCGACCGCGCACGTCACCACGCCGTTTCACGAGCCCGAATCCGCCACCGTCATCGACTTCAACGTCGACGGCCCGCGTGATTTCGCCCCCGAACGCGCCGCCAACACCAACGTGTACGAAGCGGTGGTCGATCACCTCAAGACGCTCCGCAAAGAGGGCCGCACACCCGTCCTCGCCAGCTATTCCCCCGGCGCGCGCGATCGCCTGGGCAACCTCCTCAAGGACCACGGCCTCACCGGCGCCAAAGCGGTTGAGACATGGCAGGAGGCGCAGGGCGTCGGCGAGACGCAGACCGCGCTCATCGTCCTCCCGCTCGACCACGGCTTCACCGCCCCCAAGGTCGCCGTCCTCACCGAACAGGACATGCTCGGTGACCGCCTCGTGCGCCGCGCCAAGCGCCGCAAGTCCGCCGACGCCTTCCTCGCCGAGCTCGCCACGCTCTCGCCCGGCGATCTCGTCGTCCACACCGATCACGGCATCGGCCGCTATGTCGGGCTGACGCAGGTCCCCGTCGCCAAGGCGCCGCACGATTGCGTGCAGCTGGAGTACGCCGGCGGCGACAAGCTCTACGTGCCGGTCGAGAACCTCGAAGTCCTCTCCCGCTACGGCTCAGGCGAGGAAGGCGCGAGCCTCGATCGGCTCGGCGGCGAGGCATGGCAGCGCCGCAAGTCCAAGATGAAGGAGCGCATCCGCGAGATCGCGGGTGAGCTGATCGCCACCGCCGCCCTGCGCGCCCTCCGCCAGGGCGAGGTCGCCGAGCCCGACTCAAGCGGCTACCCCAGCTTCGTCGATCGCTTCCCCTATCAGGAAACCGACGATCAGGACCGCGCGATCGAGGAAACGCTCGCCGACCTCTCCGCCGGCAAGCCGATGGACCGGCTCATCGTCGGCGACGTCGGCTTCGGCAAGACGGAGGTCGCGCTACGCGCCGCCTTCGTCGCCGCCATGGCCGGCATGCAGGTCGCGGTCGTCTGCCCCACCACTTTGCTCGCGCGCCAGCATTACAACAACTTCACCACCCGCTTCGAAGGCTTCCCGATCCAGATGGGCCGTCTCTCGCGCCTCGTCACCGCGGCGGAGACCAAGCGCGTCAAGGAAGGCCTCGCCGACGGCACGATCGACGTCGTCATCGGCACCCACGCCCTCCTCGCCAAGAACGTCGATTTCAAACGCCTCGGCCTCGTCATCGTCGACGAGGAGCAGCGCTTCGGCGTCACCCACAAGGAACGCCTCAAGACGCTGCGCGCCGACGTCCACATCCTCACCCTCACCGCCACGCCGATCCCGCGCACGCTCCAGATGGCGATGAGCGGCCTGCGCGAACTGTCCGTCATCCAGACGCCCCCGGTCGATCGGCTCGCGGTGCGCACCTATGTCATGCCCTGGGACCCGGTCGTCCTGCGCGAGGCGCTGCTGCGCGAACATTATCGCGGCGGGCAGAGCTTCCTCGTCACCCCACGCGTCGCGGACCTTCCCGACATCGAGGAATTCCTGCGCAAGGAAGTGCCCGAGATCCGCTACGTCATCGCCCACGGCCAGATGGCGGCCAGCGAGGTCGAGGAGCGGATGAGCGCCTTCTACGACAAGAAGTTCGAAGTGCTCGTCTCCACCACCATCATCGAGAGCGGCATCGACATCCCGTCCGCCAACACGATGATCGTCAACCGCGCCGATCGCTTCGGCCTAGCCCAGCTCTACCAGCTGCGCGGCCGCGTCGGCCGGTCGAAGACGCGCGCCTATGCCTATATGGTCACCCCGCCCGAGCGGATGATGACCGACGCCGCCGAAAAGCGCCTCAAGGTCCTCTCCGATCTCGACAGCCTCGGCGCCGGTTTCCAGCTCGCCAGCCACGATCTCGACATCCGCGGGGCGGGCAACCTGCTCGGCGACGAACAGTCGGGCCACATCAAGGAAGTCGGCTACGAACTCTACCAGTCGATGCTGGAGGAGGCGATCATGGACGCCAAGGCCGGCGGCCTCGCCAACCGCCCGCGCGATTTCTCGCCGCAGATCACCGTCGACGCGCCGATCCTCATCCCGGAGGAGTACGTTCCCGATCTCGACCTGCGCATGGCCCTCTACCGCCGCCTCAACGAACTCGACGAGAAGCGCGAACTGGAGGCCTTCGCCGCCGAAATGATCGATCGCTTCGGCCCGTTGCCGGAAGCGACCGACAATCTCGTCAAGGTCATCGAGATCAAGATGAACGCCAAGACGGCGTGCGTGGCGAAGATGGATGTCGGGCCGAAGGGCGCGCTGGTCAGCTTCCACGACGACAAACCGCCCAACGTCGCGGGCCTGCTGGCCTATGTCGACAAGCTCGGCGGCATCGCGAAACTGCGCCCGGATTCGAAGCTGGCACTACAGCGCAACTGGGCCGACCCAGCGGCGCGCCTCCACGGCGCGCTGCAACTGTCGAAGGGTCTGGCGAAGGCTGCCGCCTAACCAGCCGCAAAGAAAGCACACCCCGCCGAATAACATCCCGTCACCCCGGCCTTGAGCCGGGGTCCCGCTCCTTCTTCTCCTACGCCCCCCCCGGCCTCTCACCCCACCAGATCAAACAAGTCCGCCCACTCAGGATTACCCCGCTCGATCAACGCAGACTTCCACTCCCGCCGCCACTTCTTCAGCCGCTTCTCATGCCCGATCGCCTCGGCCGCGGACCCAGCCCGCTCCGCCCAGACCAGCCGATCCAAGCCATAGCCCCGGCAGAAGTCGGACCCGTCCCCGCACCGATGCTGCCGAACCCGCGCACCCAGATGCGCCGTGATGTCAAGATACATGGCACCCCGATAGCGATCGGCCATAATATAGACCCACACGCCCCACCCCTCCGCCACAAGCCGGAAGAAGAAAAGAAGCGGGACTCCGGGTCAAGCCCGGGGTGACGTGAGGATGGATGACTTATTCTGCTGCGCTGGCGAGACTTGTACGAACTTTGGTCATTCCGTACCGATCCAACTGTCGGATAAAGTAGCCAAGACATTGCTGGTTAGCGTAGGACGTCGTCATGGATGAAAATTCAAATTTCGTAATGACGGGTGACCATCGAGACATTCCCTTGGGCCTAGGAATGCTCGTCATAGTCTGGAATGCCTGCGAGTTATCGCTACGAGAATCTTTGTCATGGCTTGGAGCAAAAGGAAGCCCCGAACATCTTAGGGTAGCAGAACCGTTGATTTCGGAGCTCGGCTCCGTGGGAATCACTCAAGCGCTTAGCTGCTACGCAAACGAACTTCCAGAGGAGGAAGAAAGTTTGACCTCCGCTATCTTACATGCGGTGAAAGTCGTTGAGATCTGTCGCACATATAGAAATTACTACGTTCACGGGATCAGCGGCGTCACAAAATACGGTATAGATTTTAGTCCAGAAGCCATAGCAGCGGATATTCCGGTTCACGAAGCCATGACAATGGGACCGTTCGGGAATGTGTACCTGAAGTCCGCCAAGGGGAAGCGAAAGTTTCTCTTGGATTTCGTTTCAGCTGATGATCTGATTAGCTTTAACAATTATCTTGCCGATTTTCATGTGTATCTCAACGGTCTTCAAACAGCGATCATTCAATATTTCAGGAAACCGAAAGAACAGCGTCAACCAATTCCCGACCCCTTATGCATGTTAAAACCTCACCAAAAACCGTCATTTGATCACATGAAAATAGGAAGGAAGGCGTTGGCTCCTTGGCCTTTAGGCTGGAGTGATGATGACCTGCTCCCCGGAAATCATGCCATTGGTAAGTTAGCTGGTCAGATGGAGACGAGCGATGCGGCGAGGCCGTTTTACCGAGGATCAGATCATAGGCGTGCTGCGTGAGCACGAGGCTGGAGTGAA